>NZ_QGDO01000003.1:0-600000 GCF_003149185.1 Sediminitomix flava | reverse complement strand
TTGAAGGATTTGTTAGTTTGACCATATCCTTCTCTGTTGTCACAATCATTCCATTTCCAGAAGTTTCTTTTTCGAACCTTTCTAGTATTTTCTCTACTCTAAACTCTGAGTAATGAAAATGATCTGCTTTCTCATCATGATGAATAATTTGAGAATAGTGAGAAATATATTCTTTCATCGGATTAGCATTTGCTATTCCAGTTAGCAAGTATGTCTTATCTGCCCAATCTAGAGTCTCATTATGATTTTGAACAGATTTCAACTTACCATATTTTATAGAACTAAAAAATACAGGCGTATCCTCTCCAGCATATCTTTGAACCTCAGTACTCATTTGAGCCGCTTGAGTTTTTGATAAATCAGCAGGACATTTTGTAATAATTACAATATCAGCTCTACTTGCTCCTATTCTTTTCTCCCTCAGCCTACCAGCTGGCATGATGAAATCATCATAAAAAGGACGTTGAAATTCAGTGAGCATAATATTTACATCTCGATCTACAGCTCTATGTTGAAAAGCATCATCGAGAATAATCATATTTATATTTTCATGCTGATAAAGCATTTGAGGAATTGCCATTGCTCGTTCTTCCCCAACAGCCACAACATGTTTCTCTCCAAATTTAGATTGGTATTGCGCAGGCTCATCCCCTATTTCTTGTGCTGTAGGATGTTCATTAGCCAATAAAAAACCTTTCGTTCTTCTTCCATACCCTCTACTTAAAATCCCCAAATTATATTCATCCTCAAACAAGGAAACTAGTAATTCAACATGAGGAGTCTTCCCTGTACCACCTACAGAAAGGTTTCCAACAGATATAATCTTTAGATCAAACTGAGAAGCCCTAAAAATATTTTTCTTATATAAAAAGTTTCTGAAGGACATAATTCCTCCGTACAATCCACCCAAAGGACGTAATACCGTTTTCAACACATTATTCATAGCCTAAATTTAAACAAAAAAAGCCTGTCCAATTAGATTGAACAGGCTTAAATCATTTCAAATATTTCTTAAGCAGAAGCTAAAGCTTCTTTTACTTTCTCTGCTGCATCTTTCAATACTACTGCAGAAATTACTTTAAGACCAGACTCATTGATCAATTGAGCAGCCTCTTCTGCATTAGTACCTTGAAGTCTTACAATAATTGGAACTTCAATGTTACCAATATTTTTGTATGCTTCAATTACACCTTTAGCAACACGGTCACAACGAACGATACCACCGAATACGTTGATCAAGATTGCTTTTACTTTAGGGTCAGAAAGGATGATACGGAAACCATTCTCTACTGTCTCAGCATTCGCAGAACCTCCAACATCAAGGAAGTTTGCAGGCTCACCACCAGACAATTTAATCATGTCCATTGTAGCCATTGCAAGACCAGCACCATTTACCATACAACCTACGTTACCATCAAGCTTCACGTAGTTCAAGTTATATTTTCCTGCTTCAACTTCAGAAGGGTCTTCTTCAGTCAAGTCACGGAACTCTTGATTATCTTTGTGACGGTAAAGAGCATTTTCTTCTAGAGAAATCTTTGCATCTACTGCCAAGATTCTATCATCTGTTGTTTTAAGAACAGGGTTGATTTCGATCATTTCAGCATCTTCTTTTACATATACATTGTAAAGACCTGAAACGAATTTCACCATTTCTTTGAAAGCTTTACCTGAAAGACCTAGGTTAAAAGCAATTCTTCTAGCTTGGAAACCAGTCAAACCTACTTTAGGATCGATATCTTCAGTAAAGATCAAATGAGGAGTTTTTTCAGCAACTTCCTCGATATCCATTCCACCTTCTGTAGAGTACATAACCATGTTACGTCCTGTACCTCTATTCAATAAGATAGACATGTAAATCTCAGAAAGCTCAGACTCTCCTGGATAATATGTATTTTCTTGTACTAGTACTTTATAAACTTTTTTACCTTCTGCGCCAGTTTGTGGAGTCACAAGCTGCATCCCGATAATATTAGAAGCATGTTCTTTTACTTCTTCAAGATTGCTAGCAATTTTTACTCCGCCGCCTTTACCACGACCACCAGCATGAATTTGAGCTTTTACAGCCCACTTTTGCGTTCCAGTTTGCTCAGTTAAAGCTTCAGCTGCTGCTACAGCTTCCTCTGGCGTATTCGCCAAAATACCTTCACCGATTGCTACGTTGTGTCTTTTTAATAGCTCTTTCGCCTGATACTCATGTATATTCATAGAAGTTCCCTTTAGGGGTATTAAATAACTTGGAATCTTAATATTTAGCTCTATTAAGAGCAATTTTAAACAAAAGTTAACTCATATCATAATTGCCTATGCAAATAAAAGAAAACTTTACATCGCCAAGTCAAATATAGCACATAAAAAAGAACCGTAGGTTATGTTTTACCTACGGTTCTGTGATTTTTAAGAAACTATATTATTTTAAAACAAACTATTATTTTTTCGCAACAGTTTTCCTTTTTGTAGCCGTTGTTTTCTTAGCTGTTGTTGCTTTTTTAGTAGTTGTTTTTTTCGTTGTCGTCTTTGCTTTAGTTGCTGTTGTTTTCTTTTCAGCAGCAGTCGTCTTCTTAGCAGCTGCACCTTTCTTTTTAGCAGGTGCTTTCATTCCCTCTTCAATCAACTTCATAGTTTCCTCAAAAGTCAATTCAGAAGCTTCTGTTTCTTTAGGGATTTTATAGTTCTTCTTTTTGTAAGAAATATAAGGTCCCCAACGACCATTTAAAATTTGAATTTCAGGATCTTCATCAAAAGCTTTGATAAATTTCTTTGCATCAGCTTCTCTTTTAGCCAAAATCAAAGCGATTGCTTCATCCAAAGTAATAGTTTCAGGCGCAAGTTCTTTGCCGATAGATACAAACTTACCATCGTGACGAATATAAGGTCCAAATCTACCAATTGCAGCTACTACTACTTTATCTTCAAACTCTCCTACAGTTCTAGGTAATTTGAATAATTCTAAGGCATCTTCTAAAGTAATACTCTCTAAATATTGACCTTTTCTTAAAGAAGCATACTTTGGTTTTTCAGCCTCCTCGTCTCCTTCTTCAGGAGTTGTTCCGATTTGAGCTATTGGGCCAAACTTACCTAAACGTACAGTTACTTCTTTTCCTGAAACTGGATCAGTACCAAGAACTCTTGAACCACCAATTTCTGAGCGATCAGCCTTTTCTGTAGTTGTTTCTACTGTTTCATGGAAAGAACCATAGAAATTCTTGATCATTGAATTCCATTCTTTTCCTCCATTGGCAATCTCATC
Organism: Sediminitomix flava; assembly: GCF_003149185.1. Taxonomy (NCBI): domain Bacteria; kingdom Pseudomonadati; phylum Bacteroidota; class Cytophagia; order Cytophagales; family Flammeovirgaceae; genus Sediminitomix; species Sediminitomix flava. The sequence continues at coordinate 596,750 of NZ_QGDO01000003.1, read as the reverse complement.
AAATTGTTCTTCAACTTGGGCTGTAAAAGAATAGTCAACAATGTCAGGGAAATACTTCACCAAGAAATCATTAACAACCATTCCAATATTAGTAGGGAATAGTTTATTCTTCTCGTTACCTACAATTTCAGTTTGGTCAGTATCTTTAATTGCGCCATCTTTCAATCTTAGATGACGATACTTTCTTTCTTTACCATCTCTAGCCTCCTTCACAACATAATCACGCTTTTGGATCGTTGAGATTGTTGGAGCATAAGTAGATGGACGACCAATGCCCATTTCTTCAAGCTTTTTCACAAGACTTGCTTCTGTATATCTTGCTGCAGGTCTTGTAAATCTTTGAATGGCATCCATTTGACTTAAAGCTAAAGATTGTCCGACAGACAATGGCGGTAACATTGAACTATCACCATCATTATCGGCATCATCTTCATCCTTAGATTCTATATATACTTTCAAGAAACCGTCAAAAACTATCACCTCACCAGATGCGGTAAATTGTTCCTCAGCTGTTGAAACACTAATCTTAGCAATTGTCTTTTCAAGTCTAGCATTAGACATTTGAGATGCGATTGCTCTTTTCCAAATCAACTCATAAAGACGAGCTTCTCGGTTGTCATCAACATCATTCACAGACGGAATTGAGAAATTAGTAGGTCTGATAGCTTCGTGAGCCTCTTGAGCAGATTTCGATTTTGTTTTGAAATGTCTAGTCTCTACGTACTCTTCTCCATAAGTTGAAGAAATAACATCAGCTGCGGCAGCTTTAGCTTCTTCTGAGATGTTAACAGAATCTGTACGCATATAGGTAATCTTACCAGACTCGTACAATTTCTGAGCTAGAATCATTGTCTGAGAAACAGAGTAACCTAATTTTCTACTTGCCTCTTGTTGTAAAGTTGAAGTAGTAAAAGGAGCTGCTGGAGTTCTTTTACCAGGCTTTTTCTGCAAATCAGCAATTTGATATTCTCCTTTTAGACAAGCTTCTAAGAATACTCTGGCTTCTTCTTCGGTTTTGAATTTCTTAGGGAGCTCCGCCTTTAATACTTTACCTTGATCTAAGTCAAATTCTGCAACTACCTTAAAAGAAGACTCAGGAGTAAAAGCCTCCACTTCTCGTTCCCTTTCAACAACTAATCTTACGGCAACCGATTGAACACGGCCAGCAGAAAGACCTCTTTTAATTTTTTTCCAAAGAACTGGTGATAATTCATAACCAACTAAACGGTCTAGAATACGACGCGCTTGCTGAGCATTCACCAAATCTATATCAATTGTTCTTGGAGAATCTATTGCTTTAAGGATTGCTGATTTCGTAATTTCTCGGAAAACAATCCTTTTCGTATTATCATTATTTAATTTTAGCGTCTCGTACAAGTGCCAAGATATCGCTTCTCCCTCGCGGTCATCATCGGTCGCTAACCATATATATTCAGCATCCTTCACTTCCTTGTTCAACTCTTTTATGACTTCCTTCTTATCTGAAGAAACTTCATAAACAGGGGTGAAATCATTCTCAATATCAATAGCTTTATCACCTTTCGGTAAATCTCGTATGTGGCCGTAACTTGATCTTACTGTAAAGTCTTTCCCCAAATACTTCTCGATCGTCTTTGCCTTAGCTGGGGACTCTACGATGACTAGATTTTTTGACATCTTGTCCAGGTTAATTTAAAATTCCAATGTCTTTAAAAGACTTAAAAAAAATAATGAAAGTGCCTCAATTCCTAAAAGAACAATGCATTTAGGGCAATAATAGCATAATTTTCGGCAAAAATCTCAAACAAGATAGACTCTTTTAAAAACAAATCACAACTAAAAAGATAAAATATAGTCCAATTCTCACCTTTAACACTACAGTCTTTCAGACAAATATTTCAAAGCCGAATGAATGTACTGGATATTATTATTTAACATTATTTTGGAAGTATTGAATTAAATGGACTAAAATCCAATCATATATATGGTACAACCAATTAAAACTTTGCTAATGACAATTTTTTCAAATATATTAGGCGAGAAAATCAATAACTAACATTCTTTAATAACAATTATTTAAACAATAATTCTAAATCTTGAGTTATTGATAAGCGGTTATGCAATTAAACTACCTATAGACTATACATTCTAAATTATTTAAAGAACATATGAATAAAACAGCACAACTACAATACGACGGCAACACATATGAAATCCCAGTTCTAGAAGGCTCTGAAGGCGAAAAAGCACTAGACATTTCTAAATTAAGAGCTACTTCTGGTCTCATAACTCTAGATGTAGGTTTCAAAAACACGGGTTCTACAACTTCGAATGTAACTTTCCTAGATGGAGAAAAAGGTATTCTTCGTCACAGAGGTTATTCTATTGAAGATTTGGCAGAAAAATCTTCTTTCCTTGAAGTTGCTTACTTATTAATATATGGCGAGCTTCCAGATGCACAGACTTTTGAAAATTGGTCAAGCCGCATCATGAAGCACTCTCTTGTGCACGAAGATATCCGTAAGATTTTTGACGGTTTCCCTTCTACAGCACATCCAATGGGAGTTCTTTCTTCTTTAGTTACTTCTTTGACAGCATTCCACCCAGAATCAATTGATCCTAATAGAGACTCTGCTGCAATCGATTTAACAATTGTAAGACTTCTTGCAAAACTTCCTACGCTTGCTGCTTGGTCATTCAAAAATAGCCAAGGTCTTCCATTGGAATATCCTAACGCTAAAAATGACTACGTTAGTAACTTCATGCAAATGATGTTCAAAAACAAGCATATGGATTATGATGTAGATCCAGTCATTATGGATGCTATGAATAAACTTCTTATTCTTCATGCAGATCATGAGCAAAACTGTTCAGCTGCTACAGTAAGAGTAGTAGGTTCATCATTATCTTCATTATATGTAGCTGTTTCTGCAGGTATCAATGCACTTTGGGGTAGCCTTCACGGTGGAGCTAACCAAGCTGTTATTGAGATGCTAGAAACTATCCAAGCTGATGGTGGAAACATTGATAAATTCATCGCGAAAGCAAAAGATAAGAATGATCCGTTCCGTTTGATGGGATTTGGACATAGAGTATATAAAAACTTTGATCCTCGTTCTAGAATCATCAAGAAAGCTGCTGATGATATCTTAGACCGTCTTGGCGTAAATGACCCGTTATTGGATATCGCTAAGAAATTGGAAGACATTGCTTTAACTGACCCTTACTTTGTTGAGAAGAAACTTTACCCTAACGTAGACTTCTACTCAGGTATTATCTATAAAGCATTAGGATTCCCTACTGAAATGTTTACAGTGTTATTCGCTCTTGGTCGTCTACCAGGTTGGATTGCACAATGGAAAGAGTCTCGTGAAATGGTTCAACCAATCTCTAGACCTCGTCAGGTTTATACTGGTGAAACTCACAGAGCTTACCCAGAAGACAGAACAGTGGCAAAAGAAACTGTAATTGCTTAATTCAATTTTAAGCTAAAAAATTTAGGAGAGCCTCTTTATTGACGCTCTCCTATTTTTATTTCTTATTGTTTTCAAAAAGTAATTTATAGATTAGGTTTCGGTTCACCTCTTTAACCTCTCCTATTTTCATTCCATTCAAAGTAATTCCTTCAATCCTTGTTCTAATTAGTCTAAGAGTAGGAAAACCTACTGAAGCAGTCATTTTACGAACTTGTCTATTTTTCCCTTCAATTAAAGACAAAGAAACAAAGGAAGTTGGTATAGATTTTCTAAAACGTACGGGTGGATTACGCTCTTCCAACCAATTCGGCTCTTGTTTCTTCCTAGCTTTTGCTGGCAAAGTATTATGTTTTTTCTTATTTACAGAAATAACTACTCCTTTTGCCAATTGCATAATCGCTTCCTCGGTTATATCTCCATCCACTTGAACCAAGTATTCTCGATCATGCTTAAATGAAGGATGCAATAGCTTATGATTTAGACTTTTATCATTTGTGAGAATTAGCAAACCCTCTGAGTCCATATCTAATCGTCCAACTGAATACACATCCTTAGGGAAATCATATAAATCTTTCAATGTTGGCCTTCCTTCATTATCTGAAAATTGAGGAAGCATACCGAAAGGCTTATAAATCAAATAATATTTATATTTTTTCATAACCTTCTTTAAGCCTGCAAAAATACTAGCTAATTCAATAATATAAAAGGTTCTCCTCTTCCATATTCAACACCCATTATTGTACAATTCTTCTTCTTTAAACCATTTCCCCGTATCTTCGTTCTTTAATAGTTGATATAGTTTAAACATATGAAATTAGATATACTAGCACTAGTTGCACATCCTGATGATGTAGAATTAAGTTGCTCTGGCACGCTGATTAACCACATTAAACAAGGATATAAGGTCGGAATTATTGATTTTACTCAAGGAGAAATGGGTACTCGAGGTACACCAGAACTTCGATTGAAAGAGGCTCAAGCAGCTGGTGAAATCATGGGGTTAAGTGCTCGTGAAAATCTCGGTTTTAGAGATGTATTTTTTAAAAACGATGAAGCTCACCAGTTAGAAGTTGTGAAAATGCTTCGTAAATATAAACCAGATATAGTTTTCACAAATGCTGAATATGACAGACATCCTGATCATGGCAAAGCAGCTCAATTAGTAGTGGATGCTTGTTTTATCAGTGGTTTGAAAAAAGTGGTAACTGAACTAGACGGGAAAGAACAAGAGGCATGGAGACCTAAAAATATTTTCCATATGATTCAGAGTGAGCACATCAAACCTGACTTTGTAGTTGATGTTACAGAATCTTGGGAACAGAAAGTACAATCTATTGAAGCCTTTTCTTCACAGTTCCACACTAATGCAGAAGAAAGTGCTAAAGGAGATCAGACTTTCATTTCCACTCCAGACTTCAAACACTTCATTGAAGGTAGAGCTAGAGAAATGGGTAAAATTGCAAATTGTACTTTTGCTGAAGGATTCACTAAATCCTCTCAAATAAAAGTCAAAGATGTTTTCGATTTGATATAAAAGAAAGAAGGATTACTTTACTATTAAAGTAATCCTTCTTTTCTCACATATTCCATATATTGATTTTTATAAAAATCTAGGTACGGATGTTGTAATTATTTTTTAGAATCAAATAATATACTTTTTATGAAATCGCTCAAATATTTATTCTTCATTTTACTTTTCACCTCAATTGGAATAGGGATAAAGTACTATTTTGACTTCAAAGAAAGTGAAAGATTGAAAGCTGAAGCGATATTACTACAAGCAAAAATCTATGACAAATTTGTTTCTAAAAGTAAACTAGTATTTGGGGAGCAACATTATACAGATATTATCAAATATAAAGAACCCGTAGATTGGTGGCCAGATCCAAGCATAGACCTACACATAAAAGGTCATGTAAATCTTTGCATTGATCTTTCAAAAATTGAAAAAAAGGATATCCTTATCACTAACGATAGCATTTTTATTCAAATACCAAATCTTGAGATTTGTGATGTTGTGATAGATCATGAAAACTCATCTGTTTTTAATGAAACAAACACCTTCTTTTCTTCATCAAATATTGTAACAAAAGCTCTAACAAAGGCAAAAGGTATTATTTATAAAAAAGCCGTAAGCGATCCTCTACTCATCAAACATCAAAGTAAAGCTAAAGAGGCTATCAAAAACTTTTTATCCTTAACTTCTGAAAAAACGATAGTAGTAGAACAGAAGAATATCCTTTCAAAAGAATCATTTCTTACAATTACGGAGTAACCGTTTCATCTACTCGAAATTGCTGATAAGATCTGTTGAAATACATAAGAGGAGACTCTTCTTTCTCAAAAGTATGTAACTCTTTTACTTCACCATATATAACTGAATGTGTTCCAACTTCGTCCGTTTTTACAATTTCACATTCAAAAGCGGCTGAGGCATTTTTTAGAATTGGCTGTTTTAAAGTTCCTTCTTTCCATTCTCCCAAGTCAAATCTCTCAGAAGGCTCACTTCCATCAAAACCTGCCATTCTATTTGAAATTTCTTCATTTGAAGCTTGTAGAATATTTACCACAAAACGAGCATTTGTTTTCAACATTTCATTCATTTTAGAATTTTGGTTGATACAAATCAAGAGTGTGGCTGGAGTATCTGTAACAGAAGTAATTGCAGAGACTGTCATACCTCCTTTGCCAGCTTCACCATCTGTAGTAACAACAGTAACAGCTGCTGGAAGCAAGCTCATTCCATCTCTATAAGTTTTTGCGTCGATCGTATTCATCTTAATCTATTTCTCCTAAAAATTTGCTTAATAAACTAGCCCAAAGTAGGATTGTTTAAAGAAACCTTAAAATAAACTCGTCTGTATTCCAGATTGATATAATTTAGGAATTGGTAAATTGACACCACAAGTATCATTAATACATTCTACAAAATATACAGCGGTCTCTGGGCAAAGTCTATCTTCTGGTTGATGCAAAAAGAAAAATATCTTTTCTAAACCTTGTGCTCGCCACTCTGCAATTCTTTGAGCCCAAGCCCTCATTCGCACATAATCAGTATCGTGTAACTGATTTCCAACAAATCTCACTGCTACAATTGGACTTGTTAAACGCATATGCAACACGTCTCTTCTTCCTGCTACGTCGGTCAGACACATTGGAAGCTTTTTTTCTTCCATTCGTTTCGTGATATATTCAAAAGCCTCATTTTTCTCAAACCAAGAAGGATCTCGAAACTCAATTGATAATGGATATTGATCAGGAATTCGATCTAAAAATGAATCAAGCATTGAAAGAGATTCTACTCCAAAATCGGGAGGAAGTTGTAAAAAGCTACATCCTAAATGTTTCTCAAACCCTGCCACAGTCTGCATAAAAGTATCTAGTTGTACTCCCACTCTATCCAAGCGTTTCCAATGACTTATTTCTTGTGGAACTTTTGGACAAAAAGTAAATTGTGTTGGACTTTCATTAACCCATTTCTCAACTTGTGATTTACTTGGCAATGCATAATGAGAAGAATTAAACTCTATGGTCGAAAAGTGCTTCGTATAGTTTTCAAAAAATTCTGCACTTTTCAACTTAGACGGATATAACTTACCTAACCAATCTTTTGACGTCCATGAGGGACAACCAAAATAGATTTCTCCTTTTCCGTCATTTCTACCTGTTGATAGTACTTCTCTATTTCTATAATGATCAGTAGGTATCTTAAAATCTACTGTACTAATGTCTTTTAACTTCCCAAACTCCATTTCCTATTCTAAAATGTATTTGAATAATCACACATAAATAAAGTATTCAAAATGAAAATTGTTTTTATATAAGCTATTCTTTAAAGAAATAGAGTAATAAATGTGATCACAGAGGTTAAAAATCAACATATACCCTTGAAAATATCCTTTAAGTATTCTTTTTATTCTCCGTCCTGTTTACTTTAGAAGTAGAAAAATACCATTATAGAAGAATACAATGAAAGCTAAAATCATAAACGACCCTGTCTATGGATTTATCAGAATCAATCATCAGTTGATCTATGACTTGGTTTCACATCCATATTTTCAGAGACTGAGAAGAATAAAGCAGCTAGGTTTAACAAGTTTTGTTTACCCAGGAGCCTTACACACTCGTTTTCATCATGCACTAGGTGCTATGCATCTCATGAGAAGAACCTTAGATATTTTAATAGCAAAAGGACATGAAATATCTGAGGAAGAGTATGAAGCGGCAATGATCGCCATTCTTCTACACGATATTGGACATGGGCCATTTTCACATGCTTTAGAATATACTATTCTTAAAGAGGTTCATCATGAAAATATTTCATCCTTATTAATGGATAAACTGAATCAAGAGTTTGATGGGAAATTAGATCTAGCAATAAGAATGTTCAAAAATGAATATAACAGAGCATTTTTTCATCAATTAATCTCTTCTCAGTTGGACATGGATCGAATGGACTATTTACAAAGAGATTGTTTTTTCACAGGAGTTATAGAAGGCAGTATTGGGGCTGATCGACTTATTCAAATGATTGATATAGTAGATGACCAGATAGTTATTGAAGAAAAAGGGATATATAGTATTGAAAATTTCTTGAATGCAAGAAGAATGATGTATTGGCAGGTTTATCTTCACAAAACAACTGTTAGTACGGAACATATGCTTGTTCAAGTAATTAGAAGGGCTAAACACCTTACAAGAGAAGGAGTAGAAGTAACCTGCACGCCTGCTTTAGCTCCATTTATGAAAGAAGATATATCATTCGAAAGATTTGAAAGCGAAGAATCAGTTTTGAAAAACTTCGTACTTCTAGATGATTATGATATTTGGGGGAGTATTAAATTCTGGCTATTCCACGATGATTTTGTACTGAGAACATTAAGTGAACATTTAGTCGAGCGAAAAATATTTAAAGTTCATATGTTCAATGAGCCTTTATCCGTAGCATTCATAGAAGAACAAAAAAATGCCGTTCAGAAAAAATTTGGATTCACTGATAGTGAAATGACCTATATGTTCAACACAAACTCTATAAGTAATTCACTTTACGGCTCCAATGATCGTATTCTAATCAAAACTAAAAAAGGAGATATTGTCGATTTGTTAGAAGCTTCAGAGTTGTTCAATGCCAAGTCAATGACAAAATCAATCAACAAATACTTTATCTGCCACCCTAGATAAACAAAAAACCAGCTACAAATCCTTGTAGCTGGCCAAAATTTATATCTTCAGACAATTTCACAAATTATCTATCTTTATATACTTTCAATTTCGTCTTTAGTTCTTTACGAGCTATATGTATTCTGTTTTTTACTGTACCAATAGGAATTTGTAAATGATCTGCTATTTCGTGGTACTTGAAGCCTTTGAAATGCATCATAAAAGGAACCTTATACACATCATCTAAGGCCTCAATAGCATCGTTCATATCATCTAATGCAAAGTGAGAGTAAGCCATGTTTTGCGTAACATGATCGGATGAATTGATGTAGTGTAAATTTTCCGTTGTATCAATAAACGTGTTTCTTCTTGAAAGACGCTGATAGTTCGTGATAAATGTATTTTTCATGATCGTATACAACCATGCTTTAAGGTTAGTCCCCTCAGAGAACTTCTCTCTGTTGGAATAAGCCTTCAACATTGTTTCTTGAAGCAAGTCATTTGCATCTTCCATATCTCTTGTCAACTTCAATGCGAAAGGCTTTAAAGAAGACTGTGCTTGATCTAATGAAAATGAGAATTCTAGGGCTGTCATGTCTTTTGATCATTTTGTTTAAACAAATGTATAAATGATTAAACGAACGAGCAAGTTAACATGCATTTATCAATATAGATATTTTCAATCTAGCTATAGAAATAATCTATTTGTTAATAACAATTCTTGATAGTAGACAGATGTAAAAACACAAAACACTGATTAACAACACCTTAAACCTAATTGAGTTTTTAACAGTAACATTTATTAAAAAACATGACAATATAATGAACACTTATTTTGTTGAACAGATTAACCCAAAAAGATTAACAAAACATATCATAACCACAATTGCAATAATTCTTAACCCCTTGATAGCCAATTCGGATTGGGGATTTTTTGCTCATGAGAAGATTATAGAAAACGCAATTTATGTTTTACCCCATGAAATTTATCCCTTTTACAAAAAGCATATCAATTACCTTATTCAACAATCAACAACACCTGACAGTAGACGATACACAGTAGAAGATGAAGCTCCAAAACATTTTATTAATATGGAGTTCTACACTGATTTAGATAGTAATTGGACAAATTGGTATGAATTAAATGAGCTTTACCCCAATGACAGCCTTCAAATTTGGGGTATTGGACCATGGCATATTTTCAAATTAGAAAAACAACTCTCCACGGCATTTTACAAAAAAGATCAAAAGAAGATTTTAAAGCTTTCAAGTGAAATAGCTCATTATATATCAGACCTCATGGTTCCACTGCACACTACCAAAAATTATAATGGACAATTGAGTAACCAATATGGTATTCATAAACTGTGGGAAACTGAGATTGTTGAAGCACATTATAATGAATATGATTTATTCACAGAAAAGGCTGATTATCTAGAAAATCCTAAGGGTTTAATATGGGGCGAGATATTGGACGTTTACCAAAAAAGTAAAGAAGTACTTGAAGCAGAGAAAAAATTATCTAATGAAGTAGGTAATAAGAAATATCAATGGAAAAGTAATTCAAGATATAGCAAGCTATCGTACTCAAATCGCTTTTTAAAGGTCTATTATCAAAATCAAAAAGAATTAGTTACTTCACAGTTACAAAAATCTATTTATTACACAGCTTCTATTTGGCTCACAGCATGGGTAAACGCTGGGCAACCGTCTTTAGATACTATAAATTCAATTCCCACTCCTAAGGTCAAAAAGCCATCTCAATTTATGGGGCCTAAAGTTTTCCGAAAGCATTGGCAATAATTTAAGGGAAATATATAACAGGAATCTTAAACAAAGACTCAGCTAAGCATCTATAGAGTCATTCTTCTCAAAATCTTTTAATCTCAATTTTAGGCTCTTATTCTCTTCTTTTAAAATTTCCATTTTTCTAGAAACCTGATTGTAGAGTTCATCACTCACCTTATCAGTTTTCTTACCCCTAATCATCGAGGCTATTTCGATTGAGATTAATTCGATGAACTTCAGATGATGTGAGGGTATTTTATGGAAAGATGCGATTTCAATTACTCCTTCTAGAGTCTCATGAAATAATAAAGGTTGTATCAATAAGAATTTAGCAGATGCATCTCCTAACCCAGAACTAATATATAGATACCCTTCAGGAAGATCGTCAATGATTACCTGTTGTTTTTCTAATAAGCACTGTCCTAATAGTGTTTCCCCCTCCTCAATTTCTTCATGCGCTTCATGCTTAGTAACATCAAAAGCATATGAAGCTACTTTAATCAATTTTGCCTTTGAACTCTCAGAGTTTTTAGTGATGAAAATACTCAACTGATTTAAATCCATCTTAAGCGCAAGTTGCCTCAAAAGCACATCATAGATATCATCATTCTCTTGTAAGTCTCTAATTATTTCTATGAAATAGGTGTGTAATTCTGAAATCCACTTTTCATCATCCTTTTCTTTCTGGAATCGAGAAACTTTATCGGTCAATCTTTTAAGCTCTCCTCCATAAGAGCGATTATCCGCTAAAACCTTTTCATTTCTTTCAGTGAAAGAAACTACTCTTTTTTCTAATTGAGTGTAACTATAAAATGTAAAACTCAATATGAATAAAATACTTAGTAATGAATATACCATTGAAATATATTCAAACTCCTGCACAACCAAACTATATGCTTCTATCCCATCCGAGAACACATTCACGATAAAAAGCCCTCCCAACATGAACACATGTACTACTATAATCCAAAAGATAGATTTTTTCTGAGAAGTCGCTATTAAATAGATCGAACAAACAAGGTGTACTAATAGAGGCGCGAGTAAAACTAAACTAAGATTATTATAGAAAGGAAAAAGACTCAAAATATGTAAACCCGAAGTCAAAACGACATAAGCAAGCAGGTTTCTATTCAAAAAGAAAAATTGAATTTGAAACAATAAACCTAATAATGACAAGAATAAATGTTTAGATATATACTGATAACTTAGAAAAGAACTTGCTAAAAAAAATACAGTATTAAGAATATGTAACAATTGGATCAAACTCTTTGAAAGCGTCTGATTCTCATCTAGAAACCTAAACGGCATATTTCAGAAATTATCTAATCAAAAACCAAATGTTAATGCAATATGAATTCAAAAAACATATCTATTACAACAATTACCCTTTACTTAACAAAGGCGTAGTTCTTAAGTAATGTATAAAGTCCAAATTCGTCACTTGATAATACAGCTCTAATTCAAACGAATTAGTAGTTAGTATATCAAGCATATTTGTTACACAATACTATACAAGCAATGGAAAGGCAGGTCGTATTTCGATCTGTTTTTTTTTGCTCTAAAAGAAGTTAAAGACACACCTTATAAAAAAGAATTTTTTTACATTTCTGATTCATTTTTTCAAGCATACAATCAAGTACATCTATGAATCATAATATCACGAGTCCAACACTTTTATTAGATAAGAAGAAATGCCTTAGAAATATTGAGGATATGACCGATAAAGCCTTCCTTAATAAAATAGCTTTGAGGCCTCATTTCAAGACACATCAGAGTAAGGAGATTGGAAATTGGTTCAGAGATTTTGGAGTGAAAGCAATCACTGTGTCTTCTTTAAAAATGGCTGAATATTTTGCAGAAGACGGATGGAATGATATTACGGTGGCTTTCCCTACAAATATTTTAGAGATAAACACGATAAACAAGCTAGCTCAAAAAATACAACTGAATTTGCTAGTTGAAGATATTGACACCATAATTAGACTCCAAGATAAGCTTGAGTATTCGGTTCATTTATTTATTAAAATAGATGTTGGAACACACAGAACAGGTATCCAAGCATATAAAAAAGAGCTTCTTACGAGTTTAACTCAACAGATAGATAAATCAGATAAGACCGTATTTAAAGGTTTCTTAGCTCATGCTGGTCATACTTACCATGCTAGGGAAAAAGAACAAATACTTGAAATCCATGAAGAAAGTAAAAGTATTATGCTTGAACTCAAAGAATACTTTCTTCCAAATTACCCTAATCTGATTTTATCCGTTGGGGACACTCCGTCTTGTAGCGTTGCTGACAACTTTGAAGGGTTAGATGAGATAAGACCTGGAAATTTTGTATTCTATGATGTAATGCAAAACTTTATCACTTCTTGTTCAACCAAACAAATCGCAGTAGCTCTGGCATGTCCTGTGGTTGCAAAACATGAAGATCGATTTGAGATTGTATTATACGGAGGTGCTGTTCATTTATCTAAAGACCATCTTTATTTTGACAAGGGTGCAAAGTTCTTTGGAAATATTGTTTTTCTTGAAGAAAACTCATGGAGTGACCCAATAGATGGAATGTACCTTGCATCTTTATCACAAGAGCACGGAATCATAAAAGCCAGTCAAGAGTATTTTGACAAAGTTAATGTCGGTGATGTGATTGGAATCTTACCAGTACACAGTTGCTTAACTGTTAATGAACTTAAGAAGTTAGTCACTTTAGATGGTGAGATCATTGAATGTATGAAGTCATAATTTTGAGATAAAAAAAGAGCCATTTCTATGTAGAAATGGCTCTTTTTTTTATGATTTATCTTTAGCATTCAAGTTATTCAAAACTGAAAGTAAAATATACCACATCATTACAAATGGTATTCCACCAACAGAAAAATAGATTAAGAGTGGAACTGCTCCTAAAGCAAAAATATACCTCGCCTTATTATCTCCCCAACTGTAATTCTTGAACTTCATCGCAAGCATTGGGATATCAGAGACCATAAGTATTGAAATGATAATAGAGATTGAGATTAAAAACCATGCATTATTCAAAAACTGTCCAATCTCAAGAAATTCATCAAACAAGAATGGTAATGTACAAACCAACAAAGTCATTGCCGGTGTTGGCACTCCCAAGAATGTATCTGTTTGTCGCGTATCAATATTGAATTTAGCCAATCTAAACGCTGAAAATACAGGTAGAATAAGCCCTGCATAAACTAGGTAAGAATCTTTTGGTAAAACTTGAGTTAGCAACTGCATCATAAGCATTCCTGGCAATACCCCAAATGTCACCATATCTGCCAATGAATCCATTTCTTTCCCCATTGGTGAAGACACCTTAAGCAACCTTGCTGCAAATCCATCAAAGAAATCGAAAACAGCAGCCAAAATCATGAAATAAGTACCTAAGACAAGGTTACCTTCTATAATCTCAATAATTCCTAGACAACCACTTACTAAGTTTCCACTAGTAATAATATTAGGGATTTGTTTCTTAATATTCATAACGCTTCCCTATTCTGGTCTTACAAAAGAATTAAATTGTTTCTCATTCGCTATAGTCGTTTCTGGACCATGTCCACAATAGACTTTTGTATCTTCTGGTAAAGCATACATTTTAGTACGGATACTATTCTCTAGCGTATTATAATTACCGCCTGGTAAATCTGTACGGCCAATCCCGCCAAAGAATAGAACATCTCCATTAATAACGAATTTATCTTCGGCACTATAAAATGCTAGGTGTCCTGGAGAGTGCCCTGGTACATAAAGAATTTCTAAAGAAGAATTTCCGAAACTAATTTGTCCTTCATTCTCAATTAGCTCATCGTACTCACATACTTCTACCTCTGGAAGTCCATATGCTTTTGACATTAAAGGTGCAGCATTAAATACTTCTATCTCATCCTTTGGAATAGCTAAAGGCACATTCAGAGTATCTTTTAAAAATCTATTCCCAAAAACATGATCAAGATGACAATGAGTATTTACAATCTTTTCTACTTTCAGCTCATTATCAGAAATATATTTTAAGATTTCATTTCTTTCTTTTTCATACAAGCATCCCGGATCAATGATTATTGAAGACTTTGTCTCATCTGAGAGGATATATGTATTCTCAGAAAAATCATTGAACGTAAATTTTTTAACTTCAATCATAGTTTTATCTAATTTTCTACAAAGAAAATATATTTTTATGCAGAACAAAAAAACACACCAAAGTCATACCTTGATGTGTTTCTTTATATTTCATTTATGAATATTAAGCTAATTCTAATTCTTTAGCTTGGTCAACGGCTTTTTTAGCCTTTTTCCATTCTGTTGAGACAACACAAACTAGCTTATCAGTTGCTTTATTTTTAACCTTAGTATAAAGTACAGTTCTATTTTCAAGATTGACTTCATGAGTTTCAAGAATTACCTCATCTCCCATTCGAGTCTCTGCTAAAAAGTTCAATTCAAAACCTAATAACTTATTTTTCTGTACATATGAAAATGGATAACTATCCAGTGCCCATTCTAAATACTTCACATTATTTACATGATTATTAGGATCAAGGTCTGAATATTTCACATTTCTAGCATCTGTAAATTTCAGTTCCCCTTCAACATTGATCTTTTCTAACGCACCTATTGAAGATAAATTTTCTTCTATGTTAAAATAAGATTTGACAGGCTCTAGTGCAGAAGGTCTTCTAGTTTTCATATCAAGCATAAACCATAACGAAGAACCTTTTACCAAAACATTCCCATCTTTATCTTCAAAAACAAACTCTCTTTCAGAGTTGAAATCATTAACGGATTTTACCCATGTTTTCAACGTTACTTGGTCAAACAAAACAGGTCTACCATTCACCTCAAACTTCAATCGGCTAAGGACCCACATTTTACCCATTTTGAAAATATCATGAAAACCTGCTCCATTGGCAGTTGCATGATTTCCTGCCGCTTCTTGAAATAATTGTGCTACGGCTGTAGGTTTTAACTTTGCTCTATGATCAACTTGATATGCTCTTACACTAAAATCTTCTTGCCAAACTGTAATCTTATTGCTCATCTTTTATCTTAAATTTTCCGAATGCTATAACGGAAGAATATGATCAATAGTTAAAAACCTTATACTTTTTTAAGAATTAATTCTTTGCAGATTTGCACTTTTTCATCTGTCGGAATATCAAAAGAAAGCCAATTAATTTGATAGCCTTTCCTCTCCATGCCTCTAAACCAAGTCATCTGCCGTTTTGCATACTGATGGATTCCTGATTCTAGTTTTTGATACATTTCATCATAAGTAAGCTTTCCCAAGA
Source organism: Sediminitomix flava (assembly GCF_003149185.1). NCBI lineage: Bacteria > Pseudomonadati > Bacteroidota > Cytophagia > Cytophagales > Flammeovirgaceae > Sediminitomix > Sediminitomix flava. The sequence continues at coordinate 581,050 of NZ_QGDO01000003.1, read as the reverse complement.
GATATTCAGTAAGAAATTTATATTCTAAACCATAATAGATTAAGTCTTCAGAAGGAATATACTTGAGCAAACTTTCAACTTCTTCAATCATGCCTTCTTGTAATCGCTCTTTGAGTCTATTGCTTATTTTAGACCTTCTAGTATCACGATCTATATCAATCCCTATGATTACAGCCTCTAATTCGTTTTTTGATATATTATCAGTATTCGGATTATCCTTCAAGAAAGTACCAATTTCAATAGCTCTAATGGTTCTTTTTCTATTCTTTCGATCATGAAACTCTTTAGAAAAGGGAAGTAAATCTAGTTGTTTAAGTAATTGGTCTTGTGTCAAATCATCTAAAGAATCTCTTAGGGATTGATCATTGGGAATAAATGCATATTGATAATTCTCTAAAATTGATTGGATATACAAACCCGTTCCTCCACACAAGATTGGATAATGGTTATTTGAAAGAATTTTTTGGTATGAAGTCTTAAAATCTTTTTGAAAGTCACTTAATAAATACTTTTCACCAGGTTCACAGATATCAATAAGATGATAAGGAATATTATTTTCACCTAGGGTGTATTCATTCAAATCTTTCCCAGTTCCTATATCCATTTTTCGATATACTTGCCTTGAATCCGCCGATATCACCTCTCCTCCTAAATCATTAGCTAGATGAACTGCTAAATGTGTTTTCCCACTTGCTGTTGGCCCGAGTATAACTGTAAGTTTATCCTTTTGCATATTTCAAATCTATCCTCTTCTACAAAAGTAAAGCTTCGATGGATTAAAACGGTTTATTACTGAATAAAAAATCAAACTATACTTGGAATTGATTTAACTTTTTCCATTATTAAAAATGTCAACACTCTATATTTTTTAAGGTAGAACAATTACATTTTTATGAGTAGTATTACAAAATTATTCATTTCTCTTGCTGAGCCATTTCTTCCCATAGAATTTAGAAATAAGCACTCTACTAGCTATTCCGATTCCATCTCCATTGTAATCATCAATTTCCTCACAATGTTAATGGCGTTAAGCTATAGTTTGCTATTCCTATACCTTGATGCAAGAATCAGTTTCGTGAGTAGCCTAGCACTTGTGGTAAACGCTACAATTGTTATTCTTATGATCAGACAGCGTGTTCCAAAAGGAATTATCATAAACCTTTCTTCTATTTTCTCATTTTTAGCCATTAATGGAATTGTTCTAGAAACAGGTGGCATCAACTCACCAATTCTAATATTTCATGCTATCACTCCTATTTCGTGTTTTGTATATGGCGGAAGAGTCAGTACTTTCTTCTGGTTTATAGTAATTTCTGCTTGGGTTTATACATTAGGGCACTACAGCATCTATCCGTTTGAAAGTATCACTTTTGATAAAGAAACTCATTTAGTGACTTTCTTGATAAATCTTGCAGGGATAATGTTCTGGTTTTTGATTGTCCTTTTTGTTTATGAGGAAGGAAAAAAATTAAGTCACTTGATCGTAGACAAACAACGTAAGCAAATTAGTTTACAGCTTAGAGACCTAAAAATCACAAATGACAGAACTAGAAAAAATAATACGAAGCTAGAAAACTACAACCAAGAGTTTGAACAAAGTATCAGTTACGCTAAAAGTATTCAAGATTTGATGCTTCCTAGCTTGAAGAAAATTCAGGTTTATATCCCGAATAGCTTTATGTATTACAAACCAAAACAGACCGTTAGTGGTGATGTTTACTGGTTCAAGCATACTAGCCGTTTTTCGATATTGATTGCAGCCGATTTTATGGGACATGGTATTTCAGGAGCCTTCTTATCACTTATTGGATTTCAGATTTTTCAAGAAGTAATACAAAAAAATGAAATCATTTCACCTGACTTCATTATCAATGCTATCAATCAAAAATTCAGAAAAGTATTAAAGAAAGATACGACAAATACATCTGGTTCCTTAGATATTGGTATCTGCATTATCAATCACTCTAAGAATACACTTACTTACTCAGGTTCTGGAATACCTTTTATCTATTTTGAGGATAAAGAGGCTAAAATTATCGAAGGAAATGATTATGTAATTGGTGAATCCAATCATGAAAGAGATGATTGGGATATACATGAGTTAAACCTAGATAAAATCACGAATTTCTATATCTGTTCTGATGGTTTTGAAAAGCAACTCAATGAAAATAAAGTAGCGCTAGGTCGAACAAGGCTGTTACGATTCTTGGAATCAATCCAAAAAACACCATTGTATCAACAGGAAGCAGCTTTCAACAAAGCACTTGATACTTGGGCATCTGACCAAGAACAAACCAATGACATCATGATTCTTGGTTTTTCTACTGAAAATATAGCTAGATTTAAAATCAGTACTGAAGTAGAAAATGCCGAAAAACCTCAAGACATGCTTACTATTTTCTAGGAGTAAAACCTGTTTCTTCTAATTAAAAAAGCTATCTCAAAAGAAATTGAGATAGCTTTTTTAATTTTAACTATTATCAGTTCAATATCAGTCGTAAGTATAAGATTTAAAGATATTTCCATTCGGCTCCACCCAAACCACATGAGTATCATAATTATCACTTCGCACCTTGACTTTATAATATTCTGGGATTTCGCTATTGGGGTTTACAAAGTGTTTATTTTTAAAAATAACACCAGAACCATATTCTTGAGCTATTGCCTGATTTACAGCTAAAGGAAGTTCATGATACTTATCTTTCTGATCACTCCAAAGTAACTTACCTTCCTCATTATAAATCAAATCTCGCTTTGAATACTTCCCTTTCAGTTTCACCCTATACAAGTCAGGTGCTGGGCCTCTTGTTTTAAAAACCACATCATCTCCCCAATCTAGATCATACATATCTTGTGGGATTCGAACATAGTCTTTGACTTCAGCCTTTGGAAAATCTTCTGATACAGCTTCAAGTACCCTATAAGGAACTTCTGATTTGCTTATAATTTCTGCCTTAGGCTTTTGTTGTTGTCCAACAACCACAAAAGGCAGAAAATATAATACTATTACAATCAATGAATACGTCACAACTCAGCTATTAAGATTGACAATGATAGTTCTATAATCACTTTCAACCATAACATTCATTGATGTAAGAAAAATCCGTAATTACGCTAATATAGAATCACTAAAAAGGATTTATAAACCCAATTCCATCCATACCATTCTATGATCTGAAGAAGCATCTCTTTCCATCAAATAGCCAAGTGAATCGGAAGCTGAAGGCCAAAAGATACCAGACCCTTTTACTTCAAAATTATTACTCGGAAGTACATAATCGATTCTTAGCCCAAACTCTGAAGTTTGGAATTTCACATCTCCTTTTTTCTTATATTTCTTAGCTAAAGCATAAGAAATTGAATCAACTTCTGTTCTTTGAGGCACAAACTTGCCTTCTGAAGCTTCATTATTGATTTCAGAATGCTTTGTCAATTGGTGAATTGCCGAATTAAATGAATCTCCATCAATAGGATCAGCATTCATATCTCCAAAGACTATAAAATGTGAGTTCGGCTTTAATCCCCCCTTCTCTCCTTTGTCATCATATAAATATACAGCTTTCTCCCCTCCACTGATATAATCAGCTAAAAGTCTGATCTCATCATGATTTCTTTTACCATTTCTGTCTTCTTCGCCATCAAAAACAGGAGGTGTAGGGTGTGCAACTAGAAGATGAACAGAAGTACCATTTACATCTACAGTTAGGTCTATATGATTTTTAGATGACAACCTGAATATCTCAAGCGCTTCATCTGAATAATAACTTTGGCCATCCTCTTTTACTGGTAGGTTTGCGTTAGGCATATCTTTCCATAAGAACTTTTGGAAAGTTTTTGCTTGTGATTGATCAAATGGGAATTTAGAAAGAATAGCGAAACCATACTGTCCTTCATACTGACCAAAACCAAAACAATCTCCAGCACCCAATTTACCATCACCATCCAAATCAACGCCTGTTGCATATCCAGTATTGGTAGGCACTGACCAACGATATTTATAATTGATTGCTTCCGTATCTCCTTGATCTTTATTCAAGTATTTATCTACAAATACATCTAAAGATTCTCCTCCTTCTTCATAGTCAAACTCTTGAAGGATTAGAACATCAGGACGAACTTCTTGAATAACCTTAGCTAGGTTAAGGGCTTGAATATCCCAACCATTATTCAAACTCTTAAACAATTCTCCCTTTGCTTTTCTGTATAGTGAGGAATTATATGTTGCAACTTTTATATCCATCTTAGAATTAGACGCTGATGAGGATTTCTCCTGTGTTGAAGAACAACCTACCAAAAGTAAAAGGCTAAAAACTATACTATAAATTCTTTTCATGTTTGATTAGCTTATTTATATATGAAAAGCTAAAGTAAATATTTAATCTAAAACAGAACTTATCGGTAATGTTACATTTTCTAATAATCCCATCGCTTTAGATACATTGTGAAAGTTTTCTGACAATGCCGCCGATACAGTAACAGTCTCCTTAGTGTAAGGGTGAATGAATGACATTTTTTTACAGTGCAAAAGCAAAAATTTGTTCTGAAATTGCTCTTCTAACATCTTATTCTGCTTATTATCACCGTATCTCGTATCGCCCAAAATATAGTGTCTTATTTTTCCAAAATGGAGTCTTAATTGATGAGTTCTTCCTGTAATAGGTTCTGTCTCCATGAGGGAAAAACGACTACATGGAAATTTACCAACTGGAATAGGCAATTCTACTTGATCTAGCTTTTTGAAAGTACTAACAGCATCTTTCGTATGTTTCTGATACCTACTTTTAATTGGTTCATCAATAGTCCCCTCTTCAGGAGCATAACCTCTAACTATTGTCCAGTATTTTTTGCTTACTCTTTTTTCATTGAACTCCTCTTGTAAAGCAGCACAAGCTTCTGGAGATAATGCAAAAATCAACACACCAGAAGTAGGTCTATCCAACCGATGAACTGGATAAACATACTGACCGATTTGATCTCTTAAGATTGTCATTACAAAAATTTCAGCTTTAGTATCAAGCTCCGTACGGTGGACTAAAATACCGTTTGGTTTATTAACCACTACGTAATATTCATCTTGATACAAAATTTCTAAAATTTCTTTCTGCTCTTGTTCTATTTGCTCCATGATGTATTGACTCTTCAAAATCAGAGAACTATTGTTAATTCCCTTTTCTTAAAATCTTCTAAAAATGAAATGAAGAACAAAAATAATTAAATTCTTTGGGAGTTTATGGTAATAAGAATCTAACGAATCCTTAAATTGCATCTGATTTTGAAGAAATTTCTATGGACAATTTCGTAGTATCTGCCAGAAAATATAGACCTAGTGCCTTCAATACGGTTGTCGGACAAGAGCACATTACGAATACCTTAAAGAATGCCATCAAGAATAATCACTTGGCACAAGCCTTTTTATTCTGTGGTCCTAGAGGTGTTGGTAAGACTACTTGTGCCCGTATTTTGGCAAAAACAATTAACTGTGAGAATTTAACGGCTGACCATGAGCCTTGCAATGAATGTAATTCATGTAAAAGCTTTAATCAGAATGCCTCATATAATATCATTGAACTTGATGCCGCTTCGAACAACTCTGTTGAAGATATCAGAAGCTTGGTTGATCAAGTAAGATACCCTCCTCAAGCAGGAAAAAAGAAAGTTTATATTATTGATGAGGTTCACATGCTCTCAAATGCAGCCTTCAATGCCTTTCTGAAGACATTGGAAGAGCCACCTGAGTATGCGATTTTCATTTTGGCTACTACAGAAAAACATAAAATCATTCCTACGATCCTTTCAAGATGTCAGATTTTTGACTTCAACAGAATTGGTGTAGAAGAAATTTCTGGTCAATTATCTTTTATCGCTCAAGAAGAAGGAATCACTGCAGAACAAGAAGCTTTGATGCTTATCGCTCAAAAAGCTGATGGAGGAATGCGTGATGCTCTTTCTATGTTTGATATGATTGTTACTTTCTCAGAAGATAAAACAGTCAATTATCAGACAACAATTGATAACCTTCACATTCTTGATTACGATTACTTCTTCAAAATTGCAGATAGTATTCATCAAGAAGACTTAGCAACTGTTCTCCTTACCTTCAACGAAATTTTAGGAAAAGGCTTTGATGGACACAATTTCATAGTAGGACTTTGTGAGCACTTCAGAAATCTTTTGGTTTGTAAAGACCAACAGACTGTTGCGCTACTTGAAGTTTCTGAGAAAGTAAAAGCTAAATATTTAGAACAGGCTTCAAAACTTCCAAACTCGCTCATTTTATCAGCCCTTCAAGTTGGAAACCAATGCGATCAAGGCTATAAAACGAGTAAAAATGCGAGATTACACGTTGAGCTTGCTCTCATGAAGATGGTGAGCATCCGACACGCATTATCCCTTGCTGGCACAGAGCAAGGAAAAAAAAAAGTAGATTAAGAAGGGTTAACGCCCAATTTGCAAATACAGGAGTTAAAAAAGTGGTAACTCCTAGCCCTCAAGCAGCAAATTCACAAAAAGTAGAAGAAGGCAATGCTCCAACATCAGAGTTGAAAAACTCGCTTTCTTCTGCTTTTAAAGCTGCCCGTACAAAAGCTGTAACTTTCAAAAGAACGAATGCGATCTCAAATAGCATTCAAGATGTAGGACAACGACTTGTTCAAGAGCAGCAAGCACAAGAAGCAAAACAACAAAAAACACAAGTCAAGCAGAGCTTTAGAAAAAGAGCTTTCAATCAAGATACGCTCGAAAAAGTTTGGTTTGAATACGTAATACAAGTCAAAAGACAGAATGTAAGTCCTTTGATTGTTTTGTTATTGGAAGATAGTCCTGTAAAGCTGGTTGGCGAAACACAAATCAATGTGTCTTTGACTAACCCAATGCAAGTTCAGCAGTTCCAACAGTTAAAACCACAGCTTCACAATTTCCTTAAAGACCAACTGCAAAACGACTACATCACTTTAGATGCTCAAGTAGTTGAGGTAAAAGAAGGGAAAAGGTTGTACACTCAAGCTGAGAAATACAATTATCTAAAAGAGAAATATCCTATTCTGGATGAAATGAGATCATTACTAGGATTTGAGCTGGATGGTTAAATTAACTTAATTCAGAAGTGAAATAATATTAATTCATATTTCTACCTTATTTTTGGAAAACCGTCTATGCTTAGATGGTTTTCTTTTTTTATAGAAACAGTAAACTTGCTATGAACAAAAGGCTCTTTTTTTCTATTCTAACAATATTTTCATTTCTCAACACTATTTCTTTTGCTCAAGAAGAAAACTCTGAAATCAGTATTGTAGAAATTCCGACCTATATAAAACAACACCCCGAAAGATTTGCACTTATTGTTCAGCAAGATAAAGCAAGACTTGTTGATGTAGGAAGTTATGTTGAATTCCCTGTTTTGAACCTACAAAACTTCCCAATTCTAATTGAATATGCTTATCAGATTGCAAATGGGAATTTCACTCCTGATTACAGAATCTCAATACGAGATTTAAATGTGTATCAAATGAATAATATTTCTACTAAATTCTGGCAAGATCACCTCGAACGATCTGGAAAAATTCAGAACAACAAAATCATGCTTCAAGATGTAGCTATGGGAATGATGTTGTTCAATGTAGATGCTTGTCACGAATATCTTGTAGAACTTCTTGGTAAAGGGGCAATTGAATCAAGATTAAAAAAATTAGGATTGAAAGATTTAGACTTCTATCCTTATCCTTCTTCTCAGCACTTTTTCCAAGCTCAATCCGTAAAGAATGCTGATGGCTTTGAATACTATCTGAATAATTTATCAGAGAAAGACAAAGCTAGTAAGTCTTGGGAAGTTCATAATGCCTTAAGAGATGATTTTGATAATACATATAAAGAAAATGATCTTGAAGTTAACCCTGCCACATTTAAAAAAATAGCTAAAATCTGGGTTGATCAAAGTAGAAAAGAAAAAGTAGAAAACTACATCAAAGTACTTCATCAGATCAACTCTAAAAGTTCTTTTCCGAACAAGGTCAATAAAGTAATTTCTGAAACCTTAGAATTGGAAATCATGAAATCACCTGAGGTTAGCAAAGACCTAAAACATTGTGGATTTACTACAGGATCTTACCTTAACACCCTAGTTATTGGAATGTATGGCGAAGACTTATACGGAAAGCAAACAGAAATGATTTTGGTAGTAACAGGGATGAATGAATCAGAACACATTCGACTCTCAAAAGAGCTGAATCAATTTGGTTTAAGAATTATTCGAGACAGAACTTATCGAAAGAAACTCATGGAATCATTTCCTATCAATCGATAAAAAATCCCTAACATGAGAGTTCATGTTAGGGATTTTTTTTAATTAAAATATTCTATTTTTCTAACCGTCATAAAATACGGCTCTCCATTTTCAATAACTACTTTCTGAACCCAATTCCCTTTATCATCAAAAGTATATTCAAAAGTCCTTTCTTCTGCAAGTTGATCATCTGGATTATAAATTCTTGAACTAAGTAGGTTTCCATTTTCATCATAAGCCAACACTTTCTTCGTCTGTACCTGACCTGTTATTGACTTAGATAAAATCTGAGAAACGAGCTTTTGCTTATTATACTCATACTCCTGAATTATTGTATACTGTTCTGAAGCTATATACTTCTTGTATCGTACTTTTTGTCTTTTCTTATACTCAAATACTTCTTCTACATTAGTTTCATCTGCAGAATTCATGTTCTTACGACCAATCAAATTACCTTTCTTATCATAAAAATAATCTGTTTTCCCTGCCTTTGTATTATCTACAAATTCATAGAGTACAGAAGATAGTAATTGACTTGGTTTATCTTTACTAAACTCATAAATGGTTTTATAAGTAGGTTCGTCTTCACTATAATATTGCAGCATTGAGTCTAGTTGATCTCCTTTATAGAAATATTGAAACTTATATTGCTGATCTCCCGAACTACTGAAAATTGTTTTAAGCGCTATATTTCCTGAAGGTAAAAATGTGGTCTTTTCTTTCGCATTATTGAATGGTTTCTCTCCTAACTTCCAAACACCATTTTCATTTGTAACCTTACCATATTCTACTTCTATACTTTTTACATTTCCTTTTAATCCCATTTTTGAACGGTCAGATTCTTTTTTGTCTTTAAAAGGACGTAAGGCCACTAAAGGAATCAGAACTAGAATCCATGATATGTTTCTTAATCTCATTCTTATGTTAATAAGGGTGGTTAATAAATTCAAGTAAATGAAGTTACAAGAATAGCACAAACCCTCTGTTGATATTCATCAACAGCTGAAAATAAATCATAAGATTCTGACATTACTAACAATTATTGACTTATAGCAAGTCAAAAAAGAGGATTTTAAAACCGAATACTACGTCAATAAAATAGCTTTTTAGGAGTATGAAATAAGAATTTATGACTTCAGTTTTAAATGATTATTATAAAAATAAGTTAGAATTGAGAACATATCGATAGTTTCATCCGTATCAAATCTTGTTATCACTAAAACTACAAATCAATAATTATGAAATGGATTGAAAATATCTCAGAAAAATTTGAGGAGTTAAAACAAAAAATTGATACTTCAACACAAAAAATAGTGGAAAAGAAATTGGCTGAATATTCAGAACAACAAGCACATCAATTTACAAAAGTAAGTCAAGAAATAGTAGCTCAGAAAGAAGTGGCAAAACATCTTGAAGACGAAATTCAAGAATCCATAAAAAATATTAGAGGTTTGACTAGTGAGTATGAAAACACAATCACTGAAAACGCTCAAAAAACAAAAAAACAGGAAGAAGATATTGAAAATCTTAAAAATGAGATATTGAGTCTAAGATCAGAATATGAAGACTTTAAAATAACAGCTACAAAGCAGATTCGTAATTCATCATTAATCTCTGCTGTTGTAGCTATTATCGCAATGGTTTCAGTGGTTCTGATCATGAAATAATCGATGGCTCATTAATTAAAAGAGTGAGCTAATTCTTTTTCTTTCATCTAAAAATTCTTCCCAAGTATCTTTTACTACTTCTGAAGCCGTTTTTAGTGAATCAATACTTGCAGAAACTTGTCCTATTTCCAATTCACCTTCTATCAAATCACCTTCAAAAATTCCTTTTTTCGCTCTTCTTTTTGCCAAAAGCTCTCTCAACTCTTCTTTAGAAGCACCTCTGTCTTCTGCTTCTTTGACTCTACTGTAAAAATCATTCTTTAACAAACGGACTGGAGTTACTGCTTTTAAGGTCAATGAAGTATCACCTTCTTTTGCCTTAATAACTTCTTCTTTAAACTCTTTACTAGCAGAAGATTCTACAGTAGCCGCAAATGCACTACCCATTTGAACTCCTTCAGCACCTAAGGCAAAAGCAGCAAGCATAGATTTACCTCCACCGATTCCTCCTGCAGCAATTACAGGGATATTTACAGCTTTAGAAACCTCAGGGATCAAACACATAGTAGTTGTTTCTTCACGCCCATTATGTCCTCCTGCTTCAAAACCTTCAGCCACGATTGCATCAACTCCTGCAGCCTCAGCTTTTAAGGCAAACTTCACACTTGAAACAACATGAACAACGGTAATTCCTTGTTCTTTCAAATGGGAAGTCCAAGCTTTAGGATTTCCTGCAGATGTAAATACGATTGGTACTTTATTCTCAATGATAATTGAAATAAGGTTATCCATTTCAGGATAAAGAAGCGGAATATTTACAGCAAAAGGAGCATCTGTAGCTTGTTTACATTTCTGGATATGTTCCAATAAGATCTCAGGATGCATAGAACCTGCACCAATAATTCCTAAACCTCCAGCATTACTCACTGCTGAGGCTAGCTTCCATCCACTACACCAAACCATACCTCCTTGTACAATTGGGTATTTGATGTTAAAAAGTTTTGTTACTCTATTTTCCATTGTGTTCATCAAAAAAAAAATGCCATCCTTTATAGAGATGGCAATGAATTTATATGATAATTAATCTTTTCGTTACTTTCTTATCGTGAGTTTTTAAACTCAAGAAATAGAGACCCGGAGTTAGTTTATCTTTTGGTGAAATTGAAAAAACTGTTTTTTCATTCTTTTGACCAATTTGAGTTAGTTCTTTAAAAACTATTCCCCCAATCGTGTCATAAATAATAACTTCTAGTGCATCAATTTCTTCAACAGACTCAATAACAAGCTTTATATGATCTCCAGAACTTGGGTTCGGGCTAACTTCAAAAGTCAAATCTGTATCTATTTCAGAAAAAGTAAGCACTGTAGGAAAACTCGCAAAAGAAGTAGAAAAACAACTTAAAACGAGTAACAAACAAAACAGAAGCCCCTTTTTCCTTGATTGGTAATTTCTAATCATAAGCTAAGGAATTTTACAAGGGAGCACATACAAAAAATATACTCAAAGTCTCAATAAGCTTAATTATAACCTATTTATTATAAATAAACTAATTTTTGAAATACTTCTTCATCCAACTTTCAGAAGCTTTTTGCTTCCAAGAACTTTCAAATGACTGATAATTAGTGATCGTATTATTAAATACTGTAGTTTCTTCACTAATCTCACCAGAACTTACGGCTTCTTTTAGCTCATTTAGCCCTTTTGTAAAAATATCTCCATCAGTATTCATCAAAGCGATCTGAGAACGATCTAAAAGAGTGATTTGATATTTATTTTCGATTTCTCTAATCAAACCTACAGAACTATCAATTGAGCAACCAGAAGGAGCATTTTGATCTTCCTCTGCCAAAATTAGAAGAAAACGTTTGTACAAAATATCGCATGATCCGAAAACAGGTGCTCCGTGCGTTTGCCAACTTTCTACAAACCCTCTTAAAGCAATTTGAATATCCTTTTGTTCGTCTTGTGTTAATTCTCTTGAAGCCTGATAAATCCAAACTTTCGAAGAAGGGCTAATTGTATTGATTTCCTTATACATAATTTTGCTTTTTTACGATATAACTAACGATCAATATGACACTTTGTTTTATAAAAAAACAGCGATTCCGATAAGAATCACTGTTTTCCGTATACTTATTAAGAAACTCCAGTACTGCCGTAACCACCAGCACCTCTTTCTGTCTCATTTAACGCTTCAACTGCATCCCACTGAATTGTCTCATGTTTCGCGATTACCATTTGTGCAATACGCTCACCATTTTTTACTACAAACTCATCATTTGAAAGGTTTACCAAAAGAACTTTCACTTCACCTCTATAGTCTGCATCAATTGTTCCAGGAGAATTTAAGACCGTCAAACCATGCTTATAAGCCAAACCACTTCTAGGTCTAACTTGTGCTTCAAAACCTTGAGGAAGTTCCATATAAATCCCCGTAGGAATCAACTTTCGTTCTAAAGGTTTTAAAACAATCTCTTCTTCTAAAACAGCTCTCAAATCCATTCCTGCTGAGTGAGAAGTTTGATAAGATGGTAAATCGTGTCCTGATTTATTTATTACTCTAACTTTCATCTAATATATTAATTACTAATCTGAAGATTTTGTAGTTTTTTCTTTTCAATGAATAGCGTTCCTAAAATATAAACAGCTACTATTCCATTTTTCAAGATTAATCCTAAAGTTCCTGCTGATATTTCAAAAAAGCAAACATAGCCAAGAACTACAGCTACAAACAAATGAATTAAACTATTCTTAGTAGTGTATGGTACTGGGTAATGCTTCTGACCTAATAAATAAGAAATCACCATCATACTTCCATAAGCAGAAAATGTTGCTATGGCAGAACCAAAATAGCCATATTTTGGAATTAAGATGAAGTTGATACTAATAGTAATCAAAGCACCAATTGTACTAATTACGGCTCCATATCTCGTTTTATCTGTTAGCTTATACCAAATCGCTAGATTGTAATAAATACCTAAAAAGATATTTGCCATTAAGAGAATTGGAACTACATTCAAACCTACAAGATATTCAGGTTTCCTAATCAAAATTGGTGCAATCCAATCTACATTGGCTAAAATACCAACATACATCATCGCGAGTACAATCACGAAATAACGCATAATGATACTTAACTGATTCTTAGAATTTTTCTCACCTGCTCTAGCAAAAAAGAATGGCTCAGCTGCATACTTAAATGCCATTACCGACATAGTTATAAAAATCGATAGCTTATAACAAGCAGAATAAACACCCACAGCATATTCTCCATCACCTTCTGCATAAAAACCATCTGGCAACCACGAAAACAGTAATTGACGATCAGCTACCTCATTGACAGCGAATGCTAATCCAGAAATCACTAAAGGCAAACCATAATTCAAGATTTTTGAATACAACTCTTTATCATAGACAAACTTCAATCTCAACCAATCTTTCACAAACATGAGTAGGTAGGTTGAGTTTGCGATAAGATTTGCTAAAAAGACATAACCATACCCAAGATTAGGGTCATAAAAACTTTCAACGAATGGCTTTAGACTTGAAAAACTCTCTCCTTTCAGAATACTTGGGCAAGTAAGAAGGAAAAAATAATTCAGCCCGAACATGATCAACACATTCACAATTTTATAAGACGCAAAAAGTGTTGCCTTTTTTTCAAGTCTTAGCTTAGCAAACGGTACAGAAACAATAGCATCAATCGCTATGAGCATAAATATCCAAACGACATAATGTTGGGCATTAGAATACCCGAGTGCTTCAGCTATATTCTGACTGAAATAAATTCCTATTCCAGAAAACAAGACAGAAGTAAACAATAAAGATGTCATGATTTGGTTGAATACCTTCTCTTTGTTCTCACCTTTCAGATTTGAAAACCTAAAGAAGGCTGTCTCCATCCCATAAGTATACACTACATTAAAGAAGACTATATAAGTGAAAAAGAGAGAGACAATACCATAATCATCAACCTTGAAAACACCTGTATGTAAGGGCACTAAGGCATAACTAACTAATCTAGTAAGAATAGTTGTTCCTCCATAAATAACCGTTTCTGAAAGTAATTTCTTGAACATATCGGTATAAGATAAAAACCCGCAGAAATCAAATTCCTGCGGGTTTACTTATGCATTAAATAAATTTCTTATTTGCCTGTAAAGATCGGCTTTCTCTTTTGTAAGAAAGCAGATGTTCCTTCTTTAAAGTCCTCTGTTCCACAACAGTTACCAAAAGCATTTGCCTCATTTTGGAAACCGTCATTTCCTGATGCAGCTAAATTGATGCAATCAATTACGTGAGAAATTGCAACAGATGCTTTTGAAAGGATTTTATCAATAATCTCAACAGATTTATTTACTACTTCTTCAACAGGAACAACATGGTTTACTAAACCAAATTCCTTTGCTTCAGCAGCACTGATGATATCTCCTGTCATGATCATCTCAAAAGCTTTTCCTTTCCCAACTAACTGAGTAAGACGTTGAGTCCCTCCATAACCAGGAATAAGACCTAAACTAACTTCTGGTAAACCAAATTTAGCATTTTCACTTGCTACTCTAATATGGCAAGCCATCGCTAATTCACTTCCTCCACCTAAAGCATAACCATTTACAGCTGCTACTACTGGCTTCGGACAGTTTTCAATTTGTGCAAAAATTTCTTGTCCTCTTTCAGCAAACTTTCGTCCGTTCATCTGAGTCAACTCCGAGATTTCAGCAATATCTGCTCCAGCTACAAAAGCTTTTTGTCCTTTCCCAGTAATCACTACTGCCTTAATCTCAGGTTCATCATATACACGCTGGAATGCACTATTCAATTCTTCCATAGTGGCAGAATTCAAAGCGTTCAATTTATCCTCACGGTTAATCGTAATCGTAAGAACGCCATTATTAGCTAATTCCAGTAAAAGATTTTCAAATTCCATTAGTTAACAGATTTTAGTTTTCCTGAGAAGTCACAAGTATTTTTTGACTTCCGCTTCCGCTATTGTACTGAACCAAGGGTAATTATATAAATATTTAATGAAAATTACACCCTAATCCCGTTGATATTTCAATCAACTAATCAATTTCTGTTTTGCAATTATAAGCATTTGAATGAAAGCCTTCCCCATTTTTCTGAGATTTTATGTAAAATGAGCACGCTTTTTCTATGTTTCCCTCTAACCTTTGAAGTTCAGCCTTAAAGAAATTATAACCCTCAAGATTTTCATCCATTGATTTTGCTTTTTCCAGAGTAGCTTCAGCTTTTTCAAACTCTTTATTTTGTGCAAAGTAAAATGAAAAATTTCTATACAACAAAGGATTCTTGTCATCATAATACTTTGAGATATCAAGATCATCTAAAGCCTTATCCAATTTACCCAGAAACAGAAGCGCTAAAGCTCTGTTATTTCTGAAATACGGATGAGATGAATCAATTTCTAATGCTTTATTAAACTCTAATTCACTTTTCTCAAATGAATTTTCTCTTAGGTACACTAAACCTAAATTATTGTATGCTAAAGCACTCTTTTTATCCAATTCTATTACCTTTTGGAAACTCTTTTTGGCCACATCATAATCACCATTTGAATAGGTTATATATCCAATATTTAAGAGACTAGCAATATCATTAGGTGAGTATTCAAGCTGTTTTTGAAAATCTAATAAAGCTGATTCATTTTGAGATAAAGCCAGTTTTGAAACTCCTCTAGTTGAAAAAAGAAAAGTTGAATCTGGGTTTGTCTTGATCAAAGAATCTAAAACCAATATTGTATTTTCATGCTTGTCTAGTTCTTGAAAAGCAAGTGCTTTATTTTTTGATGCTTCAAAATAACCTTCTCTGATCGCTTCTGCTTTTTCAAAATCAGAAAGTGCTTTTGGATATTCCTTTTTCTTCATCAATGCCACTCCTCTATTATTGATTGCATCTGCAAAAGAACTATCTAATTGATAAGATTCTGTAAAAAAGTGTATTGCTTCTTCATAATCTTTATCGTCCATTGCTATCATCCCTTTCAAGAAAAATTTATCCCTATCAGTTTGGCTAGAGCATGAAAACATAAAGATGAAGGAAGAAAATATTAAAATTCGAAACTGCCTATTTAAAAAAAACTCCATTGATTTGTTAGTTTTGTGAAATAACATTGACAAATTTAGTTAAGGACTTTTTAATCTAAAAAAAACTAAGGCTAATACTAATTCAGATGAAATATCTACAATTATCATTTTACATCTTTTTAAGTTGTATAACTCAATCTATTTTATTCGCT
Organism: Sediminitomix flava; assembly: GCF_003149185.1. Classification (NCBI taxonomy): domain Bacteria; kingdom Pseudomonadati; phylum Bacteroidota; class Cytophagia; order Cytophagales; family Flammeovirgaceae; genus Sediminitomix; species Sediminitomix flava. The sequence goes on along the minus strand of NZ_QGDO01000003.1, from coordinate 564,908 downwards.
CAAGACGTTGAGTTTACAAAAAAGAATTTCCCAGATCAGAAAGAGCAGATGAAAGAAGCTGTTGAAAATATGAAAACTGGGCAGTCTTACATGGATGCTGGAGACTTTGATGGTGCTCTAGAATATTTGTTTAAAGCTCAAGAGTTTAACTCAAATAATGTAAGACTTAACTACATTATAGGTATCAGTTACCTTTACTGTACTCAGCATGATAAGACGAAAGCCTTAGAGTATTTAGAAAAGGCAATGGAACTGGATATGATTAATCCTGACCTAGATGAAATTCAAAAGTATTTGGGACTTACTTACCATTATAAAAGAGAGTTTCAAACAGCTATCAAGCATTTTCGTCGTTATATCGACTCTCACGGGGAGGATGAACTTATTTTAAAGAAGATTGAAGAATGTAGAAATGGAATTAGGTTAGCCGATAGTGGTGTTGAGGTTGAATTCATTAACCTTGGAGAAGCTGTAAACTCAGAATATGCTGAATACGGTGTAACCATTAATGCCGATCAAACTGAAATCTATTTTACATCTAGAAGAAGCAATTCAACTGGCGGTCAAATCAGTGGTGATCATCATTATTTTGAAGATATTTATTCTAGCAAATTCCAAAATGGTGCTTGGACTCCTGCATCGAACCTTGGTCATCCAATTAATACAGCCGAACATGATGCATCGGTAGCGCTTTCTCCTGATGGTAGTAAAATGATCATCTACAGAGAAGGACTATTATATGAAAGTATCAGAAAAGGGAGTCAATGGAGTGAGCCTAAGAAATTCCCAGAAACTATAAATATTTCAGAGCACCAACCATCAGCTTGTTATTCATATGATGGTAAAAAGCTTTTCTTCGTTAGTGACTATGATAAAAATACTCATGGAGGACTTGATATTTTTGTTTCTGAACTTCAAACAAATGGTCAGTGGGGAGAAGCTGAAAATTTAGGACTTGCCATAAATTCAATTTATGATGAAGATGCTGTTTATTTCCACCCTGACGGAAAAACTCTTTATTTCTCATCTAAAGGGCATCACACTATTGGTGGTTACGACATATTCAAAAGTACTTTAAAACACGGTACTTGGACAGAAGCAGAAAGCATGGGAAGTCATATCAATACTCCTGGTGATGATATTTTCTTATCGATCACAGCCAAAGGTGATGAAGGATATATTGCAACTTGGAGAGAAGATTCTTATGGTTCTAAAGATATTTATAAAATTGACTTTAAAATTAAAGAGGAGGAACCTGTTGTAGTTAAGGAAGAACCTGAACCTGTAGAAGTAAAAGAAGAAGTAGTAGTGGTTGAAATTGCTAAACTAATTCTTTTCAAAGGGTTTATTCTCGATGAAGAATCACAATCACCTGTAACAGCAAATATCACTATTACAGACGTAAATACGAATGAGGAAATCACTTCCATTACATCAAATAGTGAGACAGGTAAATTCTTGATGCCACTTCCTAGTGGAAAAGACTATGCAATTAATATTGATGCAGAGGGTTATCTTTTCCATTCAGAAAACTTTTCAATTGAAGAGAGTACGGAGTATTATGAAGCTGAAAAAATCATCACTCTGAATAAAATTAAAGTTGGTAGTAAAATTATCCTTAGAAATGTATTCTTTGACACCAACAGTGCTAACCTTAAGACAGAATCTGAACCCGAACTAGATCATTTGGTTATGATTCTGAATGAGCACCAAGATCTGAAAGTTGAGATTGGTGGGCATACAGATGATGTAGGTAATGAAGGTTATAACCAGCAATTATCAGAAAAAAGAGCTCAATCTGTTGTTTCATATCTTATTGGTAAAGGAATTGAAAGCAGTCGCTTAGTTTCAAAAGGATATGGAGAAAGCACACCAATTGCGGATAATACCACGAAAGATGGTAGAGCATTAAACAGAAGAACAGAATTCCAAATTATAGAATAAGAATCTACTTAATCACATAATAAAAGCTATGTTTTCTACATGAGAACATAGCTTTTTTTGTTTAAGGCAAAAAGAAGGTGTATCTTTTTACTATTACTTAACTATACTCAAAAATTCAGATCATATTTTAAACTTATTCTTACAATCATACTATGTCTACCCCTCAGAATAGTGAGGAAACTCACAAATACCCCTATGGAATTATTGGAAATTGTGCTTTCTTGGCTCTTGTCAGTGATAAAGCCTCAATCGATTGGCTATGTTTTCCAAGGTTTGATAGTAGTTTCTTGTTTGGAAAACTTTTGGATGAAGAAAAAGGAGGTTCTTTCTCAATAGTCCCAGAAGATCCAAACTTTACCACCACTCAAACTTACATTACAAATACGAATATCATTGAAACCAAATTTGAAACGGTTGATGGTAGTTTTTTGGTCGTGGACTTTGCTCCAAGATTCGAACAACAACAACGTACCTTCAAGCCACTCATGTTGATGAGGAAAATTATTCTTCTCAGTGGTAGCCCAAGAATCAAAGTAATTTGTAATCCAACTGGAGATTATGGCGAAATCGTACCTGATAAACTATTTGGTAGTAACCATATTCGTTATCAAGGTTTGGAACAAAGAGTTAGACTTACGACAGATATTTCATTGTCTTATATCAGTGAAGAAGAGTATTTCGTTTTAACAGACTCCAAATACCTCACATTGACTTGGGGTATCCCATTAGAAGGCGGATTAAAAGAAACTACAGGTAATTTCCTCAAAAAGACGATTGACTATTGGAGAACTTGGGTAAAAAATACAACGACAGAGTTCTTTGAACAAGAAGCGATCATTCGTTCTGCCCTAACCCTCAAGCTACACCAATACGAGGACACCGGTGCTATTATAGCAGCTGCAACTACAAGTTTACCAGAAGCACCAAACAGTACTAGAAACTGGGATTATCGCTTCTGTTGGATGAGAGATACGCACTATACCTTAAAAGCACTCAATGACCTCTCCCACTTCACTGAGCTTGAAAAATATGCCAACTACATTGAGAATATTGCTTTAAAGAGGGAAAGCAGAGATAGTGAAAGATTGAATCCATTGTACCCAATCGTTCCTAATAAACTACCAGAAGAGAAAATCTTAGACTTGAATGGCTACAAAGGGAACAAACCTGTACGAATCGGAAATCAAGCCTATGAACATATTCAGAATGATGTTTATGGACAAGTGATGGTGACCTTGTTACCTCTTTTCACTGATAAAAGATTAACCTACAATAGCACACCTCATATGCGAGAGCTAGTAATGGGAGGATTAAGGTTGATCGAAAGAACAATGGATGAACCTGACAATGGACTTTGGGAATTCAGAGGTCTAAAACAAAAACACTGTTTTACCTTCCTTTTCCACTGGGCAGGCTGTCAAGCAGCTCTCAGAATAGCTGAAGAAATGGAAGACTTCCAAATGCACAATCTAAGTCATGAGTTATCACTAGAGTCAGCCAAACGAATTGAAGAATGCTATGACAAGGAAAGAGGGGTTTATACACAAGCTATTGGAGTCAAACACCTAGATGCAAGTTTACTTCAGCTCATAAATATGGAATATCTTGATCCAAATTCTGAAAAAGCGAAAAGGCATTTGATGGAAATGGAAAAGGAATTGAAAACTGACGAAGGGTTATTCTTTAGATACAAACATGCAGATGATTTCGGTGAGCCAGAAACTACGTTCTTAATTTGTGCATTCTGGTATGTTGAAGCTCTTGCTCGTGTTGGTAGAATTGAGGAAGCTATTGAGACATTTAATAATATCAAGGGTTACTCAAATCATCTAGGACTTCTAAGTGAAGATGTAGATGCACATACAGGAAGTCAATGGGGTAACTTCCCTCAGACATACAGTCATGTCGGTCTTGTAAATGCTGCTTTTGCTATTTCTAGAAAAACTGCTAAACCTATCTATTTAAAATAAAAAAATGCCCGAGGATGAAATGATCATTCTTGGGCATATTCTTTTTTAAGCTTTTATCTCTTTTAGCTCAACTTTATTATTACCTAAAAGAATTGGATTTCCGAATCGATTTTCTTCTTTCCCATTCTCAAGTTTTAGCACTCCCCTAGGGCACACTGAAGCACAAACCCCACAGCCTACACAAGATGACCTTACGATGTTCTGTCCCCTTTGAGCATACCAACGAACATCAATCCCCATTTCACAGTAAGTTGAACAGTTTCCACAAGAAATACATTGTCCTCCATTCGTAGTAATTCTAAATCTAGACTTAAATCGTTGAACTAAACCTAAATAAGCCGCTAAAGGACAACCAAATCGACACCAAACTCTGTTTCCCATGAGTGGATAAAAACCCGTTCCTACCACACCAGAAAAAACACTACCAATTCCAAAGCCATACACTGATCTTACTTGGTAGGTATTCATTCCTAAGAAACTAGAACTGCTTGTAAAGTACGTATAAAGTACTCCAGCTGTCATAACTACTGCGAATACAAGAACTGAATGAATTACGATTCTTTCAATCTTCCATGCTTTTAAAGATTTATCTGATAGTTGTCTGAATGGATCACCTAATGTCTCTGCTAAACCACCACATCCACAAACCCAAGAACAATACCATCTCTTTCCGAAGAAATATGTAAAAACAGGTACAGCAACAGCAACCAAAGCAATCCCCCAAACCAACATAAAAATTCCTAATTGACCACTTGCTATCAATTGTGATAATGAATTATCAAAGAAGAAGTCATAATCTAAAGGCCAGATATTCTTAAAATCGTAATATGGGTAATTAAGTCTGATCAGAATCTCAGGAATTAGGAAAGCAAAAGCTGTCTGAAAAAACATTACAGAAATTGTTCTCAAAATCTGATAATTATTCCTCTTATACTTGATCATCATTCTAATCCCCATCACCCAAATACAAATCGTATAAAGGAAACCATATAGGAAAAACTCTCCTGCCTCATTTCCACTTAACAGCTTACTTACAGGGTCAACCATGATCACCCATGAAGTCATATACTCAGGGTAGAAATACAAAAGTATGTAGAACAAGATCAAGAATGAACCCAAGAGAATTCCTAACCAGCCTTTGTTTGTAAGAGCAGATTGGAAATTTCTATCATTAGTGAAAGCTTCAACATTTTTCTGTTGGGGTAAAATAAAAAGTAAAGCCCCTACTACTGCTCCTAAATAAGTGAGAAGTAAGAATAATAATGGATTTTGCCTTACAGGACTTGTATTCGCACTCTTTACAAGATTAAAGCGAACAGATTTAATCTGATATTGATCGATTCCTTTGTAAGTAGCAATCCCTTTATTTATATCTGAAACTTTAGCTGTTAACTGACTTTCTAATTCGTCTGTGGAATTATAGACTTTATTATCCATCCAAGAGGTATAACTCTGAAGCATTTCTTTCTTGAAGTTTAATACTTCTTCATCACCCGATAGCTGACTTTGAGCGACCTCTAATTGATAAGTATTCTCTCCTTGTAAAATTTTAATGATCGAGCTGATCTCAGTCACACTAATTCCATACTTAGCGACAACTAATTCATTTGTTTTATTAAACTCTGAATTTAAATCATTCACAAAAGAAATTGAGCTTAAGTATTCTTGACCAATCATAGAATTGTCTTTCAAGAATAACGCTCTTTTTTCTTCGTCTTGAATACTTTTATTGACAGTCTCTACATCTAGATTATATGTTTCCACAAATGGAACTGAAAGAAACAGCCCAAAAGCAGCTATAAAAATTAGAAGACCTAGAATAGATAAATTTCTTTTACTTTTCATTGATATTCAACTATGATATAGATCAAAGATATTATAATTCAATTCCGATGAGTAATACATCATCTAACTGTCTCAAATTCCCTTTCCAATCCACAAAAATTCCCTCCATTTTTTCTCCTAATTCTAGCAAAGGAATATGTTCATGGTCTTTTATGGTATTTACAAGTCTTCGAGATAAGAACTTTCGGCCATCTGGCCCACCTATTTGATCTTGGTAGCCATCAGAAAATAAATGGATTGTATTCCCACTTGAATAGTTTAAAATATGAGTTTTAAAAACTAACTCTCCAAGTCTTGATTGGTATTGGGTACCTCCTATCGGGAATCTATTTCCTTTGATCGTTTTAATTTCTTCACCCTGATTTATAACCAATGGTCTATTCGCACCAGCAAAATGCAATTCATTTGTATTTGGATCAATCTTAACCAAAGCGATATCCATTCCATCGTTGGTCATTTCCGAATTCTCTTCTTGTCTCAACAAAGCAACAATCTCTTTGTGTAATGTAGTCAAGATCATTCCTGGGTCAGAAATTCTATCCTTACCAATGAGTTTATTTAACAAGAAGTGTCCAATTACAGAAAGTAATGCACCAGGAACTCCATGACCTGTACAATCTACTGCTGCTACAAATATTTCACCTGTTTCTTTGTTAGAAATCACAAAAGGGAAATCTCCACTCACTTTTTCTTTTCCTTGATAAAGGATATATGATTTGTCGAAATACTTTCGAAGATCCACCTCACTAGGTAATAATGCTTTCTGGATACGGTTTGCATATTGAATACTATCAGAAATTTCTTTATTCTTTTTGGTAATCAACTGATAAGAAGCCATCAATTCTCTTTTGTTCGCTTCTTCAGTATCCATGATTCGTTTTAGGAAAAAGTAAACCAAAGCAAGCCCCATAATTAAGACTGCAAAACTCAGGAGAATATCCTCTATTAAAATTGAAAAAGCTCGATCTCTAAACTTATCTAAAGATTCATCGACATGAATGACTCCAACCACTTTCCCTTCACTGTTTTTAATAGGAGCAAAAGCCGAAATCCACATACCATGTTCTGTTTCGTAACCATCTATTACTCCACCTTTATCATAGTTTTCCTTTAATGTAGCTGGAAAGATTTTGTAAGGATTTCTGTAAAAAAACTGCTCTGATGTATGCAATACAAACTCGAAAAAACCTTTTTCTTCTTCCCAAACTAAAGTATAAATTTCAGTCTCAAGTTGATTAGATTCTTTAATTGTTCTGAGTTTTTTCCATAAGGTCATAAAATGCTCATCTTGAAATGAAGCATTGATATCTCCTTGTTTTGTATACTTTTCAGAAACATATTCATGAACATCTCCATTTAAAGTCAATGCAGTAGTATTCGCTATAGCAGCTAACTTTGCTTGTACAGCAGTCTCTGTATTTTCTAGATATTCAATATAATTCTGTACGGTTAGGTAAGTTGTAGCAATTAATAAGGTCATACAAACCACTATCAAAATCCTAGTACTGAGCGTACGAGCAGTAGTTAAAAAACGTGTCATAGAGTTGGTTCTAGCTTTATATGGAATTGAACAATTAAAACTCATTCAACTCCGAATTGTTTAATGTAATGTTTGTAGTTTTCTTCGATTATTTAAATCATCTACAAAAAATAATCCACTCAATAAGGTAACTCGACAAAATATAATATAACTCTATTTAAGAATGTAAAATGTCTTAAGGTCATTTTTATACTTAAGTTCGAGTGCTTTCATACGAGTAAGGAACACAAATTCGAATAATTGCATTTTAATAGTGTTTCACGCAAAAAAAATGGATAGAGTAAAAGTCATGCTATACGGAGCTGGAGGTCTTTTAGGAAAACTAATCCTTCAGAATCTTCAAAATAATGAAAATTTGGAGATCATTCTTGCTGGAAGAATCAAAGATATCGAGCTCTTTAAAGATTTTGATATGTATGAAACTCGCTTTTTTAACTTAGATAATGATTACGAAATCAATAGAAATATTCAAGATTTAGATATCCTTTTGAATATGGCTGGCTCTTATCACAAAACAGCTTTAACTCTAGCGAATGCATGTGTTGAATACGAAGTACATTACCTAGATTTTTCCAAATATTCTACCGATTACGAAACACTTTTCATTCTAGATGAACAGGCAAAGCTGAAAAATATCATGCTCATGCCCGGGATTGGTTTTTCTATCGTCCCGACAGATATACTTGCTACTCATCTAAACAATAAGATTTCAGAAGCTCAAAAATTGATTTTAGCAATCATGACTCCAATTGGGGGAATTACGCAAAATCACTTACTCAATATACTTCATAAGTCTTCTACTACTGGAACATTCTTGGTAAATGGGACTACCCAAATAGTAAGAGCCGCTCATAAAAAGCTTGAAGTAAAAGTACATGGCCATACTTTTGAAACAATTTCAGACCCTTGGAGAGGTGATACCTTTAGTGTATCACTAAATAGTGATATTCCAAATGTTGAAACATACACTTACTATCCTAAATTATTTAGCTTACTTCTTGAATACTCTCATCGAATCGATTGGATGTTACACCCCTCAATCCCCGAATGGATTATTAAAAAAGTAGGTAAAAAGGAAATTGGGGATATTTCACCAGACCATAGGACCTATGCTTATGCAAAAATTATTAACCACACTCATTATGTAGAAAGTTATATTGAAGGCCCTGACATGTATAATTTTTCAGCTAAAACGGCTCAGATTATTATTCAAAAAGTTGCTGATGGGAAATGGAAAAAAGGCTTCCAAACTCCAGGAAATCTATATGGAAATAAAATCATTGACCATATTTCTGATGTAAAAATGCATACTTCAAAAATGAAAAAACTCTAGGGCTAACTATTTTACACGGCAAAAAAATCCCTAGTATTTACATACTAGGGACTCTTCTTTGAAAAGAAGTTTCAACTAATCTCTTCTAACATCTATAACTACGTCAATTCTACGATTCATTTGAGCACCTTCTTTTGTATCATTTGAAGCGATCGGTTTTGACTCTCCATAACCAACTGCTTTAATATGGTCTGCATCATACTCTGGAAGATTGGCTGACATATAATTCTTTACAGCTTCTGCTCTTTCTTCAGACAATTTCTGATTCGCTTTTTCACCACCCGAAGAATCTGTATGTCCTTCTACAGTTATTTCATTAGTAGGAAATACTCTTACAGCATTTTCAACCTGACGAAGAGTTGCATAATTTGATTGCTGAATTTCTGCACTACCAATTGGGAATGCGAATGATTTCATACGAAGGATGATTTTATCTTGTTGTCTGAAAACTTCAACTTCGTCGGGATTAAACATATTAAAGACTTCATTGAATTTAGCCTCTACTTCTCGCTCATGTGCCAGCATTGCCCTCACTTCTTCTAAACTCCCGATTTCACTTGAATATTCATCAAGGTTTCCTTGAAGTTCATCAATTGTTCCCATCAACATATCCATACTGTCACGTAAAGCTTGAACAGCAGAGTTCACCTCATCTACTCCATTGGCAGTTCCTTCATCAAATGCAGGGCTTATTCCAACTACTGAACCTATACGAGCTATATCTGACTGATGTCCTAAAATTATATCTTCTTTACTAGCCTTGCTTTTCTTAAGCTCTTTGACTTCTTTATTGATCGCCATAGACTGTTTTGCCTTATACTCAGCTTCTTTGGCATACATTTCAGCTTCTGTCAGATTGTATCTTGAGGCTTCGGCTACAGTGACACCTTTAGTCAAACTCGTCTCTGCACCATCCAATGTTTTCTCCGCAGTTTTTTGAACTTTATTGTCTTCTGCTTCATCTATCATTTCTTCTGCTTCACCAAAAACATTGGTTTTGATAGACTCCATCTCTGTACTTTGATATTGCTCTTTTGCTTCTTCTGAAACACTTGCAGCCTTAGACTCTTTACCTTTCTCTAGTTTTTCAGCGGCATGATTAAGCCTCTTCTCTGCATCATTCCACATTTCCTCCTGATTGTCAGGACTACCTGCTTCAACTGCAGCACTTCTTGCATCTAATGCATCATTGAACATTGTTCTTGCCTCTGGAGCATGTTCTACACAATACTCAAATTCACCTGTGGCTTTGTCAATGTTTTTCTGGATCTTTTCTAACGACTTTCCTTTCTCAAAATCACTTTGTGCCTTTTCTAAATACTCCATACCTTTTTCATAGGATGAAGGAGTTAACATTTCAGCATCTTGGTTGTCTGCTTGCTCTTTTAGCATATTTACCTCTGCAAATAATGAGGATCTTGAGTTTTGAGCGAGTAGTGTGGAGAAATAGAAGTTTGAAACAATGAATGTTAGAATTACTTTAAATAAAATTCCTTTCATAACTGTATTTGCTCGTTTTTCTTGTAATAGTTAAAAGGTCACTTTAGAAAGTACACCTCACAAGAAACAACAGTCATAATCTCTTATTTGAACATTTTGGACTTTGTATTAACAAAATAATTTAGCAAACCTTATATCATAAGTGTTAATACATACTTTCAAAAGTAGATTTTGAGCAAAAAGAAACCCGAAAGACAAAGTCTATCGGGTTCTAAAGAAAATACAAATCTATAATTATGAATCTTGTGCTTCTTCTTCAAGCATTTTTTCAAGCATCTTCTTCGCACATTCTGGAATGACAGAACCTGGTCCGAAAACAAATGCAACACCTCTTTCATACAGATAATCATAATCTTGCGCTGGAATTACACCACCTGCAATAACCATGATATCTTCACGTCCTAGTTTCTTCAACTCTTCAATTAATTGAGGAATCAAAGTCTTGTGACCTGCTGCCAATGATGACGCTCCCACTACATCTACATCATTTTCAACTGCCTGACGTGCTGACTCTTCTGGTGTTTGGAACAATGGTCCGATATCTACATCAAACCCAATATCTGCGTAAGAAGTAGAAACTACTTTAGCTCCACGGTCGTGACCATCCTGTCCCATTTTGGCAATCATGATACGAGGACGACGACCTTCAATTTCTGCAAACTTATCAGCCAATTCTTGTGCTTGCTTAAAGGCTGAATTGTCTTGAGCCTCTTTTGCATATACACCAGAAATTGAACGGATAACTGCTTTATGACGTCCGAAATGTTTTTCCATAGCATCTGAAATTTCACCCAAACTAGCTCTTAGTCTGGCAGCATCAACAGCTAACTCCAACAAGTTTCCTTCACCTGTTTCAGCACAAACAGAAATTGCTTCTAGTGCTTTTTCAACAGCCCCTTGATCACGGTTAGCTTTCAAGTCTTTCAGTCTTTGAACTTGAGACTCTCTTACTGCTGTGTTGTCAACTTCTAAGATTTCAATATCTGCTGGTTCATCAGTTTGGTACTGGTTTACACCAACCAATGTATCTTTACCTGCATCGATACGAGCTTGACGACGAGCTGCAGCTTCCTCAATTCTCATCTTAGGAACACCTGTCTCGATCGCTTTTGCCATACCGCCAAGTTCTTCAACTTCTTGGATAAGCGCCCAAGCTTTCTCAGCAATTTGCTCCGTCAAGTACTCTACATAATGAGAACCTGCCCAAGGGTCAACTGACTTACATACATTTGTTTCTTCTTGGATGTAAAGCTGTGTGTTACGAGCGATACGAGCAGAGAAATCTGTAGGAAGTGCAATTGCTTCATCAAGTGCATTGGTGTGCAATGATTGCGTATGTCCAAGAGCTGCTCCCATTGCTTCGATACACGTACGTGAAACGTTATTGAATGGATCTTGCTCAGACAATGACCAACCTGAAGTTTGAGAGTGCGTACGCAATGCCATTGACTTAGGATTTTTAGGATCAAATTGTTTGACCAATTTAGCCCAAAGCATACGACCTGCTCTCATTTTAGCAATCTCCATGAAGTGGTTCATACCGATTGCCCAGAAGAATGAAAGACGGGGTGCGAAATCATCAATTCCCAAACCTGCTTTCAAACCTGTACGGATATATTCCAATCCATCCGCCAATGTATAAGCCAACTCAATATCAGCTGTAGCACCTGCTTCTTGCATGTGATAACCTGAGATTGAAATCGAGTTGAACTTCGGCATTTTATTCGAAGTATATTCGAAAATATCACCGATGATCTTCATTGAAGGAAGCGGTGGATAGATATAAGTGTTACGTACCATGAATTCTTTCAGAATATCATTTTGGATAGTACCACTCAATTTTTCTCTAGAAACACCTTGCTCTTCTGCTGCTACAATGTAGAATGCCATTACAGGAAGAACGGCACCGTTCATTGTCATAGAAACAGACATTTTATCCAATGGAATTTGATCGAAAAGAACTTTCATATCTTCCACTGAATCAATAGCTACACCTGCCTTACCTACATCGCCCACTACACGAGGGTGATCTGAATCGTAACCACGGTGAGTTGCCAAGTCAAATGCGACAGAAAGACCTTTTTGTCCTGCTGCCAAGTTTCTACGATAGAAAGCATTTGATTCTTCTGCTGTCGAGAAACCTGCGTACTGACGGATTGTCCAAGGACGAGTCACGTACATTGTAGAATAAGGACCTCTAAGGAATGGTGGCAAACCAGCTCCATAGTCTAGGTGCTTCATCTTTGCTGTTTCTTCAGCATCATAATAAGCAGGAACATCAATACCTTCGGCAGTTTCCCACTTTTTATCTAAAGCTTTAGCTTCTAGTTCTTCAAGCTTTAGTTTATTTATATCGATTTTCGAAAAGTCTGGTCTCATTTGAATTCAGCGGTTTAGTTGAATAGACGATCTTGAAGCGCTGTTAGAGAATCTAGTGTATTGACACGCATGTGAATGAAGTCATCCAAACCTGCGTCTTTCAATTCCTCAACAATTTCTGCAGGATAACCTGCCAAAATCAGCATTGTATGTGTGTTATGACGACGGAATGCATTCACAAATTCGAAAGCATGCTCTTTGTAATCGTCATCTGAAGCACAAAGTACTACGATTTCTTTTTCGTTTTTAGCACTTAACAAAGCTGCTTCTTCTGCTGATTTGTAAGGAACTTCTTGTGTTTCAAAACCTGCAACTTGGAAGAAGTCTCCAGCAAATGTTGCTCTAGCCTTACGCATTGCAAGATTTCCAAACAAAGCCAACTCAATTTGAGGACGGTTACCCGTTTCTTTCACATACTCCTCTGTACGTAACCTCAATGCTTCAAACTGAATTCCTGATCTTTGCTTTTTCAAAGCTTTTTTGTCAGAAGATTCCTCTTTTACCAAATGAATATCTGGCGTTTCCAACCCGTTTGGATAACGGTTTGTACCAACCAAGACCTTACGACGTTGCGAAATCAATTTATTATTCGCTTGTAATGTCTCCTCAATTTTCTCTTGGATATAACCTGCTTCAAAACAAGTTACAAAACCACCTTTACTTTCAATATCTTGGAATAAAGTCAAAGCTCTTTCCAAAATCTCAGAAGTAATTTTTTCAATATAATATGACCCTGCTGAAGGGTCTACTACTTTATCCAAGTATGATTCTTCCCTTAGAAGGTGAGAAATATTAAGGGCAATACGGTGGCTAAAATCGTTTTCTTCTCCTTGGTATTTGTTGTGAGGTGCAATCCAAATTGAATTACATCCACCCAATACCGCAGACATTGCTTCAGTTGTGTTACGAAGCAAGTTTACGTTAGGATCAAGAGTTGATTTTGACCATTCCGATGAAACCCCCATAATGTGTAATTGCTCTACAGGGAAGTTTTCATCGTACATTTTAGCTACTTCCAAAAGAAGTGTTCTTAAGGCTCTGTATTTCGCAATCTCTTGGAAATAATCTGATCCGAAAGCTGAAATTGGAAGTACTTCTTTAATTACTTCTTCAACATGAAGTTTTGTATCTGCAAAACGAGCAAGATACTCCGCTACCATATTTAACATGAATGCAGCTTCTTGGATGTGATTACCACCTGCATCTCTGATAATTTGAGAGCTAAGTGCCAACCCATAGAAATGTGGCATTTGTTGAGTAACAGACAATAAAGCTGCCCACTCTACCAATTCTTTTTCTTCAAAAAGTTGCCCTGTTTCCGTATACTTTTCAAGAAGATCACACTTAATGTAACCACTAAGTTTTTCCTTCGGCACATCTTGAAGTTTGGCATAAGCTACATAGTTTCTTACCCAAGCTTCTGGATTTTTTACATTTTCAAAAGAAACTGCACAGCAATCCAAGTAAATGCCTGTCAGAAGTTCTTCAGCATTTGGTGCTTCAACCGCTGCCAAATCAAAGATAATCCCTTCTGCTCCTCTTTTCCCTAATGCTTCCAAGGCTGTTTTATTTGCCTCTTTTTCATTAGTAACTTTGATTTTTCTGTAATTCACCCAAGCTCTTGGCGCTGCATCACCTTCAGCTTTAGGGAAAGTGTATTGTAGTTGATTAAAACTTTTCTCTTGCAGATCAGAACGCATATAGAACGGCTCCAAAGTATAGCCATTCTCTGTTCTCCAAAGCAGTTTTTTGTTAAAATCTGCTCCTTTCAAGTCCACAGTAGCCTTCTCTACCCACTGTGCTTTTTCTAAAGGAGGAAATGATTCAAATAAATTCTTCTCCATGGTTGATCAGAATACGATAGTTAAAAAGAAATCAGTCACGGCAGAGGAGTTTGAAATTCTCCTCTGCTATTACTTCTGGTTGTCTATTGGTTATACGGTAGCTGCTGCAACATTTAGCACTCCTTTACCGAAACGACGCATTGCTTGCTCTTCCAAATGCTCTCTGTGAGCTGGGTGAGCAATCTTGATCATTTCTTTTGCTCGTTGCAATAGATCTTTTCCATAAAGATCGGCAACTCCGTACTCTGTAACAATATAACGAACGTGTGCTCTTGTTGTTACTACACCTGCTCCTTCTTTTAGCATAGGTGAAATTTTTGATACACCTTTTGCTGTAATCGAAGGTAAAGCAATGATTGGTTTACCACCTTTAGACAAGGCTGCTCCACGCATAAAGTCCATTTGACCACCTACACCAGAGTACATTCTTGGTCCAATAGAGTCAGCACAAACCTGACCTGTAATATCTACTTCAATCGCTGAGTTAATTGCTGTTACTTTAGGATTTTGACGAATAACAGCTGTATCATTTACATGCGAAATATCTAACATTTCAATATCTGGATTGTCATCCATGAAATCATAAAGTCTGCGAGTACCCATTGCAAAACCAGAAATGATTTTACCTGTATGGATTTTTTTCTCGCTACCATTTACAATTCCTTTTTCAACTAGATCGATAAGACCTTCTGAGAACATCTCTGTGTGTACTCCAAGGTTCTTATGGCTGTGTAGTTGGTGTAATACTGCATTTGGAATACCTCCGATACCCATTTGAAGCGTAGCTCCATCTTCAATAAGTCCTGCGATATGATTACCGATAGCTACTTCTTCAGGAGTTGAAGAAGCGAACTTCATTTCATATAGTGGCTCATCTACTTCTACGCAAGCTTGGAATTCAGAAATATGAATAATCCCATCACCAAACGTACGAGGCATTTGTGGGTTAATTTGTGCGATAACTGTTTTTGCACATTTGATTGCTTGTGCAACTACATCTACAGATACACCCAATGAACAGAATCCGTGTTTATCTGGCACAGAAACATTTACCATTACAACATCTAATGGAATGATTCCTTGGCAGAATAATGAAGGAATTTCACTCAAAAAGATTGGCACATACTGAGCTGATCCTTGTTGAACCGCTTTACGCATATTGCCACCAATAAAAAAGGCATGTGTGTTAAATGACTCATTGTAAGGTGCATAAGCATATTCTGCATAGCCTTCTGTATGAATGTGATACACATCAATATCACTTAGCTCAGTATAGCGCTCAGTCATTGCTTTTGTAAGCGCTTGAGGTGTTGCAGAACCACCTTGAATCAAGACATTATCACCTGACTTAATGAGTTTTACGGCTTCTTCAGCACTTGTATAATTAATGTTCATAGTGTTTATAGTGTTTTTAGTTCTTAGTATCAATTAAAAAAGTGTTCAAGTGCTTCAGTACCTTTCTTGTGTTATTTAGAAGTCTGCTTGTGTTTAATAAAAAGACTTCCGCACTTGAACTGATAAACCAATTATTTATCTTCTAGAGTAGGAAACTCATCAATACTCCTGCCGCAATAGCTGAGCCTATCACTCCTGCCACATTTGGTGCCATGGCATGCATTAGTAAATGGTTAGATGAGTCGTGTTGTAATCCTACGTGTTGTACAACTCTTGCTGAATCTGGAACAGCAGAAACTCCTGCGGCTCCAATTAATGGATTTATTTTGCGATCTCCCTTCAAGAATAAATTCATGAATTTAGCGAATAAAAGACCACAACATGTGGCTACCATAAATGAAACAGCCCCGAGTACAAAGATTTTGATCGAATCTAGTGTTAAGAATTTATTGGCTTGAGTAGAAGCTCCTACAGTCACACCCAAAAGTATCGTTACGATATCAATCATTGAGGTTCGAGCTGTATTTGCTAAACGTTCAGTAACCCCACTTTCTTTCAAGATATTTCCGAAGAACAACATCCCTAGAAGAGGAATGGCACTTGGTGCTAAAAAGGTTGTGAGAATTAAACCGATAATTGGAAACAGAATCTTTTCTCTAGACGAAACAACTCTTGGTTGTTTCATATGAATCTTAGCTTCTTCTTTTGAAATCAACAACTTCATCAACGGAGGCTGGATCACTGGAACCAATGCCATGTATGAGTAAGCTGCAATTGCAATTGCTCCTAAAAGTTCTGGAGCTAATTTAGAAGCTAGAAAAATGGCCGTAGGCCCATCTGCTCCACCAATAATACCTATCGCACCTGCCTGTTCGAGTGAAAAACCTAAGCTTATAGCTCCAAAAAAAGTGGCGAATACACCAATCTGAGCTGCGGCTCCTAATAATAAAAGTTTAGGATTTGCGATAAGCGTAGAGAAATCAGTCATGGCTCCAATCCCCAAAAATATAAGCGGAGGATACACCCCATACTTCACTCCAAAATATAGGTAATTCAATACCGAGCCTTCTTCATAAATCCCGATCTGGTTTCCTTCAACAAAAGGAATATTTCCAATGATGACACCAACTCCAATCGGTACAAGTAAAAGAGGTTCAAACTTGTAGCGAATACCTAAAAATAGGAATACACAACCTGTGATAATCATGGCTAAATGTTGCAAAGTCAGATTTGCAAAACCAGTCAAATCAATAAAAGACCCAAGTCCTTCTAGGGTGAGACTCCAAACTCCTTTGGAAGCTTCAAGAGTTTGAACAGAGGTCAACAATTCACCTATTGGCTGTGCAAAAAGTTCTTGTTGCCCCAATGTCCAAAGTCCTGTAAGAATGGCCAAAGAGAAAAACACTGTTTTAAGTCTTCTCATAACATAGCTATTCGATTTGTATGAATCCTTATTCAATCTCGACTAAAACGTCACCTTGCATTACACTGTCACCCTCACTAACTCTAATGTCTTGGATAACACCGTCTGATTCTGCCAAAATAGAGTTTTCCATTTTCATGGCCTCCATCACCAAGATGGTATCTCCTCTTTTGACTGTTGCTCCAGTTTCTAATTTAATTTCTAAGATAGTTCCTGGAAGTGGAGCTGCAATTTTATTTGCTTTTTTACCTGTTGCTAATGGCTGAGCTTCAGCTTTCTTAGGAGCCGAACGAACGATCTTAGGCGTTTTAGAAGATTTCACTTCTCTTTCTAGCTCAACTGTGAATGACTCGCCATTCACTTCCATGTACATTGTGTTTCCTTCAAGGGAATTGATTACCACATTGTACTTACGCTCATTTATGTTGAATTTATAACTTTTCATAACTATCGACGGTGATAAACTAAATTGTTATGTGTTCCATAGATTTTCGAACTCCAAGGTGAATAGTTTTTCTTCACCTGATTGATGGTCAGCACTGTAGCTTCCTCATCATGTCGTTCGTCAAGATACAAATGCACTGCGGCACTGATGGCTGCTGTTGTTTCAGCATATGTATCTACACTTTCCTCTAATTTCACATCCTCTTCCCCTTCACTCAATCGATTAGGCATAATGCGATGAATCAACTGAGGAGAAACTTTGAATACAATAAACAGGGTAATGAGAACGACAAATACAACAGTGACTCCTGTTAGGGCGATCACCATTCCTTGATCTAAGTTTTCCATAATTACTGTTTATTATAATGGGATATTTGAGTGTTTCTTCGGAGGATTTAGTTCCTTCTTCGTCGCTAAAGTTTCCAACGAACGGATAATACGGAAACGAGTATTTCTTGGCTCAATCACATCATCAATATATCCGTAACGTGCTGCGTTGTAAGGGTTCGCAAACTTCTCTAGATACTCTTGTTCTTTCTCTAAGATGTATTGCATTTTCTCCTCTTCTGTTTCCATTTCTCTGATCTTACGACCTTCAAGAACCTCGACAGCACCTTTAGCTCCCATTACTGCAATCTCTGCGGTTGGCCAAGCATAGTTTACATCACCACGAAGCTGCTTACAACTCATTACATCATGTGCTCCACCGTAAGATTTACGAAGCGTAATTGTAATCTTTGGAACAGTTGCTTCACCGTAAGCAAATAGCAATTTAGCACCATGAGTAATGATTCCACCGTACTCTTGAGCACTACCTGGCAAGAATCCTGGTACGTCTACAAATGTAACGATTGGAATATTGAAGGCATCACAACAACGAACAAAACGAGCTGCTTTACGAGATGCTTCAATGTCTAGTACCCCTGCCAAATACTTTGGTTGGTTGGCTACGATACCCACCGAACGACCATTGTAACGCGCAAAACCTACTACGATATTTTGAGCATAACTTTGGTGTACTTCTAAAAACTCATTGTCATCTACTGTTGCATGGATAACATCTTTCACATCATAAGGCTGATTAGGATTATCAGGGATGATGTGGTTCAATGCATCGTCCAATCTGTCAATTGGGTCATGACAAGGATGCATTGGAGGCTCTTCCAAATTGTTTGAAGGAAGGTAGCTCAAGAGCTTTCTCAACATCAAAATTGCCTCATGTTCGTCTTTTGCAACAAAGTGCGTAACGCCCGACTTAGTTGCATGCATGTTAGGTCCACCTAAATCTTCAGTAGAGATAACCTCACCTGTAACTGTTTGAACAACCTTCGGTCCTGTCACAAACATGTAAGAAGTTTCTTCTGTCATCAAGACAAAGTCAGTAAGTGCTGGAGAGTAAACCGCACCACCCGCACAAGGCCCTAAGATTCCTGAAATCTGAGGAATTACTCCTGATGCCATGATATTTCTCTGGAAGATTTCAGCATAACCTGCCAATGATCTTACACCTTCTTGGATACGAGCACCACCCGAATCATTCAATCCGATCACTGGAGCACCAACCTTAAGTGCTTGGTCCATAATCTTACAGATCTTCAAAGCAAATGTTTCTGACAATGAACCACCGAATACGGTAAAGTCTTGTGCAAAAACAAATACTACACGTCCGTCTACAGTACCACGACCTGTGACTACACCATCAGAAAGATAATGTTGTTTTTCCAAGCCAAAAGAGTGTGTACGGTGCGTCACAAACATATCATACTCTTCGAAGCTACCTTCATCCAAGAACAATTCGATACGTTCTCTGGCGGTCAACTTCCCTTTCTTATGCTGAGCATCAATACGTTTCTCACCACCACCCATACGTGCTTCATCACGCTTGGCTACTAACTCCTGAATTTTTTCAATGTTACTAGGCATGTTGAATTAATTAGTGTTTTATAGAAGCCATCAAGAAAGTTTTATCACTTTCTCGATGGTTGTCCAATAGCTAAATGTTAATCAGGCAGTACATTCAGAGTTGATGTACCACACACACTTGAATCTTATTTTAATTTCGATCAAGCAAAAAATAGGATATCTGCCTTCTCACAGATTTGATTAATAAGGATACCTAAAAGGTAAGCGTAAGTGTTTAGTGTTGAATATTATTTGTTCTTGTCTTCGCAAAGCTCAGTAAGAACGCCAAATGTTGATTTAGGATGTAGGAATGCAATATCCAAACCTTCAGCACCTCCTCTTGGAGTTTTATCGATTAGTCTCACGCCTTTTTCTTCAGCATCAACCAATTGATCTTCAATATTGTCAACAGCAAAAGCGATATGGTGCATACCTTCGCCTTTCTTCTCAACAAACTTTCCAATAGGACCTTCAGGGTCTGTACTTTCCAATAACTCGATTTTTACTTCGCCTACTTTAAAAAATGCTGTCTTCACCTTCTGCTCTTCAACCTCCTCTATTCGATAGCACTCTAATCCTAGAACTTTCTCGTAATAAGGTATTGCAGTATCTAAATTTTTTACTGCTATACCAATATGCTCAATTTTGTTGACTTTCATATTGGTTTTGGTTAATCTTGAAATAATTAAAAAATAGCTCTTAGTTGCCTGCGTACAAATGACACTTGCATCATGTCGTAAAGGTCTGAAATCTTACATTCACTTTTAAAAGACCTACATCATCTTTTTAGATAATCTTAATCATGCTAGATAATGAGAAAACGCAATAGACTTTCGGCTGAATCCTATATAAAAGGAATTTTAGAGGGAGATCGAGTTATTTTAAGTAGAGCAATTACTGTCATAGAAAGTAATCATCCGCTTGATTTGCCCTTAGCCGATGAAATTTTGGAAGGAATTTTACCTCATACAGGAAATTCTTTAAGAATCGGGATCACGGGAGTGCCCGGTGTTGGTAAAAGTACATTTATTGAATCCTTTGGGAAAACAATCACAACTCAAGGAAAAAAATTGGCTGTGCTAACCATTGATCCGAGTAGCCAAAGGTCAAAAGGAAGTATTTTGGGAGATAAAACTAGAATGGAAGAACTTTCTCATGACCCACTTGCCTACATCCGCCCTTCAGCTTCGGGTTCTACATTAGGTGGAGTAAACCAAAAGACTAGAGAAACGATGCTTCTTTGCGAAGCTGCAGGTCATGAAGTAATCTTGGTTGAAACAGTTGGGGTTGGACAATCGGAAACGGCTGTTCATGGAATGGTAGACTTCTTCCTACTTCTAATGCTTGCTGGCGCTGGTGATGAATTACAAGGAATGAAGAAGGGTATTATGGAAATGGCAGATTTACTTGTCATCACAAAAGCAGATGGTGATAACAAACAAAAATGTAAACTTGCGGCTTCCAATTATAGAAATGCATTACACCTCTTCCCCCCTACTCCTTCGGGTTGGGAACCGAAAGTTCAACTTTGTTCATCGGTAGAAAAAGATGGACTGGAAGCTATTTGGGAAACCATGGATAGCTATTTTAATAAGGTGAAAATAAATGGCTATTTCCAACATAAAAGAGAAGAGCAACATGGTCAGTGGCTTGAAGAATCGATCAATGCTCACCTCAGAAATGACTTTTTCTCAAATCTGAATGTGAAATCTTTATTTGAGAATATAGAACCTGAAGTGGTGCATGGTAAAACAGCAGTTTCTTTTGCTGCTAGAAAACTACTTCAGACTTATAAAGAATCAACGAACTAGACTTATATATTTGAAAGAGGCATTTAAACGAATGCCTCTTTACTTTTTCCATTTCTACTATATGGGGCAATTTTCTGTAAAAGATCGAATCATGAGCTTCAAGTATGCTTTTAAAGGCATTTATTTTCTACTTAAAGAAGAACATAATGCTCGTATACATTTAGTCGCATCATTGTTTGTTGTGATACTTGGGTTCTATTTTCGTATTAAAGCAGCAGAATGGCAATGGCTTATTTTTTCAATTTCCTTTGTATTTGTGGTTGAGGCTTTAAATACTTGCATTGAAAACTTAGCAGATTTTATTCACCTAGATCAGCATCCTCAAATAGGGAAAATAAAAGATATTGCAGCAGCAGCCGTCTTGATAAGTGCTATTGGAGCCGCTCTGATCGGGCTTATCATTTTCATTCCTTACCTCTACGATTTGCCGTCCTAATAAGCATATGAATAAAAAAAGACTGCCACAATATAATGACAGCCTTTAAATCTATATGTTTCACTAAAAGTTCTACTCAATAGGAATTAGACTTATTGCTTGCCCTCCTCCTTTTGCTAAATTCATAATCAAGGTATCTCCTTTCTCTACAACCTTAGAAGAAATATGAATTGCTGTAGGATTCGTTTTCCAATCCGCATCTTTAGCATCTGCATAAATTCCTGCTTTATACTTTTTGCCTTCCTCTAAAAAGTCTAAAGAAATTTTTAGTTCTCTTTTATCTTCATTTGTAATACTACCCACAAACCAAGCAGTATCACTACGCCTTGCCACAGTAATGAACTCACCTATTTCACCATTTAGGGTAATACTTTCGTCACAGTCTGCATTAAAGTCTTCTAAAAACTTAAAGGCAGGATCGCCTACATAATTTTCAATCACATCACTAGACATTTGGAAAGGACTATAAAGTACAACAGCCAAAGCCAACTGTTTCGCTACCGTAGTTTGTACTCTTGCCGTTCCTTGATCTAATGCATTCCATTTTACTCTTTCTCCTGCCGTTTCATAGGTTGGGTCAAAAATACCCGGAGTATAATCCAACGGTCCAGAAAGTTGTCTTGTAAAAGGTAAAATACAGGTATGAGAAGGTGGGTTTCCATCACTCCAACCATTCCACTCCATACCACGAACACCTTCTCGTGTCATCATATTCGGATAAGTTCTTCGAATTCCTGTGTCTTTGATCGGTTCATGGACATTGAGCATGATCTGATATTTGGCAGCCGTTTCGACCACTTTTCGATAATGTCTGACCATAAATTGACCGTGATGGTGTTCACCTCTAGGATAAATACCTCCTGCATAACCCGTTTTTACGGCTTTTACGTGATTGTCTTGACAAAGTTTGAAAGCATCATCCATAAATTTTTCATAAGAAGGAATATCTCCTCCTGTTTCATGATGGCCCATCATTTCTACCCCATTTTCATGAGCATATTTCGCTACTTTTTCAAAATCAAAATCTGCCGCAGGTGTAATTTGGTCGAAAGCATCTTTTCCACCCCAGTTGGCCCAGCCATCATTCCAGCCTTCAAAAACAACTCCTTCTATCTGATGTGCTTTGGCAAAGTCAATATATTTCAAAGCATTTTCGGTAGTAGCACCATGTCTGTCACCTTCATGCCAAGTCTGTGTTCCGATATGCATTCCCCACCAAATCCCAATGTATTTCATGGGCTGAATCCATGATGTATCTTCAAGTTTATTTGGTTCATTCAAATTTAAGATCAGATCAGACTGGGTCAGCCCTTTGGCATCTTCCGAAACTTGAACAGTACGCCAAGGTGTTTTCATTGGCGCAGAAGTTCTTACTTTATCACCATTTGCCCATGGTACCAATTCTGATTTATAGGTCAAACTTCCTTTCTTCTGTTTGAAAGTCATTCCCGCATAATCAGTCAAGTTGGCTTCATGAAAAGAAAGGTAAATACCCTCTTTTGATTTCATAGTTACAGGTGTAGCAGCCCAAGTAGCTTCTTTCAATGATGTTTCTTGATACAACTTTTCGTAAGTATTGTAATCAGCCCAAATCCACCAAGTCTTATGATTATCTGTTAGTGCAAATTCAGACTCTTCAGACATAATGATAAAGTCTTTTAGGTATTCTTGTTCTGGGATTTCATATCTGAAAGCAAATCCATCATCATACAATCTGAAGAAAATATTAAGCTGACGTGCATTTTCTTTGTCTTCAACCAACTCTATTTTCAATTCATTGAAATGGTCTCGGATTTCTTTCCTTTCTCCCCATACTTGTGACCAGCGTTCATCAGAAGAGTTTGAACTGACATTTTTAATTTTAAAACCTTCCAATAAATCATCTTGCTCTTTTAATTTAAATCCTAATTTTGAAGGAGCTAAAAGCCTTTGATTTTCGAAAGTCAAACTATAGTATGCAATACCTTTCGCATCTAAGTTGAATTCCATATTCAGTCTTCCATTTGGAGACTTTAATTGTTCTTGAGAAAAACCTGTAAGTGTAAACCCCAAGAAAAATAGATACACTAATGAATATTTTTTAAGCATATTGATTTTTGATCTTGAGTGAAAAGGATTACAACTCTTGTACATAAAGTCTGAATTGCTCATTGACTTTAGCTGCTTTCAATGACTTTGTTTTAGTCAATCCTCTTTCATCTTTAAAGTCCACCGTAAATTTGGCATTTTGCTCAATTCTGAATGAGAAAAACTTATTCATATCCTCTTGTGGCCCTGCCGAATTCCCTCTTGCTATTTCTTTACCATCTACTTTCACGACTAATTCTTGTACCACTCTTCCATCTCCAGGAGAACATGATTGGTCTTTGAACAATAAAATATGAACAGGTATTTTGCCATCCTTTTCAGCGGCTAGTTTAGCTTCTTTAGCCTCAAAAAGTTTGATATATCTGTCAGTTACATTTTCTGCATTTACGTATTCGATAGAAAGGTCCCAAACAAGGGGGAAATGGTAAGGCTGTTTTTTGAAAGATGAAGCGTAAATCCAATTTTTAGGGTCATTTGGGTTTGCTTTTCCTGCATCACCTAAGAACCATGCATCATCAAATTGTCCTGGATAATAATACTCGGTAAACTTCCATTCACCATCTATATAAACCTCTACCCAATTGTGATTTCCAACCTTGGTTGTCCAATTTGGCGTACCAGCAATACGGGCAGGAATACCAACCGAACGAAACGCATCTGTCAACAATACCGAAAGCCCTGTGCAAGAAGCTAAACCACATTCCATAGATTCGTATGGACTCTGATCTGCTTTTGGTCTTTTTGTAGAATAGACCACATCTACCTCATCCATGATATTTTGATTTACAGCAAGGATCGCTTCGTAAATATCTTTTGCGTCTTTTACCTTTGGAGCAAAACGCTTGTAAAAATCTGCCCTCCAATTATCTCTTCGCTCATTCAAACTCGTATACGGTAGTACATCATTATAAAAGATTGAATCGGGTAACGTTCTGGCCCATGCAAATTCGTTTTTAGCTTTATAAGCCAAATCGATATTCTCCAATAAATATTCAGTAGTTAAAGAATCGAGGTCTCTTTGAGGCATATTGGCCACTAAAAATGAAAGTCCTTCTGCTTGTTCAGTAGGAATTTGCTGAAATGCCTTTTCAAAAGTTTTGGCATTTGTTTTCGCATTCTGTAAAGCGATTTTAACCTCATTTTTGTAGGTATCTGAGACTTTATTTTCCGTACAGGAAACAAGTCCTACAAATGCGAAAGCATATAGAAATTGTTTGTAATTCATGGATAGTCGAATGTTTGTTAGTGTTTATTTTACGCCTAAAAGTAGGGAATTTACCTGCACGTTTGTACGTGTTTAAAGAATATTAAGTAAAAATACATGCAGCAACAATTATTTACACGCAAAAACAAGAACCCCCAAGCCATGTAAAACAGCTTGGGGATTTAGTGGAATTAAAACTACTTAGAGTGATTTGATCTGTTGGAGTATTTTCTCTAAGTCAAGAGAATCAAGATCATCCGTCTCCCTACAAATTTCTAATAATAACTGATCTTGTGCTCTTCCTTTTCGCATGGCTTCTGAATACGGAATATCAGCATTGAAGGTGACCAAAGAATATTTAGAATAATATTCGGGGAATTGTTGCTCCATTTTTGTTTCTAACTTTCGTTTCTTCATAAAATTTTCATCAGAAACATGATCTCTCATTTCATAAAAATTATCTTCCGCAAGTGTTGCTATGGCATCAGTATCTTTCTTTCTGCTCTTCTGATATTCAGAAAAAATCTTCTCCCAATCACCTTTATATTTCTCCAAATATTCAGCAAAAACGACACAATCTTCAAAGGAACAATTCATTCCTTGTCCGTAAAAAGGAACAATCGCATGTGCTGAATCTCCCAATAACAAAGATTTCCCTTCTACTTGCCAAGGGTAACATTTTACAGTAGCCAAACTACTTGTAGGATTATTTTCCCAATCAGCATCAAAGCTTGGCATTAATGCCAAAGCATCTGGAAATTGTTTTTCAAAAAAAACTCTTGCTTTTGAAGAAGTATTTAAAGCATCCAAACCATTTTCTCCATCATAAGGATGAAAAAGTGTTACCGTAAAGCTTCCATCTTTATTTGGTAAGGCTATAAGCATATACCCACCTCTAGGCCAAATGTGCAATGCATTTTTCTCCATTCTGAAATCGCCATCTTCTGTTGGAGGAATGCACAACTCCTTATAACCGTGGTCTAGATATGCTTTTGAGAAACTAAAACGCAAACTTGCCGATTTCTTCTGCATATCGTTTCTGATTGCCGAGCCAGCCCCGTCGGTAGCGATAGCCGTTTCAACTTCTATCAAATATTCTTCTTTGGTTTCTTCATTCAAAAAAGATAGTGTTGAAGACTTGTAGTCCATTCCCAAACACTTCTGATTGAAATATATTGGAATTCCTAGCCCTTCTACTTTATCCATCAACTGACAATTCAATCCGCCTCTTGAAACAGAATTGATATGCTCACCTTCTCTTCCCGAATAAGATTGGAAGTTTTCAGAACCACCTAATAAATGAATTTGCCTTCCAAACATCGGTACAGCCTCTTTCAGAATATCAGTATCCAAATCAGCTAACTTTAGCGCTTTTATACCTCTGTCAGAAAGTGCTAAGTTGATTGAACGCCCAGCAGATATTTCTACTTTTCGCATATCGGGTCTTCGTTCATAAACTTCAACGTCATAGCCCTTTTTAGCTAGAATAATGGCCAAGAGCGAACCCGATAAGCCTGCTCCTACTATTGCAATTTTCTTTTCCATGATTTAAAGCACTGATTTCAAGATTTGAACAAACTCATAGATATCTGAAAAACTATTATAGAATGGTACGGGTGCGATTCGGATCACATCTGGCTCTCTCCAATCAGCAATTACTCCTTTCTCAGAAATGGCTTCGAATAAACTTTTATCTGTATCAATCACTCGGATAGATATTTGACAACCTCTCTCCTTTTCGACCTTAGGACTTATCACTTCTATTCTCTCATTATTTAATTCGGACAGAGAATATTCAAGATAGGCAACCAATTTTCTTGACTTCTCTACGAGTGCATCTATTCCCACTTCACCAAATAAATCTAAGGATGCTCGCAATGCTGCCAAGGGTAGAATTGGCGGATTACTCAGTTGCCAACCTTCAGCTCCTTTGATTGGATTAAAATCTGGTCCCATCAAGAAACGAGTGTCCTTATCATGTCCCCACCAACCCGCAAATCGAGGAAGATCATCTCTTTCAGCATGATTTTCATGGACAAAACAGCCTGCGATACTTCCAGGTCCCGAATTGAGATATTTGTAGGTACACCAAACGGCAAAATCTATATTCCATTCGTGTAATTTGAGTTTTACATTTCCAACCGCATGGGCCAAATCAAAACCAACCATGCAGCCTTTTTCATGCCCTTTTTCTGTAATCTTATCAAGTTCAAAAAACTGCCCTGTATAGTAATTTACCCCTCCAAGCATCACCAAAGCAACGGCATCACCTTCTTGCTCGATGACTTCCAAAATATCTTCTGTTCGCAATAGACTTTCTCCTTCTCTTGGTTTCAATTCTATGATTGATTCTTTAGGATCAAAACCATGAAAACTCACTTGTGATTGGACTGCATATTGATCTGATGGAAAAGCGGAATATTCCATAATGATTTTATAACGCTCAGTTGTCGGACGGTAAAAAGAAACCATCATCAAGTGAAGATTAACCGTCAACGTATTCATCACAACCACCTCACTTGCTTTTCCACCGACAATCTTTGCCATATTTTCAGTGAGAAATTCATGGTAAGGCATCCAAGGGTTTTTCGCATGAAAGTGTCCTTCCACACCTAGGTTTTCCCAATCTTTTAATTCTTGCTCTACATATTCCCTTACAGCTTTAGGTTGTAAGCCAAGTGAGTTTCCACACATGTAGATATAAGGCTGTCCGTTGGATTGGACTGGGTGGTGAAATTTATCTCTATACGAGCGTAATGGATCTTCTTGATCTAATCGTAAAGCATATTCTTTATTATTACTGTATTCCATCTTGAGTCGTTAGTTTATGGTTTTTAAATAATTGAATTGGTTAGTATTGCTCTTTTTCTTTTGTCTTGACCTTCACAATTCTATTGAGAGTTCTTTAAGCTTAATAAAAAATCCACTATCCACAGCGTAGAGACAAGGCATGCCTTGTCTCTACAATTCGATAATCAACTTTAGTCTATTGCTTCTAATTCATATAGTATTGGTCTGCTAGGTGAAGCGTCTGAAACGAATGCTGCCATTTGAAGATTGAGAAGGTAATGACCATCTAAAACTTCGTTTGGAACGAAAATCATTTCAGTAATACTCTTTTCAGATACCTTTTCTATATCGACAGTATGAGAACCTAAAGGCATTTCCCAAAAAATGTGATGAGCAGTCAACCGACCTTCATCAAATGTTCTATCTACTGAAGGAAGATCAATCAACAAGTGTTTTACTCCCAAATCTCTGATATATTCCATTGCTTCTATCGTGAAAAAAGCAGGATTTTTTTCAGCGTATCTTCTTTCTTTCTTGGTTTCAGAATTGGGAAGTGTCCGAATGATCAAAGCATCAAGAAAGCCATCCATCACATTCAAAGCATTTTCGATTGTAGCTTTCGTGATCACCAAATCATTAGCATCCAACTCGGGTAAATACTGATCGGATACTTCTCGCCCCAATTGAGGTTCGACACTTATCACAGTTGAAGGAATCAAACTGTCTTTTAACTGATGATGGACAGAGATTCTTTCTTCTGAGATATGCCCGATACATTCGGTATGTGTCCCATTACAATGAGGTGTAAATTCATAGGTTTCAAAATTACAACCACTTCCTTCTCGGACATCTCCTACCCAACCCTCTCCTTGATAAGCTTGCGACTTTGCTATTGGGATATCATAAGTGTTGGGTTGAGGTCCATTAAAAAGTAAAGGGATGCTGATATGTATCGGGTGCTTATGATCTACACGAAAAGTCTGACTACCTATTTTAAGTAAGAAATCCATAAGCAGTAAGCTTTAAATAATACCTTTTCTAACCCCTATAAACTGCTCCTTTTCCAAACCTAACCAATCAAGGGCTGTACCTGATAGCAATTGTCTTTTCAACTCAGGTGAGAAATCATCCATTGATTCAATCAGTTTTCCAGGCTCCAGTTCTCCCAATGGAAATGGATAATCTGTTCCTAAAGCGATTCTGTCAGCTCCCATCAGATCAACGATATAACGCAACATTTGAGGATCATGGACCAATGAGTCTAAATAGAACTTCCCTAAATATTCTTTCGGATTAATCGGATTATCTACGGCACAAAGGTCTGGGCGAACATTATAACCATGTTCGATTCGTCCGATGGTTGCGGGGAAAGAACCTCCACCATGTGCAAAAGCGACCTTCAGCTTTGGTAGTCTTTCGAATACTCCACCGAAGATCATCGAACAAATTGCTAACGATGTTTCGGCAGGCATTCCTACAAGCCAAGGCAACCAATATTTCGGCATCTTTTCTTGTCCCATCATATCCCAAGGATGTACAAAAAGACTAGCCCCTAATTCTTCTGCAGCCTCAAAAAATGGGAACAGTTTTTCGTGATCTAGATTCCATCCATTTACATGAGAGCCAATCTCAATACCCGCCATTCCCAACTCTTTTATACAACGCTCCATTTCTTTGATCGCCAAATCAGGGTCTTGTAATGGGACTGTCCCTAAACCGATAAAGCGATCGGGGTAATCTGCCACGATACTAGCAATATGATCGTTCAAGAATCGAGAGACTTCCAGGCAATCTTTTGGCTTTGCCCAATAGTTGAATAATACAGGAATGGTTGAAAGGACTTGTACATCTATACTATGATGATGACAATCTTTAAGCCTTGCTTCTGGGTCCCAACAGTTGTCTTGTACTTCTCTGAAGAAATGATCGTCTTTCATCATTCGGGCACAACATGGCTTATGATGATCTAGACTGATAAATCCTCCATACCCAAACTTTTCTGCCCATTTAGGCATCTTTTCGGGCATGATATGGGTGTGTATATCTATTTTTAAATGCGTGTGTTCTACGTTCATACTTGTGAGTTCATTGGTAAATTCCTCTTCTCAAACCCACCCTTTATTCCCCTCCAAGGAGGGGAATAAAGGGTGGGTTCTACGAAATCTATTTTGGTGGTTCCATGACTGTCCCGCAATTATCACATGTTCTTAATGCTTCATTTGGGTAGAATTCATTGAAAATGGTTGGAAGGCTTTTGACAATATCATCCATTGGGAATGGTGCTCTGAAAAGTTGATTTCCGCAGTTCTCACAATACCATTCACAAGCATCAAGCATCCCTTCGGGGCGCTTTTGCTCAATTACGAGACCTATCGTGTTTTCATAACGAACTGGCGAGTGTGGAATATTTGATGGTAAAAGATAGATTTCTCCTTCTTTGATCGGTACATCTACAAATTCACCATCAACAATAATTTTAAGCAGAATATCGCCTTCTACTTGATAGAAAAACTCAGGGGTCTCATTGAAGTGATAATCTTTTCTGCTGTTAGGTCCTCCTACAACCATCACGATAAATTCGCCATCTTCATATACGACTTTATTGGCTACTGGAGGCTTGAGTTGAGCTCTATTTTCTTCAACCCATTCTTTTAGATTTACAGTGGAAAAAAGCTTGGTAAGATTCATATGTTTTGGGGTTTAAATAGTTGCAATAACTTTCAGCTCAATAGCGATAGGCGTAGGTAAACTACTAATCTCTACGGTCGTTCTACAAGGCTGATTATCTTTAAAATACTCTGCATAGATTTTATTGTAGATGGGAAAATCTTCCTTCATATTGGTTAAGAATACGGTAACATCTACAATTTGCGCCCAACTGGAACCTGCATCTTCTACAATTGCTCGAATATTATTAAAAACGGAATGGCATTGCTTTTCGATGTCATAAGAAAGAATATTCCCTTGTTCATCGAGCTCAACGCCAGGTATTTTCTTGGTTCCTCTTTCTCTTGGTCCTACTCCCGAAAGAAACAGGAGGTTTCCCACTTGTCTGGCATGCGGATATAAACCGACAGGTTCTGGAGCTTTAGTTGACTCAAATTTCTTGTTGCTATCTATCATGTCTTAATAGTTGTTTTTGGTTTTATAAAAAGTCATGGGTGAACTTCCCTCTTCTACAGTCGTTGGGAAGACTTTTACATGCGTTTTTCTCCCCCTACAGTCGTTGGGAACACTTTTACATGCGTTTTTCTTCCCCTACAGCCGTTGAGAACACTTTTACATGCGTTTTTCTTCCCCTACAGCCGTTGGGAACACTTTTACATGCGTTTTTCTTCCCCTACAGCCGTTGGGAGCACTTTTACAGACGTTTTTCCTTCCCTACAGCCGTTGGGAACACTTTTACATGCGTTTTTTCTATCCCTACAGCCGTTGGGATCACTTTTACATGCGTTTTTTCTATCCCTACAGCCGTTGGGCAAGAAAAACGTATAACAATACCGAATCTGATAGAGAGTGAATATTTAAATGTAAGTATTAAACTGCTATCCATAACGTAGAGACAAGGCATGCCTTGTCTCTACAATATCAAATCATTTGCCCACCTACCTAAATTCCTACTGATACTGTATGCAAACATTTTTAGGCTCTGTGAAAAAACGGAGAGCTTCCCATCCGCCTTCTCTTCCTACACCCGATGCTTTTGTTCCTCCAAATGGTGTACGCAAGTCACGATGTAGCCAACAGTTTACCCAAACAATTCCTGCTTCTATTTGCTCAGCCATTCTGTGCGCTCTATTCAAATCAGCAGTCCAAAGTGTAGAGGCCAAGCCATATTTGACTGAATTCGCATATTTCAAAACTTCCTCTTCCGTATCAAAAGGCATGATGGTAACTACTGGTCCAAAAATTTCTTCTTGGTTCGTTCTACAATCATAGCTTAAGCCTTCAATTACAGTAGGTGAAATAAACCATCCATTTTCACAGCGTCCTTCTAACTGTACTCGTTCCCCTCCACATAAAATAGTTCCACCTTCTTCTTTGGCAAGATTATTATAGCTCAATACTTTCTGCATATGAGCTTCTGATACCACGGCTCCTAGATTTGAACCTTCGACAAGAGGATCTCCTACTTTCAGTGCTTTTACTTTTGCTACAAAATCTTCTTTGAACTTTGCGTAAAGACTTCGCTCTACAAAGATTCGAGAGCCACACAAACAAATTTGTCCTTGATTGGCAAAAGAAGATCGGATTGTGGTATTCAACATCTTTTCGTAGTCACAATCTGCGAAAATGATGTTAGGGTTTTTCCCACCTAATTCTAAGGAAAGTTTTTTGAACATTGGTGCTGCAATTGAGGCAATTCGAGCACCTGTATTCGTTCCTCCTGTAAATGAAATGGCTTTGATCTGAGGGTGTCTAACCATCGCTTCCCCCACAGTACTCCCCAAACCATGAACAATGTTTAGGACACCTTGGGGTAAACCTGCTTCGATACAAATTTCAGAAAGTAAATAGGCCGTCATAGGTGTCACTTCTGAAGGTTTTGCAATTACACAATTACCTGCTGCTAAAGCAGGCGCAATTTTCCATGTAAAAAGATAAAGCGGAAGATTCCAAGGTGAGATGCAGCCTACAATCCCGATAGGTTTTCGGAGTGTATAATTGATTGCATCCCCTGCCATCTCATGAGATTCTGAAGCAAAATGCATGATTGCTGTTGCAAAAAATCTGAAGTTGGATGCTGCACGAGGAATATCTACAGCCATAGCCAAAGAAATAGGCTTTCCATTATCTATACTCTCCGCCAAAGCCAGCTCTTCTCTTCGTTCTTCAATTTTTTCAGCTATGGTATTTAAAATCAAAAAACGTTTTTCTAAGGCTAAATTTGCCCATTCGTCTTTTACCTTCTGTGCTTCTACAATCGCTAGATGAACATCCTCAATACTTGAATCTGGAATTTCAGAATAGACTTCTCCAATAGCTGGGTTGAAATTATTCAAGTAATTGTTTGAGATTGGGGGAAGAAGTTTTCCCCCAATATAATTTTGAATTTTTTTTAACTCCATAGGCTAGAAATTAAAGTGAAGGTGTACGTCCACCATCTACAGGAACGTTAATTCCATTGATGTAAGAAGCTGCTGGTGTTGCTAAAAAAGCTACTGCATTTGCAACCTCTTGGGCTTCACCAAAACGTTGTGCTGGAATTTCACGCATCATTTCTTGACTTACCGCTTCTGATGTTGTTCCTAATTTCTCAGCTTTTTTAGCGATAATACTTTCCAACCTTGCAGTCATTGTAGCACCTGGCAAAACATTATTGACCGTAATGCCATATTTTGCTACCTCATTTGAAACAGTCTTTGCCCAACTCGCTACTGCTCCTCTGATCGTATTGGAAACGCCAAGGCCATTCAGTGGCGCTTTTACAGAAGTAGAAATCACATTGATAATTCTTCCATATCCTTCTGATTTCATACTTTCCAAAACGGCTTGCATCAAGATATGATTACATTTCAAATGGCGAGAAAAAGCATTTTCAAACTCATCAAGCTCTGCATTTATAATTGGTCCTCCATTGGGTCCTCCTGTGTTATTGACCAATACATGAATAGGTTTATGATCTGTAAGAAAATCATCAATTACTTTTTTGAGCAAATTTGGCTCATCGAAATTCGCACACAATAATTGGTGATTTTGAGTACCATTATTTGGAATACTGTCTAAAGCTTTCTCCAATCTTTCTTGGTTTCTGGCCAACAGGATTACGTTTGCACCTAGCTTAGCCAATTCTATGGCTGACGCAAAACCTATTCCTTGGCTAGAGCCACATACAAGGGCATTTTTGTTTGTTAAATCTATATTCATAATTCTAGTTATTGTCTTTGGGAAAAGAGACTCAAGCTTGTGAAAAATAAAAAATACAGTTGAATCACTTTATTTTAAAAATAAGGTTTTATGTCAAAAGGGCAAATTAGTTAAGTGCTTATATAGATTTAAAGAATGGGTTCTTTACAATTGTTTAGAACTAATCTTAGTCCAATCCACCTTCTCAGATTATAAATCAGCTATATTCAGACGACTTAAATTTTTTAGTAAATATGAAAAACATCACTTTATTAGCTTTCCTTCTGAGTCTCACCATTCATGTGTTTGGTCAAGGAACCACTTTCACCAATCCAATTATCTCAGGGGGATACCCTGACCCATCAATTACATATGATGGTGAGTATTATTACATCGTCAATTCTTCTTTCGAATACTTCCCTGGCTTACCGATCCATAGAAGTAAAGACTTAGTGAATTGGGAATGTATTGGACATGGACTCCATCGTAAAGAGCAATGCAATGGAAAAGTAAACCTATTAGATGTGCAATCTGACGGAGGAATTCACGCCCCTACAGTTCGATATCACGATGGACTATTTTACATTATCACAACTAATGTCTATAGCCCTGCAGAAGGCGAGCCAGCACAACTTGTCAACTTTATTATCACCGCTGAAAATGCAGAAGGTCCTTGGTCTGAACCTCATGTCATTGAAGGTGCACCAGGTATTGATCCTGACATTTTCTTTGACGACAATGGAAGGGTTTGGTATGTAGGACAAGGAGCTGCAAGAAATCCGTCATTCTCAGGGGAAGGAGAAATTTGGACGCAAGAACTAGACCTTGAAAACTGGAAACTTAAAGGTGAAAGACACTACCTCTGGACTGGTGCTTGCGGCGGAGTTTGGGCTGAAGGTCCTCATATGTACAAACATGATGGACGTTACTACCTAATGATCGCTGAGGGAGGAACGGGTTTTGAGCATGCTGTTATGATCGCTGTCAGTGACAATGTAATCGGTCCGTTTACATCAAACCCTAGAAACCCAGTACTCACCACAAGAAACCTATCTTATGACAATTGGGTCAATAGCACAGGACATGCTGATATGATTCAATTAGCAGATGGAAGATGGTATATGGTAGCGCTTGGAATTAGAAATGAAGAAGCGCGAGCATCAAATATGGCACGAGAAACGCATTTATTGCCAATGCAATGGGAAAGAGAACCTTATGATTGGAAAGAAACAAAATACGAATGGCCAGTAGCTGCACCAGAAACAGGTCGTATTTTAAGGAATACTCCACTCCCATTTGCAGATAAACCTCAATACCGAAATGATGCTTTCATTGATCACTTCGAAAATGAACGACTTGATCTAGAATGGAATTTTAGAAGAATTCCGAAGCAAAGAACTTACAGCCTGTCAGATCATCAAGGATATCTTAGGTTATACACAAGATCAGAAATTATACAAGATAGAGTCAGCTGTAGTTGGATTGGTTTCCGTCAGAAAGAAAGTGATTTTGAATATAGTGCAAAGATGAATTTTAAAGCTAAAAAGGAGAATGTAGAAGCTGGAATTAGTTTATTGTACAAAGACAACAAATACATCAACTTTACACTTGAGAAAGGGAATAACTCATACAATCTGAAACTCAATTTAGCACAGAAAGAAAAAGAAGTTCGAACGCTGAAATCTAAAAAGCTTGAAACTTATAAGGGTGAAATTATCTTTAAAGTCATTTCAAAAAATCATACATACCAATATTTCTATTCTTTAGACCAAGGTAAATCTTATGAGCTTTTTACAACAACTTCTGCTAATCTCATTTTGGGAGATGGATACACAGGCGCAAACTTAGGGCTTTACACGTCTAGTAATGGCCAAAAATCTTCTGATTATGCCGATTTTGACTGGGTAAATTATAAGGGCTTCGAAAGAAAATAAGTAAAAAAGAAAATGCCATCCCTTTTAAAGGATGGCATTCTTTATTTAAAAATTCAATCTATCTATTCTATAACTAATCTTTGTTGTACTACACCTCTACCAGAATCAATCAATAAGATATAAACTCCAGCACTTAGTGATGACAACTCTTCAGTTTTCCATTGTAAGAAGCCTGATGTGTCTGATTTCAATTGTTTTATCATCACTTTCTTACCAAATACATCATACACTTCTAAGCTTACATCTTCTTGCTTTTTCAAACCGCCTAGCTCAATATTCAAGCTTGTATTTCTTAGCGGATTTGGGTAAAGCTTCAATGTGAAATCATCTAAATCTGATTCTCTTGAAACAAGGACAATTGCAGTATAAGTATACCTTCCACTGAAATCCGTTTGTTTCAATCTGTAATAAGAAGTTCCATGGTAAGGAGAATCATCAATTACTGAATAGTAAAGTGATAAGTCGCTATATCCTGCACCCTCTACTTTCTCAATTGATTCGAAGTTTACTCCATCAATTGATCGTTCTACAGTGAAATAATCATTATTTATTTCTGAAGATGTTTCCCATTCTAAAAGTACCTCTCCTGCTTTGTAAGATGCTACAAAGTATGATAAAGAAATAGGTAACAAGTTATCTGTAGTGCTAGAACCAAAAGTAACATAGCCATATTCTGTAAGAGGGAAATCACTACCTACTGAACCTGCAGTTGTTGCTGGCCCTGTTGCGTCTCCGCCTTTGGTATACCAAGTATTATCATCAGTATCAAGATGTGCTACTGAAATCTCATCTAGCTTGTAAATAAGACTTCTTTCATTGTCTGTCCAGTAAAGTCTAACATTAGCGTCGTCAGTACCAGAAGTC
This sequence comes from Sediminitomix flava, assembly GCF_003149185.1. Lineage (NCBI taxonomy): Bacteria > Pseudomonadati > Bacteroidota > Cytophagia > Cytophagales > Flammeovirgaceae > Sediminitomix > Sediminitomix flava. The sequence goes on along the minus strand of NZ_QGDO01000003.1, from coordinate 528,415 downwards.
CTTTCAAGATCCCAATATTCAATTCTACTTACAGCTTCTAGTTGTCCAGCTTCATACGTTGATGACAAAGTATTTGCATTGCCTTCAATGTACTCCACTTTAAATGTACTTGAAGATCCACTATAGTCGTAAAGCCCTAATTGAGCTAAAATACCATTCTTTCCGACAGGGAAAATGAAATCTGAACCACCTTCTTTGATTGCGACACCATCGATGTAACTTGAAGCAGATGCTCCTGTAACACTTGAACTCGTTCCAAACGATATTGTCTCATTTGTACCTCCCAAAATAATACCGTCTGTAAATGTAAGCTGAGACGCTACATTAATCGGATCATTTAGGTTGATTGCAAAACCAGGTGCATCATTATTAACTATAAAGTTATAGAAATCACCTGTTCCCGACTGGTAGATATTTTGTAATTCATCACCTTCAAAAGTAACTGTTCCATTACCGTGGTTGAAAACACCACTGTTTGTCCAATCACCATCTACAGCCAATGAAATTCCACCATCAATCGTAAATGTACTTGTACTTGAAATTACAAGGTTATGAACAGACGTTGAGGATTTTAAAGTTTTAACATCGGTTCCGTTCAATTTCAAGTTATTCAAGCTCGCAGTACCTGTAAAAGTGATATCCTGATTAGCTCCATCTAAAGTAACTTCTCCTGTTGAGAGGTTTAAAGTCCCTGAAGCCTGCACATCAATATTTCCTCCTACATTTAAAGTACTAGATGTATTCGCCAATTCTAATCCTCCGTTTTGGATTGTAAGATTTCCATTTACATCTAACACATCAGTAGAATATGTTGCAGTACCATTTATTGTCAGATTATTAAGAGAAATATCCGAGTAAAGAGTCAGTGGAGTTGCAGACTCAGACTCTAAAACTAGAGTGGATGCATCTCCAAAATAACTACTTCCACTACTATTAAGGTTTAAGATATTCTCTCCTACGGTTACAGTAGATGAAGAACCGTCTTGAATAATGAAGGTTTCACTATTTATATCAAGATAATCTTCAATATTCAAATTGTATCCGCTTGTAATTGTCAAGTGACCACCTTCTTGGAAAGTAAGACCTTTAGCTTCAGCATTTGCAGTTGAAATAATCGCATTTGCAGTTCCTTGAGGAATGAAAACCTCTGAAGTACTTGATGGAACCGCATCTCTATCCCAGTTAGCTGAAGTATGCCAGTCTGTACTTACATCTCCTTGCCAAATAAATGGTGCATTATCATAGGTCCAAAGAATTAAACCAGCCACATCTGAAACTGCCTGATCATCTTTTTCAAAAGTATACCCTGAAAGTGCTCCAGTACTATTAAAGACTGTTAAGTTTCCACTTCCTGATTCTCTTACAACATTGTAAGTTGGTCCTGAATTAAATCTAACTTCTGAGAAAGTAATACCAGACCCCAAATCATTTACTACATGTAAATAGCGAGAGTTTGCTGAATTTTCTCCATTAGAGAATTCACCATTAGTCATTGCCTCACCAGACGTTTCTTCAATCGTAGCTCCAGATAAAATTTCAAGACCGTTTTCATCAAGATATTCAATCAAATAATACTCTCCATTAATTGTCGCTCCTGATTCAACCGTAAATGAATAAGGCATATTCACTCTACTTGACACTTTAGCTCTATTAGATTCAGAAGAACCTAGCAGATTAATCTTTCCACCGTTAGCAATTACTAAATCAGTTCCAGAACCTAAAGCAAGAGTCTCTCCTCCATTCACTTCCAATGTTGCACTATTCGCAACTTCTAATTTATCAGTAGCATCAGTACCTACACTCATATCATATGAATTCAAATCTAATGAAGTCATATCTACATAAGCATTACCATCAATTGTGAGATTATCTGATAATTGATAAGTATTAGAAACAGAAGGATTAAAATACACATCATTAAAAGCAACACCGCCAGTTAATACTGTTTTAGTTGCTCCATCTGAAGCATTGAAGTAGAAAGAAGAGTTATTTGGTGTCAACGTTCCTTCATTAGAAAGATTACCACCAACATAAACATCTAAAGAACTTGTGTTATCTACTTCAAGCGTACCTGTAGTTTCAACAGAAAGGTTACCTAAAATAATAGTATTCTCTTCAAAAATATAATGTCCATTTGATACCACTAGATTATTGAAAGTAGAATTACTGTTGTTTATGTATTTAGTACCTGTAGTCGTATTTAAGCTTACTGTACTTTCACCAGGTGAGAACACAGCACTTGCATTTGACTTAGACCAGTTTCCTTGAACTTCAATATCTACATCATTACCTGAATTTGTGAATACACCCTCAATTGTAACATCTCCTGAAACAATTAAATCTGAACCATCAACTTCTGATAATACATTCAAGAATGCCCCAGACTCAACTGTAAGTGACTTAGCTAATGCAGTCCCAATAGAACCATCTACTACTGGTGCATTTACAGCCGTTGAAGAAATGATAATATCTTCTAAGCCTGTAGGTACTTTCCCTGCACCTAAGTTTGAAGACCAGTTACTAGCCAAGAACCAGTTTTCACTTACACTTCCAACCCATGTTAGTGTTTCATCTCCTAAGAATGAGATTAAATCATATGGGTCATTATCAAAGTTTTCACCAGAAAGATTACCTCTTGTATTGTAGAATTCAATATCTCCTGAAGCTGCATTAAGTTTTGTAACGTTTGTTGCGCCATTTCCTGGGTCATCTACAAATGTTAGCTCTTCAATTCGATTTGAACTAGTTAAATTTTGCGTGTTCTCAATTCTTAGATAAGTACCTCCAGCAATACCTCTTGAGAAAGAACCATAACTTAAGTTATCTGTCTCGTCAATTGTACCCGTAGAAGTAATATTAAGACCACTCAAATTCAAGTCACTAAATATATAGTAACGTGCTGCAATCGTTCCATTTACAATGAAATTATATCTGGTTCCAGATGTAGATTCAATTGTTGCAAATTCACTTGAAGTACCAATTGCTTCAAATCGTCCTGTTTCACTTACCTCGAAAGTAACATTCGAACCTAAAACTAATTGACCAGCTGGACCTACTTTAAATGTTGACTCAACTGTCATTACATCCGAACTATTCCCTAAAGTTGCCTTATTACCATTCAAGTCGAAAGTTCCTTTCAATTGCGTGAAGTTACCATTCAATGCAAATTCATCTTCAAGACTGAAACTTGCATCACCATTTATAATGACATTATTGAAAGTACTTCCACCTGAAGTAATGAATGCTGGTCCAGAATTCTTAATCAAGTTTAAAGTTCCTCTAGTTTGGAAGTTACCATTGTCTTGAATCGTAATATTTCCACTTACGTAAAGATTATCATCATTATCTGATATTCTAAAGTCTCCTTTATCAATACGGAAGTTATTTAGAATATTCAGCGTTGCGTATTCTTGATCAATACGTCTTTCACTATTTACAGTCAGATCGTAAAAGTCTTTCGTTCCTTCAGCACCTAAATAAATATCTTGATAATTAGTATCATCAGCTGTTGGAGCTGCAAAAATCACTTCACCACTTCTTGCCAAGAATGACCCTATAGAATTATTATAAAAATCATCGTACAAAGTCAAAGTATAGTTACTTGTACTAACATCTAATGTAGCATCATTGATATACAGTCTTTCTTGAACAGTAATATCATCTGAAAGTGTTTTAGTGTTAGGATTTCTCAAATCTAACCTTCCGTAAGCTACATTACCTTTTACTGTCTGATCTACCACTCCATTATAAAATGTTGTAGAAGATTCATCCATTGAATACGTACCAAAATTATCAGGGAAGTTATTTGCACCTTGAACTTGGATTCTTGAACTAGCTTCCATCACAAATTCACCTGTACCATTTGTACTCTGAATTAGGTATTCATCAGTATATAAGTAATTTACATTTGATCTTAAATAAACATCTCCTGTAACATCTACATCACCCATTAAATACACTTCATTAGATGCGGCTAAATTCAGATCTAAGTTGTTAAACTTAGAAGCTTCAATATATTGATCTCCAGTACTTACAAATTCTATTGTACCTGCACCAGCATAAGAACCTTCTCCTTTCCAATTTCTTCCTGAGAAATAGTGAGTAGTACCACCATCATCGAAAGTAGCTCCACTTTCGATAATTACATCACCTTTAAAGTTAATTGTGGCAGTTGCTGCTGAAGTAAGATTAGAAACTATAGTTAAATCATCCTCAATTGTATTTGTTCCTTCAAAAGTTTTCACTCCTGTTCCATCTATTTGAAGATCATTAAATACAAAATCTTTAACAGTCTGGTTATCTCCATTCAACACAAAAAGACCCGTAGTAGAGGCAGAAACATCTCCACCATTATTCAGTAAGTCTTTTGCTACATAATGAGTGTAATTACTAGTAATCGCTGAGAGATTACCATTAGAAAGTGTCATACTCCCTAGAACATGAATCTCTGAACCAATCATTCTGAAATCTACATCACCATTGTAAATGATATTACCAAATTCAGAATTTGCGTTTGCAGTAAGGTTTACTGTACCTGCTAAAGGTGTGAAGTTAAATGTACTTTCAGTACCCTTGAAGATAGCATTACTAGACATATCCAAACTACCATCTAGTTCGATAGTCGCTCCTGAAGCTGCAGTAAGAATACCTGCATATGTTCCCGTACCAATCGTTAAGTCAGAAGAAACAGTTAAATCTGCTGCATCAGTAAGTGATAAGATACCATTAGATATAGTCAGCTTATTACATTCTGCTGTTGTACTGATAATTGGGTTATTAGGAGAACCTAGAGGAATTACCACATTTTCAGTTGATGTTGGTACTGTTCCAGAACTCCAGTTAGCAGCCGTATTCCAATCTGCACTTACTGCACCTTCCCAAGTAATATCAGTAGTACCGCTCCAGACAATTAGACCGTCAGCATCACCTGTATTCTGATCATCTTCGTAAGTAGCACCTGCCAAACGACCATTGATTTGTCCATCAAAGGTAATTTTACCTGTAGCAGTACTTAAACGACCTACATTGTAATGTACACCTTGACTCGGCGTTCTATCATGATTGAACATGACATTATTTATCGTTATACCAGCTCCTAAATCATTATCAATTTGTAGGTAACGATAATCACCACTATTGCTCGTACTAATACCTGTCCATAAACCATCTGAGAAGTTGTGAGTAGCATCAATTGTTGCTCCTGAATTTACAATAAACCCTGTATGAGCAATATGGCTAAACTCATAAAAACTTGCTGCTACTGAGCCACCAGAAAGAATGTTGATCGCTAATCTTTGATTACCCGATCTTCTTTCAATTTTGGCTAGATTCTCTGTTGACCCTACAAATGAAATTGAACCACTAACATTAAGTGTTTGATCTTGATCATTACCGTCAAACTCTAAAATACCGTTTTCTCCTATGTAAATTGCTCCATTTGCTTCAACAGTATGTGTTTCACCTAAAGGATAATCCGTATCATTATTACCTAAACGTAATGTATTATTAATAACCTCAAGAGTTGCATTCGCTTTTACCTGCAATTCATTCTCAATGTAAAGCTCATCTTGAATTTGATAAGTTCTAGCATTGGTTTGATACTCATTAATGATAAGATTATAGAACTCATATCCACCACTTGTAATTGTCTTTGTGGTAGTATCATCACTATCTAAATAAACATTAGATGTATAGGTATAAACACGTCCTTCGTTTAACCAATTACCTTTTACGATTAAAGTTGAAACGTTTTCTCCGCCATCCTCTGAAAGATACAAATAAGGTGAGCTCTCAACATGAAGGTCATCTATAGTATAAGTATTTGCAGGAATATATTTTCGACCTGTTCCACTTATTGTAAAATCTTCAAATGATAAATCAATTGCTGGTAAATATTGGTCACCAGTTCTATTGAAAATAAAACTTGCATTCGTAGAATTGATTGTACCCTCAAATGAGTGAGTATTTGAAGCTAATTCATGAGTAAGTGATCCAAAATCTACAATTGAAGTAGAACTGATATTTAAATACCCATTAATCACTTTCATGCCATTTGTAATAAGTGTATAGGTACCCCCACTTCCGTTAAAGAATACATTTCTCAATTGATTTTCAACACCAAAGTTAAGATCGATATCTCCAACGCCATTAAACTCAAGCCCATAAGTATTTGAAGTCTGAGTGAATGATCCATTATTTGTAAAAGATCCAGCGACATTCATTTGTCTACTTAATCTTACAAATGCGCCAGAGTTTACGGTTACATCACCTGCTATATTCCAAATATCATTCCCTCCATCTAAGGTCTTTGTTCCACTACCTGAGAATACAACATCATTCAATTCAAATGTCTCTGAACCACTATTTAAATCATTTCTGATTGTTTGATCAGCTCCATCAAAATAAACTGTAGAAGAATTACTCGCAGTATAGTTTTGAAGATCTACGTATGAACCTGCTAGATATAAATCGTGACCATTATCAGTATCAAGGAAAGTCGTAGAGCTCATATCAAAAATACCGTCAACGTCTAGATCACCTTCCAAGCTAGCAGTCAATGTTCCACGTAAATTCAAACGCCCGAAAGTAACTCCAGATGGCAAAATCACAGCATCAGGGGCACTAATGGTTACCGTTGAATTTTCTGATAAACTATAAGAACTAAAGCCATTGGCAAAAGCAGGCTCTGTAGTAGACGGATGATCGTTAACGACCATACTAGCAGCTCCTTCCAAAGTAAAAGCACCACCTCCATTTAGTTCATAATCATTCAGATCAAGCGATACACCGTCTTCAACAGTCAAATCACCTGTTACAGATAAATCTGCTAACAAGGCTTTAGTACTAGTACCTCTAAGTATAAGATTATTGAAATCTGTTATATCTCTATCGATATTCCAACCTCCACCTTTATGAATCAGGGTACCTGTACCCCAATTGATTGTAGTAGAAGTAGGTACACCTAAATTACCTTCTAATTCTAACGTATGATTATTGACATTGAAAACAACATTACTTTTATCAATATTCAAATAACCATTTACAGTAATATCACCTAATAGGTTTTTATTATATGCATCCGTACTTGGGATATCTAGAATTAAATTATAGTAAGTTGTTTGGTAGATATTCTGATCTAAGTCTGCTCTATATTCTACTGCGCCACCTAATAACTGATATGTTCCGAAATTAGAAGGGAAGTTATTAGCTCCTTTCACAGTCATCGTTCCGTTTGTCATTTCTAAAGATGCAGTAGCTTCTCCAGTAATACTCACAGACTCTTCTACTTGTACCGTTCCTGTTGAAGAAATAAGCATTTCCTTAAGAATATGAGCACTCTCATAAAAATACTTGTTACCTGAACCTGTAAGATAAAGCGTACTAAATTCTGTACTTGATGTACCAGTGATTGACTGATTACCTCCATTGAAAATCACAGAACTTGTTCCTGCATCGAAGGCTGCAGTTGAGTTGTTATTTACCCAATCTCCTTTTACGAAGATTAATTTATCCTCTCCCTTTAACACCGTTCCAGCGTCTGCACTAATAGTCAGATCATTCTGGATTGTCATATTCGAAGAAAGAGACTTATTACTCCCTCCACTAAGGATTACATTATAAAATACGCCACCTGAAATGGATTGATCAGAAGCACCTGAGAAATCAACCGTACTTGTTCCTTCTTGGAAAATACCTCCATTTTTCTGCCAATTACCTTCAACAGTTATTGTACTAGCTGTCAGTATATCAAATAAACCTGAAGTTAGTGTGAAATCACCTGTAACAGATAAATCACTAGAAACCATATACCTAGCTTCATCATCCTCTGCTTCAAATGTCACATTATAGAAACTTCCATTTGAACCTGCCACTGAAACCAAGTTCGAAGCACCAGATACACCATCAAATTTAACTGTAGAAGTTCCCGCATTTAAAACAGCTGTACTTGCTACAATATAATTTCCTCCAACTTGAACTTCACCACTCGTACCAAGTTCAAAAGTACCATCTGTAAAAGTTAGATCATTTATGTCTAAGGTATTCCCATTTAATGATAGCGTCAAATCTCCATTAATATCCAAATTATTGACTTGAACAGCTGAAGGGATACTTACATTATAATTGCCCGCAACAAGAGAATTATCTAATACAACATTATCTGTAGAAGTTGGAATAGCATCACCTGACCAGTTAGTAGCAGTATTCCATAAACCATCTCCAGCATCTCCATCCCATTTGACAATTGTTAGAGCATCATTATCCCATTCAATAAAGCTTGCCGCATCATTTTCATAAGCTTCGCCACCAAGAGAACCCAAGTAATCCTTGAATGTAACAACACCTGATCCACCACTTCTTTCAACGTTATTAGTCGGTCCTTCATTAAAAACTACATCTAATACATCAAAATCAGTGAATGAAATGCTATTTAGTTTTAGATACTGACTTCCAGTACCATCTGAAAATATACCATTACTAAAATTATCAGTTGCATCGATGCTACCACCTTGAATATCCAAACCATCTTTTGTGTTTTGGATAATATAGTTTTTAGCATGAATTGTACCTCCAGTTTGAGTATATGTATAAAAATCTCCTGTGTCAGGATCAGATGATGCTAATGAGGCTGGTGAAGATTCAGTACCAACTACTTTAAAAGCACCATTGCTCATCGTGATTGTTGCATCTGTACCCAAAACAAGATCTGCACCTTCATCAACATCAAGAATACCGCCATTAATCAAGATATCTGTCCCTGATGAAAATTCAATTGAATTTCCATTGAGAGAAAGTTCTCCATTCTGGACAGTAAGTAACCTGTTGTTTGAACCACTAATTGATAAATCACTTTGCAATTCATAAACTGCTCCACTTGCATCAACAGTAATATCTCTAAACGATGAAGTTCCAGGGTTAAACAAATGTGTTCCAGAAGAAGCATTAAGTGTTAATAAAGAAGCATCATTTGAATGTGAAAAAGTAGCATTATTTACAAAGCTTCCTCCTACATAAACATCCATCCCTCTAGTATGTAAAATACCAGAGTTAATTGTTAGATCATTATCAACATCAAATGTTGAGTATAGACTTACTGTATTATTACTTCCTAATTCAAAAACTACATTATAGAAGTTATTAGCATCATACTCTCCTGTTTGCTCAGTTGGGTGTGGGTAAATATTAGCATTTCCACCTACAAAAGTTACTGTTCCCTCTTGAGCTTCAAATGCTCCATCATTTGTCCAGCCTTCCTCAACTGATATGGAATAATTACTAGAACTCACATCTAAAGTAGCTCCAGCATTTATATCCATATAACCACTTAAAACTACATTACCCTCAAGAGTAGTAGTACCTGTTGTTGAGATTACTAAGTCATGGAAATTTGAACTACTAATCGTTTGATTAGTACCATTAAAAGTAACAGCTCTGTATGACTCAAAAGTACCCGTGTTATTCCAATTACCTGTTAATGATATATTTCTTGAATTAGCATCTAGATAAGCTCCATCAATTGTAATATCACCATCAACATTTATTTCTTTATCGGTGATAATCTTTTCACCATTACCTGAAAAAACTAAAGATGGTAAACTTGCTGTATTTGCATTCTGAAGACGTTGTTCTTGATCTCCATTAAAGTGGATTATTGCTCCATCTCTATAATTAATAGTAGTCCCTTCGTCAAAGTAGAAATAACGTCCTACAAATAATGTATTAACATCTAAGTCTATTTCTGCATTATTTTTATCTAGATCAAAGTTTCTACTAACAACCACATCAGAATAGAATTCAACTCCTCTATCGTTTTTAATATGTAGATTTCCAAATGTTGAATTAGATGTTGTAGTTAAATCTTGACCATTACTAGATTCTAAGGTAGTAGTTCCTGTTAACTGACTAAATGTACCTGTTCCATTCTCAGTCCAATCCCCCCCAACAGTTAAACTTTCATCAGAAGATGATACTGTTACACCATCATTAATACTTAAATCTCCATTAATTATTAGTGTACCACTAATTGTTTTAGTGCCACTTCCGGCAAAGGTTACATTATTAAAATTAGATTCTCTAACCGTCTGATCTCCTCCATCAAATGTCAGGCTTCCAGTCATGATTGTCCAATCTTGATCCATTAACCAATCACCACCTATTGTAATGCTCTGACTATTATCGCTGAAATCAATATTTCCTCCTACTCTAGAAAAATCACCTTCAACATCTAAAGAACCTCCAGCAGTTTTTACACCAGATCCAGATAACTCAATATTATTATAAATAATACCCGTTGGTATCGTTTGATTAGCTCCATTAAATCTAATTACAGATCCATTCGTACTAAATGTCTTAATAGTAGATGAGTTAGCATTAAGGAATTCAGAAGTTGAAGAAGTACGTAACTCAACAAAATCACCTATTGAAAAATTACTAGCTCCAGTAAAGTCATTCGTTAAAACATGATCTCTGAGATCTATAACCAAATAAGCATTTTCAGCACCGTCAGGGTTGCTTACAACAAATTCCTCTTTGAAATTAATGTTATCATAAAACGTAACATTTCTATCTTGAGTTAAACCTGTTTTATTGACCTGAATCTTACCAAAAGAATAAGAAGTACCACCATCTAACTCTTGTACAGTTTGAGCATTATTTACTCCATCAAAAGTAAATGTACCATACCCAGAAGATGCAGAAGTAATTGAACCTCCGTCTTCATTATAAATATTCCCAGCTAAGTTCACATCAAATGTGGAAAGCTCTAAAGTAACATCATCTCTTAAATAGATATGATTAGCTATATCAACATTCCCAGTAAGTGTTTTGGTATCTTCATCTAAATATAAGCTACCGTAACTCCAGTTTGAATCTGTTGGTTCGATATTCTGTGCTAAAGCCCCATTATAATAAATGAAAGAATTCTCATGAACACTATAATTAGCTGTAGAAAAGCCATTAGGAAAATTATCTGCTCCTCTTAGCTGTAATCTTGAATTATCACCCAATGAGAAAACACTAGAAGATTTACCTGTTAATTGTGCACCATCATTAATGGTAAGATTAATACCATCTTCTATAAAAAAGTCATTAACCTTAAACTCATCTCCAGCTTGAATACTTGAGCTACCTAAGATTTTTATACTTCCTGTGTTACTCAAATCAATAACACCATTTGCCTCATCGTCATAAACAGTTCCTCCATTTATTTCAATATCTCCAGTAATACCAGCAGTAGCATCAAGATCTGTATTAGATAATCTAAAACTATTGAAGGATAAAAGATCAGCTGTGCTTAATTCCGTTAAATCATCAATATGTAATTGACCTGAAGCTTTTAAATCACCAACTATAGTTTTCAAATTATCAACACCATCATCATCTGCGAAACGCACATTGTAAAATGTAACATCGCCTGATAATGTAATACTCTGGTTCGTGAAACCATCGAAATTAGTAGTCGATAAGGTTTGATTGTAAGAAGAGCCACTTTCTACCGAAAAATCTCCATCTATCAACACATTCAAACCTGTATTTACTGTAGTATTTGATGAAATGATAAAATTGCCAGTTGTAAAGACTTCTGCTCCAAAATTAACAATCCCGCCTCCATTAAACTCTACGTTATGAAAGATAAGATCGTTTGAAGTAGCATCTGAAGATAAAGCGATTGCTAAATCATTTGTAAAAATCACGGTACCACCAGCAGAACCATCATATGCTGCCCCATTTGTAATTTCTGACCAACTACCACCTACAGTGATGGTATTTGTTCCTCCTACAAATGTTGCATCATCTTCAATTGTTACATTTCCTTGAATATCCAAATTTCTAGAAACCACATAACTAGCTGTAGTACCATTAGCTTCATTAGGATCTTTAAATGTAACGTTCCCCAACTCTATTGAACCTCCTCCAGATAAAGTAAACGAAGTACCTAAAGAAGAATGCCAAACCAAACTCGTTTGATTCAGAATATCATCATATAAGTCTAATGTTCCTTCAACTGTAATATTATCATTAGCAGTTAAAGTAAAAACATCTCCACTTTTTGTACGAAGAGTCGCCCCAGACTCAACTGTTAATTCCCCAACAGACACATCACTATTTATTTCATAGGTATGTCCATTTAGGATCGTAAATGTTTCGGTGCCATCAAAGACGGGGGTACCTCCATCCCATGCAGAGACCTCCGTAAAATCTGATAGTGCGGTGTTTGATGTATATTGGGCATAACTTAATTTAGATAAGCCCATAAACACCAGAAGTAATAACAGGTAATAAGTCTTTTTCATATTAATAAGAAAAAATTCTTAGCTAAAAATAGAATAGATAGTAAACAGAAAACAAAAATATTAAAAAATGAGTATTAGTTAATATTAACAACGCGAAAAACGCATTGAATTGATAAATAATTGTCAGATTCCAATAACAAAGACAAAATAGTACAATAATTTATTAGGAAAGTAATCTTATCTCAACACTATCAATCCTACTTTCTCTTTAAACGAAATAATAAAAATACAAATAGGATTATGCTCATAAAGGTTTGCCACAATAGAATTTCTTGAAAAACTCACACGATTAACATAGTACAATCAACCATAGGAAGAATTCAACAACAAAACCAAAAATATTCTAAGTATAAATTGCACTATAACAACTTTATCTAAGGCGTTAAGATGAATATCAAAATTATATTTCTAATTTAAATACAAATATAATTCTCACCTATTTGCTACGAAGAACAATATGGACACTAATTATACTATTTCTTTGAAAACAGGCTATATCCATGTTAAAGCTAAGGGTATCAATGATTTTGACACGACTCTTGATATGTGGAAAGACATTATTTCTTCGTGCAAAAAATATAATTGTTACAATATCTTAGGAGAAACCGTAGTTGCAGAAAAAATTGATTTCAAATTTAGTTTTGACATGATAGAAATATTCAAGCGTGTTGAAATGAATATGAGTTATCGAATTGCTTGGGTCAACCATGCCTTTGAAATTCAAGAAGAATTCAATTTTATAGAAACGGTCTTAAAGAACCGATGTATAATCAATGGACATCTATTTAATAATATTGAAGATGCCCAAAAATGGATTTTACTTGAAACTGATAGCGCTACAGCATAATTTTTAGGTTTCCACCTTCCACAATTCCAAGAACATACTTTTATTACGAAATATTTAGAAAAGTAAAAACTACTTTTTAAAGCAATACTCCTACCTTATAAACTGAATCGCTTCTAAAAAAATCACACCCATTTGAATAGTGATTCAACTACCATCTAACCAATTTTTTATTGAAAGTTTTTAAATATGAAAAAGATCTCACTCTATTTATTATTGAGTGTTAGCTCATTTATTGTTTCTTGTCAAAGTAAAAAAGAAGCTAAAAAACCTAATATTCTATTTATCATGTCTGATGACCATGCCTATCAAGCCATTAGTGCTTATGATGATCGTTTGATTCAGACTCCTCAGATTGATAGATTAGCCAATGAAGGTATTCGTTTCACCAATGCATGTGTTACCAACTCAATTTGTGCACCATCAAGGGCGACTATCCTAACAGGCAAGCATACCCACATCAATGGAAAAATTGATAATGTGATGCCTTTTGACACGACACAAGTGACTTTCCCTCAGATATTCCAGCAAAACGGCTATCAAACAGCCATGTTTGGAAAATTACATTTTGGAAATAATCCTAAAGGTGTAGACAAGTTTATGATCTTACCTGACCAAGGTAATTATATAAACCCCGACCTTATCACTGAAAAAGGAGACACAACTATTATAGGTTACGTCACAGACATTATTACAGATCTTACCATTGATTGGCTTAAGGAAGAAAGGGATCAAGAAAAACCGTTCATGATGATGTACCTGCATAAAGCCCCTCATAGACCATGGTGGCCTAAAGCTGATAAATTCGAAAAGTACAGTCGAATGACATTCCCAGAACCAGAAACACTTTTTGATAATTATGAAGGAAGAGGAACAGCAGCTAAAACTGCTGAGATGAATATCCTAAACCATATGCAATATGGTCATGATAGTAAAATCAGACCAGAAACGCTCGCTGAAATGAAAGATGTACTGCCTGTGGTTGATTCATTTCCAAATGGTTTTTATGGACCTTATAACAGAGCAAATAAAGAACAAAAAGCTCTTTATGATCCTATAGTAGATTCTATCAATAATGTTTTCAAAGAAAATTGGCCTAAAATGACCGATGAAGAAAAGATGAGATGGAAGTATCAAAGATATATTCAAGACTATCTTGCTTGTATTGAATCGGTAGATGAAAACATAGGTAGAGTTCTCGATTACCTAGACAAATCTGGATTAGCTGAAAACACAATAGTTGTATATACTTCTGATCAAGGATTTTTCTTAGGCGAACATGGATGGTTCGATAAACGATTTGCATATAACGAATCATTTAAAACACCTTTACTCATTAGATGGCCTGAACATATTAAAGAAGGTACTGTTTCTGAAGAAATGGTTCAAAATCTAGACTTTGCTCCTACCTTTTTAGATGCTGCAGGAATTAAAGTACCAGAAGACATGCAAGGTGAGAGTTTAGTTCCATTACTTGAAGGAGACACCAGTAAGTGGGATAGAGAAGATGTTTATTACCATTTTTACGAATATCCTTCTATTCATATGGTAAAACGTCACTATGCCTTAGTTTCTAAAGAATACAAACTTATTCACTTCTATCATGATGTTGATGAATGGGAATTATACGATCGTAAAAAAGACCCGATGGAGATGAAGAATGTTTATGATGATCCAGAATATGCTGAAATCGTAAAAGAACTTCATCAAAGGCTAATAGCTATGCGCAAAAAATACAAAGATAGTGATGAGTTAAATCAAAAATACATTGATCGTTTTTATCATAGCGAAGAATACAAACATGAGCTAGAAAACTTAAAAAATCATTAATAGTCGATGTAAAGAACTACAGAAAGCCTTTTTGAATATTTTCAGAAGGGCTTTTTTATAGGCTATGCTGTAAGATCAAAGTCAGTAAGATTCCGGTATCAACTTCATCATACTCACTCATATCTAATTCTATTTTTTCACCACTTTTTTTGATGATTGCTAACTTTCCTAAGTCCATATGAACAGACTTTATCTTTTTATACTTTAAAAAACTGATTTCTATAACTTCCAATTTGATTAGAATTAGATTTTTATTCCACCACACATAATTACTCAAGAATAAAGGGAATAAGTAGATCCCACTCAAAATCATAACTCCTAGAACACCTAAGAGC
Organism: Sediminitomix flava; assembly: GCF_003149185.1. Taxonomy (NCBI): domain Bacteria; kingdom Pseudomonadati; phylum Bacteroidota; class Cytophagia; order Cytophagales; family Flammeovirgaceae; genus Sediminitomix; species Sediminitomix flava. Next base: position 513,116 of record NZ_QGDO01000003.1, on the reverse strand, counting down.
AAACTTATAGTATCAGAAAGTATAGGATATATAAAGAGAGATACTAAGCTGTAAAAAATAAGTATAACAGATAATAGCGTAGATATCATTTTCCACTTTTTCTTGGGGTGGTCAAAGTAAATCTTTCTCATATCAAAAAGTATGAAAGATAGTATTAAAAAATATACAACATTAAACCAAGTAGATTTTGGGTATAAAAAAACCCGTTTTTAGAACGGGGGTTAATTACTTATTTGTTTCGTTTTTGATTTCAATTTTACCACCTGTAGTTTGTAAAACTGTAGCCCCAGATTTAAGAGCATTTTCGATCATTTCCTGTACTTTTTCGTTCATAGTAATTATTGGTTTAAAGTAGGTTTAAAAATCTAAAAACAATAAAAATTTATTTATAGCTTATTTCAAAATAAAAAATAGGGTTTCACTATATGTTTAATTTGAGTATGTATACGGTTAACATAGGAATGAGTTTAAAAATTTAAATGTATTAACAATACAATAAAAGAACTTATAAAAATCCTACTATCTAAACATACCAGACACACAATCGTCAATGTGTACCCCATCATTTATTGAAGCGCTGATGAATATAAGTAAAAAAGGATTATAATACAAATATCATTAGGGCTTAGACCAGACCAACTTCTCCATAAATTAATAAAACACAAGATTTAATTATCAGGATACCTACTTAAAGCCTTGGTCGTAAATGTTGTTCTTCCAATTCAGATTTCAACCACTCTTTGGCTTCTGCTAACTCAGAAATTGAGAAAAACTGAAATTCCCCTGGTGTAAAAAAACCTGCAATCATCAAAGACTCTTTCAATAATTTAGAATCTGTTACAATCGCTATTTTTTCCCAATGCGTATAATGCTTAAGACCTACTTTTGTATCATCCCACAAAGCGGCTCCTTCAAACTTTTCAAATTCTTGATCTAAAAAATATAAAAGTCTTAGATTTTTTCTTTCTGAGAAAGCAGCTTCAACAGCAGGTATAATAATATTTTCATAATCCTCGCCTGTAATAATTTTTGTCAACTGAAAACCTAAAACATCATTCGGTAGATTGTCGATTATATGAACCATTTGAGAAAATAAGTGAATTGAACAGAAATTTTCGATTACAATTTTTACAAGTATTTATAACCTTTATTGAGAAACATAAAATAGGATTTGAGAATTCATATGAAGATTCTAAATCGTACATTTCAAGCAATGTTTACAGCTAATAAAACTTCATTTTTATCTTCAAATGAGATATGTTTGTAAATAACATAACTCAGCAGTTGGGAGTGGCGAGAGCCTATTTACTAAGCTAAAAGTACACTTTTTCAACCATTTTATCTTTTACAAGTAAGATTAGGATTTTTAGATGGAGGTGAGAGGCCGTCTAATGTCTATTTGAAGAAATAAACATCATGGATAAACCAACAAGAATACTCATTATCGGAGCCTGTGGACAAATAGGAACTGATTTAGTTGTAGAGTTGCGTAAGATTTATGGTACAACAAATGTTGTAGCTTCTGATATTGCAGAACCTAAAGCAACACTTTTAGATGGACCATTTGAAAATCTTAATATAATGGATTCTGATAGACTGTATGAAATTGTAAAAAAATACGAGATTACAGAAATCTATCATCTAGCGGCTATTCTTTCAGCTAAAGGGGAGCAAAACCCTAAAATGGCCTGGGACATCAACATGACTAGCCTCTTAAGTATCTTAGATATTGCCAAGGAAGAAAGTATCAAAGTCTACTGGCCAAGTTCTATTGCAGTCTTCGGACCAAATACACCAATGGACAACACGCCTCAAGATACAGTTATGCAACCTAATACCGTTTATGGTATCAGTAAATTAGCAGGTGAAATGTGGTGTCAATATTACCACGAAAAATATGGTGTTGATGTAAGAAGTATCAGATATCCTGGTCTTATCAGCCATGGTTCTTTGCCTGGAGGTGGAACGACTGACTATGCTGTAGATATTTTCTACAAAGCTATTGAAGGAAATGAGTACGATTGCTTCCTTTCAGAAGACACTTACCTTCCAATGATGTATATGTCTGACGCTGTTCGTGCTACTATCGAATTGATGAGAGCACCTGCTGAAAAGATTAAAGTTCGTACATCCTACAATTTGGCTGGAATGAGTTTTTCTCCTAAAGAAATTTATGAGGAAATTAAAAAGCATTACCCTGAATTTAAAATTAAGTACTCACCTGATTTTAGGCAGGCTATCGCAGACTCTTGGCCTTCAAGTATAGATGATTCTGTAGCTAAAGAACATTGGGGTTGGAATGAAAAATTTGACCTTGCGGCTATGACAGATGATATGCTTTATCAGCTTAAAAAAAAGATTAAAATAACTGTTTAGGTTATCAAAAGACTTATATAGATATTAAAAGGAGTGTTTTCAAATTGAAAACATTCCTTTTTTTATGATTTTAATCTAATCTGATCACAATTGTATAATCTTAATTTTTCCTTATCTTAAAACTATTTAAACAACACATACTAACAAATAAGGAGAAAATGTCAGCTGATAAAAGACGCAAATTCTTAAAAAATGCGAGTATTTTGGCTGGTACTGTTCTAAGCGGAAGCTTAGTGAGTGCTTGTAATCAAGATAAGATTAAATCGGTTCAGATTCAGAAGAAATCTAAAACCTACAATTGGCGATGTGTAACTGTATGGCCGCCAAATTTCCCTGTATTAGGTACTGGAGTAGTTGATCTGGCCAAAGAACTTGAAATCCTTTCCGAAGGGAGACTTAAAATTCAAGTTTATGGCTCAGGTGAATTAGTTCCTGCATTAGAATCTTTTGATGCCGTTCAACTTGGAGGTGTTCAGATGGCACATGGTGCTTCCTATTATTGGGGAGGAAAGATGCCTTCTGCAGTATTTTTCTGTGCTATTCCATTTGGAATGACCGCTTCTCAAATGAACTCTTGGATATTATATGGTGGAGGTTGGAAACTTTGGAAAGAACTCTACGACAAAGTAGGACTTATTCCATTTCCATGTGGAAATACAGGAGTGCAAATGGGTGGCTGGTTCAATAAAGAAATAAATAGCATTGAAGACTATAATGGTCTTAAGATGAGAATGCCTGGACTTGGGGGAAAAGTTTTAGCGAAAGCTGGTGGGGCTGCTGTTACTGTACCTGGTGGAGAAATTTATACAAACCTAGAACGAGGAGTTATTGATGCTACAGAATGGATTGGCCCTTATCATGATTATCTTATGGGTTTTCATAAAATAGCAAAATACTACTACTACCCAGGTTGGCATGAACCAGGTCCAATGCTCGAATTAGTTTGTAATAAGAAAGCTTACGAAAGTCTTCCGAAAGAATTACAACAAATGATCGAAACCGTTTCATTGAAATATAACACCTCAATGAGAGCTGAGTTTGACGCGATGAATAATCTGTATTTAAACAAGATCATGGAGGAATCTGATGTACAACTAAAAGCTTTCCCAGATCAGGTCATGCAATCACTTAAACAAATATCGGAGGAAGTCATTGGTTCATTAGTAGAAAATGATCCTTTTTCACAAAAGGTATTTAAAAGTTATGCTGAGTTCAGAAAAAATATTTCAACATGGGAAAAAGTCTCTGAAAAACCCATGGGATTATACATGTAAAAAAGGTCCTCTAAGTTTCTTCTACTTAGAGGACCTTTTTTATTTTCAACCTATTACCCAGCTCCCCACTCCTACATCATGTATAGTTTTAAAACTGTATTTAAGAAATTTTAAAACACCTTCCCAACGCTCTCCTTCTACTTTGTGTCATAAACATATCACAATCAAGATAAACCAACTAACATTGTTCAAATAGAAAATATTGAAAAATGCAATCTTTATCAAAAGGTAAAAATGGTTTAATCTTAAAAACAAACAACAACTATCTAATCGTACTCAGAGGTTTTACCCTCTTGAGCATTACAATTTTATTATTTCAGTCACAAAGTTATGCTCAGCTAATTGTAAAAGACAGTTTAAAAGAGTATCCATATTCACTCCCTATTTGGGGACAAAAAGCACATAAAAAAGGAATAAAAATGCCTCTACCCATTGGATTTAGTGTGAATTATGTTAGTAGTACCATGGGAATGGGGATTTCAGACTTAACTATTGATCTAAATCCTATCGAGTATAAAAAGGATCGACATGGTGAATATAAACTCGATGAAAATGGGAATAAAATTCCTAAATCGTATTTGGGTCAAAACATGTCTCAAGAGATGATTGATGGGCTAGTCGACGACCACATCATAGGTGCTCTTAACGAAGAAGTGACTTTAGCAACAGCAAATGGCTGGAACTATAGAATGGATATTTACTTACTTCCATTTCTGAATGTTTATGGTATGATTGCAGATGTAAAAGGAACAACCTCTGTAGGACTAGGACCTGACATGACAACAGTAGATTTTGATGCTCTAGCATACGGAGGGGGAGTCTCTCTGATGTATGGCATTAAGGGCTGGTTTACTACTGTAGATATGAATTATTCTGTAAGTAGTACTGACTTAATTGATGAACTCGTCCCTGTTAGCACTTATTCAATGCGTATTGGAAAAAAGTTTGAGATCAACAATGGTAAACAAGGATTTGCTATATATTTAGGAGCAATGAATCGAAACTTTATGAATGATAAAGCTTCTCCAGGTACTATTGACCTTAAAGAGCTTCTTACAAATATTGAAGACCCAGAAGAACCAAAACTTCCAGATGCCATACGAAATCAAATCATAAGTACACTTGAAAACACAAGAGTCAACTACTCGATCAAAAAAGAATTACTTCAAACTTGGACAGTCCAATGTGGCTTTAGTTTTGAATTCAATGATCATTTTGCGCTAAGGGGAGAATATGGAATTGCTGAAAATAATAAATTTCTAATGACAGGACTGAATTATAGGTTCGGATTCTAAACTTTACTAATCATAAAAAAGGCTGTTTATAAACTAAAACAGCCTTTTTACATTCATTCCCTACTTCACAATTATTAGCTGAAAAACCTGCAAATGGTTTACTCTAGAAACAAACATATCAAAAGTCTTTCTATCTTTGAACACCTAATTAACCTAATTTAAACTTGATGGAAAGTACTTCCATGAAGGAACATTATTAATCTATTTTAAATGCAAACTTTATTTAAGAAAAAGTTTGAGAGCTTACCTATGCTCTTATTTTTCTGTGCTTGTCAAAAAGGACTAATTTTTCTCTTTATTCTAAACTTCATAAACCTAGTTATACCAAATCATTCATTTGCTCAACAAGCTGTCATTAAAAACATCAGTGACTCAACTGAGATAAATGATTATCAATACATATTTCCATTACTTGGAGAAAACGTCAACGAAAAAGGTTTTACTCTTCCCTACCCTCATGGAATCATGATCAACTACCTTACTGGAAAACAGATGTTAGCTATCGATAAAATGCAAGTAGGTTTCAATAATCATGGTATGATTGATCTAGATCCTATTATCAAATTCAAGGATAATCAAGTAAATATTCACTCAATCAATACAAGAGTTGATACTTGGGTTCTTCCATTTCTAGATGTCTATGGTATTGCTGGGAAAAGCTATTCTAATACAAATATCCATGTGGTAGAACCCATTAACCTTGACCCTATAGTTGATGTTGAGAGCAAATACTATGGTGTTGGAGCTATGCTCGCTGGTGGAATCGGTAAATTCTTCATTTCTGTTGATGCGAATCAAGTTTGGACATTCAGCCCACAGCTGGATGATCCATCAAAAGTACTAACTGCTGGAATCAGAACTGGGCCAACCTTTAAAATCAAAAATAAACCTGAAATGAATATTGCATTATGGACAGGCCTTCAATTTTCCCGATTTGGAACAGAAACAGCAGGACAAATTGATGCTTCTGATATTTTCCCTAATGGTTCTGAGCAGATCAAACAGACTCAACAACAATTAGCTATTTGGTATGACAACCTCTCTCCGATCAAACAAAAATTATATGAAACTCCTTATAACAATGTTCAAGATGGATTATCAAGCCTTGAAGGAAACAGCACCATACAGTACTCTATGGATAAATATATAGAATACCCATACAACTTATTATTAGGTGCTCAATGGCAAATCAATAGGCGATGGCAAATAAGAACGGAGGCTCAAATATGTGGCGATAGAAGTGCAGGACTTTTTTCTGTCAATTACAGATTTGGTGTCAAAAAAAGAAAATTTAGAAATGCTTAAAGACAAAAGAGTCAGATACTTTAAATGTACCTGACTCTTTCGCTTTATCTTAATTCTATTTGAGGTTTAAAAAGAAGAAAAGCTTAAGCCTCTCCTTTGTTTCTTTTCATAGATTCAAAAACCAGTCTTTCTTCCTCTTGTTGAAGTAATTCCTTAGTAACTTTAGATACTGTCAACAATTCGGCCATAGCTTTTTCAGCATCATCTTTAAAACTATACTTTTTTAGAGCTTTAACCTCTCTACTGATTTTCACTTCTGCCTCATTCTTGAAATAAGCTGTAACAAACTTCTTAAGATGTAAATCGATTGTTTTTTTCAGCCTTTCCTTTTCCTTACTCATCTTTATAATTCAATATTTTATGCAAAGAAACCCATTTTTAATCACATTCACTAATCATAAAACCTTCATTAGCAAAATGAAATTCTAGTTTTCTTCAAAAGGTAAAAAAGCATATTTACCAATCTGCCAATTGCGATTAAACATTTGAAGTAGTACTGCAGCTTTAGCTTGATCCGCATAATACTGTTTAGCTACTTTCTTAAAGGTATCCCCTTTTTTCACAAAATGAACCCCTTTGACAGGTACTATAAACCAACCTTCTTTACCAACCGGAATGTATTTGATTGTAGCAGTTGGGACATGAAATAAATGTGCAACATCAGATGATTTCAAAACACCTTCATCATCTCTGAATAAAGCATATAAACGACATTTCTCGGTATCAAGTCGATCAAAAGAACGTTGAATTATCCAATCTTTTTCCAATTTTTCATTGGCTATTATAGATGCTAATTGATCATCTTTCTTATCAAGATCAGCTAATAAAATTTCATTCTTAGCCTTTGTATCTTCTTTATCAGAAGTTAGGTTTGAAAATGTAAAAAGATGAAAACCTAAGATTAAACCAACAAAACCCACCATTGAGGCAAAAGCAATAAAATCTTTTGTCTGAATTATTTTAAAGATTTTCTGCTTCTGATTCATTGGAGTTGCCAAAGGTTGTTTCTCAACTTTACCTTTAACTTCCTTCAGTATGAACGAAATACTCTCAGTCGTCTCTTTCTGAAGAATATCATTTATTGTTTGTTTCTTCTCTGCTAATGTTTGGTTTGAAGAGACAATTTTCTGTAGATAATAGGAGTCCACATAATTTAAAAGCCTATTTGGGCAAAGCAACAAAAGGTCTCCATGAATTAACTTGACATTTTCTAAGACCTCTGAAGTAGACTCAGAATCTAAATCTTGATTTATAAAAGTTGAGATAGTACTATTATCTTTCTTATTCAATCTGATTAACATCCCTCCTCTCAAAAGAAATAAATGATGACCTCCTGAATGATAAGAACAGAGTTGATTATTCTCATTAAAATAAATAGCAGAAAAAGGCATACTTGAACTACTCGGATATTTTTCAACTAGCATTGAATAAGCTTTTTCAAGCATTTTAGCTGAAATATCCTGTTGACTTAACAACTTCAAGTATTCTTGTTCAAGGGCTAAAAACTCTCCATTTTCTGATGAAATCAACACAGATAATGGATTTGTGTTCCCTTTTGTATATTCTAATTGGTCTTCGTTTTTATACTTTATCATAGCTTCTAAAGCTTGTAGCACACCTACAAAAGTAAGAGTATTCATTTCAAAATACATCATTTCTCCAACTATTACTTACGAAGTCAGAAAATATACTGATTTGCAATAAATAAAGAGTAAAGCTTAAGATTCAGATAAATAACCAATAATCATAACACATAACTTGCGCTACTCAAATAAATTGCGTTTCATTATACTACCAAAAAACCTAATTGACCTAAAATCATACTTAACCCAGCTATAAGTAAGATTTAACCTATTATCAGTACTTGACTATGACACTACGTACTTACAGACTACTTCTGTGTACATTCCTATTTTGGGCATGTGCATTACCTTCTTTTGCAACTCATATTGTTGGTGGAAATCTAAACCTCAAACACTTAAATGGGAATAGGTATGAACTTTCCTTAATCATATATTTTGATGAAATAAATGGAAATCATCAAGCGATAGATCGAATTGTCCCTATTTCAGCTTTTACTAAAAATCATAACTGGGTCGAAACATTTGAGTTGAGTTTAAGCTCTCAGACACCTGTGAACTACAAATATCCAGAATGTTCAATTCCTGAGATTGTAACGACCAAAATAGTTTATAAAAATACGATAACACTTTCCCCTACAATCTATACCGATCTGAACGGTTATTATTTCTCATTCGAAAGATGTTGTAGAAATGCAACTATCGTAAACATCATTGAACCAGAATTCAATGGCCAAACCTTTTATCTAGAATTCCCTGCCGTTAATCAGAACAGAACTTCTTTTATCAATTCTTCTCCAAACTTCAAGGAAGTTGAAAACAATTATGCATGTGTAGGACAACCATTTTCTTTTGATTTCGGAGCTATTGACTCTGATGAAGATCAATTAAAATATTCGTTATCTGTCCCTTTGGAAGGAAACAGTTCACCTCTTAATCCTCTTCCTGCACCTCAGAGTGGCCCTTACCCCGAAGTCACTTTCACCAATGGTCATAGTCTTGCTGAATTAATAAAAGGGCAGCCTGCTTTAAGCATTAATGACGACACAGGAATGTTGTCAGTTACTCCAAGTGAAGAAGGGCTATTCGTATTTGCAGTAAAGTGCGAAGAATTTAGAGATGGTGAAAAGATTGGAGAAGTCCGTAGAGATTTTCAGATTCTAGTCAATGAATGCCAAGAAGCGACACCTCCAATTATTGAATCGCTTCAGAGTAATTCACAACTTTGGGAAAGAACCTCTGAAGGAATTGAGATTGATAACACTGAGAATCTTGAATGCTTTTCAGTAAATGTACTTGATGTTGATTCGGATAATATTTCATTAAGAATAAAGGAAAGCAGAGGAATTGATTTAAATAAGATTTCGGTACTAAATTTCAATCAAAGAGTTAATGAATTAGGTTATGCAACTTTTGACGTATGCCTTGATGGCTGTATATCACAAAACGCTAATGAAGTAGCTTTTTTAATTGAGGTATGGGATGAAAGCTGTTCTCAACCATTAAGAGATGAAGTATGGGTGAATTTAAAAGAGCAAAATCCTAACAATTCTCCAACCATAGAAACAGATATTATACTCCAAGAAGAGAAGTACATTTTAAAAGCTCTAGTCAATCATGAATCGAGCTTTTCTTTAGAAATTAATGACCTAGACAGAGATTCAATAGCTTTTGCGTGGAATACCTCGGCTGATACCTTAAACATTTTAGGAATATCTCCTTCAGAGGCTTTCGGAAGAGGTCTCCTTACTCAAACATTCACAATCAACCCTAACTGTGAATTATTTGCTTCAGATGAGTTTGAGCATATTTTTGAGCTAGAAGGAATTGCAAAAGACATTGCTGAATGCGGAGTGATAAGCGAAACAAAAATAAACATCGAGATTCACCTCATCAGACCTGAAAACTCGCCTATGAAGCTTTCATCTGATTTAGAGTATGATGAAAATCTAGATTGTTATTTATTAGAGGTCGGGAGTAATCAACTGAAAACGATTTCAATTTTAGGAGAAGACCAAGACCCCTACGCTATTTCAATTAGTGCACATCAACAAAACTTTAGCTTCGAAACTTCAGGATCATTATTAGGAGAAGTAAAAGGAACTCCTAATCAAAGTTTACAATTGAATGTAGTTGGAGACTGCTCTATTCTTAATAGCGAAGATGGCTTTGCACCAAAATCATATTTCATAAAAGTAAAAGGAGAAGAATATGATGATTGTGGAAAAAGAGGTGAGACAGAGTTAAAAATTAAGGTAACGGTCATACATAATCCAACGGAAAATACAGCTCCTAAAATGACACTTAGGGGAGCAAACACAACAGATTCTCTCTATTACCAAAAAAGCATGTTTATTGGAGGTTTAGCAGATTTCAGCCTTCAATTCATTGACCAAGAAAATGACATGCTGAACCTAACCATTAAAAGTAGTGATGGAAACATTCTAAGTCAGCTAAATTTGAATGATCAAATAGTTTCTGAAACCACTCCTTTTGACTTCTCTATTGATGCTCTTTGCGAATTGATTCCTGATGGTCAAACAGAAAACAAAATACTTCTAACCTTCGAAATTGAAGAATTAAAAAATTGTAACACAGCTCTTACACATACCATAGAATTGGAGCTTCTCATTAGTGATTATCTAAGTTTAGAAAAGCCATTCCCAAATGCTTTTTCGCCAAATGGAGATGGGAAGGGAGATCACTTTTACTTACATCATGTCCTTCCAACAGACAATTGCCAAAGTTACTTTGAAGAGATTCAAATAGTGAATAGATGGGGTGAATCGGTTTACTCTAGTACAGATAGAGAATTTAAATGGGCTGCAGAAGAAATCAGTAGTGGTACTTATTTCTATATCGTGAAGTTTAGTAATAAAAACTTCAAAGGAAGTGTTCAAGTCTTTAAGTAAAAGTAAAAAGCTAGTAGCTTATGAATACGCTACTAGCTCTTTTATCATTTCATTTAAACAGAAAATGTCTTTCTAAGTACTCCCCATAATTGCTTTTTCTTTTCTACGTCATTTTGCAATTGGGTTAGACTATCAGAAGAAATAAGCTGAAACTCTCCCTTCTCTACTATATCATACTTTATCAGATCCCCCATATATGTATTCTTATCTAAATCTGAATAATAAAATACTTTAGTTGGGATGAATTGCTCTTTCAATTTTTTGAATGATATTTCTTTGTTCTCATTCAAATTCACAAGCACAAACTCATGGAGAGTCACATTAACTGCTTCCATAATTTTTAATAAAAGCTGAAATTCTTTCGATTTATAGAAATCGCTCTCTTTGTAATCTACAATTACTAAAATATTTCGTTTGTTCTCTCCTAAATAATGAATACCGCCCTTTTTCTCTGTAGAAACTTCATTTGTTTTGGGTACTTCTTGTTGTTCCTGAGCAGTTTCAACCGTAGGTTTTTCAGTCTTTTGAGGTGCTATTTTCACTTCCTCTTGAGGTGTCTCTATTTCAACAGATTCCTCTTCTACACTGATCACCTCTAACTGTTCACTTCCTTTATGAAGTGAGCTTATCTCTTCTTCTGTCAACTGAAATTCTTCTTTCTCCTTATCTAAAAGAAATAGCGTTTCAGGAATTATATATCGTAAAGCATTCAAGTTATCCAACTCCATAGCTGAAAAATAAAAAAACTCCTGCTAAAAAGCAGAAGTCTATATTGAATTTTTTCAAGATGAAATCTAATCGATTAAACCGAAAAGCTCTCTCCACATCCACAAGTTCTTGACGCATTAGGATTTACAAATTGGAATCCTTTACCGTTCAAGCCATCGCTAAAGTCTAATGTTGTACCCAAAAGGTAAAGTAAGCTTTTCTTGTCTACAAAAATCTTAACCATTTTATCCTCGAAAACTTCATCCGAATCTTTTGGTTCATCGTCAAAAGAAAGGTCGTACATCAAGCCCGAACAACCTCCACCTTTCACTGAAACACGAACGTGGTAATTGTCAGTTTTGCCCTCTTCTTGACGAAGTGCGATGATTCTATCCTTTGCTTTATCTGTTATATTTATCATAATAGTATGTTTTCTTCTCTTATACTAAACTGCAAAAAAAGTATCTTCTCTCTTATTAAACGTCATTTATTAACAAATTGATTAAAAAAAAGTTTCAAATTTGCCTTCCAATCTGAATATAGCAATGACGTAATATGAATATTTCAACTTTAAATGTCGCGATTTTAAATTGCATTTTTTTCCTTATTCCATTAGTTACTACTGCACAAAACCATGTTTATCATGCATATATAAATCTAACAGAAACTGATTTCGGAAAATTACCGATCAACTTGAAAAGAAATGGTTCTCCGCAACAAGAAATCCATTTTAACTTTCCGAAGAGTATCCAAGGAACCTATAGTTATCAAAACTACAATAGATTTATAGAACTTCCGAAGTCTGATAACATTCAATCCTATACTTTAAATGAAGATGTATTTATAATCAAATCAACGCAACCAATCGATCGTATTTGCTACACAGTAAATCAAAGTTGGGACAAATCACCAAACGTGATTTTTGAACCTGCTTCTACCCTATTTTCAAAAGAAGTAGCATTACTCCAATGGTGGGCGATTTTGCCCAAAATCTTAAATGAAAATGCGAAATACATTATCCATCTAGAAATTGAAAACGATAAATACATCACATCAAGTACTCCATTTACACAACTCAATGATTCCGTTTTTGTTTCTGACACACTTTCCTACGAGCAAATTCTTGATCAATCTCTACTTTACAGCGACCAAGAAACGGTATCTTTTAATTTAGAAGAAAGTAATCTAAAAATACAGATTGGGAGTTATTCAACTCTAAATAAAATACACCCTTATCATCTATACAAAGACATACACGAGACATTATCTACTATTTCTGTCTACCTTCCAAAAGAAGTTTTCCCTATTACATACTCCACACTCTTCTATTTCAACCACAAACCATATAAAAGTGGAAAACAGGGGGCTTTAGAACATAAAAGTGGAGCTGTATTTACTTTTCCAGAAAGTAAATATGAATACCTGAAAGATGAAATTAGAAAAACTATTGCCCATGAGTTTTTACATATTCTGAATCCTTTAGTAATATCAAATACCTCTTTACAAAACTACGATACTCAAAATCCAGATATCGGGCAACAGCTGTGGTTTTACGAAGGACTGACTGAATACTTGGCTGTAAAGTTACTTTGGCAATCTGAATTAATTTCGGATGAGCAATTCTTAGAAGAAATCCTTCAGAAATACAATCGTAGTCTTTGGTATGACAATACTGTTCCATTATCAAAACTCAGTGAAGATGTACTTTCAGAATACAGAGAACAATTTGGGAATTTCTATAACAAAGGATTCTTAGTCTCCTTAAGTCTTGACCTTTTCTTCTATCAGAATAATTCTGAATTCACGATCATCGAATTGCTACATATTCTACTTGAAAAGTATCCTGAGGGATTTGAAGATGATAAACTTTTCTCCATTCTTGAAAAAGAATCTTCTGTAAAAGGTGTTAATAAATTCTTAAAATCGATCATTCAAAAAAATGACGATCTTCCTCTAGAAGAGTTCTTATTTAAAATTGGAATTGACTTTACGCCTATACATAAAATCCCCAAAGCTTCCTTAGGGAATATCGGTATCGCTTTTAAAGATGAAAAAGTAATTGTCACTGATGTATCTGAACTTGATCAATTTGGGAAAGCCATCGGATACCAAAAAGGTGATATCCTCTTCTCTTTAAATAATGAATTACTCACGACTGAAAACTTCCCATCTAAAGTTTCAGAATTTCAGAATGAAAGTAATTCTAAAGACACCATCAAAATTCAGATTTTAAGAAATGGGAAGCAGATACATACTAAAGCGAAAGCCTTAATTAACTACCAAGAAGAAAAGGCATCAATAGGATTAATCTTGGAAGAAAAAGCTTCTTTCTTCCTGTTTAAAGAACACAGTATTCTTCAACAAAAAGATTAATAGACAAATTTGAAATAGTTTATATTCTTAAACGAAAATTTTTAAGAAAATTCGGTAATTCTAAAAAATAGAAAATACCTTTGTCTACATTATTGGGCTTTCAACCTTAGATATATGAACTTAAAACTTAGAAATCCTTTGGCTGTCTTCGATTTAGAAACGACAGGACTTAGTACTATAAAAGATAGAATTGTAGAGATTTCTATCGTTAAGATTATGCCAAGTGGAGAGAAAATTATTAAAACCAAACGTCTTAATCCTACAATTCCGATCTCTGCTGAAAGTAGTATGATTCATGGAATTTATGAAGAAGACATTAAAGACTGTCCTACTTTTAAGCAAGTTGCTAAGGAGATTGCTCAATTCCTTGAAGGAGCCGACCTTTGTGGTTTTAATGTATTAAGATTTGACCTTCCATTACTTGTAGAAGAATTCTTAAGAGCCGATGTAAACTTTGATCCTACATCACGTAAAGTAGTAGACGCTCAGAAAATTTTCCATATGATGGAGCCTCGTACACTAGGCGCTGCTTATAAATTTTATTGTGATAAAAGTCTTGAAAACGCCCATTCAGCTGAAGCTGATACATTGGCTACTTTTGAGGTTCTTGATGCTCAAGTTGCCAAATATGAAGGCGTTAAGATGAAAAATGATAAAGGCGAAGAATATACTCCTATTGAAAACGATATTGACTCACTTCACAAGCTTTCATCAAACAACATGATTGACTATGCTGGTAGAATGGTCTATAACAAACAAGGGATTGCTGTTTTCAACTTTGGTAAACATAAGAACAAGCCAGTCACAGAAGTTCTAAAAAGAGAGCCAGCCTATTATGATTGGATTATGAATAATGAGTTTCCTCTTAATACAAAACAGAAGCTTACTGAAATCAAGCTAAAAACAATGTTTAGCTAAATCCGATTCAACTCTTAATTCAAAATATAAGCTCTTTTTGAAGTCAATTTTAGCTACTTCAAAAAGAGTTTTTTTTATAAAAAAATCCCCAATCAAAATAATTGATTGAGGATGGAACGCTTAGTAAATATGGCTTTTATCGTTTAGCTACAGGGCTCACAATTTGCGTTTTACGATCTTGCTTTTCCTTTTTACTATCAAGATCTGTGGTGGCATAGATCAATGAAAAAGGTAAAAGGAAGAAAACAACTAAGGTGTAAGAAAGTCCGATAGCTCTATTCTTCATAGAAGCACGTCCTAGAGTTTCAGCACACCAGATTGGAATGTTACGCACTTTTGGGAAAGGGAAAAGAATCAATACCCCGAAAAGGTTAAAACCAAGGTGACAGAATGCTACAGCAAGAGCAGCTTCATTTTGTGATAATGCCGCGATCATAGCTGTAACTGTGGTTCCTATATTTGCTCCCATCAAAAATGGGAATGCTTTCTTTAATGAGATTTTATCAGCTGCAACTAATGGAACTGCAAGTGATGTAGTTACCGAACTAGATTGTACACCAGCAGTAATTACTGTACCCCAAAACAATGATTTGATTGGAGAACCGAATAACGTACTATCAATACTTTCTTGTGCTTTGCCAACCAATTGTTTTTTCAATAATGAAGTCATTTGATGCAATGAGATAAACAATGTCATTGTAGACACTGTAATAATCATATAAGCATTTTTAGACATCATTACTGAAAGATATTTCACTACGGGCTTAACGGTCACTCCCATGATGCTAAACATCTTGGTATTTTCTGTTTGTTCGTTATAGAAAATACTTGAAGCAAACGCCCCAACAGAAGAAAGTACTCCAAAATAAACTTCGAGTGGAAATAGAATCAATACGACAATTAGGTTAAAGAAATCATGAACCGTAGCTGCTCCGATAGCTTTATTAAATGCACTTTTATCAGAAAGGTGACCTAACGCTACAATAGTACTTGTCACTGAAGTTCCGATGTTTGCCCCCATGATCATAGGAACTGCATTTTGTAAAGACAAAGAACCTGATGCAACAATTGCTACAATCATAGACGTAGTTGTAGAGCTACTTTGAACCAGTGCTGTTGCTAAAAGACCAATGAAAAGTCCAACAAACGGGTTTGATGTTAGCGTGATCATTTCTGTTGCAATATCTTTACCAAGCAACTTAAATCCTGAACTCATAAGGTTCAACGCTACCAAGAACACAAACATTACAGCTACCAGCTTAAATGCTTGTACCAAAATCTTTTGGATTTTGTTTGTTAATTCATTCGAATCACTCATTTTCTTTAATCTTGATAATTCATACCTGAATAGGAAGCAGTTGTTTATTCCATATCAGGTTATCGATTGTAGAAATTTGTATCTGTAAATTCTATTATAAAGCTCGATCAGCTTATTATGATTTGACTACTTTTTCTTATCAAATCTCACATTTCATTTAATATGCTTTGAAATGCTTATCCTAAACTTTTTTCCTTTTAGGTTGATCTCCCACATTAACTAAAATTTGAAGAAACTTTACTCTCTGATAAACAGGTGTAAACAACAATGTTTAGCTAATCTGTGAGACTAAAATTTATACTGATTTATAAGACTTTTTTAGGAAGGGATTGTCAGTCATATAATTGAATAAATGTGCTAGGTGAAACACCGTTTATTCAGGTTTATCTATTTCACTTCTTTTATATAATACGATGCTATCGTATGTATCAATAGGCTTATATTAATTAGAATAAATAGACCTATTCATTAAAGCTCAGATTACTATTAAATTGACAATTATAGAGTTGATCATGATTGATTCTAACTAACCAAATAACAATTCTGCTAATGGATAGTAGAATAAACTTGCAAGTATAATCTAGGCAATAATCTTGCTGGCATCGCTATATACTTACATTGCTAGAACTGCAGTTGCCAAACCTACTGCATCAAAATACTAGACTTTATTTCATTTCGTTAGATAGATCAATCAAAAATTTCAATGAATTATTATTGCTGCCCATTCGGTACAGACTTTTTACAAGCAAATCTTTTTGTTACACAACAATGCTTTTCTTTCAAGCCTTGCTCTAAAAGACAGTGCAATATTCGAGGAAAAAAATCGATATATCACAACTTTCATATTAATATAAGGTTAACGGATAGCACAATAACAACGTAAACAGCACTTGAAAATAAATATGTAGAAACCTCATTATCTATAACTTACCGCATAAATGGTAAACAATTGAAAACAGCATTTTACGTGTAAAAATTATATGAATCAGGGAAGGAAATATCTAAAGAGAAAACAAAGTCCTTTTTTCGACTCATAATCAATCGATTAATATGAGTTATTATTTAAAAAAGGTAAACACGTAACAATTACGTAACACTAGAATTCAAGTAAAACAGGCTTCTGTCAATAAATCTAAATAACTAAGCAAATCAGAATCTAATTGATCATAAAAAAAGGATAATTAAGGCGAAAAATTACAAAAAATAAAAGCCAATTGGATAATTTAAATGATCCAATTGGCTTAATCTATTACCTAAAACTTAACTATGGTAAATACTAATCTTAAATCTTAAATCTTTAGACTTAAGTGTTTATTAGTTTAGTTATTATACCTCTATTTAGTTTACTTTTTCAGAAAGCAAAGTTATGATCGCTTCTCCAACCTCTTTTGCTGAAGCAGGATTCTGCCCCGTCACTAATCTACCATCCACAGAAACTTTTGAAGCCCAGTTTTCAGCTTTATCTACTTTAGCTCCTTTAGCTATAAATTCATCTTCCAATGAAAAAGGTACTACTTCTGTTAGTTTTACAGCTTCTTCTTCTTCATTAGTGAAGACACTAACATTTTTTCCTTCAATCAAGTATTCTCCATTACTCAATTTGATATTTAGTAAACCTGAAGGGCCATGGCAAACAGCACTAACAACACCTTCATTTTCATAAATATCGCGAGCAATTTTTGCTAATTTTTTATTGTTAGGAAAATCCCACATCGTACCATGACCTCCTACGTAATGAATCGCTACGTAATCTTTAGCTTTTACTTGAGACGGCTTCAATGTATTATTCAATTGCTTTTGGATTTCTTCATTCTCCCAAAACGCTTTGTTAACTTTATCATCAAGGTCAAATCCATCTACAGGAGCTTTACCACCTTTTGGACTTACAAAATCAATTTGGTAACCTGCTTTATGAAGAACTTCATATGGGTGAGCTGCTTCACTTAAATAATATCCAGTTTCCTTCCCTGTATCTCCTAATTCTGAGTGACTAGAAAGTACAAATAGGATTTTTTGAGCTTTTTCTGATTGAGCAAAAGTTGAGTTTATTGCTAAGAAAGAGAGGCTAATACTTAAGAATAATAATATGCGTTTCATCTTTATATTTGATTTGTTTAATTAACGATACAAATATCACCTTCTTTTAGAGGCTAAAACAGGAAGAAACGCACAATTTTGATGTGACTTAGATCACACTATCGTTTACCTAATCGACTTAGTGTTTCTCGAGACACCCCTAAATAAGCTGCTATCAAGGTTTTTGGTAAGCGTTGAAATAAATCTGGGTTATATGAAATCAGATCTTCATACCTTTTATCTACCGAATCTTTCATCATTGAAAGTAATCGCTTCTGCAAAGCAACATATCCAAGATTCGATTTACGAAGTAAAAAAATGGTCATTTTAGGATACTTCTCACAAAGGGATTTCCGATCATTTAGGCTTAGACCTAGAAGAATTGAATTTTCGATACAATCAATATTGATAGTCGCTTTTTCTGACTGAAAAAAAGCTTCATAATCAGAAACCCACCAATTCTCTGCTCCAAACTGAAGAATATGTTCTTTGCCATTTTCCTCGATAGCATATGTTTTAAGCAATCCTTCAACTACCCAGTATTCGTGATTTACAGAATCGCCTTCTTGAACTAAGAATTGATGCTTTCTTAACTTCTTTAAGTTGAAATAGGAATAAATATCTTCAAACTCATCATCAGTCAAAGAAATTAATTCCTCTAAATGTAGTCTAAACTTTAAAGCTATTTCAGAATTCATTTGTAAGTAAAATGGGAGGTCTATTTTATATAGAAACAAATAGAGAAAAGAAAAGGCGAGCTTCGAAAAGCTCGCCTTTTACAATTTTGGTATCTATATCAATTATAGAGACGCCATGTAAGAGATCAACTCAAGACATTTGTTTGAGTAACCCCACTCGTTATCGTACCAAGAAACAACTTTCACGAAGTTGTCATTCAATGCGATACCAGCATCAGCGTCGAAGATTGAAGTTCTTGCATCAGAAACGAAGTCTTGAGATACAACTGCATCTTCAGTGTAACCCAATACGCCTTGAAGACCACCTTCTGCAACTGGAGTTTCAGAAGCTTTCTTCATAGCTGCTTTGATGTCCTCGTAAGAAGCACCTTTCTCTAGACGACAAGTCAAGTCAACTACAGAAACGTCTGCTGTAGGAACACGGAAAGCCATACCAGTCAATTTACCGTTCATTTCTGGAATAACTTTACCTACTGCTTTAGCAGCACCTGTAGAAGAAGGGATAATGTTAGACAATGCAGCTCTACCACCTCTCCAGTCTTTCATTGAAGGACCATCAACAGTTTTTTGAGTAGCAGTTGTAGCGTGTACAGTAGTCATCAAACCTTCTGCGATACCGAAGTTATCGTTCAATACCTTAGTGATAGGTGCAAGACAGTTAGTAGTACATGATGCGTTAGATACGATGTTTACATCAGCTGACAATTCAGTGTGGTTTACACCGTAAACGAACATTGGAGTGTGGTCTTTAGAAGGAGCAGACATAACTACTTTCTTCGCACCAGCAGTGATATGCTTTTGAGCACCTTCTTCAGTCAAGAAGATACCAGTAGCTTCAAGTACATATTCAGCACCAATTGCATCCCACTTCAAATCCTCAGGATTTCTTTCAGCAGTAACGCGAACTGTTTTACCGTTAACAACCAAGTTTCCGTTTTCAACAGCTACTTCACCGTCGAATCTACCGTGTACTGAATCATATTTCAACATGTACGCGATGTAATCAACGTCCAAAAGGTCGTTAATTCCTACTACTTCGATGTTTTCTTTTGCTTGCGCTGCACGGAAAACTAGTCTTCCGATTCTACCGAATCCGTTGATACCAACTTTAATTGTTGACATAGTCTAGAATGTGGTTAAAGGATATATAAAATTTGTTAACTCAATAGTTGTTCCTGTCAAGGATCAATTTCTCTTATAACATGAAAATTATGAAAAGAATCCCGATCGATGACATTGCAAACATACCAACTCCTCGCAGGATATATAATGATATTTATCATTCTTTAAATTGATCTTTTCCAAGATATATTCTGTACTTTTGACACTTATTGGTATAATATTTTGTAATCAATTAAAAATCAAGATAATTGATTTTAGTTAGAAGGATATCATATTATTTATGTCTAAATAAAAGAATTAAAAAAACTCTAAGATTCTTCTTAGAGTTATATTTTAGGTAGATATTTTTTCAATATTAGAAAGATCGCATGCCTTTATAGATTGCATTTTCATCTAAAGGAGTGAGCGTCCCCTTAAATTCTATCCTTCCACTACTCACATTTGAGTTCACTGTAGCTGTTGCTACATTACTTCCTGACACTAGATGAACCGTTACATTTGCCATAAGCCCCGATCCCATGACATTAAACCTATAGCTTATCGAGCCATTTTTTGTTGTGGTACACTTTATATCAGATATTCTCCCTTCTAGCGTAATACCTCCTATACCATTCGGACCCGGTGCCATAAAACCATTAAATGCTAATTGTAAAGTGGCTTCACCATCTTTTACATAAATAAAATTTGTCCTTTCTGTCACAGGAATCATTCTACCTCTCTTAGTAAAGAGATAATCAGCACTCAAAAGAAATGTTGTATCTTCTAAGCTTTTTTTAGCCAATTCAAATTCTGCATTCTTAATTGCACTTTCTTGACTTTTCCTTAGTTCTTTTTCTTTCTGACGTTCCTCTTTTTTCTTTTGTTTCTGCTCCTTTTTTAATGCCTTTTTCTCCTCTTTTGTCAACTCTTGTACTTCGCTGATATTTTCTTGAGCTAATAATGAATCTATATTAAATGTCAGTAAACATGCTATCGAGAATATTAAATATAGTTTTTTCATAATAGTATATAGGTTTTAAGTTGAAGTCTGTTTTCTAAATATCTGATTATAGATTTCTGTTAGATTGGTCTTAGATCATAATTATTTTATCTTTACTTCTTTTAATAATAAGACACGATGAAGAAAATAATAGTTGCCTTAGATGGACATGCAGGTTGTGGGAAAAGCTCAACGGCAAAGATCGTTTCAAAAGAGTTAGGGTATGTGTATATAGATACTGGGGCGATGTATCGTGCTGTTACATTTCACTTCTTAGAAAACAAGATTAATCTTGAAAATTTAGATGATGTAGAAAGTGAATTAGCGAAAATCACTGTAGGTTTTGATAAAAATCCTGAGACGGGAGCAATTGAAGTTACTCTCAATGGAGAAAGAGTTGAAGCTCACATCCGTACAATGGAAGTCACAAATAATGTAAGTAATGTCAGTGCTATAAAATCTGTTCGTACATTCTTAGTTGCAGAACAGCAAAAAATGGGCATTGAAAAAGGCATTGTCATGGATGGTCGTGATATTGGAACTGTCGTTTTTCCTACTGCTGAACTCAAGGTTTTCATGACTGCAGATGTTGAGGAAAGAGCTAGAAGAAGACAAATAGAAATGGAATCTAAAGGACTTACGGCTTCTTTTGAAGAAATTGTAGAAAACCTTAAGGAAAGAGATCACATTGACTCTACAAGAGAGGAAAGTCCACTCAGAAAAGCTGATGATGCTTTAGTACTTGACACTACAAATCTCAAGTTTGATGATCAAGTAAAACAAATTGTTGATTGGGCAAATGCGCTTATTAAAAACAATTAATAGATTAAACTGTTTTTGGATTAAAAGGGTAATCCTTTAAATATATTTCCCACAATATTCTACTCAAGCTAAACAAATTTATGGAAGTAGTTATTGACCAAAAATCTGGTTATTGTTTCGGAGTTGAGTTTGCCATTCAAATGGCTGAAGAAGAAATGAATGAATCTGGTAGTTTATACTGCTTAGGAGATATCGTTCATAATAGTATGGAAGTGAAAAGACTTCATGCAAAAGGATTACGTGTCATTGATAGAGATGAACTTGCTACACTTAAAGATTGTAAAGTTCTGATCAGAGCACACGGTGAACCACCTGCAACATACAAAACTGCGATTGAAAATAATATCGAGCTAATAGATGCTTCTTGCCCTGTGGTTTTGAAGCTACAAAATAGAGTAAAAAATGCTTATGATCGTGCTAAAGAAATAAATGGGCAAATGGTCATTTATGGAAAAGATGGTCATGCTGAAGTTATTGGTCTTAATGGGCAGACAGGTAATCAAGCGATTATTGTCACAACCATTGATGATCTTGAAAAAGTAGATTTCAACCGTCCTATCGTATTATTCAGCCAAACTACGAAAAGTACAAAAGGATTTTATGGACTTAAAGAGGAAATCGAAAAGAGATTAACTCAAATCCATGGTGAAGATGCTACTTTAGAGTTATTCGATGCCAATGACTCTATTTGCCGTCAAGTTTCTAATAGAGAGCCTCAGATGGTTAAATTCTCATCTGAAAATGATGTTATCATTTTTGTGAGTGGAAAGAAAAGTTCAAATGGTAAAGCACTTTATGGCGTTTGTCTTCAAAATAATCCTAGAAGTTATTTCGTGGAAAATGAAGATGAAATAGATCCTAATTGGATTAAAGAAAATGATAAAATTGGGATATGTGGAGCTACTTCTACCCCAATGTGGCTTATGGAACAAGTTGCTACCTACATTAGAAGCTTATAAGAAAGTAATTTATAAATAAACAAATAGAGGAATCAAGCTTATTGATTCCTCTATTTGTTTAAAAAGTATCCTAAATAAAAAAGGATTGAATTCTAAATTGTTTTTCTAAACAATCTAAAACTCAATCCATTTTTAATATCCAAAATTATCTAGAGGTTTAGTCTACATTATCATGTAAAAATCTATTTCCTCCATCAATACCGTCTTTCTTAACTTGATATCTTGAAGGATCATTACTTTCTCCTTCAGATTCATTTAACTGAACTCCTTTTCTTCTAAAAGCAGGCTCCTCTTGTCTCTCTCTAATTTCATCTGGTGACATATCAGAAATAGACTTCAATTGAGATACTCTCAATCTTGAAGGTCGAGCATTATTTACGACAGGATTTTCGTTCAATGAATCCGATGGATATTCATCGTTGATATCGAAAATTTTCTTTTCTGGTCTTCTATTTACCTTTGGTTCCTCAAAATTAGGCACAGAAGGTTTTTCTACTTCATGAATAATGAACTCACTGTTTTCAGTAGGTTCTGAAGTTTGAATAGAAGGTTCTGGCGTAGACTTAGCTTCTACAGGAGCTGGTTCAGGAGTAGCAGGAGCTTTATAAACAGGTTTCACTGCCTGTTGTTCAGATGAAATAGACTCTTTTGACTGACGAACAAAAGACTCCGAACTATCTATTTCATGAATAGTCTTTTTTTCAACTACTGCTTCTTCATCGTTCGGGTTTTCTCTGTTTGGAAAACCAGTTGCAATAATTGTTACGCAGATAGACTCACCCAAAGATTGATCTGTTGCAACACCAAAAATCACTTCCGTATCTTGGCTACTTTGTGATCTGATATATTCAGTAATCTCATCCAATTCTTCCATTTGGAAAGAGTCAAGATCACTTACAACAAGGCTCAATAATACGTATTTCGCATTATGAATATTTGTGTTATTCAACAATGGAGAAGCAATTGCTCCTTGAGTTGCACGAATTGCTCTATTTTCACCTTCAGCAACAGCAGAGCCCATTACCGCAGCACCAGAGTCTTTCATTACTGTATTAACATCCTCAAAATCGACATTGATAACGCCTTCTACAGTAATAATTTCTGCAATTGATTTAGCTCCAATCGTTAATACATTATCTGCATGAGAGAAAGCTTCTTTGAATGAAGTCTTTCCATAAACTTCGTGAAGTTTCTCATTTAAAATCACAAGTACGGTATCACAATACTGTCTAAGCTCATCAATACCTTCTTGAGCGCGTCTTTGTTTAGGCGCACCTTCAAATTTGAAAGGCATTGTAACAATACCTACAGTAAGTATATCTAGACTTTTGGCTATTTCAGCAATGACAGGAGCGGCACCAGTACCAGTTCCACCACCCATACCAGCAGTAATAAACACCATTTTAGTGTTATCACCTAGTAACTTTTCAAGTTCTTCTCTACTTTCTTCAGCTGCATTTCTTCCAACTACAGGCTTTGCACCTGCACCTAAACCAGCAGTTAAAGCTGTACCTATCTGAACTTTATTTGGTATAGGGCTAGAATTCAATGCTTGAATATCAGTATTCACAATGTAAAAGTCTACATCATGAATCCCCATTTCATACATATATTTAACGGCATTTCCACCGCCACCACCTACACCTATTACCTTTATAATTTTAGAATCGCTTCCGCCTTGTGGTATATTAAACTCGTAACCCGTTGCTTCCATAGTCCTTATAATTAAGCCTCCTTAATTAGCTTTAGTATTTTGTGATACACCTAATACCTCTATCACATAAAAAATAGTGTACCCTTTAGCTATTTCACATTTAAAATTGCAAATATTTTTTTGGATTTCAAAGATAAGAGTATTCGTCACTAATAAGAAGTATTAAGTTGTTAATCTTAAAGCTTCTGATTTGATGTCAGATTAATAATTACTTTTATCATCAAAGTCATCCTTAAGAAATTGCTTTGTTTTATCTAGGATTTTATCAAAAATAGTACCCTTACGTTCTTCTTTTTCAATATGAATAGAAGATTTTTCCTCCATAGGTACATATGGAATTTCTTGATGATGTTGTTTCTCCTCAACTGCTTGAGGTTCTAAACGATCTTCATCTCTATCATCCAAAGACCTGAACCCTGCAAGAACAAGCCCTAAACAAGTAGCATATTTAGGATTTTTGATGATCTCGTCTTGAGTTTTCCCTACATATTCATTAGGGTAACCAATACGAGCATCCAAGCCAGTTCTGTAAGAGAACAACTTACAAATATCTTTAAGAAGAGCACTACCTCCCGTAAACACAACACCACAAGAAAGCTTATCTTTGAAACCTGAATTTTCAAGTTCCATAAGAATCAAGTCAAAGATTTCTTCAACTCTTGCCTCTATGATATATGAAAGGTTTTTAAGAGATATCTCTTTTGTTTCCATATTTCTAAAACCTGGAATAGAGATATATTCATAATCAGATGCAGTTTCTGCTAAAGCCTTACCAAACTTCACTTTAAGAGTTTCAGCATGTGAAGGCATCACAGAACATCCATGACGGATATCTGAAGTAATGATATTTCCTCCAAAAGGAATTACTGCAGTATGTCTCACAATACCATCGTAGTAAACTACAATATCAGTTGTACCTCCTCCAATATCTATAACTGCAACACCAGCCTCTTTCTCTTCCTTGTTCAAAGTAGCAAGCCCTGTAACCAAAGGATCTAAGTATAAACCTTCGATTTCTAAACCAGCTTGTTCTAAACAATTTCTGATCTTCTTTATCTCATTTATCTCAGCTGTCACTAATTGGAAATCTGCTTCAAGCTTTACACCTGCCATTCCAACTGGATCTTTTACATTATTTTCATAATCTACAGAGAAATACTGAGGTAAGACATGCAGGATATCTGTACCTGGAGAGGTCACAGTTTTTAGCTGATCGTCAAACAAACGCTCTACATCTTCAACTGAAATTATAGCATCATGATGAGGACGTGTGTAACTACCTCGTTGTTCAAAACAACGAATGTGTTTACCAGAAATACCAACATTTACCACATTAATGGAAATGTTTGAAGATTCTTCAGCTTTCTTTACAGCTTGTCGAATTGCCGATACGGTTTTTGTTAGGTTATTAATGCTACCCTCCTTCACCCCTTCCGAAGATGAAACGCCTGAACCTAGAATTTCTAGGTTGCCATAAGTATCTACTCGGCTAACAATAGCACATATCTTAGTTGTACCGATATCAAGCCCAACAACTATTTTGTCATCTTGCATCGTTAGATAATTTTGGATAATTAGAGAATATTTGGTCTAGATCAATCCTTTGCGAGATAGTTAAGTCAAGTTCAAAAAACCTTGAAAAAGATAAAATTCTTTATTCAATACCAAACCATATTACTTACATACAATTTGATTTGAATATTGCAACTTTACAAGTTTGTAAGTATTCCACCCTTCACTTTTCACAATATCATTATAATAAATCTTCATTTTGTCTAATTTACTTTCAAAGTCCTCAACTGTTCCAAATTCAAAGGTTTGATTACCAATTTGAGTATAGATCAAAATTTGATTATCGGCTCCAAATGACAATTGTGAGATGTTGGATTTGAAGAATTCATCGTGAAAAATATACCTTAAAAATCTCAGTATTTTATATCCTTCTAATGTATTATAAAAATTTGGTTTCAATAATTTATTAGCCCCTTTACCTGTCAACATCACGACTCTTGATGTAAACTTTTGAGACAATTGAATTACTTTTCCATCTTGAGTTACATAAGCCCCTTTTCCTTCAGGAGTTAAAACTCTTGCCAATGGTCCATCCTGTTCAATATTCACTAAAAGCCTCCCATTTGGGTCTCTCGCAACTTGAACAGACTGGATAAAATCCAATTTTCTCAACTTTTGTTCTAAACGCAGAAGATACTCATTATCCTCTATGTCTAAGTTTTCAGCATTAAATTGTGTAATAATATCTTTAATCTCGCTATCATTCACAAACTTAGAAACATGCCTATCGGAAATTTGAATTGTATATTTTTCATCAGATACTTGATAGCCCTTATTAAACACATAAAAAGCTGATAGAATCAGAAGAAAAACAGCTACCAATATCCCCCATTTTAGCTTTAAAAGTTGTAAGCTCATGTGCTTTTCGTTTAATTCGAGGAAGTATTATACACTATTTTACACACAAAATTAAACAATATCTATTGAAATTATAAAAATTCAATAGAACAAAATATTCAAATTCATATAATATAATTATACTAAACTGATAACCAGCCTTCATTTATATGAAAACTAAAAGATATAAAATTGTACTATCTATAGCAGGTTCAGATAGTGGTGGTGGAGCAGGCATTCAAGCTGACCTAAAAACTTTTTCATCATTAGGCTGCTTTGGTACAACTGTCATCACGGCAATAACCGCTCAAAATACAACTGGAGTACAAGCAGTTGAAGCATTACCTCCTTCAATAGTTGAAGCTCAGCTAGATTCTGTAATTACAGACTTTGACCTAAATGCAATAAAAATTGGAATGTTACACTCTGATGAGATAGTTTTTAGCATTCACAAAAGATTGAGTACTTCTAATATTCCTATTGTATTAGATCCTGTTATGGTAGCGACAAGCGGAGATCTACTGCTCAAGCAAAATGGTGTTGATGCAATTCGTAATTTATTACTTCCAGTAGTCACATTAATTACACCAAACATTCCAGAGGCTGAAGTTCTCACAGGACTAAAGATAAAAGATAAAAAAGACATGGAGGTAGCAGCACAACAACTCCTCAAAGATGGTGCTAAAGCAGTATTACTGAAAGGCGGACATCTTGAAGATTCTTCAAGTGATCTTTTGCTCTTACCAAACACTCCAGCAATTTGGTTTGAATCGGAAAAAATCCCTTCAGTAAATACGCATGGCACAGGCTGCTCTCTATCGAGTGCTATTGCTAGTTTTCTTGCCTTAGGAGATACATTGGAACAAGCTGTCAGAAAGGCTAAGAATTATATCCATAATGCAATTTTGGAAGGTAAAGATTACAAAATTGGAGAAGGGCATGGACCTATAAAACACTTCTACGCTCAATGGGATTAAAACCTCATTTCTTAGTACCTAAAAAGGCAAACATCATCTGTTTGCCTTTTTATTTTTCTTTAAGAAATCCTGTATATTTTCAACTACTCCGTTCATAAGATTTTTTCTAGATATTTCACTAGCCCATGCTATATGAGGAGTTAAAATCAATTTTCGATCACTTTGAAGCTCTAAAAATTTATGATTTGATTTGATTGGTTCATGAGCATAGACATCAATTGCAGCAGCCCTAATTACATTATTTTTCAAGGCCTCTACTAGATCCTCTTCATTCACGATTCCTCCTCTCCCTGTATTTATTAGAATTGCAGATGACTTCATTTTTAGTAATTCATCTTTAGCAATCAAATTTTCTGTCTTAGAATTCAAAGGTGCATGGATTGTAATTATATCAGAATAGTCTAATAATTCATCCAGCTCCAATCGTTCATAAACATCTGATCGATCTATACCCGAACTCGAATAATAATATACTTTGGCTCCAAAAGCTGAGAATAACTCTGCTACTCTTTTTCCGATAGCACCTAATCCAATAACTCCAATCTTTTTATTTGAAAGCTCCTCGATTGGCATTCCTAAATGTGTAAATGAATTGTTTTGTGCGTAAGCACCAGACTTTACATAATCATTATAATAACCAATTGGAGCAAGGAAATTAAGCGCTAGACTCAATGTTATTTGCGCTACACTATTTGATGAATAACCACTTACATTCTTTACTCCAATCCCTTTATAACGAGCATACTCTAAGTCCACATTATTCATCCCTGTTGCTGTTACACAAATCAATTTCAGCTTAGGGCAATGATCAATTACTTCCTTATCAATCCTTACTTTATTTGTTAGAATAATGTCTGATTCTTTACATCTATCAATTACTTCATTCTTTTTTGTTGATTGATAAATTTTCACTGCTCCAATGTGAGCTAGCATTGTTTCTACGTCAGTATCTCCAAGTGTTTCACGATCTAAAAAAACGATATTCATGTATAAAAAATATGTGAGTTTCTATATTGTATAATACAAGCATAAACAATCACCTCCAAAAAGAAAAACCTACTCTCAAAATACATTGAGAATAGGTTTTGTAAACTATCTAATTGGCTTATTTGTCATTTCAAATAAAAGCTGACCTCCCGCTTTTATTTCATCATGATCAAAAAATAGTGTCTCTAACTTTTTACCATTTAAATAAACCTCCTTTACATATTTATTTTCTTTTGAATTATTCTTTACTTCTACTTCAAATATACCATTCTCAAGTTGAATACTTGCTTTATCAATTATTGGTCTACCAATTGTATAAATTGACTCACCAGGTGCGACTTGATAAAAACCCAAAGCATTCAAAATGTACCAAGCAGACATTTGCCCCACATCTTCATTTCCACAAATACCCTCAGGGGTAGGACTGTATAATCCATACAAGATTTGATCTATCAAAGATTGTGTTTTCCAACTTTCCCCAACATAATTATATAAGTATGCGGTATGATGACTCGGCTCATTGCCATGTGCATATTGCCCAATTAACCCTGTTATATCCGCGGAAGCGTGCTCACCTTCTATTTCTGAACTTTCAGAAAAAAGCTCATCTAATTTTTCAGAAAACAGCTTTTCGGACCCAAATAAACTTATCAAACCATTTACATCATGAGGAACAAACCAAGACCATTGGTATGCATTCCCTTCGGTAAAGTCTCCATTTTCATGGTTAGAATATTTTGGACTAAAAGGTTCTTTCCAAGTCTCATCAGCATTCCGACCTCTCATAAATCCTGTATTTGGGTCAAAATAATGAGCATAGTATTTTGAGCGTTCTTGATATTTTTCAGTTATACTATCATTTTTAGCCCTTTGAGCCAATAATGAAATACACCAATCATAATAAGCCATTTCTAAACCATATGACACTGATTCTGAAGTTGAATCTGCAGGAATCAATCCGCTACCCAAATTCACATACTTATTTGGTAATCCCATCAAGGTTTTAGCTCTTTTCTCACTCAACTTATTTACTATTTCAGGATGATATTCAGAACTAAAAATGGATGCCTCCAAAGCTTTGTCTAGGTACTTTTCATCAACTAATCCTTTACTAAATGCATCTGCAATTATAGAAACCGCAGGATAACCGACCATAGTAGATGTATAATTTGCAGAAAGAGGCCATTTTGGTAACATTCCACCTTCATCATATTTTTGGAGTAGATTCTTCACATATTCTCCCGTCTGACCTGGTTCGATAATCGTTAACAGTGGATGTAAAGCCCTAAATGTATCCCACATTGAGAACACTGAGTAATTTATCCCAACTGTATTTATATGGATTTTTTTATCCATACCTCTATAACTTCCATCTACATCTTGGAATGTAATTGGTGCAATGAGACTATGATACATCCCTGTGTAGAAATTCTTTTTAATTGTTTCATCAGCTGTTTCAATCAAAATTTTATCTAAACGCTTCTTCCATTCACTTATAGCATTTGATTTTACAGTCTCAATATCCCAATGATCAATTTCTTGATTAAGATTTTTCTCAGCCCCTTCCTGACTTACAGAAGAAATCCCCACTTTAATTTTTAAATCTTTAATTGACGGATTAAAAGTAAGAAACAACTTCAATAGTTTTCCTTCTACAGATTTTCCCGATTTAACCTCTACCCCATTTTCTGTAAAAACCTGTTCAATAATTGGCTCTGAGAACTTCGCATAAAAATGTACAGGATCATCAAATGACCAACCACAGGTAACTTTTGTACCTCTGATTGTATATGCATCTATCACTTCAATTTGAGAACTAATTGGCTGATGATCCCAAGTGAGTTGAAGTGTGTGCCCTAAATCGAATTGCACTTTTGGAGTTTCACCTTCAGGAAATATGTATTTATGAAATCCAGCTCTTAATGAAGCACTTAGTTCTGCCGAAATTCCATTATCAAACTTCACTTTATAAGCTCCTACTTCTGCACTCTCATTTTCCTTTAAAAAAGTAGCTTTCAAAGCATTTGATTTCTCTCCTACAAAGGGAAGTACTAAAACATCCCCCATATCACCAATTCCTGTACCACTAAGATGCGTATGACTAAAACCAAGAATTGTACTATCGGAATAATGATATCCACTACTAGCATCCCACCCATTCACTCTAGTATCTGGACTAAGTTGTACCATCCCATTTGGGAGTACCACTCCTGGAAAAGTATGTCCATGAAAACCAGTTCCGATAAATGGATCGACGTATTCTAAAATATCTTCATCTTGGAAATTATCTTTAGAGCATGCTGATAATACAAAAAGTATAAGGATGGTATAAATAGACTTCTTCATAGGTTGGAATTTTATAATGTACAAAAAGCTAGATATTAGAATAAAGAGCATGAAAAATGCAATTTGTACCCACCATCTTAAATATGTGATTTAAGGATTGAGCATAAAAAAAGGCAAGAAATTAATTTCCTTGCCTATTAATTATTTCTACTGACAAACTATGCTTCATCTAAACATTTTTGAAAAATTTCAAGAAACTTCCCAACATGATAACCATCAGCTAAACCATGATGTACATGAATTGATAATGGAAGAATCATTTTACCATGCTTATTTAAAGTTTTCCCAAAAGTTATTTTAGGGACACAATCTGCATATTGAAAATTTCTAGCATGTGATAAACTTGTAAACGAACTCCATGGTATAGATGAAAAATGGATTACATCAATTCTTCCTGTTTCTTCGCTCAATCTTAAACCCTCCGAATTTTGAACATTTTCAACCTCTTCTTTCAAGTTTTTTTCAAACTCTACAAAAGACTCTTGAAATTTAATAAATGAAAAACCAAATGTATGATCTGCTCTTCCAATCGTAGGAGATGCATTTATTTGATCACAGACAAAGACCTCTCCCTCTTGAATTCTATACTTAAATTCTTCAACTTGATTTGCCGCTCTTAAAGCTTGATATAGATAGTATGCAAAAAAAGAATACCCTTCTTTCTTCGATAATTCATAAGCTTTAGTACAATCTACATCAGCTACAAGTCCCCAAAATGGCTCATCAAACTTTGAGAAAAACTCGAAATGCTCCCTTCTATTCCAATTCTTAAGATCTAGCTTTTTCATATACTCCCGATATTTTTTTGCAAATCTAGCAATTTGTCTGAAGAGTATAATGTTTTCAAATGGTATGACTGATTAATTTTCTCAATTAGGTTAAGTTTTATTACCGAGAGTTCTTGTATATAAAACTATCGTATTCGCTAATCTTGACTTTCTATAATTACTATAAAACACTATGACGAAAACGGAAAATTTTAAAGCACTTGTAATCAAAGAAGAAGGAGAAAACTTCATTAGAAGTATTGAACAAAAATCAATTGATGAACTACCAGAAGGTGATGTTTTGGTAGAAGTCATGTATTCTTCTTTAAACTACAAAGATGCGCTCTCTGCAATCGGAAATAAAGGAGTTACAAGAAACTATCCACACACTCCTGGAATTGATGCTGTTGGTAAAGTAGATAGCTCTAACAATGATAAGTTCAAAGAAGGTGATGAAGTAATTGTGACTAGCTATGATCTAGGAATGAATACTTCTGGCGGTTTTGGACAATACATTAGAGTTCCTTCGGATTGGGTTCTAAAACTCCCTACTGGCTTGAGTATGAAAGAAGCTATGGCCTATGGTACTGCTGGTTTAACCGCAGCAATGTCTGTTTTCAAATTGGTTGAACAAATAAAGCCTGAGGATGGTAAAATCATTGTTTCTGGAGCAACTGGAGGAGTAGGTTCAATGAGCGTAGCCTTTCTATCAAAGTTAGGTTATGATGTAGTTGCAATTACAGGCAAAGCTGACTCTCATGAGTTCTTGAAAAACCTTGGAGCCTCTGAAATTATTTCAAGAGATGAAATTGGTCAAGAAGAAAAAAGACCAATGCTCAGAAGTCAATTTGCTGGAGCCGTTGATACTGTTGGAGGTGTTATCCTTGAAAACATCATCAAACAAACTAACCCGATGGGCGTAGTGACCTCATGTGGTAATGTTGCTTCTCCAAAGCTAAATTTGACGGTATTTCCATTTATCCTAAGAGGTGTAAGCCTTGTAGGGATTGACTCACAAAATTTCCCGATGTCACTAAGAGAAAAAGTATGGCAACTTATGGCTACAGATTGGAAACCCGACGCTCTTTTAGACATCGTTGAAGAAGTTTCCCTCGATCAAATAAATGAAAAAATTGATCTTATTTTGAAAGGACAAGTTTCAGGACGAGTTGTCCTTAACTTAACAAAGTAATATATTTCAGCTCTAATATTTGTGATGAGTAATTTTCATTACTCATCACAAGTTTATCTTTTACCCAATTATTAATTTCATTGAATGGATAGCTTAGAGCAAATCGACTTTTTAGACCCAATTACTTTTCTAATTACATTTCTAGCTATAAGCAGTATTGTATTCTTTAGATATTTACTTTTTTCAAGCTTCTACCATTATCTATTCTTCGAGCTTTTCAGAAAAAAATATCAAAAGCACTTTTTAAATAGTAAAAAGACGAAAAGAAGACAACTCTATAAAGAAATCTATTGGTCATTTATCAGTGCTTTTATATTCGGTCTTCTGACCACTTTAATGATCATTTTATGGCAGAATGGGATAAGTGCTATTTATCTAAACTTAGATTCATACCCTATTTGGTATATTCCAGTGAGTATTTTAATCGTACTATTTCTTCATGACACCTATTATTATTGGTTACACCGTTGGATGCACTTACCAAAAGTTTATAAGCTAATTCATAAGGTTCACCATGAAAGTATCCATACTTCAGCTATGACATCATTCTCTTTTCATCCTATTGAATCAGTTCTGCAAGCTATTCCTATTCCACTATTCACCATATTCCTTCCGCTACATATCTATGCTATTTTGTTTATCCTAATCATAATGACCGTATCTGCGACAATTAATCATGCAGGAGTAGAAGTTTACCCTATTAATTGGAGCAAAAAATGGATTCTCAAAAATATCATTGGAGCAAAACATCATGACATACACCATAGAAAATTCAATTATAACTACGGGCTCTATTTTAATTTTTGGGACTTGATGATGAAAACAGAAGACAAAAAAAAGAGCCACTCTGGAAAGAGTAACTCTTAATTTATGATTTAATGGAGATTACAATTTAATACCAAATACTGTAATATCATCACGTTGTGAAACGCCCTCCATATAACTTTCTAGTTCATTTTCGATCAAGATCCCTTGCTCACTCATTGGTAAATGAGCATTATCTTGAAGAAGTTGTTTAAACTTCACACTACCATACTTCTTACGATTTGCATTGTTTTGACCAGCAAATCCATCTGAAGCAAGGTAAATAACATCTCCACCATCTAAAATCAATTCTTGATCAGTGTAGAATCTTTCTTTTTCTTTCTGATAACCACCAATTGATTTATTGTCACCTCTAATTTCGAAAAACTCTCCTTTTCTGATACCATAAAGAGGTAACTTCGCTCCTGCGAATGTAACTTTCAAGCGAAGGTCATCAGTAGGCTCAATACAACAAAGTGAAATATCCATTCCATCTTGGTTGTTCGTTTCATACTGATTAAATGACTTCCTAATTCCTTTATGCAACTTCAAAAGAATATCTCCTGGAGTAACTTGAGCTGAACTTTTCACCACATCATTAAGAATTGCAGTACCAACCATAGACATAAATGCTCCAGGAACTCCATGTCCTGTACAGTCAACTACAGCAACATATAACTTTTCTTTTTGGTGACTAAACCAATAGAAGTCTCCACTTACGATATCTTTTGGCTTATAGATCAAGAAATGATTGTGGAAAATCTCACTCAAATATGATTTTGAAGGTAGAAAAGCTGCTTGAATATTCTCAGCGTAGTGAATACTATCCGTAATCATAGAATTCTTTTCCTTGATCACGTTATAAGAGAATATATTTGATAACGCAATAGTTACGTATGATGCTAAGTTTTCAAGAAGTGACTTCTCTTTCTCAGAAAAGGCGTTTTTCTTTCTACTTTGAACTGTCATAATACCGGCTACTCTCCCATCTAAAATAAGAGGAACATAAATCAATGATAGTGGTGTATTTGCATCAACCGTGATTGTTTTCCCATCAAATAATTTAGGATACTCAGCCTCCAAATCATCAATCAAGATAATCTCCTTGTTGTTGTAACAGTTGATTGAGAAGTTATTACCTGAAGAAAGGTTTATCCCTTGATAATCGAAAACTTTCTGATTTTCAATAAATCCTCTAAACTCAAGTTTCTTAATCTGCTCGTTTACAACACCAACTCCAAACGTACTCACATCCATCAGCTTACTGATATGCTCAAAGATAATTTTATTCAACTCTGTCATTTCCAAAGTTGATGTAATCTTTTGACCAATAACACTAAGTGCATGAATATTTTCGTATGCTTTTTCTATTTCAATCTTACTTTCAGCAATTTCTTTTGTTCTTGCTGTAACTACGCTTTCAAGCTCTTTATTCTTCTCATTCAGACGTTTAGAGTTCCATCTAATTACTCCCAAAACCCCAACTGAAAGAGTAGCTACATAAAGTATGATACTCCAAACATTAAAGAACCAAGGAGCAGATACTGTGAAATCATAACTAGCTTCTTCACTGATTGTACCGTAAACGTTTTTACTTCTTACCTTGAACGAATAATTACCAGGGTTCAAATTGGTAAAACGTTGGTAAGTTTGCGTTGTCCACTCCGACCATTTATCATCGAAACCTTCTAATGTATATTGATAAAAGTTTCCGACTTGATTAATGTCATAGAAAGGAGCAGAATATTTAAATGCAATATCATTTGAACTAAAATCGATTTTAGTACCAAGTTGACTAAAAGATGCTTCTTGTGCATTTACTGAATCTGAATTAATAAAATCAAGACCACTGTATATGATAGAGTCTTTACCAACTTCTACACTTCTCAGTAAAGTTTTGAATTCAGCTCCAAAGTCACGCTCAACAACAGGATTATATTTAAATAAACCTCCTGAGCCACCAACCCAAATCACATCATCATCTGACTTTGCTAATACTTCAACCTCAAATACAGGTAATCTCTTAAAAGGAATATCATACCAATAAGATCCTTCACTTCCTTCAAACAAGATTGCAATAGCTTGTTCTTTATTTTTTACTGCTGAAACAATCAATTCATTATCTTCAGCATCATTCGAATTATGCCATAAAACTTCAGCAGATGCATTTCTTTCTTCAAAAAGTTTAGCAAACCTAGGGTCAGGCTCAAAAGTGTTGCTTTCTTTTTTATAAGTATAAATACCTTTGCCTGTAGAATAGATCAAGCCACCATGATAGTAATGTAGACGGTTTCCGTAAACACCCGGCAGACCATTATCTTGGTTCATGTGCTCAGCTACAAAGTCCTTTTTTGAAGCAAGCTCTTTAGCACTTAAATCAAAGTTCTCGGTTTTATAAAATCCTTTGTTATAACAAGAAATCCATAAAACGCCATCATTATCTTCTTGCATAGAACGGATATGGTCAATATTTCTATTTACCATACGCGAGATGAATTTTATTTTCCCGTCTTTGATTTCGTATACATCAATAAATCGATTACCTCCTAAGATAAATCTTTCAGGGCGTATTCTAGATTGATAGAACGATTGATAAGCACCAGATGTAGGCTTATTCTTCATAGAAAACGCTTGAACATTCCCCTCTGAAATTGTATAAGCATTTGCACTTGTACCAACAATTACTTTTTCCTCTTCTCCAAGGTTTAACTTTTCTACAAACCACACTTGCTCATTCTGAGGTATGCCATCTACGTTAGTAAAACCTGTAGGTGTTTTCTTGTAAAGACCTAAAGATGCTACATACAAATCATCACCGTCAGGAAGAATGTCTGTTACCCATCCTCCTACTTCGTCATACCAAAAAGTAAATGGAGAGAATAAATCAATTCTACTCAAACCGTTACCAAGCAACGTCCAAACACCTTTTTGCTGATCTATGAAGAAACCATTGACTTCATTATCATATAGGTTTGCTTGACGATTGATATTTCTTAGCGTTTCTCCTTTTGTATTAATAATGAAAACACCTGAAGTTCTTGTACCCAAACCAATCAGACCGTGGCTTAGCTTAACTACAGATGAAATTCCTTTTTCTACAAAGTTTCTTGAAAATGCTCCGAAAAGAGTTTGCGTCTGCTCTGTTTCTAGATTATATATTTTTGCTCCTTTACTTGAAAGGAAAATCAATTCATTTGCTTTATCTCCTCTGATTACAAATTGGCGACTTGAAGTACTGATTCGACCTAAATTATTAAGCGAGGAAATTTCACCAGTTGAAAGTTGAAAGAACTTTGTTCTTCTTCTTTCATCAGTGTAAGAGAAATAAAGCTCATCTTCTAGCTCATTGAAATTTGCAAAGCGACCTTTTTCATCTTCCTTGTTCTCCCATTCAACTTCAGTTACTTTTTCATTAGCAAATTTCAGAATCTTATTACCTACAAAGATAAATAGACCTTCTTTTGTGCCATGTAACTTCGTAACTCTGGTTCGTCTTAAGTCTGCAGGTAAAAGTTCTACTAAGTTATTGAACTGAGGTTCTTGACTATCTGATTTCTTTGATAAGAAACCAAAATTTTCATCTCCAAGAACATAAACTTTACCATCACCACTCACAGTCAATCCACGTACAGTTTCTGAATTTGGAAGCTTGATCAACTTCCAAAAAGATTGATCAAAAACTAATACCCCCTCAGTATTCGCAAAATAAAGAATTCCTCTATCGTCTTGTACAGCATCCCAGTTTTGACCACCGGCTTCATACGCTACTGGCGAATAGCTATGAACAAAAGTGTTACCAATGGTTTGAGCTAATATATGCTGAGTAAAACTGAAGAAAATAAAAGAAAAAATTATATTAATCTTTTTCATACTACATCTCTAATGGTTTCAGTTCTTTCCCTAAGTCTAAAATTCTTTAAAAATTAAAGAAAACATTAAATAAATACAAAAATAGAACGCTTCAAAGGAAATTATAGTCTATTCTAGAATCAGAATAAATAATTCACATCTGATAACATAAAACTGGACATTCATCAGAAATTATAATAATCTGATTTTTAATTGACTACTATTTTAAGCTAAAGGTTATGGGTTTAGAATATAGAATTTCTCTAAAAAAGCACTTATTTTGACTGTTTAAGGAGTCTCGTTAAACTCTTATGAAATGAAACGAGAACTTGATCCGTTAAGAAATGATAAAATAAGAAAGAGCTATAAAGAAAATTCCCTTCTTTGTTACCTTTGTAAAGGGAGTTTTTGTAGTAAAATTTCACTATTTGATATTGATATCTTATGTTTAAAAAGGTTGACAAACTCATCGTCAAAGCATTTACAGGACCTTTCTTACTAGCGTTTGGGGTCGTTGAGTTTATTTTCCTCTCTCAATTCATGATCTCAAAGTTTAAATACTTTGTTGGGAAGGACTTAGGTTGGGATGTATTTGCTGAATTGTTTTTTTATTTTGGACTATCTTTAGTTCCTACCGCATTGCCACTTGCAATGTTATTTGCTTGTTTGATGACCTTTGGTAATCTTGGGCAACATTCTGAATTAACCGCCATTAAAGGTTCAGGAATCTCACTTACTAGAATACTAAGACCCGTTGCACTTGTTGCAGCTATCATTACTGTAGTCCAAGTATTTTACAACGATAGAGTTGTTCCTTTTTCAAGGTTAAAAGCTTATAGCCTTCTTTATGATGTACGCCAGAAAAAACCTGCTCTAGATCTTACTGAAGGAGCTTTCTATGATGGTTTAGATGGTTACAGTATCAAGGTTGAAGAAAAGAATGATGATAACAGCATCAAAGATGTAATCATCTATAAACACCTTAATAATAGAGGAAATAAAGAAGTCGTAGTTGCAGATAATGGTCGAATGGATTATGTATTCAATAATCAATACATGAAATTGACCCTTTACGATGGAAACAGCTACTCTGAAGTTGAGCCTCAAGACCGTAAGAATAAAAAGAAAAATATTACAGAATACGTTCGAAATGAATTTGATTCTGCCGAGTTCCTTTTCAGCTTAGAGTCATTTGAACTAGACCAAACTGACGAACAATTGTTTGCTGGTCATTCAATGATGAAAACTGAAGCACAACTTACTCATGAGCTTGATTCAACAGAATTGGCGATGGCTAAGTATAATGAAAATTTAGTTCGAAATACTTCTGCACATAGATATTATCGTAGTAAATCTACACAAGGTAAAATTGATACGAAAAACATCGATACTTCATCGATGGAAGAGAAAGTCGAAAAAGACCTAGCAAATAAAAGTAAGTCTGTTCGTATTGCATCTTCAGCATACAATAGTGCAAACAGTATTAAAAACCTTGTAGACACAAACTCTAATCGTCAGAAGAATCAGAGAAAAGAAATTGCACGATCAAAGCTTGAGATTCAAAAGAACTACACACAGGCCGTTGCAATCTTTGTTATGTTCTTGATTGGAGCACCACTTGGAGCAATTGTTAAAAAAGGAGGTATTGGTATGCCAACTATCATTTCAGTATTCTTCTTCGTGATTTACTACATTACAACTACTACAGGAGATAAGTATGTAAAAGAATTGGTTGTTGATCCTGTTATTGGGGCATGGACATCAAATGTCTTCCTAGCCATAATCGGATTCTACTTCTTATCACAAGCTAGAATTGATGCAAGCTGGTTCGATACAGACTTCTACTCTGTTCAATTGAATAAAATCAAAGCTAAGTTTTCTAAATAAAAGCTAGCTTAAATTATAAATGAAGCCTTCTGATTATTCAGAAGGCTTTTTTTTATCTTATTAAACTCGTTCCAAGAGTCAATTAAACATATCCAAGATCACTACTTACTTAAAACGCAGGCAATATTGTTCTTATGAAGAAATAGATATATTAAACAATATTCTACCGTGAACGCTTCAATGAACATTCGCAGCACCATATTCATACTTTTCATTTACTTATTTTCCTGTCAAAGAGAAAACGCCAATCAGCAAATCCCTACAATTTATGTTGCTAGTAAGGTTATCTCAATGGATGATAACTTAACTATTTCAGATGCTATAGCCATTGAAGAAGATAGAATAATCGATATATCATCTCTAAAGACCTTAAAAGAACGCTACCCAAATGCACTTGTAAACTATTCACTTGAAGGTAAAACGATATTACCAGGTTTTATTGATAATCACATCAACCTCTCCTTAGCAGGACTAATCCTTCCGATGCAACTGATTAGCCCTTTTCATTGGGAACTTCCAGATAATATCAATCAAGGAGTTACTTCTCAAAAACAATATCGAAATGCATTAAGCGAACTGATTTCATCTAAAAATGTAAATGGTGAATGGGTTTTAACTTGGGGTTATCACCCTTATTATCATGGAGATATTAGCAGAAAAATTTTAGATAAAATGTCTCCTGAAAAACCTGTAGTGGTTGTTCACCACACCCTGAGGTCTATTCATTTAAATTCGAAAGCATTAGAGTTACTTCAATTTGAGGGTAAAAATTTAGAGGAACATCCTAATATCAAATGGAAAAAAGGTTATTTCTATAATCATGGCTTTGAACTCGTGATCAATAAACTGGGGAATTTGTTGACTAATGAAGAATACATCACCAATAGTTTTCATATTGCCAAACAGCAAATTCACAGAAGCGGAATCACCACTTTTACCCACAGTGGACTAGGGCTTTTCAACACAGTAAATGAGGTAGGCTATACAAAACTTGCCTTGGAAACAGCTGACACCCCTTTTAGAACCTATTTATTGGTTAATGGTAAAAAGCTATATGATGAAGTAGGAAGTCATGTAAAAGCTGAATTCATTATCGATTCTTTGGCTAACCTAGGTGGAAATAAAGTGAGAATGTTTCCAAGAAAAATAAAATTCCCCACCGATGGTTTCTTTCTTTCTTATGAAATGAAACTCAAGAACCCGATACAGACTAATATTGATCAATGGGAAATGCCGCCTGGAGAACTTGAGATTGCAATCAGACACTATTGGAAAAAAAACTATCAAATTATCGTAGATGCTAATGGTGATTTAGCGATTGAAGAGGTTCTAAAATTATTCCGAAAAATAAATCAAGAATACCCTAAACATGACCATAGATTCAGCATCCATGACATCACTTACATTACTCCAAATCTGATTGAAAAGATAAAAGATGAAAATGTTTATGTATCTCTAGCACCCTATCACCTTTATACTTCAGAGCAATATACAATTGAACTCGCTGATTCTAATCGGATACAAAACCTAAATAGAATCAAGTCTTTTTTTGATGAAAAGATCAATACCTCTTTTTACTCTCAATATGTAATTGGCCCACCTAGCCCACTTTTCCAATCATGGATTGCCACCAATCGAATTGATTTCAAAGGGCAATTAAGAACTCCTTCTCAGAAAATACACCTTTTGGATGCTTTAAAGGCTGTCACTATAAATGCAGCTAAAGAACTTGAATTAGATCATGAAATAGGAAGTCTTAAACCAGGTAAAAAAGCAGATCTAACAATTCTTGAAGAAGATCCATTTGATGTGAAATTAACGAAAATTAAAGATATAAAAGTATGGGGTACAATGTTAGATGGGAAGCTTTACCCTATACAAGATTAAACTAATACGGTATTCAGATACATTCACATGAAAATATTCTGAATCAGAAAATCGTAGCCTACCTTGCAAAGTTTTCGAATGAAAAAAATGCAAGTAATTATGGAACAAACACTTACTCAACCAAAAGATTTTACCGATTGGGATAATAGAAGATTTTACGCTTACACATCCTATTTGAAGAGAAAATATGGAGGTAGAGTTCAGAAAGTTTCCATAAATGCTAGTTTCACATGCCCTAACAGAGATGGAAAAGTAGGTAAAGGCGGCTGTACATTCTGTAATAACAGTAGCTTCACTCCATCATATATCACACCAAAATCAACGATTACACATCAGTTAAATGAAGGTTTAGGGTTCTTAGAGAAAAGATACAATAGAAGTAAACATTTTGTAGGTTACTTCCAATCTTACACGAATACATATGGCTCATTAGATGAATTAAAAGAAGTCTACACCGAAGCACTTTCTCACCCTAAAATTAGTGGGCTCGTAATCGGTACAAGACCCGACTGCATTGATGAAGCTCAACTTGATTATTTACAAGAGCTTGCGGAAAAACATATTATAGTACTAGAGTACGGAATTGAGTCTTGCTATAATGATACGCTAGATCGTGTAAATAGAGGACATAGTTTTGAAGATACAATAAAGGCTTTAGAAATGTCTAAAAACAGAGGTTTTCAAGTTGGAGGACATTTATTATTTGGTCTGCCTGGCGATGATAGACAGAGAATGTTAGATCAAGTAGATTTAATTAATGACTTACCACTGGATACAATCAAGTTTCATCAACTTCAAATTGTCAAAGGGACAATCATGGCAAAACAATACCGTGAAAACCCAGATTTCATTAAGCTTTTCAATAAAGATGAATACATCGACTTTATTGTGGAATTTGTGGAAAGACTTCGTCCTGATATTTCAATCCAACGATTTTCTAGTGAAGCACCTCCAAATATTAAATTAGCCCCTGATTGGGGAAAATTAAGAATGGATCAAATCTTAAATCAGATTGAGGCAAAATTGAAAGAAAAAGATACTTGGCAAGGAAAGTTATTCTTATAAATGAAAAACCCTTCCATAGTTCTAATCGCTATGGAAGGGTTCTTTCTTACTTTTGAATCAATTTATAAATTTCATCAACAATCTCATTTGCCGCTTCGGGCTTAGCTAATTCCCCCATACTTTCTTTCAATGAGTTTTGCCATTTTTCATCGCCTAAAACAACAAGAGCTTCATCAATTAACTTTTCTCTAGCATCAATATCCTTGACCATAACTGCTGCTCCCTCATTTACAAGATTCATCGCATTTTTAGTTTGATGGTCTTCTGCCACATTTGGAGATGGAACTAATAAAGTTGGTAACTTTGCCAAGCATAGTTCCGATATTGAAAG
This sequence comes from Sediminitomix flava, assembly GCF_003149185.1. Taxonomy (NCBI): domain Bacteria; kingdom Pseudomonadati; phylum Bacteroidota; class Cytophagia; order Cytophagales; family Flammeovirgaceae; genus Sediminitomix; species Sediminitomix flava. The sequence continues at coordinate 470,186 of NZ_QGDO01000003.1, read as the reverse complement.
TGCCCCTGCTCTAGAAATAACTAAATCTGAGCATGCATAAGCTAAATCCATTCTTCTTATAAAAGGAAGTAACTTTAGACCTTCTGGAAGTTCATTCGGAAGTAAATCCTTATATTTTTCGTAATAATATTTACCTGTTTGCCAAATTAGTTGATAGCCTTCATCCAAAAGTCTCTGAAAGCCATTAAACATACTTTCATTTAGGGTCAGAGCTCCTAAACTGCCACCAAAAACAAATACTGTTTTCTTTTCTGGTGAAAGCTCAAAATGTGTATAGGCTTCTTCTTTCAAATGAGCTAATTCAATAATATCTTTTCGAACTGGATTCCCTGTCATTACAAGTTTATCTGCGGGGAAATACTTCTCCATTTTAGGGTAAGCAACACAGATTTTTGAGGCTCTATTAGCCACAATTTTGTTTACTAAACCGGCATAACCATTCTGTTCCTGAATAACGGTTGGTATCTTATTTCTAACTGCCATTTCCATGATTGGGGCACTGGCATAACCTCCGACTCCGACAACTGCATCAGGCTTAAATTTTGAAATTATTTTCTTTGCTTTGAAAAGACTAGAAATCACCTTAAAAGGAAATGAAAGGTTATCTACTGTCAGTTTTCGTTGTAACCCACTTATTTTTAGACCTTCAATTGGATACCCTGCTTCAGGAACTTTCTCCATTTCCATCTTCCCTTCAGCACCCACAAAAAGGATTTCAGAATCTGGAAACCTTGCTTTAAATGCATCTGCTATTGCAATGGCTGGATAGACATGCCCACCAGTTCCACCACCACTGATAATAAGTTTATATTTTTCCAATTCTCTAGCTATTCAAAATTTAAACAAATCATTCTTAAATAAAGTCTGTTCTTAGTCTCTCTTAAAGTTAGAAACCCTAGAACTTCCTTTTCGATAACTTCCCCCGTAAAGTGTGTTAACCTTTTGAGTTTCTTGAACTGCTTCTTCCTGTTCAATAATAGGCTCATCTTCTAACAAACCACCTCGATCTTCTGGATGAAAAGATGGTAAAGACTCCTCTTCTTCTTCAAGCTGAGTACGTCCAACACTTAGTACTATTCCGAGAGTAGCCCCAGTAAACACCAAAGATGTACCTCCCATACTCATAAAAGGAAGAGGTAAACCTGTTAGTGGCAATATACCGACAACAACACAAATATGAACAAAAGCTTGTATGACAACACTAAAAGTTAAACCTGCTGCGAGTAGCCCTCCAAAGGCTCGTTTGCTATGGGCTATAGTAATCATTCCTCGCCAAAGTATGACTAGGTATAAGAAGATCAAAAATACACCACCCATAAAACCATATTCTTCAACAATTACCGCATAAATAAAATCAGAATATGATAATGGCAAGAAATTTCGTTGAGTACTCTGTCCTATTCCTTTACCTGCAAAACCTCCAGATGCTAAGGCTATGTGCGATTGAACACTTTGTTCACTCATTTGATCTTTATCCAAATAAGTTAAGGTTCGGTTCACGACAGTTCCTAAACGTTGTCCACTGTACAAGGCTACTCCCAAAAATACAATCACACCAAATACAAGAAGTGAAATATATTTTACAGGAACACGCCCGATAAAAAAGAGAAGAACAATTGTACCAGCCAATAAAGCCGCTGTCGAAAAGTCGGTAAGGCCAATAAGCATGCAGATTACACCCGTCCAAGACAATAGCTTTAAGAATACTCTTCTAAACTCCTTGATACTTCGTTGACGTTTAGACAACATACTAGCCATGTTAGTAATTAGTGCCAATTTAGCTATATCAGATGGTTGAAAAGTAAATCCAACTACGGGTACTCTAATCCAACGTGCGGCACTATTGATTTCACTCCCAAAGAAGTAGGCAAATAAAAGCAAACAAGCCGAGGCTATTAAGAATATCCGAGAAATAACTCTGTAATAGTTGTAATCTATTTTATGGCAAATATACATGGTACCCAAACCAAGAAGAGTTAAGATGACATGCTTAAATAAATAGTGTTCAGAATTACCATCCCAACGGAGATATGATTTGGAGCCTGTAGCACTATAAACTACAAGAATACTCCACAACGCCAACAAAATACAAATCGCCCAAATGACCTTATCTCCTTCAAGTTTGTTTAATAGCTTTTTCATATCCGTTCTAGTCAAAAAATCTTAGTTCTATGTCTAAGAATACCTATTTATTTTTTCTTACTCAAGAATTCTTATGTTTTAGTACAGCTTCCTTGAAGCAACTTCCTCTATGTTCGTAGTTTTTAAATAGATCAAAACTCGCACAAGCTGGTGATAATAGAACAACATCACCACTATGAGCTATTTCGAGAGACCAATCTATGACTTCTTCGACACTCTCAGTTGACCTTATTATTGATACTTTGCCTTCAAAAGCTTTTTCAAGTTTAGTATTATCCTTCCCTAAACATAACAGAGCTTTTATTTCTAACTTTTCTAACAAAGGAAATAAAGTAGAATAATCATTACCTTTATCCGTACCGCCAGCAATCCATACTATTGGTTTTTCAAAACTATCTAAGGCAAATTGTACTGCTTCAACATTTGTAGCTTTGGAATCATTGATAAAATCTACACCATTAATATCAGCTACCCACTCCAATCGATGCTCAGCATTTTTAAATGTAGAAAGTCCTTCTTGAATAGCAGAAACCTCACAACCTAAAAACAGTGCTGCACGAACTGCTGCACTCATATTCATTCCATTATGTCCTCCTTTTAAGGATAGATTATTAAAGGAGTAAGCATCAACATTCAACGTTGCCCCATTAAAATCCTTATCAGTAAAATAAACCTCAGTAGCTTTAGTATTAGCCAATGATTGGTGAATTCCCATCAAATAATCATCACTTTTATTTAGAATGAAGCAATCTTCTTTTTGCATATTTTCAGCAATTCTAAACTTCGCTTCTGCATATAAATCCATCTCATATTCATAACGATCTAAATGATCTGGAGTAATATTAAGAAGCATGGCTACCGATGGGTGAAAATCATGGATATCTTCAAGTTGAAAAGAGCTGATTTCTAGCACATAGTAATCGTAGTTTTTTTCGATTACACTCTTTGCAAAACTATCTCCTATATTACCTGCAAGACCTACATTAAGCCCTGCTTGCTTAAGAATATGATGAGTTAAAAGTGAGGTTGTCGTTTTACCATTTGTACCAGTGATTGCAACGAGTTTAGCATCGGTATATCTGCTGGCAAATTCAATTTCAGAACTAATTTGAATACCCTCTGCTTTTAATTTCTGAACAATAGGTACTTTAGGAGAAATACCTGGGCTTTTAATCACTTCATCTGCATTAAGAATAAGAGCTTCTGTATGCTTCCCAGATTCGTATGAAATATTGTTTGCATCTAGTTCTTTTTGATATTTATCCGCAATCTGACCATAGTCAGACACAAACACATCAAAACCTTTATTTTTTGCAAGTAAAGCAGCTCCTACTCCACTTTCACCACTTCCTAAAACGACAATCCTTTTACTCATTTGAAATGTATTTAAACAAAGAAAGAGCTTGAAGTTTAGGAAATTTCTAAACTTCAAACTCTCAGCTCATTATTCTAAGACTATCTAATTTTCAACGTTGCTACTGTAAGAATAGCTAGTAAGATTCCTATAATCCAAAATCTACTGACAATCTTAGGTTCTGGAATATTTTTCTTCTGATAATGATGATGCAATGGTGCCATTAGGAAAACACGTCTTCCTTCTCCATATTTCTTTTTTGTATACTTAAAATACCCAACTTGTATAAGTACAGATAAATTTTCAATTAAGAATACACCACACAATACAGGTATTAAAAGCTCCTTTCTAAGAATGATAGCAAGTACGGCTATGACACCTCCTAATGAAAGACTTCCTGTATCACCCATAAATACCTGTGCAGGATAAGTATTATACCATAGGAAACCGACACATGCACCTACCAAAGCGAAACAGAAAATAGCAACTTCACCAGTATTTGGGATATACATGATATCCAGATAATCAGCAAAAATAAAGTTACCCGACACATAGGCAAAAGCCGCTAAACTGACACCTATAATTCCGGATGTACCAGCTGCTAATCCATCAAGACCATCCGTAATATTTGCACCATTAGAAACAGCAGTGATAATAAAAATCACTACCAATACATATAAAATATTTGAAACAGTTTCATTCTCAAAGGGAATAAGAGAGTGATAATCCATCTCATTATTTTTCATAAATGGGATTGTAGTTTTTAGTGACTTTACATCTTGGTAATCTTGTCCTTTCACCATTTCAGAGATAGGCGTATCTTTTGATACATCTTCACTAAATTCTCTGATTACAACACCTTCATTCATCAACAAGGTTACACCGACAATGACTCCTAAACCTACTTGACCAAAGATTTTAAACTTTCCTCGAAGTCCTTCCTTATCTTTTTTCAGAACTTTCAGATAATCATCTACAAATCCAATCGCTCCAGTCCAAAGAATTGAAGTGATCAAAAGAATGATATAAATATTATCGAGTCTGGCGAATAGAATTGCCGAAAGTACAACAGCACCAATGATAATTACACCACCCATAGTAGGAGTTCCTCTCTTCTCCATCTGTCCCTGTAAGCCTAAATCTCTTACAGTCTCTCCTATCTGTTGTTTCTGAAGAAGTAAAATAATTCGTTTTCCAAGAATTGTAGCAAACAATACTGAAAATAACGCAGCCATTAATGCCCTAAAGGAAATGTACTGAAAAAGTCCTGCTCCTGAAAGATTATAACTTTGCTCTAAGTATTCAAAAAGGTGATATAACATGATATTTAGTTCATTATTTAGCTTCGAGTATTCATTCCTTTACACACTATCGATCTCTAAAAAGAGATAGTAGTACTTCTTTATCATCAAAATGTGATCGTATTCCTTTTACTTCTTGATAAGTTTCGTGGCCCTTCCCTGCCACTAATATGATATCTTTTGGATAAGCCATTTCACAGGCTTTTTCAATTGCTTCTTTTCTGTCAACTATCGTTCTTACCTTAGATGCAGCCCCCATTTCAACTCCCTTTTGCATATCTTGAAGTATGAGTTCGGGTTCTTCATTTCTAGGATTATCGGAAGTAAGGATGACTAGATCACTCAATTCAACAGCTTTAGAAGCCATAATTGGACGTTTTTCCTTATCTCGATTTCCTCCACATCCCACAATAGTAATTATTCGTTCAGATTCATCTCTGATATTATTAATCGTCTTTAAGACATTCTCCAGGGCATCTGGTGTATGTGCATAATCAACTATTCCTCTTATTTGCTCTTTTTGAGAAATAAGTTGCTCAAATCTACCTGCGGCAGTATCTAATGAAGAAATTAATTGTAACACTTCTTGCTCATCTTCTTCTAGTAAAACTGCTACACCATAAATAGCTAATAGATTGTAAGCATTAAAATCCCCAATCAATCGACACCAAACTTCTTGATTATTGATTTCTAAATGAAGCCCTTCAAATGAATTTTCAATTAATTTAGCCTTAAAAGTAGCCATTGCTTTCAATGCAAATGACTTTTTTGAAGCTTTTGTATTTTGAAGCATATACTCACCTCTTCGATCATCTTGATTAATCAAAGCAAATGCATGCTTAGGTAAGTCGTCAAATAATTTTTTCTTGGCGTTTATGTAGTCTTTGAAAGTACCATGATAATCAAGGTGATCATGGGAGATATTCGTAAATACTGCTCCATCTAAATCTAATCCACCTAACCTTCCTTGTACAATTGCATGAGAACTAGCTTCCATGAAGCAATGAGTACAGTTTTTCTGTACCATCTCAGCCATCAATTTATTGATTGTTATTGCATCTGGAGTAGTAAGTTTTGTAGGTATTATTTCATCATTGATTTTATTTTCAATAGTAGATAATAAACCAACATTATGACCCAACTCCATAAATAGCTTTTGGAGTAAAGTAGCAATAGTTGTTTTACCATTGGTACCTGTTACTGCTACAATTTTAAGCTGTTTGGAAGGATGCACATAAAAATTTGAAGCAAGTATACCCAATACGTCTGAAGTGTTTTTTACTTTTACATAAGACACTCCATCCTGTAAATTTTCAGGTACATTTTCTAGCACAATAACTTTAGCTCCCTGCGAAATAGCCTTATCTATAAAGCTATGCCCATCCATTTCAGCGCCAACAATTGCCGTAAACAATCCACCTTCTGAAACTTTTCGAGAATCAATTTCAAGATTTAAAACTTCTTCCTCATTATTTCCCTGTACTAAAGTGTGGGGAATATTCGCTAATACTGTGCTTAATTTCATTAGGAATTCTATGAATATATTTGGTTCTAGAATTTAATTATCATCAAAAAATCACTCTTTCAATCTAGCTCTTTTGAAGCTTTAGAACAATTTCTCTTCCTTTCACAACTTTCGTTCCCGGAGCAACAGATTGCGTTTGAACTCTACCTTCTCCAAGAACTTTAACCTTCATTGATTGATTCTCTAAAAGATAAATAGCATCCTTTAAAGTCATCCCTCTTGTATCAGGTACTGTCTGACGCCCTCCTCTATTGTCAACCCAAACAATTGTATCTCCTTGAACTTGTGTTCTCACCCACTCATTCTTATGCTGATCTAAAGTTTGAAGCCCTAGTTCTTTACTCAAAAGATTCAAGTCTTGATAGTTTCCAGCTTTGATATAAGGCAACGTCATCTCTAGATCTTCATTAACCTCGATAAATCGATCTATATGTTTGATTACTACTCTATCTGCAATCTCTTTGAAAACAGGAGCACAAACTGTTCCACCATATTGCTCATCACCTCTAGGTTCATCAATTACTACAATGGCTGAATATTTAGGATCGTCAGCTGGAAAATAACCAGCAAAAGACGTAAAGTACGTTTTAGTATATTTACCAGACTTCACTTTTTGAGCTGTACCAGTCTTCCCTGCTATCGAATAATCTTCAGAATAAATATTTCTAGCTGTTCCATTTTCAACAACACCAACCAACATTTTTTGAAGATTCTCTAAGGTCGATTTCGAACATATTTTTGAGTCTAAAACTACAGGTTCATATTCTTTTATTTCATGATTCCCTTGTAATATTTCTTCAACAATATAAGGCTTCAACATTCTTCCATTGTTCGCTACAGCATTATAAAGTGTAAGAACTTGAAGTGGTGTAATTGCTAATTCATATCCGATAGACATCCAAGGTAATGATGTACCACTCCATTTTTCATCATCTGGAGTACTAATTCTTGAAACACCTTCTCCTTTCATTTGGAAACCAAGCGGGTCAACCAAATGAAAGTCTTTAAGGTAATTAATAAATTTATCTGGTTTTTCTTTGAATACAGAGTCTACAAGTAAGGAAGTACCAACATTTGATGACTTTTCAAAGACTTCCTGTACTGTCAACTTACCATAACCATAAGAAGTAGCGTCTTTCATTACAGCGCCTTCATAAAACTCATATTTCCCCTGCCCTGTTTCTATAGAATCTTCGAGAGATATTCCTCCTTCTTCTAAAAGAGCCATAAAAGAAGCTAACTTTATAGTGGAACCAGGTTCTGTTACGTGTTGAATTGCATAATTGTAATCTTCATAATAATTTCCATTTCTGGATTTACCAAGATTCACAATAGACTTGATCTGCCCCGTACTTACCTCCATTAAAATAAAACTACCCGAATTTGCATCATGCTTCTTCAACGCTGTATGAAGTACTTCGTGTGCATATTCTTGAATGTCAATATCAATAGTCGTTTTTATATCATAACCATCGACTGAACGAATAGCAGCAACTTCATCCATTGGAATCCATCTTCCGCCTGCAATTCTTTTATACAAAGCTTGTCCATTGAGCCCTTCTAGTTCTTTGTTAAAACTATACTCCAGTCCTTTTCCGACGGTATTCCCTTCTTTTCCTTCTCTAAGAAAACCGACCGTTCTCCTCGCTAAGTCACCATAAGGTTTAAACCTGCTTTCCTCTTTTTCAAAAATGACACCACCTCTATTTCTACCTTCTCGTAAAATCGGCCAAGTTTTAGCAATGATCTTTCGGTCTTTATGCTTAATTAGTTTCGTACTAAGAACCCTATATTTATTTCCTTTCTTTCGATCACTTATAAGTAAGTTTTTGTAATAAGCTTTATTATGCTCCTTAAAATACTTCGAAAGTAAAATGCTTAAGGAATCAATTCCACTATTAAACTTGTCATCAGAAGCAACAGTTGGATCAATGATAAGCTTATAAAAAGGAATTGAAGTAGACAATAAAGCCCCATTATCAGCAAGAATATTTCCTCTTGTCGCTTCAACCTTTCTAAATCTAAGCCCTCTTTTGTCTGCAACATCGGCCCAATGATCATCTTCTGAAAACTGGATATATCCCAATTTGAAGGTTGCAGCCAAAGCCACTAGAAATACTAGAAAAAAACAAATTTGAGCTTTAGATAAGATATTTCTTTTAACGCCTCTTTTCTTGGTTTGCATAATTGTTTTAGTCCTTAGTCAAAAAAATTAATCTTTATCAACTTCAATAATCACAGGAGATGTGTTTGTTGGATACAAACCATTTTTTCTCACTTTCCCATCAATCTTACTTCTCTTTGCCATGTTAAGATAATCATACTTTAAAGTACGATAATCTATTCGTAACTGATCTACCTTTGATTTCAAAGACTCAATTTCTGTGTACTTCTTCTCGGTATAAAAAGTATTTCCAATATAAAGTACACCTAAAATAGTAGCATATATAAAAAATGGAAGAAAGCGAAAAACAGCACTATCCCTATACCCATTAGGTAATACCCGTTTCTTTTGTGGACGGATGGGTTCAGAATACTCTGTTTTATTTTGTGATAAAGGAATATTTCTTGGTTTGTTTTTCGCTTTCATATTCTCAAAAAATTAAAGTCTACAATTTCTCTGCAACTCTCAATTTTGCACTTCTAGCTCTTCTATTCTGACTAATTTCCTCTGAAGATGCTACAATAGGTTTAGTAAAGTTTGGCTTTAAAGGTCTAATTAAATTTCCGTAGAAATCTTTTTCTGGTTTACCTTCAAAATTCCCAAACTTCATAAAGTTTTTGACAAGTCTATCTTCCAAAGAGTGATAAGACATGACAACCAATCTTCCTCCTGGCTTCAATACTTCTGCACACTGAGAGAGCATTTCTTCTAACACTCCCATTTCATTATTCACTTCGATTCTTATTGCCTGAAAAAGTTGGGCAAAATAACGATTCTCTTTCCCTTTAGGTGCACAAGAAGAAAGTATACGCATTAAATCGCCAGTGGTTTCAATTGAAGAGTTTAATCTTTCTCTAGTAATTATGGAAGCTACTTTACGAGCATTTTTTAACTCGCCATATAATTTGAAGATTTTAATCAAATCAGCTTCATCATATTCATGAATCAGTTCTTTTGCAGATAACTCAGCAGACTGATCCATTCTCATGTCTAATTCAGCATCAAAACGAGTTGAAAAGCCTCTTTCTCCACAATCAATTTGATGTGATGAGATTCCTAAATCGGCAAGAATTCCATCTACAGGAATTTGATTATGTAATCTCAAGAATCTCTTAAGGTTTCTAAAATTGCTTTGAACGAACAAAAATTGTTCATTTTCAATTTTATCTGCATTTTTTTTCGCGTCTTGATCTTGATCAAAAGCGACTAATTTCCCATTAGAGATTCTTTCAAGTATTGCTTTAGAATGACCTCCACCACCAAAAGTCACATCCACATAGGTGTTTCTATCCTCAAGTTTTAACCAATCGAGGCACTCCTCAAGCATTACAGGTATATGATACATCTTATTTTGAATTCTTTTTACTTTATAATAAGGCTATTCATAGAACAAAACAAACTAGAAATTCAATTTATGAATAGCATTTTCATTACTACTCTTATTCTGTCATTTTCGACCTAAGCCCACAAATTTTCTCTTAGATATAGAATAGTGACGACAAAGATAGAAAAAATGCAATTTCTTATGATTTATAAGGAAGTTAATGTTTTAATAAATTGCATAAAAAAAGCGGTATAAGTAAAAACTTATACCGCTCAATATCTATACTAAGCTTTCGCTTAAGTTATTTCTGATGTCAACTGATTACATCATACCTGGCATTCCACCGCCCATACCTGCTGGAGGCATAGCTGGAGCACCACCTTCTTCTTTCTCAGAAGCAACTACACATTCAGTAGTTAACAACAGAGAAGCGATAGATGCAGCATTTTCTAAAGCCAAACGAGTAACTTTCGTTGGATCAATAACTCCGTTCTCAACTAAGTCTTGGTACTCATCAGTTCTAGCATTGTAACCGTAGTTTCCAGCATTTTCCAATACTTTATTTACGATTACTGAAGCCTCAAGACCAGCATTTTCAAGGATAGTTCTCAATGGAGCCTCGATTGCTTTTCTCACGATTTCAACACCAATTTGTTGATCTTCGTTTTCAGTAGAAACACCTTCCAAAGCAGAAGAAGCTCTTAGTAGTGCAGTACCACCACCAACAACTACGCCTTCTTCAACAGCCGCTCTAGTTGCAGCCAAAGCATCGTCTACACGGTCTTTCTTTTCTTTCATTTCTACTTCAGTAGCAGCACCGATATAGATAATAGCAACACCACCAGCCAATTTAGCTAAACGCTCTTGCAATTTCTCTTTATCGTAGTCTGAAGTAGTATTTTCGATTTGGTGTCTGATTTCAGCTACACGAGCTTCAACAGCAGAAGATTCACCAGCACCGTTTACAACTGTCGTATTATCTTTATCGATAATTACTTTTTCAGCAGTACCCAAGTACTCGATAGTAGCATCTTCCAACTTCATTCCTGTTTCTTCAGAGATTACAGTACCTCCAGTCAAAACAGCGATATCTTGAAGCATTGCTTTTCTTCTGTCACCAAAACCAGGAGCTTTAACAGCTGCAATTTTCAGTGCACCTCTGATACGGTTTACAACCAATGTAGCCAAAGCTTCAGAATCTACATCTTCAGCAATAATCAACAATGGCTTACCTGACTGAGCTACTGGCTCCAATACAGGAAGAATATCTTTCATAGCTGAGATCTTCTTGTCATAGATCAAGATATATGGAGATTCCAACTCAGCTTGCATTTTCTCAGTATTTGTCACGAAGTATGGAGACAAATAACCTCTGTCGAATTGCATACCTTCTACAGTCTTAACTTCTGTTTCAGTACCTTTTGCTTCTTCAACAGTGATTACACCATCTTTTCCAACTTTCTCCATTGCTTCAGCAATCATGTTACCAATCTCAGCATCGTTGTTTGCAGAGATAGTAGCTACTTGAGCAATTTCTTTGTTGTCTTGTACTTCGCTTGAGTTATCTTTCAATTGTTTCACCAAAGATGAAACAGCTTTATCGATACCTCTTTTCAAATCCATTGGGTTAGCACCAGCTGCTACATTTTTGATACCTGCAGTAAAGATTGCTTGTGTCAAAACAGTAGCTGTTGTAGTACCATCACCTGCCTCATCTGCAGTTTTTGATGCTACTTCTTTTACCAATTGAGCACCCATGTTCTCGATTGGCTCTGCCAATTCGATTTCTTTTGCTACAGAAACACCATCCTTAGTCACGTGAGGTGCTCCGAATGATTTGTCAAGAATTACATTTCTACCTTTTGGTCCTAATGTTACTTTAACAGCATTAGCCAATGCATCAACGCCTTTTTTAAGACCGTCAATTGCTTCTGTATTAAAGAAAAGTTCTTTAGCCATCTTATAAATATTTTAAAAAAGATTCTTAATTAAATTGATATTGGAATAGGTTAAAGCTAATACTTAAACAATAGCGTAAATATCAGCTTCCTTCATGATCAAGTAGTCTTTGCCTTCTAAAGCTAATTCAGTTCCTGAATATTTTCCATAAATCACTGTATCACCAACTTTCACAGTCATAGGCTCATCTTTTGAACCAGGGCCTACAGCTACAACAGTACCTCTTTGTGGTTTTTCTTTTGCATTATCTGGGATAATAATTCCAGAAGCAGTTTTTGTCTCAGCTGCAGCAGGTTCAACTAGGACTCTATCTGCAAGTGGTTTAATGTTAACTGTTGACATTTTATTTTAGTTTAAAAGGTATTTTTATTAAAAATATAATTTTCAAATCTGTAGAGATTTAAGCACTTCTTATGCCATTTTAAAAAAATCCGAATATTGTCATATTTACTGACACAATGACGCAAATTAACCTAAAACGTATCTGACAAAAAGTAAAAATAATATGACAAATCACTCATTTACCCAAGGGGTGGGACACTGAAGGGTAGAAACACCAGGTTTGTCACTTTTCTTTTTATTCCCAAAGTCAGAATTTCTAGGGATATCGAAACTGAAAGAAATTTCATGGGAACCTCTTCCTTCATTTGTTAGAGAAGAAATAGTATAATCATAACTATAAGCAATATTAACTGACTTAATTTTAAATCCTATCATACCCGATATCGCATCTTGATTAATACCAGACTCTTCAGCAGACTCTATTATTGGAACACCTCTATACCACATACCTATTAATAAAGGTTTCATTAGAAAATAAGCTCCGAGGCTTAACTGCTGTGTACGCCTTTGTCTTCTGTATTCAAATACAGGAGTTAATATTTTATCATTATAATCTTTAATCATTGATCTCCGACCAGTCCAACCAAGGTGAAATAAGTATCCACCATGAATAGATAATCTGGTTGGCAAAATATCATCTCCTGTACCATCAATCACAGCTATATTAGGTTGATTAAGGTGAAACAAAGAGAAACCTGTCCAAAAATTCTTACCAAAAAATAAATAGCCAAATGAAATGTCTGGATAAAACTTTGACCCTGTTTGAAATGACTCGTTTGGGGGATTAATTGTCCCACTACCATCATCATCCACTTGATCAACTAATAACAATCTACTATAATCTATTTGCCTTTGAGTAATACCTACGTTCAATCCAAAAAACATCCCAAACTTATTATTCAACTGCGCGTGATAAGCATAATTGGCTTGAACTTCAGTATTTGCTAATGGAGTACCAATACTAGCTCCTTGTTCATCTCTTTTGAACAACACTCCTATACCACTATTAAAAGACGGAAAGTAATGATCATATGCAGCTGCATAAGTAATATAATTAGATTCTAAATTTGGCCATTGGTTTCTATAAATTGCAGTAAGCCTACCTTGTTTTGTATTACCTGCAAAAGCAGGATTCAAATTAGTAGGAATCGCATAGAACTGGGTAAAATGGCTATCTTGGGCTTTTATTTCTAGGTTAGAAAAAAGCAATAAGATTATAAATGAGGCTAAGACTAAACTTGATGTATATTTGGGTTTCATAGGTATATTTTTATGGTATTCTTACTTGATTAGAACCATCCAAAGTAACAGTTACCGTTTCCTCATTCCCACTTCCATCATCAACTGTAAGGGTAATCTGACTACCGGATTGACTTGGAGGAAAATCTACAGTAAAGGGTCCACTACTTGTCCCATCAGCCTCAGGTTCAGCCGTTCCTCCGCCAAAATTAAAGTCCCAACTTTGAATACTTTCACTACCGACTCCCTCAATTATATATCTCAACAACCCACAATTATCTCTTGCTGGCTGTACGATCAAACCAGCCCAAATATCATCACACCCACTTCCTGTCTGAATTATTCTAGAATAAGAAGATGTACAATAGCTATTTGAAACTTCTAAGGACACTGTATATTTTTCATCTGGCAAAAGGGTAAATTTAGGTTCTACTGAAGAACTTGATTGCTCACCTCCAGATTCATCAACTACAGACCAGTTGTAAATGCCATACTCTAGTTGCATAGATGGCAAAAAAGAAACCTCTTGTGCATTTGAGGAACAGATTGCCGTATCATTAAAAGAAAAAGTCGCTTCTGGATAAGCTAAAACATCATAGATAAGACTATGTACAACTGAGTCTTCATAATCTTGAGAACTTTTAGAAACTACTTTAATAATCTTCTTACCTGGTTGCGTCCAGTATACTGAATCGGGGATAAAACCATCTGAAGACTGTGGAAATGCATCTCCTTCCGCGCCAAAATACCAAACAACTTCTGCTGCTCCTTGGGCAAAACCTCTCGCCTTACTGGTAAAACTAACGCTATTAAATACACAAGTTTTGCCTGAAGGAGAAATTGCAAAGTCACCGCTTTGATCTGATTCCGTTACCACCCTCACATACTGTACAAACTCTGACACGCAACCTTCCGAGCTTTCCCTAGTCAACTTTACAGCATAAAGACCTCCTGTGTCAAAACTATGATCTCCAATTCTACTTTCAGAGGTACTATCTGCTTCTTGGGCAAAAGGATCTCCAAAATCCCACAAATAAGAATTGGCTAAACCTGACTCACCATTAGGTCTAAAACTTATCACAGAGGACGGCTGAACAAAAATAGTATCTCCATCTGTACTCAATTTTGGATTAGCAGCTATAGATATACCATTTTCAGAACCACCTATCACAACCTCTCTTTCAACTGACTCTGAAAGCCCTCCATTTCCGACCACTAATAATACTGACTTCACTCCTGGTGAGGAATAAAAAACATTAATAGGCCCTCCATTATATGCAAAACGAGGATGAGCACCTTCTCCAAAATCCCATTCCCAACTTGTTACACCTTCTGTATTTTCATGTTCAAAAGTCAAATAAGAATCAACACATGAAACGGTATCTGAGATCGTAAAATTGGCAACTAGATCTCCTTCCCCCCCAGCTGAAGTAATCAAAACATCATAACTCGATGAACAACTGCCATTACTTACTACTAACTGCCCCGTATGATTTCCATTGACTTGAATTAAATGCGAAACATTTGCTTCATTATAAACGACCTCACCTTCTACAAGGTCATTTATAATCCATGTGTAACTAAAGCTACTATTAAAGTTATCTGGGGTTAGTTGTACATTTACAGGTCCATTAGATAGGTCGATAGTTTCAGTAAAATCATTTGAAATTGGAGCTTCTACTACACTAACCTCATAGGTGGTTGTATCCGAAATCCCATTGGTAGATACGATCAATTGAATCTCAAAATCTCCCGCACTATTCCATACAATTTCATGTGGCCCCTGCCCAGTTGCTACGCTTGGCGTTCCTCCACTAAAGGTCCACTCCCATGTATCTAAATCAGTACTGGTAGAAAAGCTATTATCAGAAAACAGAATGGTATCGCCTGTACAAATAGCCCCCGTAGGACTTGCTATAATTCTCGCAAATGGATCATCAGCCTTTGTAAATTGTATTTGAAAAAAACATAATATGAATAGCCCATAAGTCCACAGCCTAAGGTATTTACTTTTATTCATGCTGGGTTTCATTAATGATTAGGTTTGGGTTAGTAGTAAAGGTTATCTTTTGTGTCAACTTACAAAGAGTATTCCTCAATAATAGCCTTGTAAGGTTTCAAGCATAAAGTAACGACTTCAATTAAAAAAATCTTTTTCTGAAACGAACTACATTAGAATACTTCAATAAATTGGTGATTGAAATCAAATCTAGATTAGAATCTGAAAAATCTGTAATGTATTAAAGTTTAAAAAAGCTCAACTTTAGATGCAAATCAATAGAAAGTATGTATACTTACCATTGAAATGGTAATTATATAAATATGAATACACATCCTAAAAATATTCTAAAATACTGCCCTAAGTGTGGACATGATCACTTTATATACCAGAAGGATGACTCTTTCCTTTGTAGCTCTTGTGATTTCAGAATGTATATAAATGCTGCTTCTGCTGTTGCAGCAATTTTAAAGAATGACAAAGGAGAAATATTATTCACAAGAAGAAAGTTTAATCCTTATAAAGGAATGCTTGATTTACCTGGCGGATTTGTTGATCAACTTGAAACCGCAGAAGATGCACTTAAAAGAGAAATATTTGAAGAACTCCAACTTAATGTTAGCAGTATAAAATATTTTGGTTCCTTCCCGAATACATATGAATACCAAGATATAACATATTTCACTTTAGACCTCACTTTTGAAATCACAGTGGAGCCTTATGAAAAAATCGTAGCTCAAGATGATATTACTGAAGCTCTTTTTATTGCTGCTGATAAAATTAAGCTAGATGACATAGGTGCCACATCTATCAAAAATATTACAAAAGCATATCTAAAAAGCTTATCCAAATAAAGAGATTAAACATATTAATTTCACTTTTTCAACTTTCACTTATAACATTAATCACTCGTCGTCATAAATCCTTCATTTTAATATTTTGGACTAACCTATATTTTGTAATTTTCATTGAGACACGTATTCAAAGGCTATAAAAAATACTAGCTAAACCTTTTTCGAGGAACAAGACACTTGAATTTCGATGAGAAACAAAACATTGGATCAATTAAGAAAAGCAGAAGATATGATAGACGGATTGAATGTTGTAGACATTCTAACTGGAGAGAATAACCTATTCAAAAATATCCCCAATGCTTTTCTCATTTTCGAGATTGAAAATAATGAAGTTATTTACTCAAATGAACAAGCCCATCAAATTTTAAATACAGATATACCATCTGAAATTTCGACCTTTCTAAATACACACTTACTCCCAGAAACAAGTACAGAAAAGCAATTCTTCTTTGAGCTTTTACAGAAAAAGAAATCAGAAAATGTAAATATTAATCTCATAATCAATGGGGAGAAAACACCTACAAATATTCAATTATTTGAAATAGGAAGTGGATTAAATCTAGTAGGTGTAATGTTTCATACTCAACACACAAATAGTACAGAAAAGCAATTACAAAAAGGATTAGAATTGAGTCATGAAAACTGGATGCTTTTAGACAGCTACGGTAAAATCCTTAGATATAACGAAAACTTTGAAAGAATATCGACTCAAATATTCTCTGAAAATATATACTTTGGTCTAGATCTTAGAGAAAATACAAAATGGAGAAATAGCATTCTGAAAGCCATCCATGGGCAAAAAGTTATAGAAGTTATCACCCTACAAATAGACAATCAAACTCGAAGTTTTGAAGTTGTTATTTCACCATTAATAACATCAAATGAAGTTTATATTGAAGGAATATTATTATTTATAAAAGAAGTCACTAATAGTCTAAAAGTTGAGGAGCTTCTTAAAAACAGTTTCGATGAGATTAGAAACTTTAAGGTTGCTCTAAATAGAACTTCGTTGGTATGTGTGACTGACCCTAGAGGATATATCAATGAAGTGAATGACTTATTTTGCTCTGAAGCGAAGTATTCCTACGACGAATTAATTGGAGAAAATATAAATAAAGTACTTCCTTCCTTACAATTACCGAATATCTACAAAGAGTTATCTTCTAAAACTAATGAGAATTCTTTTTGGCGAGAAGAGGTTCAAAGCACGGATAAAGCAGGTAACACTTTTTGGCTAGACCTAATGTTTAGCCCTGTATCTAATAAAAAAGGGGAAATATATCAGATTCTTTGTATTGGGTATCCTATAACTGAAAGAAAAAAAGGAGAAATCGAGCGTCAACAACTTATGACTGACCTTATTCAGCATAATAGAAACCTTGAGCAATTTGCATTTACTATATCTCACAAATTACGTGCTCCATTAGCGAGGGTAATTGGGTTGGCTGAATTGTTGAAAATTGATGATTACCAGACCTCACATAAATCTTTTGTAGACAAACTCCTTTCAAGTACAAAAGAACTCGACCTACTTTTGAAAGGACTAATTGAAATACTTTCTTTCAGACAAAATTCAAACCTTGAGAAAAAAACGCTTGATTTAAATTATATCATTCAAACAATAACTAGTAGTCTATCTACTGCTATAAATGAAAATAATGCCGTAATTGAAGTTGACCTAGCTGAAGATGCACGATCACTCAGAAGTATAAAAAGCTATATTGAAAGCATTGTTTACCACCTCATTACCAATGCACTAAAATTCCGAAAAAAATACCTATCACCAGTAATTCACATCAGAAGTTCAAAGGTTGAAAACGGAATTTTATTAGAGATAAAAGACAATGGAGTAGGTATTGACTTGAAAAATAATAAAGAAAAAATATTCTCCATGTACCAAAAACTACACTCTAGCCATGAAGGTAAGGGACTCGGATTATATTTAGTAAAAAGTCAAGTTGATGAATTAAACGGTAATATACAGGTCGAAAGTGCCGTTAACCAAGGTACAATCTTTAAGATTTTCATTCCTACAGAATAACATCAAACGTGAGAATTATTCTTTAATTCTGAAGACCTTCCTGTTTCTCATTTTAAATAAATCTCTTTAGTTTCGTGCCTTATGGCACACAGGCAAAGATTTTATTACTTAATCGAATTCCAATATCTAGGGTTTAGATATCATGGTTGGCAAAAACAGCCAAATGTAAAAACCATTCAAGGAATGGTAGACAAAACAATAAACTTCGTTCTAGAACATGACAATTTCAAAACATTAGGTGCAAGTCGTACAGATGCTATGGTTTCTGCAGAACACTCTGCTTTTGAATTATTTTTATGGGAAAAACTAGACACCAAACTATTCTTTGAGAAATTAAACAAAAACCTCCCAAATGATATTAGAGCGATTTCAGTCAAAGAAACTGATGAAAAATTCAATATCATTCAAAACCCAAAGACTAAAGAATACTTATACTTTTTCTCACACGGTGGAAAAAATCACCCGTTTTGCGCTCCGTACATGGTTTATATGCATGAGAATCTTGACATTGAGTTGATGAAAACAGGGGCCAAACTGTTTGAAGGGACTCATAATTTTCAGAAATACTGTTACAAGCCTTCTGATGCTACCATTTTTGAAAGAGAAATCATCAAAAGTGAAATCATTAAAAACGATATTCTTACAGCTAACTTTTTTCCAGAGGAAAGCTTTGTTTACAAAATAGAAGGTAAAGGTTTTCTAAGACATCAAGTGAGATTGATGATGGGAACATTGTTCAAACTTGGTGCAGGAGAATTATCACTAGATGAAATCAAAGAATCATTAAATGGAGGAGACAATCAAGCTCTAGCATTTATTGCTCCTTCATCTGGACTACACCTTCACAGTACTTTATTTCAATTATAGAACCTTTTACAGCGTCTACTTACTGGTTTATGATGCAAATATTAGTTAACAAGCTATTTTAAGTCAATTTGTTAAAGCTCAATTCTCTGATATTTTAAAAAAAACAATAAATTCGTACCAAATGTAAATTCTATGAAAATGAATAAACTTACCAAAAGTAGTCTACTCATTTTGTTCTATGGTTTAGGACTTTTAAACCTTAGTTCATGTGAGCCAGCTAAAACACAATCAACTAAAACTGAAGCACCATTTATTTGGAACGCTGCAAATATCTACTTCCTTCTTACTGATCGTTTTTATAACGGAAATAAAGAGAATGACAACATTATTCCAAGAAACGAAAATGCTGCAAAGCTAAGAGGTTTCATGGGAGGTGACATCAAAGGTATCACTGAGAAAATCAAAGAAGGATATTTCCAAGACTTAGGTATCAATGCAATATGGTTCACTCCTATTGTTGAGCAAATTCATGGAAGTGTAGATGAGGGCACAGGAGAAACTTATCCTTTCCATGGCTATTGGGCAAAAGACTGGACTAAGATTGACCCTAACTTTGGCACAAAAGAAGACCTTGCTGAACTTGTAAAAGTTGCGCATGACAACGGCATCAGAATTATACTTGATGTTGTGATCAACCACACAGGCCCTGTAACTGACCAAGACCCAGTATGGGATAACAATTGGGTAAGAACTGAACCACAGTGTACATATGATTCATATGAAAACTTCGTAAACTGTACGTTGGTAGAAAACTTACCAGATGTTCTTACAGGTAGTGATGAGAACGTTGAAATTCCTACTCCACTTGTTGAAAAATGGACTAAAGAAGGTCGCCTAGAAAAAGAACAAAAAGAGCTTGATGAATTCTTTGCTCGTACGGGTTACCCGAGAGCTCCTCGTTTCTACATCATCAAATGGCTTACAGATTACATTCGTGAATTTGGCGTTGATGGCTTCCGTGTTGACACTGTAAAACATACAGAAGAAAGTGTATGGGGTGATTTGCACAAAGAAGCTATTGCAGCGTTCAAAGACTGGAAAAAAGCAAATCCAGACAAAGTTCTAGATGATAATGATTTCTATATGGTTGGTGAAGTATATGGCTACAATATCGGAAATGGTAGAAATTTCATGAATGGAGATAAAGAAGTTGACTATTTCGATGAAGGCTTCAATACACTAATCAGCTTTGGCTTGAAATGGGAAGCTAATGAAAAGTCTTATGAAGAAGTATTCGCTTCTTATGATAGTATTTTAAACAATGAATTGAAAGGAAAAGGAGTTGTCAATTATGTATCATCTCACGATGATGGGCATCCTTTTGACAAAATGCGTGAAAAGCCTTTCAAGGCTGCAAACTTCCTATTCCTTGCTCCAGGTTCTGCTCAAGTTTATTATGGCGACGAAACGAACCGTTCATTAGACATTGAAGGAACTGTTGGTGATGCTACACTTCGTTCATTCATGAACTGGGATGAAATCGAAAAGAATAGTGAAAGAAATGGTTTTAAAACTAAAGATGTTCTTTCTCACTGGCAGAAGCTTGGTAAATTTAAAAGCTTACACCCTGTAGTTGGTATTGGTAGACACCAAATGATTACAGAAGCTCCTTATGTATTTAGTAGATCTATTAAATCTGATAAATATTCTGATCAAGTAGTTGTTGGTCTTGATCTTCCAAAAGGGAAAAAAGATATATCAGTTGCTAAAGTGTTTGAAGATGGTCAAAAAGTAAAAGACTTCTATTCGGGTACTACAGCAACTGTAAAAGGTGGTAAAGTAACGATTGACACACCAAATAATATCGTGTTATTTGAAGCGATCTAAACTATCATATAATACAATGAAAAAAGCCATCAATTACTTGATGGCTTTTTTTATATCTATTAGTTAGAATTCATTACTCTACAGTAACTGATTTAGCCAAGTTTCTTGGTTGATCCACATTACAATCTCTCATAACAGCGATGTAATAAGACAATAATTGTAGAGGAATTACAGAGATCATTGGCATCAGCATTTCATGAATATTTGGTACTTCAATAACATGATCTACCATTTTAGGGATAAGAGCATCTCCTTCAGTTACAATTGCTATAACTCGACCTTTACGAGCTTTAACCTCTTGAATATTTGACACTACTTTATCATAAGAACTATCTCTAGTTGCAATGAAAATCACAGGCATTTCCTCATCAATCAAAGCAATAGGCCCATGCTTCATTTCTGCAGCAGGGTACCCCTCTGCATGGATATAAGAGATTTCTTTCAACTTCAACGCACCTTCCAATGCTACAGGGAAATTATAGCCACGTCCTAAGTAAAGACAATTTGAAGCATCTTTATAAATTTCAGCAATACTTTCAATTGCTGAATCTAGTTTTAACACTTGCTCTACTTTAGCTGGTACTTGCTCTAAATCTCTTAGAAGCTCACTTAATCTATTTTCAGAAATAGATTTTTTCTCTTTAGCGACCATTAGAGCCATAGATGTAAGAACTGTCAATTGAGCTGTAAATGCTTTAGTACTAGCTACACCAATTTCTGGTCCAGCATGTGTATAAGCACCTTCATGTGATGCTCTAGCAATAGATGACCCAACTACGTTACAAACACCCAATATAGTTGCACCTCTTTCCTTGGCCATTTCAATAGCTGCTAAAGTATCGGCTGTTTCTCCAGACTGTGAAATCGCAATAATAACATCGCCTTTACCAACTATTGGATTTCTATATCTAAATTCAGAAGCATATTCTACCTCCACAGGTATTCTTGTTAGCTCTTCGAATACATATTCAGCTACAAGACCTGCATGCCAAGAAGTACCACAAGCTAAGATAATAATTCTATTCGCATTAAGTAGATCAGGTAAATGCTGTTGTATACCTCCTAATTTCACATGAAGATCTTCCGCGATTACACGCCCCCTCAAACAATCTTCAATTGATTTTGGTTGCTCCATGATTTCTTTCAACATGAAGTGATCGTAACCACCTTTTTCAATTGCCTCAAGTTCCATATCAAGAGTTTCAATATATGTATCTCTTGCTACGTTACGTATATCTGTAATTGTAATATCTCCTTTTGTAAGAACAACTACTTCTTCATCATCAAGATAAACCACATCTTTAGTATACTCAATGATAGGAGTTGCATCAGATGCTAAAAAGAATTCTTCCTTATCTTCACCCACTCCCACCACTAGAGGTGAACCTTTCCTCGCTGCAACAATTTTACCTGGCTCATTAACTGAGACTAAAACAATAGCATAAGCCCCAACTACTTGTGTTAAAGCAATACGTACAGCATCCTCCAATGAACATTCATTATCTTTTTGTACTTGTTCAATGAAACGGGTTAAAACCTCGGTATCTGTTTCAGAATAGAATTCGTGTCCTTTAGATTCCAATTCTTTTTTAAGAGAACCATAATTCTCTATAATTCCATTATGAACAAGTGCTATTCTACTATCAGAAGATAAATGAGGGTGTGCATTAACGTTATTAGGTACACCATGAGTGGCCCATCTAGTATGTCCAATTCCTACAGAACCATGGGTATCCTGTTCTCCAATTAAGTTTTGTAGATCAGATACTTTGCCTTTACATTTAAAAACTTTCAAGTTTTCATTCATTATGGCAACGCCAGAACTATCATAACCTCTATATTCTAACCTACTTAGACCTTTAATTAATATATCTTTTGCTTCTTTAAAACCTAAATAACCTACAATTCCACACATAATATTTTATTTTTTGGAGTAAAAAATGGGTCTAAAAGATTGTTATCTTTTATTTTTTGATCTCTGTTATCAAAACAAAATTATATAATTTTTTCACTCATAAAAGTCTTTTTAAGTTATGAGGGTTTTATAATTTTTCTTTGTTATCAAGCTGTTAATCAATACAATTATTAAAATACTAATAACCAACACCCATTATATTCAAAAAATAAAAAAGGTCTAGTTAGAATACCTAACTAGACCTTTTAAATAATAATAATTTTTTATTTACTCTGTAGTTTCACCACATTCTAAAGTACCTCCAAATATTGTATAGTACAGTCTCAAATTCAGATTAAGTGGAACATTAGGGTTTAGCCCTGTTGAAGGAGCTAAAGCATCACTTTCTGAATCAGGGAAAGTTAATTTATTTACACCAGTTGAAATTGACGTTGGCAACACAACCATTGGACCTGCATAATTAAAATCCCCACTTTCAATATTATCAACATTATCATCATTATTTGCATTTAGGACATTAAGTCTAGCATTAAAATATGATGTAATATCTATCGTACCATATTGATTTCTAGCAATTGAGAAACTAGACGAAAGAGCTGCATCTCCAGCTTCTGTAAATAGCGTAGATATACTTCCATCTGAAAGTCTACTAATCTGTCCATCATTCTCAAGTTCATCAGTTAATGTTGCAAAAATAATTTGCGATGGTGGAGGAGTATTATTTTTTATGTATTCTAAAGATTGACTAGTACCACTTCTATCTGTTGGGTCCACAGCACTAATACTTAATTCAGCTCTTTGAACTATGATTTTTGTAAGAGGATTATCATCTCCTTCCTCTACAGCTCTATTCAACAGCTCTAATGCTCCATCAAAGTCAATCACAGAGTAGATTGGTGTACCAGCAGTTACTAAACCAGTATTATTTAAGCTTACAGAGCTAAGAGTATCACCAAGATTTAAACTAGCAAGAGCATCGCCTTTATCAAATAAGCTATTGTAAAAACCTGCAATGGACATATCATATGTAAACTCTTTTGGTCTAATTATCCCCTGAACATCTTCAGTAATAATATCACCATTCTCATCTCTATCATTATAAAGTAGTCTAAACTTAGAGTTTGAACCATCAATACCATAGTAGACACCTTCATCTACAATATCAAGAGCAATACCTTTAAATAGATCAATAACTGTAGAATCAGAAATAGTATCTAAAGAAAATAATTGACGTCCTAATGTTTCATCCATTGGGATTCTTAAAAACTTACGCTCAGAAGTTGTCCCATCAGACGAATTTGTAAAAGAATCAATATCTAAATCAGCAAATAAGACTTCTTCATCTATTTCATCAAATCTTAAAAGTTCATTTCCAATTGAATTTTCAGGAATAATTTCAAAATGGTAACGAGGTACACTCACGATAATAGTATCTCCACTTTGATCAACTGTTTCTTGGATGATTTCCAACTCAGTCTCTAACTCTCTTCCTTGAAATTCAATTGCACTTAAAGTATCTCCGTATGAATATCCATTAAAAACTAATAAGAACTCAAAACCAACAAATTCTTCTTGCTCATTAAAAGCAACACCAGAACTAACATTTGGCCTTAAATAAACAGAAGACTTAGTTGTTCCCAAATCTCCTTCTTGTATCTCACCAACTATAGCATTAGATACACTTGAAGTTAATATACTGTCTCTAAAAAACTTTGTAGTTGTTCTAAGACTAAAATTATCTTCAAAGCATACTTTTACATTAGACCCATCACCTAGTTCACTTCCATTTTCCAAAATATCATCCTGATTACAAGATGTATTCAATAGAGATGTTCCAAGAATAAAGGCCCCTAAAAGATTTGCCTTCGACAAAACACGCTTTAATTGGTTTATGTTAAATGTCATACTCATCTATTTTCTCTCTCAAAAAAATCCTATCTAGCTTTTTCACAAAAATAAGAAGCAGAATGACAATTACTTCATTCTTGCTCTTTTTCTTGTACACATAATCTCACAAATAAAAAAAAGCCTTCAGTAATAACCGAAGGCTTAACATTTTTTATACCTAATAAGTCTTATCCCATCAATTCCGTATAGATGTCATAATAAGAACTTGCAAACTCATCTCCAACTTCAATAGTATTGATGCTATCAGAAGCTCCATCTGTTAGAGCATCTAACTTCTCAGTTAAATCAGCATTGGCGTTAGTTACAACATCTGCATATTGAGATCCAATCTTGATAAATGCGTTAAAATCGGCATCTTCCAACAAAGTCAACATACTATCTTCAATATCAACCATCTTCACTTTTTCCTTCAACCCTTGAGGATCAAATTTATGCTCAAAAGAAGTATTGTAGATTGTGTAAACACTCTTAGTGTCTTTGAACATCGGATCGTTCTTATAAGTCGTTTTCAAGTACATCGGAATCATACTTGAAATCCAATCATTACAGTGAACGATATCTGGAGACCATCCTAATTTTTTCACAGTTTCCAACACACCTTTACAGAAGAAAATCGCTCTTTCGTCATTATCTTCGAAAAACTTATCGTCATTTTTCTTATCTGTAAAGACTGATTTACGTTGGAAATAGTCTTCATTATCAATAAAGTAAACTTGCAGTTTTGCTTGCGGAATTGAAGCAACTTTTATAGTTAAAGGCTTTTCCTCTTCGCCTACAGTGATATTAATCCCTGAAAGTCTGACAACTTCATGCAAACGGTTCTTACGTTCGTTGATCAATCCAAAACGAGGGACTAAAATTCGAATTTCCATACCCCTCTCTTGCATTGATTGTGGCAACTTACGCACATAATCAGCAACTTCAGTAGTTTTCAAAAATGGATTAATCTCACTAGAAACGTAAAGAATTTTTAATTTTGACATATTCTGCAGGATTTACATTAATTTAGCCGCAAAGATAAGAGGAAAATGCGGAAAATTCAATCCCTACAGACTACCTAAAGCTCAGTTTATGAGAATTTAAGCGTTAAAATTTATAAATAAGGAGCAAAATATGCACATTTTCAAGGAAACCACTTCATTAAGAAACTTTTTGATAACAGAACAAAATAGTTCCAAAACTGTAGGTTTTGTACCAACAATGGGAGCACTTCATGATGGGCATTTAGCCTTAATCAAGAAGTCTACTGCAGAAAATGATATAACAATTTGTAGTATTTATGTAAATCCGACCCAATTTAATAATTCAGATGATCTTGACAAATATCCAAGAACAATTGATAAAGATATTAACCTTTTAGAGAACGTTGGGTGTACTGCTGTCTTTCTCCCAGATGATACTATTATGTATCCTGAAGGAAAAAATAAAGAAGACCTAATAGAGTTTAACTTTGGAAGTATAGAAACCGTGATGGAAGGAGCCAAACGTCCAGGGCATTTCAATGGTGTAGGCATCGTAGTTTCTAAATTATTTCACATCGTTCAACCTACTAAAGCATATTTTGGACTGAAAGACCTTCAACAGTTTCTTATTATCAGAAAACTCACCAACGCATTATCTTTTCCAATTGACGTGATCGGCCACCCTACAGAAAGAGCCGAGGATGGACTTGCTTTGTCTTCAAGAAACATGAGACTGTCAGAAAGTCAGCGAGAAATTGCACCAATACTTTACAAAGCACTTCAAGAGACTAAAAATATCCTAGAAAGTTCTGAAGACGTTGAAAAAGCGATTGAAAAAGGAACTCAATTGATTGATGAAACAAATCAGTTTCAAATTGAGTATCTAGAAATTACAGATACCAAGTCTCTTAAAAAATTAGACTCATACTCTAAAGGACAAAACTACGCAATTTGTGTGGCTGCATGGTTAGGAAATGTTCGTTTGATTGACAACATACTGATCGAAAATTAGTTTTAATATCGAGCTTAATGCAAAAGTTTGTGAAAATTTCACATATTGCGGAAATATTTAGACAAATTCGTGTTCTAAGGGAGGTTTGGAAATCTACGTTGAGAGTACTAATGACCTAAATTCACCCCTTGGATATTGAAAATTTGAAGTGAATATGTTTATCGAGATATTAAAATCAAAAATACACAGAGTTAAAGTAACTCAAGCAGACCTCAATTATATTGGAAGTATTACCGTAGATGAAGATCTTATGGATGCGGCCAACATCATTGAAGGAGAAAAAGTACAAATCGTGAACAATAATAATGGTGAACGAATTGAGACTTATGTAATTAAAGGCGAAAGAGGTAGTGGCGTTATTTGTTTGAATGGTGCTGCAGCTCGTCGTGTACAAGTCGGAGACGTTCTCATCATTATTTCATATTGTTCTATGGAATTTGAAGAGGCTAAATCTTATAAACCTCTACTTGTTTTCCCTGATGAAAACAACAGAATCTAAGCTTAGCTAAACGGTCACAATGACAAAATCGGATATTTATCATTATATGAATATCCGATTTTTTTGTTAGTCACAATCTATAACTAACATGAATACAAAACTAAAGAAAGCCATACAATACCTAGTTTCCATCGGTTTTTCGGTAGTCCTACTTTGGTATGTTTACAGAGAACAGAGTATAAGTGAAATTATTGAAACACTTGAAAAAACACATTATCAATGGATTTTCATCTCGATTTTTGCAGCTATAATTAGCCATATAAGTCGAAGTTTCCGATGGAAATTAATGCTTGAACCTGGTGGCCATAAAGTTCCTACATTTCGAGTATTCCTTGCAGTTATGACAGGCTATATTGCCAACCTTGTGTTCCCTAGAATGGGAGAAGTTGCAAGATGTGGAGCTCTTCATAAAACAGATAAAGTACCAACTCAGTATGCTTTTGGTTCAGTGATCACAGAGCGAGCATTTGATTTCATTATCATGTTATCGATTATGGTGATTACTGTGTTCATTGAATTTGATAAAATCGGAGAACTCATTTTCGGTCAATTTGAAGGCTTTATTCCATTTCTTCAATCTAAAATGTATTTACTAGGTGGAATAGCAATTGTTGGACTTGCTGGAATGGGTTTCGTAGTTTTAAGATGGAAGAAGCTCATTCAAATCCCACTTTTTAATAAAGTCTTTAATCTTCTTTCTGGTATAAAAGACGGCGTTATCGGGATTTTCAGATTAAGTCCTAAAGCACAAGCAGCATTCATTTTTCATACAGCCGTGATTTGGGCAATGTATTTTATTATGAGTTATGTGATGTTCTTCGCCCTCGACGAAACTGCAAACTTACCTTTATCAGCAGCTTTATCGGCATTTGTAATGGGTGGAGTTGGCATGACCATTCCTACCCCAGGAGGTACAGGATCTTACCATCTACTTGTTACAGCTACTTTAGTTGCTTATGGTTTGGCTGAAAAATCAGCTTCAACGTATGCTCTTGTAATGCACAGCACTCAAACTATTATGGTGGTAGTTGTAGGAGGATTTTCTCTTATTATGATATCACTTTTAAGTAAAAAGACTAAACTAGAGGCATAATGAATACCGAAAATAAAATCATCAATGATCTTAATTCTCTTAAAGAACTAAGACAAAGCTGGAAAGAAGATAATTTAAAAGTAGTCTTCACAAATGGCTGCTTTGATATTGTTCACCTCGGACATATTGATTACTTGGAGAAAGCTAGAAACCTAGGTCAGAAACTCATTATCGGTCTTAATACAGATGAATCCATAAAAACATTAAAAGGAGAAAGCAGACCTATAAATGATGCTTACGCAAGAGCTAGAATGCTTGCTGCATTTCAATTTGTAGATGCTGTTATTCTTTTTGGTGAAGAAACTCCATTTAACTTGATCAATTCCCTTCTACCCGATGTTTTAGTAAAAGGAAATGATTATACCATTGACACAATAGTTGGTGCAAAAGAAGTTCTAGCAAATGGTGGAAAAGTTGAAACTGTAGAACTTGTGGCAGGATATTCGACCTCCAACATTATTAATAAAATTAAAGGAGAATAAATTTTTCTTTTTTTAGCTTCATGTCATGCAACATTGTTGGAGGATAATTACGTATACATGTTGGTAATTAATTTGAAAGAAAATGTATTTATTAATTTTTATATTCTTCCTACTAATAAGCTGGTTGGTACAACGAAAGATGAAACGTACCATGGCCGAGGGCGCTGAGTTACCTTCTGCAAACCAAATTAGTGGAGCCGAAGCAGCACAAATGATGCTGCGTGATAATGGAATCTATGATGTTCAGATTAACTGTATCCCTGGTGATTTCACTGATCATTATGATCCAAAACATAGAACTGTAAACTTAAGTGAGCAAGTATTTTATGGTCGAAATGTAACGGCTGTTTCTGTAGCTACTCACGAAGTAGGACACGCAGTTCAACATGCACAAGCCTACAAACCACTACAGCTCAGAAGTGCAATGGTCCCTGTTTATAACGTAAGTGGAAAACTACTTAATGCAGTGTTTTTCCTATCAATTTTTGGTGCTTTTGCTTTAGGCTTAAATTACCAATTATTACTTACTGTAGTCTGTGGAGCTTACTTTGTCATGACGGCATTCAGTTTTATTACTCTACCGGTGGAGTTTGACGCTAGTCATAGAGCACTACAATGGGTTTCAAATAGAGGCGTTGTGAGAGGTACTGACAATGCTTATGCTAAAAAAGCTTTAAATTGGGCTGCAATGACGTATGTTGTTTCTGCTCTAGCATCTTTAAGTTATTTGCTTTATTACCTTTCAGCTTTAAATAGAGACTAAGAAATCTAATTCTGAATTATATAAAAAGCTCTGTTTTATGGCAGAGCTTTTATTTTTTAGTTACTTGAATAATTCCGTAACATTTTCTCAATTTCTTCTTTGATCTCTTCTTTCAAAGTAATTGGTTCTAATACTTTTACCGACGATCCAAAACCCATAATCCAATTCTTCAACTCATAATTAACAACGACTTTCAATTTAATTCGTGTCTCATTATCATCATCTAGAATTGTTTCTTGAGAAGAATGAATAGGGGCTGATTTTACAAAATTCCCAGAATATGGTGTAAAAGATAAGACAACATCTTTAGGTTCTTCAGATAAGGCTGTTATTCCGTATGTGTATTTAAAGAACTCAATCGGATCAAATTTACTTTCTTGAGCATAGGAAAAGTCTGTCTCCACTTCTTGACAATCCGTGATTCTATCTATCCCAAAAATCCGTACATCATCTTTTTCAGAAATATAACCTACCACATACCATCTGTCTTTATACTCTCGAATCATAAACGGATGAAGGGTATATACACTTGAATCTGAAGCTCCGAATTTCTGATATCCAATCGAAAAGACCTTTTTACTTGTAATTCCTTTTGTCAAAATGTTCAACCATTTGTTTGGTTTTACATAAGCAGATTTTTCAGTCATGATTTTCTTTGTAGCATTCGATCCATCTGCTGCAAAGTTTCTTGAGATAGTAACCCCATCAAGTACTTTTTCGATGGCATCAGAAAATTCATTGATAAAAGGAAAAGACTTGAATTCATTTAGAATAGACTCCACAAATTCAAGAGCCATCAAGTGATCTTCATTAAGATTTACACCACCAAACTGAAAACTACTATCTTCATAATAGTATCCTTTCATTTTTTTATGGTAAGCAATAGGTGCATCAAACTCCAAACGCATAGACTGCAAATCCTTCTCTATCGTAGAAATTGATTTCACTCCAAATTCATGCTCACAAGCTTCTAAAAGCTCATCTTTTGTCGGATAAGGCTTCTGCTTATCTCTGATCATCCGATCAATTAATTTATACCTAAAGAATGCTAGTTTACTTCCTCTCATTTTTAAAAAGTGACTTTTAACAGATCAAAGATTTTATTCTAAGCTCAATTTAGACTTGATGAATTTGGTAGTTTTAAAGTATTCTGAGATGCTATTACACCTTTTAGTTCTTCCAAAAATTGAACATCATTCTCAATAGCTGTTCCGACTACGATAATATCTGCTCCAGCTTCAAAAGCCGCTGTTGCTTTCTTAGCAGACCTTATCCCACCACCGACGATCAATGGAACGCTAAGTTGTTGTTTAACTCTTGAGATCATTTTTTCTGTCACTGGATTTTGTGCTCCACTCCCAGCCTCCAAATAAACCATTTTCATTCCTAACATCTCTCCTGCTAAAGCTGTACTTGCTGCTATATCCGTTTTATCAGCAGGTATAGGCGTTGTATTGCTCATATAAGAAACACTCGTTTGCCTACCACCATCTATCAAAACATAGGCTGTTGGTATCACTTCTTGTTTCATTTGCTTTAACAATGGAGCAGATACCACATGTTGGCCAATTAAAAACTCAGCATTTCTTCCAGATACCAATGAAAGGAATAAAGTTGCATCGGTATACGGGGACAGCTGCGATAAATTGCCAGGGAATAAAACAACAGGGATATCACTGCCCTTTTTTATTTCTATACAAATTGCGTCTACTTGGTTCTTCAACAAAAGACTTCCTCCTATAAAAATATAAGAAACCCCAATTTCCTCAGCCTTCTTAATCAGTCCCGAAACTTTATTAACTTCTATTTTATCGGGATCTATTAAAACTGCTACTTGTTTCCTTTTTAGTTGACAAGCGTCATACATTTTGTTGAGTACATTCATTTACTTTGATAGAAAATTGGTTCAGTATTACATTAAAGTGCTGATTATCTGAATATCGCCCTATTTTGCTCAGCTAAAGTATAAATTTTATACAAAACTCTCGATTTAGGACTTAATATAAATACAAAAGAAATAGGATAATTCAATGCATTCAAACTGAATCTTTGGGATCGTTGTTCTAAAAATGGTCCTGTGCAGACAACTATAATTAAGTCTAGACAGCATTAAGAGCTTCAACTTTACAATTTTTGACTAACAAAATAAATTGAAAACGCAAGATGAGTCACTCACTTAACAAAACCAAGATTGTAGCAACTGTAGGTCCTGCCTCAAATACAAAGGAAAAACTACTAGAACTTGTACATGCAGGTGTTAGCATCTTCAGATTGAACTTCTCTCATGGTGATCACGCCTCTCATCAAGAGGTGATTAACCACATCAGAGAAATTAATGCTACTTTCGGTCACAACATCGGGATTCTTCAAGATTTGCAAGGACCTAAAATCCGTATTGGAGAAGTTGAAAACGGTGCTGTGGAAATCAAAGGTGGCGAAGAGTTAATCATTACGAATAAGCCAATGGTAGGTAATTCTCAAAAAGTGAGTACAACCTACACCAACATCACTAAAGATGTAAAGAAAGGAGACTTCATTTTGATTGATGATGGTAACCTTTCTGTAAAAGTTAAAGAAGTTACTGCTGAAGAAATCAAAACTGAAGTGATTTTCGGTGGAATGTTGAAGTCTAAAAAAGGAATGAACCTTCCTGATACAGATATTTCAGCAGCTTCATTAACAGCAAAAGATAAGGCTGATTTGGAATTCGGATTAACTCAAGACTTTAACTGGATTGCACTTTCTTTCGTGAGATCTGCTGCTGATATCGAGTATATCAAGGGTATAATCAAAGAAAGAGGCTCTAGAGCAAGAGTTATCGCTAAAATTGAGCGTCCTGAAGCTGTTAAAAATATCGATGATATCATTACCGCATCAGATGCAATTATGGTTGCTCGTGGTGATTTGGGTGTAGAAGTTGAAATGGCTGATGTACCTATGATCCAAAAGGACATTGTAAAAAAATGTAATAAGAAAGCTAAGCCTGTAATTATTGCGACTCAAATGATGGAGAGCATGATTACTAATCCTCGTCCTACAAGAGCAGAGGTAAATGATGTAGCCAATGCAGTTATGGATGGTGCTGATGCCGTAATGCTTTCAGCAGAATCTGCGGCAGGTAAATATCCTGTTCAGACTATTCAACACATGCAAAACATCATTCGCTCTGTAGAAAACAAGTCTGACGAGGTTTACAACAAGTCTTATGAGTTCAATCCTCAAGCGGATACGTTTATGGGGAACCACCTTACACAACACGCTAGTAAGTTGGTGGAAGAAATCAAGGCGAAAGCAATTATCGGTATGACTACTTCAGGTTGGACTGCATTCCGTATTTCAAGACATCGTCCGAAGGCACCTATCTATATCTTTACAGATGATGCTCACTTAAGAAATACACTAAACCTTGTTTGGGGTGTTCAAGCTTACCCTTCAAATATTAAAGAGACTTTACGTGACACTTTAGAAAAGCACGTACAGTTCTTGACTGATAAGGGTGATTTGACTGAGAATGATATTTATATCAACATCGCGGCATTCCCTCATGGAGAAGGACATAAAACTAATCTTCTTAAAATTGGCCAAGTAGGTGTTACTCCATTTTAAAGACAGATAAAAACATAATTATTTGAGGCGATTCCATTTTTGGGATCGCTTTTTTTATGATTCGAAGGCTAAAACTAAAATAAATCACATTTAGTAAAATTTAACAGAGAGATGATTAAATTGAACTTTAAAACTTCTGCAATTCGACACATCATCTTTTAGAGCTGAATTTCAAAGATTTAATTCAGTTACAGCCTACCTATTGTAAGGTCTTAAGTCTTATAATATGTAAAAAAGAGAAATCAACGAATAAATTTGAATCAGCTTCTGAGGGATGCAAATTGCAATATTGTAGCGAAGTCTTTTTTTTTGTACTCGGCAATGTTGTTTTTTCAGAATTGCAATTCAATCAAATTCCACATTTTATAATCTGGGTATGAAAATCCTTGACAGATACATCTTAGGAAAATACTTTAAAACATTCCTTTTTGTAGTGTTTTTGTTAGCTGTAATTATTCTAGCAGTTGACTACACTGAAAAGTCTGATGACTTCATCAAAAATAATTTGTCATTTGGGCAGGTTATGAGCGATTACTACGTCTATGTAATCATTCACTGGCTAAGTACCCTAAGCCCTATCTCAGTATTTATTGCAGTAGTATTTTTTACAGCAAACCTAGCTCAGCACACTGAGATTGTTGCAATGCTAAATGGAGGAATGAGTTACAGACGACTTATTCAACCTTACCTTATTGGTAGTGTACTTTTAGCTTTACTTACTTTCGTAAATGTAGGTTGGCTGGTTCCAAAAGCTGCAGAGAAAAAGGTTGAGTTTGAGAAAGAATACATCAAGAGTAAATATTACTTCTCAGATAGAGACATTCATTTAAGAGTTAGTGATTCTTCATATTTATACATGGAGAGTTACAACAATAATATTAACCGTGGGTATCGTTTCACACTTGAAACAATTGATAGCCTTCAATTAAAAGAGAAAATAACTTCAGACCGTATTGAATGGGATTCTACAAAACAAATGTGGCATGTAAAGAAATACACTACATACTCATTTGAAGGAGAAGATATGACAATCTCAAAAGGAAAAGACTTAGATCTAGACCTCAATGTCAAACCTAAATACTTCCAAAGTAGATATAAGCTCGAAGAAACTCTTACTATTCCTGAATTGAATGATTTCATTGCTTCAGAGAAAGCCAGAGGTGTTGCTAAGCTTGGGAAATATTCAAATGCGATCCAAGAACGATATGCATATCCTTTTGCCATGATCATTCTAACCATACTTGGAGTAGTTATTTCATCGAGAAAAACTCGAGGAGGTAGCGGTCTCTTAATTGCAGTAGGTTTCTTATTAGCCTTTGCTTATATCCTGATGGTAATCATGAGTAGAAGTTTTGCTGACGCTGGTTCACTATCACCCGTTGTGGCTGCATGGATGCCAAATGTAATCTGTAGTGCCATTACAGCAGCTCTTTACTACAACGTTCCGAAGTAAATTCTAAACAAAATATTAAAAATATTGTAATACCATAGCAGCTAGTCTGCTATGGTATTTTTTTTAGGTTTACTTATACCTAAAATCTTCTATATTTGCGGAATTAAATCAGAATTCACTCACAAAATTTTTAGTAAGTAATGCTTAAAGATCAACTCAAACTTCACTTGATCGTTTTCATTTGGGGGTTTACGGCTATTCTGGGGAAAGAAATCAGCATCAACTCTACTGAGCTTGTGATGTACCGTACGTTGTTTTCAGCTTTAGGATTAGGTATAGTATTATTTTTATCTGGAAAAAAGGAAAAGCTATTAGTAAACCGCAAAGGTTTGCTAAAACTGATAGGTACAGGCTTTTTAGTAGGATTGCACTGGATATGTTTCTTTATCGCAGCTAAATTAAGCGTGAGTGTCTGTTTAGCAGGTATTGCTACTTGTTCTTTGTTTACTGCATTTCTAGAACCGATAATTAAACGTCAACGCGTAAAGGTTTATGAGATTATACTGGGAATGTTTACTATTTTTGGATTATATCTAATTTTCAAATTTGAGTTCAATCATGTTGGTGCATTAGGTTTTGCATTGGTAGCATCAGTTCTTGCAGCTACATTCTCGGCTTTCAATACGCAGCATACAAATGATTATGCCCCTACAGCAGTCACATTCTATGAAATGCTTGGTGGTTTCCTAATAAGCCTAGCACTGATGCCTATTATGGATAACTATTTCCCTGCTGAAGACGGTGCTTTATTCCACAATTTAAGCATGAAAGATTGGGGGCTTTTAATGTTACTAACTCAAGTTTGTACAGTTTATGCATTCTATGTTTCTATTGAACTGATGAAAAGAATGACTGCCTTCCAAGTTAGTTTAACCAATAATTTAGAGCCTGTATATGGTATTATTATGGCATTAATATTCTATCCTGAGAGTGAAACTATGTCAGTTGGATTTTATATGGGTACAGCTGTGATCTTAAGCTCTGTAATAGCATATCCTATTTGTAAAAGATTAGCAGCTAAAAGCATCTTCGCTTTTGGTAAATAGATATATTAGTTAGTTACATAAGGTTTATATAAAATTAGAGCCATAGCATACAAATGCTATGGCTCTAATTTTATAATTGGATATTAAGGATTTCTTTAGACTGCAATTAATGCATACACTTCAATAAAAAAGGCCATACCACAAAGTGATATAGCCTTATAAGTAAACCTAAGTTATTATGATTACATTTTTGTTATTGTGTTTAAAAGTCTCCTTCCATTCCACCTCCGCCAGATCCGCTAGGTCTTTTACCTCTTTTTGGCTTATAGTTATTAATTCTATAGCTCAAGCTCACTGAATATGAAGGTAGCATTTCAAAATTTCTGTAGCTGTCAAAGTCTGGACCGTATGTATATTGTTCTCTATTCATTGTTCCCAAAATATTTCTAGCCATTACATTCAAAGAGAACTTACCATCCATAAACTGTTGACGGTATCCTAGGTCTAATGAAACCATATCTTCTCTTTCTCCTTGTGCAGTAACAGTAGGCGAATAGTATCTTGAAGAAATTTGTAAACGGCCAATTTTACCAAGTTTTAAATCATTGCTAATATTAGCAGTCCAGTTAAAAGAGCTTCTACTGATATCTTGCTCCTCAATTTTCCCTTCTATACTATATGAGAATAAATTTGTAGCCAAATTCATATGCCACCATTTCACGATTGGTGTCGAGTACATGATTTCCACACCTCCAGTAGATTCCGTTCCTACATTAATTGGATAAGAAATTCGTTTGCTTGGGTCTTCCTCATAAACCAAAGTGATTCTTTGAATATTGTTATGCTCAATTCTGTAGTACCCTTCTACACTTAGGGTTGCATTTTTAATATTCTTCTGATAGCCTAGTTCATATGAATCAATAAACTCAGGAAGCAAGTCAGGATTACCTCTACGAACATTAAAAGCATCCGAATAAGTCAAGAATGGCTCTAAGTACCAACTTCTTGGTCTATTGATCTTTCTACCATAACTCGCCATTAATTGTTGTTCTTTAGGCAATTGATATGAGAAATGGACAGTTGGGAAAAGATCAATTCTATTAATGTGTGAATCGTCTTCAGGCAATTCCAAAATCTTTATTTGTCGATCAGTGTATTCAGCTCTAAGCCCAAACTGATAACCTAACTTATTTTTCTTTCCAGAGAAAATACCATAAGCTGAATGAATATCTCTTGAGTAGGTATTATTAAAACTAAATTCATCTTGAAGTACCCACTCACCATCAGAACCATCTTTTAAGAACAATTCATTATAGCCTTCTGCTCTCTCCAATCTAGCTTGGTAACCCGCTTCAAACTTATTATCACCAAGAGGTAAAATATAGTCAAGCTTTAGACGTAGACTTTTATCTTTATCATACTCAGTACCATATTGTCCTTCTTTGTAATAGCTACCATCTGAGTTTTCAAAGATATTTTCTGTAGATTCATCTTTCTCACTAGTTCTGAAATAAGCACCAAAGCTTAGCTCGTGGCCTTTTTTATCTTTGAACTTATGTACATAATCTAAATCAGCCGTATAGTAATTATTCTTAATCTCAAAAAGCTCATCTGAGAAGAACGAATTACTAAAGCTAGGCACTCCATTTATTATTTCTTCATCTATAAAATCAGACTCTTCGGTTCTATTCATTCCCCACTGACCTTTCGAAAACATCAATGTGAATAAGTCATTTTTTGTAGCATCAAAATCAAATCCAGCTTTAATATTGTATGGAGTAAATGCTCTTCCTGCATCTCCTTTTGCACTCTGAACAAAGGTTGTATCTCCTCTATATGTATTCGTTATATTTGTACTCGTACCATTTCGGCCATAGTTATTGTAATCCCCTCCTAAATAGAAATTGAATTTCCCTGTTTTATAACTGAAAAGGGCATCTGATCCATATCGACCTTGGTTACCGCCATGTACATTGGCAACACCACTGAAACCACCCATTTTTTTCTTAGTAATGATATTGATAATACCTGAAGTACCATCAGGGTCATACTTGGCAGAAGGGTTTGTGATAACTTCAATACTCGCAATAGATGATGCTGGAAGTTGTTTTAAGGCGTCAGAACCCGAAAAAACCGATGGCCTGCCATCAATAAACACTGTAAAATCACTACTTCCTCTCAAACTTACTTCTCCTTCAGCATCTACTTGAATAGATGGTAAATTTTCGAGTACTTCTACAGCAGTTCCACTCATTGCTGTAGCAAGGTTACTTACATTGATCACCTTACGATCAATATTATACTCTACTTTTGGGCGATCGGCTGAAACTGAAACTTCCTCTAACTCTGTAGCAGATGACTTAAGTACAATTTTACCTACTCGTTTTGCTTCAGTCCCCATATCAAAACTATCAATACGAGTAGTTTCATATCCCATAAATTTGACTTGGATGTAATAGTTTCCTTCATCAATCTTTGAAATTCTAAAGAAACCCTTCTCATTGGTGATTCCTCCACCAATGACTTTATCGTCTGAGGATTGGTGTAAAACAACACTTGCAAACTCTATAGGCGTGGTACCATCCTCCTCTACTACTTTACCGAAAATTGTACCGTTAGACATTGGGGGCATTCCTCCAGCTCTTGGACCTTGTGCAAAAGCAAACTGAGTAAAAGCTAAAAAGAAGCTAAGTAAAATTAATTGCAGTTTCATTTATCAAAAAAAGTTTATAAGGCTGTGAAATAAGACACTGAATCTTCTGTATTCACTTTTCATTTTTCTACAATTCAAAGATGTTGCTTAGAAAATGAAATAAGAGTTAAGTAGGGGTTAAAGCCACTAAAGCAAAGGTTAAATGTGTTAGGAAAGTGTTAAGTCGGCATAAAACTGAAACAATTATCAGTTAATTTTATCTTCGAATGATTCTAGAATCGCATGAAAAGAAAATATCAAGTATACGGGATTATTTTTTTAGCTACTGTTGCTACTGTTAGTTTGCTAGCCATTCAAGTCAATTGGATTGGGGATTATTATACGGTAGAAGAGCTTAGGTTTAGAAAGAAAATATCTAATCTGTTAGATGATGCTATCGATGAGGTTGCAAGTGATAATCTTGAAATGGGTACCAAAATCGCACATTTCTTGATGAGTCACGATTCCCTCTATAATGGGCCTCTTTGTAAAAAAGAACTTCAAGAAATTGAAAATGACATCATAGAAAGAGTCACTTTAGCATTATATAAAGTCGGTATTCATGATCCTTTTTACCTCAGCTTTATCAAAATCAATCATGCTCCCTACAGAAGACAAGTGATTTGGACTTCACAAGATACACCCGTGACTGAATCCCAAATGGAATTTTATAGGAAGCATAGCGACTATTTCTACATGGAAAGCCCGCAAGAGTACCTAGATTACCAAAGAGACTTAGGCATAAAAGCTATTTTCTTGGGAATTAGGTTCGATAATGGATTCTACAATCGTGTACTTGAAAGAGAAACGGATAAATTTATACTTGTCCCATTTCTTTTTGTTGCTATTCTGATCTCATGTTTGGCTTATACAATCGTGATTATCAACAAACAAGAACAACTTGATGAAATTAAAAACAGCTTCATCAACAATCTCACACATGAGTTAAAAACTCCAATTTTCTCGATTTCATTGGTGACTAAAGTATTCAGAAAATCTATCGCAGATTCTAAGAATGAAAAACAGTTCAAATACCTTGATCTAATTGAAAAAGAGAACAATCACTTGAAAGACCATGTCGAAAAAGTGCTACAAATCACACAAATGGCACATGGAAAAAAGATCGAACTAGAGTCTACGCATTTTGAAATTGTAGAATTGATTGACGAAACGCTTGAACCATTTAGACTCATTGCTCAAGAAAATAAAGGAAAGCTGGAATTCCATTCCTCAGAAGAACTTATATTTGTACATTCAGATAAAACACATATTAAAAACATCATTCACAACCTTGTTGACAATGCTTTAAAGTATTCTGAAAACGAACCAGAGATTGATGTTCAGGTAGAAAAAGAAGGTTTATTCTACCATATTACTGTCAAAGATCATGGAATCGGAATGACGAGCCGTCAGCAACAACACGTTTTTGATATGTTCTACAGAGTACCTACCGGAGACTTACACAGAGTGAAAGGTTTTGGTTTAGGCTTAAGCTATGTAAAACTAGCCGTAGAAGCTCACAAAGGTGAAATCAAGCTGAAAAGTGCTCCAAACAAAGGAACTACTGTAGAAATTAAACTACCAATACAAACCGTTTAAGACATGTATCAGATCTTATTAGCAGAGGACAACGAATCATTAGGATATATCTTAAAAGAATATCTAGAATTACATGATTTTGAAGTGAATTGGGCAAAAGATGGTGCTGAAGCTTTTCAAGAATTCTCTAAAAGATCTTTTGATCTCTGTATTTTAGATGTGATGATGCCACAGGTTGATGGTTTTGAGTTAGCTAAGCAAATACGAACTGAGAATGAACTAGTTCCTATTATTTTCCTTACAGCAAAATCGCTTAAAGTAGACAAACTTAAAGGCTATAAAATCGGGGCTGATGATTATATTGTTAAACCAATTGACGAAGATGAGCTTTTAGCCAGAATTAATTCCCTTCTAAGACGAGCGAGTTTGTATGCAAAACAAGCATCGCAACCTACTCCACAAACTATTCATTCACATATTTTCAACATCGGAAAATTTAAATTTGACTTTAAGAACCAAACGCTATTCTCCGATACAGAAAAATACACTGTAACCATAAAAGAAGCGGAAGTTCTAAAAATGCTTTGTGAGAATATAAATAATCTCTTGAGCAGAGAAGAAGCGCTTACGACAATATGGAAAGAAAATGACTATTTCAGTCGGAGAGCCATGGATGTTCATATTTCAAAACTCAGAAAATATCTAGCCTCAGATCCGAGTGTCAAAATTAATAATGTTCATGGTAAAGGCTTTGTGTTAGAAGTAACAGATTAAGATTTTAAGCTTTGGGATAGGATTTGAATCGCTTTGTGTTCTGTAATTAATACAAATCTCAAATCCAATTCCATGAAATCAATAAAACTAGCTATACAACGATTAACGGTTCTCTTACTCTTTATCCTTTTTACGCAGTGTGGTAGTTTCAGAAATTTCGGTACCACAACCGTTTTGTTACTCATTTCAGAAAGAGAGGAAATGAGTCATATGTATGAACTCATCAAAGAAGCCGAACTAACCGATTTACTCCTTTCAGATACGCCACATACATTCTTAATTCCGACCAATGCAGCTTTTGACAACATTCAACCTGCTATCATGGAAGAATTCATGCCTGTTGGTGATGATAAATCTGCTCTTCAAGCATTTATTAAAAATCACTTTTTAGTAGATGAATACAATTTTGAAGCACTTTCTGATATGTACACTGCCGAAAACATGATTGGAGATGCACTCACGCTTCGAAACTCTGTAAATGGAATTATGGTCAATCAAGCTCTCATCATAGAAAATGATCTTTTTGCTGATAATGGTACTATTCATGTATTAGATCAAATACTTCTTCCTACCCCTGGTTACTTAGAAAAATAGATAAAGCTTTAAAACCATTTTTTTTTTTAGCAGTTTTAATGAAAATATTTTAATGATTGATCTTATGAAATTGCACTTTTACCTTCCGTTAATCACGGCAATCCTATTTTTTGCTTGTACAAATTCTGAAAACGGAAACAACGAAACAGCTTTAGAAACAAACTTTTCAAATGGGATTTGGAGAGGGACTATAATAAATGACCATAATAAAGAAGTCCCATTTTTATTTGAAGTAACGGGAGAAGCAGAAAAATCTATTTTCCTTATAAACGGAGAAGAGAAACTACTTTTAAATGAAGTAAAATCAAAAGAAGACTCGTTAGTCATTCCAATGTTAGTTTATGATGCTGAAATCGTGGCTAAATTAGAAGACAATACCTTAAACGGATATTACAATAGACTTGGTGCTTACAAACTAGCTTTCAAAGCAAATTTAGGTAATGAAAGCACTACAAGGTTCGAAGTGAAAGAACAACCTACGCAAAAGCTTTCACCAAAATATGCAACTTCATTTTTCTATGATAATAGAGACCCCAAAACTGCAGTGGGACTCTTTGAGCAAAATGGAGAGAAAGTGACAGGTACATTTATGTCAGAAACAGGAGATTACCGTTTTCTTGAAGGTGTATTAGATGGTAATGCATTAAAGCTTTCTGCTTTTGACGGCTCACACATTTATAGATTTGAAGCTACAGTTGATGGTGATTCGATCAAAGATGGAATTTTCTGGTCAGGAAAAAGTTGGGAGCAAAAGTGGAATGCTCAAAAAGATGACAATGCTAAACTACGTGATGCATCGACACTGACCTCACTTAAAGAAGGGTATGAAACGATCGAATTCTCCTTCCCTAACGAAGAAGGTAAAATGATTTCTCTTTCTGATGACCGTTACAAAGGAAAGGTTGTTATTCTACAAATTCTAGGAACTTGGTGCCCTAACTGCATGGATGAAACAAAATTCTTAGCTCCTTACTATGATAAAAATAAAGACAAAGGAGTAGAAATTATTGGTTTAGCTTTCGAAAATGCAGACAACTTGGAAGCTGCAGCGCCAAAGCTTAAGCGTATGAAAAACAAATTGGGAGTCAACTACGAATTATTGTATGCAGCCAAAAGAGAATCTGGTGCTACTGAAAAAGCACTTCCAGCTATCTCTAAGGTCATGTCTTACCCGACTACTATTTTCATAGATAAAAAAGGAAAAGTAAGAAAAATTCACACTGGTTTCTCTGGTCCTGGAACAGGAAAATACTACGAGGAATTTCAAGAAGATTTCAACCTATTTATGGATAAATTGATTGAAGAAAAAATGTAATCATATTCTTCATCCTTAATCAATGCCTTCAAGTTTAGACATCTAATTCTTGAAGGCATTTTTTATTACGATTTATGATGTAAGAATAAATTATTACCCTTATAGCCAATTCTATAATTCTTTCTCTTATACAATTAAAAAGTTACGAAATAAGAGTTTTAAGGCATATTTATCTATCTTTGGTTTAATTGTTTATATATAAAGTTAACGTATATCGCCCTATGATAAAGTCGATGACCGGTTTTGGAAGAGCACAAGTTGAAAATGAACAAGTTAGTGTTCAAGTGGAGATCAAAACCTTAAACTCCAAAAATGCTGATATCATTGTGAGAATGAGTAGCGTGTTTTCTTCAAAAGAAATTGAGGTCAGAAATCAGATTTCATCTGCACTCAAAAGAGGGAAGATATTGATCAACGTAAACTATACAGCTAAAGACGATAGTATATCTAAAGCTAGTATCAATAAAGAATTGGTTAAAAATTACTTTAAAGAATTGAGTGAAGTAGCACAAGAGCTTAATGTCGCTTCTTCAAATGATCTTTTAAAGATTGCTTTGGAAATGCCAGATGTCATGAATAAAGAAGTGAATGAAGATAGCGTAGAAAGCGCATGGAAATTCATTTCAGAGGCTGTAGGTCTAGCAATTTCAAATTGTGACCAATTCAGAATTGATGAAGGTAAGGCGCTAGAAGCTGCATTTAAAGATAATATTTCAAAGATATCTACATACCTAACTAAAGTTGAAGAAAGAGACCCTCAACGACTTATCAAAATCAGAGAAAAGCTCAATCAGCAAATCAAAGAAATAGAAAATAATGAAAACTTTGATCCTAATCGTTTTGAGCAAGAACTGATTTACTACATTGAAAAGTTAGATATTGCTGAAGAAAAGGTTCGATTAAAGAATCATTTGGAATACTTTATCGAGAACCTTTCAGATAAAAATGCTAGTGGAAAGAAATTAGGATTTATTTCTCAAGAAATTGGAAGAGAGATCAATACAATTGGCTCAAAAGCTAATGATCTTGAAATTCAGAAGCTAGTAGTAAACATGAAGGAAGAGCTTGAAAAAATCAAAGAGCAAGTTCTAAATGTGCTCTAAGACTATTTTTATAGAAACTAATGCCCTATTTTAATGATAGGGCATTAATTTTGATTGCCATTTAACCTTTATAACTAACCAAATAATTGCACTATGAACTGC
Source organism: Sediminitomix flava (assembly GCF_003149185.1). Taxonomy (NCBI): domain Bacteria; kingdom Pseudomonadati; phylum Bacteroidota; class Cytophagia; order Cytophagales; family Flammeovirgaceae; genus Sediminitomix; species Sediminitomix flava. The sequence continues at coordinate 426,450 of NZ_QGDO01000003.1, read as the reverse complement.
TTAATCGTTGATGACGAAGGTGTATCACGCCTTGTAGTAAAAGATTTTATAGAAAGAACTGAAGGCTTAAACTTCATTGGAGAATTTGACAATGCTGTCGATGCATTTCGTGAGATAAAAAATCTGGATGTAGATATTTTATTTTTAGATATCGAAATGCCAAATATGACAGGTATTGAGCTTGTTCAAATTCTTGAAGATTTACCTGAAGTCATCTTGATTACAGGTCGTAATGATTTTGCATCAGAAGCATTTGATTATCAGCTTACAGATTACCTAATCAAACCTATCAATTACCCTAGATTTCTTCAAGCCGTTGAAAAAGCTCTAACTAATATCTCTAAAGGCACTCCAAAGGGTAATTTAAATGAAGACTTTTTTATAAAAACAGATAATAAAATTGTCCGTATCAATCCGAATGATATCTATTTCATAGAAGCACTTTCTGACTATGTGATTATTAATGTTTTAGATAAAAAATTCATTGTACATTATACAATGAAAGGTCTTGAACGAAAGTTGCCACAAAATTTTATACGAGTACATCGTTCTTTTATCATCAATATGAGAAAGATGGAAGCCATAGAAGATTTAAATGTGGTAATGCCTCAAAAACATATTCCTATTGGTGCGTCCTACAAAAATAACTTTATGGATCAGCTCAATTTTCTATAGCTTTTAGGTTGAGTTTTCTTTCAATGATGAGAAATAATGTCAAAGTGTATTATTTCTCATAAATGTCACTTCCCAATCTTAGAACTTACCTCTTGAGGTAAATTCTCCAAACGCAACTTTAGAATTTTTGACTTAACTTCTTCTGAAACTAACCCAATCAGAAAATGAAGCTGCGTTATACTTTCCTATTCACACTCTTATATTTCTCATTTACAAACCTTAAAGCTCAGGACACCAATCTGAGTTTAGGAGCGCACATTGGAATAACAAGTACATCTTTGACAAATACATCTTCAGCACTAGATGTAAGAGCCAATGCAGGTGCACTTTTAGGTTTTAGAATAAAACTTGAAAAACGCTTCTTTATTCAAACAGGTTTTGACTTCTATGGCTCAAGCATAGAATTTGATTCTTTTGAAAGCCCTTCGCTAAATGAGGCTATTGAAGACGATCTCGCTTATAATAACTTTGACATTCCATTATATATAGGTTACAATTTTTGGTATAGTAAAGACAAAGAAACTTATTTCAGAGCCAGTGCTGGTGGTGCTCTTTCTATATTTAACGATGTCAGAGATAATGATTTAGCCCTTAGAGGAAGCGATTTCAATCAATCTGTAGGCTTTCTAAAGTTTGGACTTGGAATGAATCACAAGTTCATCACCTTCGATATTTACTACGATTTAGGAATGAATGACCTATTAAAACGAATAGATGGGAAAGTAAGTCGATTTTCTTTTACGGCTGGAGTCCAATTTATTGTTATAGAGGAACTATTTTAAAGAATAAAGAATGCTTAAAACATAAAAAACTTACAGAGCTAACTTTTTTTTAAAGACCTCATGTTTTTCAGTCAGACAAGCAAAAAACTGAAAAAAATTAACCTACAACCTAACAAACTATTATCATGAAAAAGGTCTTTATCTCTGTGGCTGTATTTATTACTACACTAACAAGCAGCTTCGCAAACAACCCTAACCCTCCGAAATGGGATGGAACTCTCCTTGTAAACAAAGACGATGGTAAGTACACTATTTTCGTAGATCGAACACTAGACCTAGAGCTAATGGAAATTGTAGCTAAAGTCAATGGCGAATTGTACAACCATGATGTTGAAAAATCAGGACGTATCTTCGTAATTGAAGATGATGGAAACATGGGTTGGATTCAAGTAAAACAAGAAGATCAATCTGTTTCTTCTGTATCACTTGCAAGCTTCATGAATAGCCCTCTTGACTATATTTATGGTAGATTGGCAGCCATGGATATGAAAGAAGAAGATGGAATGTACGCTAAAACATCTTCAAAAAGTGCGGAAGCCACACAACTCGAAAAGCAACTAAACTATCCTTCAGACAATCTTTCTGTTTCTGAAAAAGTAAGTACTTCATCATCAGCAGCTATGATGGAAAGCTCAAATATGATGAAAGAGAGCTTAGAAAATGCTGGAGTACACCCAAGTTCAGGGTCTTCATTAGAGATTCAGGAAGGACAATATAGTGACAACATTAACTTAGAAAAGAATGATTCAAATCTACTAGACACTCCTACAATTGACTCAGAAATTGATCAGCCTGAATTCAAAAAAATGCGAGCATTCAGTACTGACATTCAGACAGGTTACAATCAATTCATGACTGATTATGACCCACTAAACTACAATCTTAAAAAAGGTGATGAAGTCCCTGAAGATGTTAAGCTTACAGCTGCATTCATGGATGAAAACTACACAATTGTTGAAGATTATGGTGAGTGGTTAATCGTTGAGTCTAAAAAGAACAATAAGAAGTATGCTTTCAACGGATATCATATCTTCAAATTTGACAAAGAAGCATTTGACATCACCTACAATCATGAAGAAGAGATAGAAAACTTTATGGTAGAAAACAGCATCAGTTTCAGACCAATTGATCGAAGAAACTTAGGCGTTTTTGTAGCTAACCAACAAGTTGCAAAGCTAAAACATAAAACACCTTATAAAGTCTCTATCGTAAATAATACGATGTCCATTCAAGGAAAGAAACTCAATGAATTATCTTTTGTCCAAGATGGAAAACACTGTGTTGTAAAATCTGGAAAAGATAAGGAAACAAAAGTATTACTAGATTCACCAAACTCGAACACCTTGGCTGAAAAAAAATCTTACTATCGCCACTATTTCGGGGCTAAATAAACAAGCAAACTTTCTCTGTAGAAAAAACCTCCTATCTTTTTAGGGGGTTATTTTTTTGTTGTACTATTATTGAATAATAATAGAAAAAGGGAATTGCATATTATTAACCTAATATATTTATTACGATAAGCTCACGAGTGATCAGATATTAGAAAAATCAGATATATTTACTTCAAATAAAAACCTTATTTCCCAATTCAACCCATTGATTTCAAAGAACTGAACTTTGGAATCTTTTTCAACAGAATGAAGAAAGCTTTCAGAACTTTTAAATATGAAATACTGTACACATTTGTACTATTATTTAGTGGTTTGACAAGAGTTTTACCTCGTTTCGCAGCCTTACAACTCTATAGCGTTATTGGGCGTTTGAGTTATTTAATGTTTAAAAAAGACAGAGAAGTAACACTCAAAAATTTACAGTTTGCGTTTGGCGCTGAAAAAAACACACAAGAAATCAATAAAATAGCGAAACGTTCATGGATAAATCTATCTAAAAGTTTGATGGAATTTGTGAGGTATAAAAACATCAAATCCATTGAAGATTATAAGAAGTTCATCGAAATAAAAGGTTTAGAACATGTTGAAGAAGCACAAAAAAGAGGACAAGGTGTTTTTATAATGACATCTCATTTTGGTCCTTTTGAAATATGCCTTTACATTTTCGCATTATTAGGATATAAAATTGCTTCAACAGGTAGCCCTCTTAAGTATAAAAAACTCCACGACCTTTTAGTTGAAAATAGAAGTCGAAATGGTGCAGAATATTTTGAAAGAAATAAAGCTTCAATTAAGATGCTACGTCAACTAAAAAGTGGAAACTTGATGGGGGTGCTAATTGATCAAGACACAAGTAAAATACAACATACCTTTATCAACTTTTTTGGGAAAGAATGTGCAACCCCTAGTGGTCCAGCAACACTCCTCGTTAAAACAGGAGCTGCAGTTGTTCCAATGCACATCATTCGTAACGAAGATGATTCCTTGATACTTGAAATACAGCCATACAGAACTTATCAAAAAGATGATGATGTAAAAGCTGTAACACAAGAGCTTCATAACTTGACGGAAGAAATTGTCAGACTTCACCCAGATCAGTGGGTATGGATGCATGACAGGTGGAGAACTCGTCCATCAGAACCAAAAATTGAAAATCCCGTATAAAGGGTAAAATGTCATTTTATGACCTAAAATGACAACCTAATAATACAATCAATCAAAATAAACTTCGCGAAGAAAATCTACTTTAAGAACACTCTTAGAGAACGATATTCTTCGAAACTTACAAACTACAACTTCATGAATTTTAAAAGAAATTTTAAAAAGCTTAAGTATGAAGCTTTATACCTATTTATCCTGCTCATAAGAAAAATCACATGTGCATTACCTCGTAAAGTAAGCCTTTCTATTTACAGTAATCTAGGAAAATTAGCATTCAACGTATTTAAAAAGGAACGGGCAATAACAATTAAAAATCTATCATTTGTATACGGAGATAGTAAATCTGAGGAAGAAATATTGGCACTAGCTAAGAATTCATGGATTAATCTATCAAAGAGTATCATGGAGTTTATTCGCTATAAGAACATTAAAGACCTCAAAGATCTTGACGAATATGTAGAGGTAAAAGGTGCTCATTATTTAACACAAGCACAAAACTATGGCAAAGGTGTTTTAGCTTTAACCTCTCATTTAGGACCATTTGAAATGTGTCTATATTACATAGCAATGAAGGGCTATAACATTGCGTCAACAGGAAGTCCTCTAAAACACCCAAAGCTTCAAGAACTGATGGTGGAAAATAGAAGTCGAAATGGCGCGAGTTTCTTCGATAGAAAAAAAGCCTCTATCCGAATAATCAGACAACTGAAAGCTGGAAACTTCATGGGTGTTCTTATTGATCAAGACTCCAATAAAATGCAGAATACATTTATAGATTTCTTTGGAAAAAAATGTGCAACTCCAAGTGGCCCTGCCCTTATGGTATTAAAAACTGGTGCAGTTGTTTTACCAATTCATTGTTACAGAACTGAGAATGATAAACTAGTTATTGAGGTCGAAAAACCAAGAGTATTTAAACCTACTGGAGACCTTGAATCTGACATTCAGGAAGTAACCCAAGAAATGCATAATTACACTGAAAAAATGATTAGGAGATTCCCTGATCAGTGGGTATGGATGCATGACAGATGGAAGACTCGTCCACTAAATATTGAAAGAAAATTGGAAGCAAAAGCATCATAAACAAAAAAGCACATTGTATTGACTACAATGTGCTTTTTTTATCTACTTTTTTAAACTTACTTTAAATAAAGTAGATATACATCATCAACAGATTTATCATTTTCATCTGTAAACTCAAAAGGGCCAAAAGACTTTCCCTCATCAAATTTAGCCTCTAGCTTAAAATGGTACTTCAAATATTCTGAAGCAGCAAACATTGCATCTTTCAAATCTGAAGCTACAACCATTATCTGATTAGACTCTTGGTTATAATCAACAATATCTTGATCTATTCTTTTATCGTATCTCATGATCTTATTTTACCTCATAAACAAAAAGGATTGCCAAATCTGACAATCCTAATTTTAAAGTATACTTCTATTACCCAAAGTACCTTACAAAGTTTTTATTGGTTTCCCAAAGCTCAATACAATGAAGATGAGCATTAGGAGCAATTTCTTCAATTTTAGGTGCTAGAATCTTCCAGAACTCCATCACAAGTGTTTCACAACTTGTCATTTTCCCTTCTAGGAAGTCTACATCCATATTTAAATTCTTATGATCAACTTTATTGATGATGTGTTCTTTTACCAATTTCCCAAGGTGTTTCATATTCATGACATAACCTGTATCTGGGTCTGGCTCTCCTTCTACAATTACAGTCATCTCAAAGTTGTGTCCATGCCAGTTTTCATTGGCACAAGGCCCAAAAAAAGCTTCGTTTTCTTCTTTTGTCCACTTCGGATTGTATAGCTTATGGGCTGCGTTGAAATGTTCCTTTCTACAAATCTGAACCATCTTTCCTCTGATAATTTCGTTCGGAGTGCAAAACTACAAATAAATAGTCTAATTTTTTCAGCTCATTCACAAAAAAAGGCACTCTTTATAAAAAGAGTACCTGAATATGAATACTTTATTAGCTCTGAATAGTCACATTTTAACTTCTTTCCAATGCCATATGATATGCATTACCATAGAATCTACTCAAAGATTCCCAATCAAAATGAGTTGAAGACTCTTCAACAGAGTTTCTAAGGGCAATACGTTCCCTCCTATCTTTTTGCGTAAACTTGAACAACGTATCTGTCAAATCATCTGCTGAATTATGGTAGTTACCATGCTTACGATTGTTTACATAAATACCCGCATAATCATTTTGTTCTAGATGATTCAATACGAAATCACCGAAACCAGATAGGTCGCTTGTTACAGCTGGAATACCACTTGCTACACATTCTAGCGGTGTATACCCCCATGGCTCATAATAACTTGGGAATACACCCATGTGACAACCTCGAACAAACTGTGAATAATCCATACCAAACAACGGATTCATAGAAGACACAAAGTCTGGATGATACACAATTTTCACACGATCTTCGGGTCTATTGATTAAACCTGACGATCGAATGAAATTCAAAATTTCATCTTTATGATCATCTACAAGGTTATGTGTCACTACTGAAGGTAATTTATCTGACCTCCAAGCCTGTACAGTTCTTCTCAACTTCAAACGTAAAGACTCATCTACCATTTCTTGCATATGTGGTAGCTGATTCTTTTGTTGAGAAGTAGCCATATAGAACAACCTATTCCCTACTTGTTCTTCAATATCATCACAAATCTGTCTAATTTCCTGCATCACTGCTCTCGAATGAAGACATTCTGCATTGATAGAATAATAAGGTCGTTTTGTAATAAAGAAGAAAACGATTGTTTTATCTGAATTCATTTCCTTCAGACGATGATTTAAGCGAGCTAAAGCTTCTAAGGTTAAATCAAAGCCTTTATTCTTATATTCATACCTTCCTGAAGTAAAGAAGTATAAAGTGTTATCTAAATCAAAACTATAACTTTGGAAGAAGTGTCCCATCACAAACTGGTCAATCTTCTGCTTATATGTACGATGAAGATTTTGGAATTCGTGTAAGGCTTCAAACTTCTCAATATTAATACCATTAGGAAGGACACAGTCTACTTTTCTACCAACCAAATACTCGCACTCTCTTGCTGTTACTTCTGATACGGTTGTGAAAATATGCGCTCCATGGGCCGCAGCTCTTTCAATAGCAACCTGACTTTCTATATTGAAATGTGTCGCCTCACTTTGCCAATCATAAGTTCCATTCACCAAATTCGTATAGAACTCAGGATCATTCATTGCTAAGTAACGCCCTAAGATGGTTGCATGAGTTGTAAAAACTGTAGTAATCGGAATATCTTCTCTTCTCAGTTCTGGAATTACAGTTCCAACCATCCACTCATGAAAATGACCTATAAGATTTTTATGATCGTGATTTTCTTCGTGTAAGGCTTTAAAGAATACAGCAATTTGTTGTCCTAAGGATAATACTTGATCGATAAGGTGATCACCATCTCCACTAGGAATATAGTGTGACTCCCATAGACTTTTCTTGAGATTACCTAGATTATCTAACCCAAAATTCGGATTTAAAAGAACAACTTTTGGTCGTCCTGAAACTAACCATCTTCCATAGTGAACCTCAAAACCCCAGCTTCGCATTCTATTAACTGCTCGCCCGATTAAAGTATCAGACTCATCAATAGGATCAAATACCGCGGATACATCTTTATGTACATAAGGTCCAATTAGACAATATCTACTTTGCCCCCATTGGGAAAGGGCAGATTCTACTTTGGATTTAATAACAGTATGGATACCTCCAACTTGATTACATACTTCCCAAGCCACTTCAAAGAGCTGACTATCTTTTATTTGACTTGTACTTAACCCATAGGTGTTTTTCTTGCTTTGTGGCATTATCCAGACTAATAGTATAGGTTGAAAAATTGACTAAGACTTTAAAAAAGTTAGAAAAAGTGGATTTCGTGACACAATAAACCGACTTCAACTACACTTCTATTTCACCTATGAAAATAAGAGGATTAAGTATCTTTTAAAAGTTTGTTATAAAATAAGTTTACTTTAAAAGCATATTCATTTCTTCAAAAGATACAAGATCTATAGTTTTAGTATGAATACTTCCTTTTGTCTCTATCGCAAGTTTCAAGTATTCAGGGTTAATCTCTGCTTTGATATCTGTATTTTCGGGAATTCGGGAAAGTACAATTCTGATAGGTCTATTCAATTGGCTTAAGAGTGATAAATCACGCATAGGTGATCTGTTATCTGCAATCAACACTAATTCCTCTACATCTGGAAATTCTTCTTGGGCTACAATTAATGCTTCAATATCATTTTCAGGGATATCACCTCCATCTCCTCTTTCTTTCACTTCAGCCATTTTCTCTATCACCTCAATTATCTTACTGGATTTAAGCGTATAAATCCCTCCTGTTTCTCCAATTACTTTTTCATAATCATATTTATAATCTCCATCATTGAAGAAAACATAGCCTTTAATTTTCTCATCTTGGTGTTGATCAATCTGCCACTTAAGAACCTGCAATGTATAATCATACATACTGCCTGTCCAATCTGAAACAATAGCTACAGATTCCCATTCACTAGACATACGCTCAAGAACCGTGTATGAAGAAGAATCTTCAGATAGTTTCATTGACAGAAATTGATCTGTCACTTTATCAAAACGCTTATCAACATATTTTTTGCGTTTTATCTGTTCCTCAGTACTTAAAGTCTTTTTGGGAGTATAAAAGATATTGAATCCATGAAATAAAGTAGAGGCTGTTGCCCTAGTTCGTCCTTTCGTTTGAGCAATCAAATCCCATTTAACAGAGGCATCATTCAATATATTTGGAAAAAGGAAACTTAGTGCATTTAATCGAGATGTATTTAGATCTGATAAATCTAAACCAACAGGGTAATCTGTATAAACTAGATGTATGCTATCAATCTGACTCGTTTCTATCAATGCGGCATCTTTAGGATTCAATACAATAGATTTCCCAAAGTCCATTTCAAGAAAAATACTATGATCATACTCTGTACCCTCATAGATTTCTACACTTTGAAATGGAAGCTGATCTATTGTTTTTTCTTGACCGTAAATAATATGACAAAAAAGAAATAAGATTAAGAATCCAAAAAGTCTCATACACTAGTTATTTAAAATGAAGAGATAAGGTAATAAATGTATATCACCTTATCTCTTATCACAATTAAATTATATCAACCAAAATTCATACCTCAAACGCTAAATAATCTCTTATTCAGCATTTGCAATTTCATCTAACTCCATCCAACGCATCATCTTCTCATCAATCAGCTCCATTAACTCCCCTACTCTTTCTGAGAGTTTAACTAATTCTTCATGATCAGTGATTTCGCCAGAACCGAGTTTTTCATTTATTTCTTCCTTCTCAGTTTCTAAAGTCTCGATTTCTGCTTCTAAGGCCTCATACTCTTTTCGTTCTTTGTATGAAAGCTTTTTGGCTTGAGGCTTCTTCTGTTTTTGCTCTTTGTCCTGTTCTACTTTTTTGGCTTCCTTCTCAAGACGTTTCTTCTCTCGCTCTTGCTCATCTAAGAAATCTCTGTAATCAGAATATTTCCCATTAAAGTCTTTCACTTGACCTTCTCCTTCAAAAATAAATAAGTGATCTACCAATTTATCCATGAAATAACGGTCGTGAGAAACGACAATCAAACAACCATCAAATGTCTCTAAGAAATCTTCCAAGACACTTAATGTCATCAAATCCAAATCATTGGTTGGCTCATCAAGAATCAAGAAGTTTGGATTCTTCATTAAGATGGTAAGCAAATACAATCTTCTTTTTTCTCCACCACTAAGCGTAGAAACATAAGAATATTGTTGCTCTGGAGGGAAAAGGAATGTATTCAGAAATTGAGAAGCTGTTAATGTTCGTCCTCCAGCCACAGGGATTACATCTGCAATTTCTTTGATAACATCAATGACACGTTTATCATCTGAAATTTGCATTCCACTCTGTGAGAAGTAACCATAAACAATAGTCTCTCCTTTTACGAGTTCACCAGAGTCCGCTGACTCAAGTCCCATGACAATATTTAGGAATGTAGATTTACCTACACCATTCTTTCCTACAATTCCGACTCTTTCTTTTCTCTTGAAAACATAATTGAAGTCCTCAAGAATTTTCTTATCGTCAAATGCTTTGTTCAGATTTTCAATCTCAAGGATTTTCTTTCCCATTCGATTCATCTGAACACTCATTTCCAACTTTTCTTCTTTCTTACCTGAATGTGCTTTCTTTTTCAAATCTTTGAAAGCATCCATTCTGTACTTGGCTTTGGTTCCTCTTGCCTTTGGCATTCTTCGAACCCAATCCAATTCTTTACGCATCAAGTTTTTAGCCTTATCAACTTCGGCTGCTTGTTGAGCTTCTCTTTGCGCCTTATTTTCTATATAATATGAGTAATTTCCTCTATGCTTATAGATCGTACCATCAGAAAGCTCGATGATTTCGTTGCAAATACGATCTAAGAAATAACGGTCGTGAGTCACAAGAAGCAAAGTCATTCTACTTCTTGTAAGGTACTCTTCCAACCATTCGATCATATCCAAATCCAAGTGGTTGGTAGGCTCATCAAGAATAAGGAAGTTTGGTTCTTCAATCAAGATACGAGCTAAAGCAACTCTTTTCTTTTGCCCTCCTGAAAGACGATCTACTTTTAAGCTCACATCATGAATATTGAAAGTCGATAGAACTTGACGCACACGAGCTTCAAAATCCCAAGCTTTCAGCTCCTCCATTTGATGAGTAGCTTTTTCTAACTTCTTCAGTCCTTCTTCAGAATAGTCTTCTAAGCCAACAATATGTTGATACTCTTTTAGCGCTTTGACCTTTGGCAAATCAGACTGAAAGATAAAATCTATAACTGTTTGACCTTCTTCAAATTTAGGGTCTTGCTCTAGATATCCTATTGAAATATTCTGATTGAAAGCTACCTCTCCACTGTCTGGCATATCTTTTCCAATCAAGATATTTAGTAAGGTTGTTTTTCCAGAACCGTTTTTAGCAACTAAAGCACATTTCTGCCCTTCTTCCAATCCGAAAGAGATGTTCTCAAACATTGGGAACTCTCCATAATATTTTGTTAGGTTTTCTACCGATAAATAATTCATATCAAAATTCTTTCTAAGCCAAACTCTTTCTTACGCCTTGTCTTCATTCAAATACTGCCACATCAGTTTGGCTGTACGTTTTGAAGTTCCTTCTGTCTCTATTTTGGCTTTCATTTCTTTATAGTCTCGTAGAATTCTATCTCTATTTTCTCCCAAAACTAAATCTAGTTCTTTCTTCAAGTTTTCAGAAGTATACTCTCCTTGAATTAACTCTTTTACAATCTCTTTATCTGCAATTAAATTAACTAAGGAAATGAATTTCACTTTAATTAGAGATTTAATTACAGCATATGTAACTCCACTAGTAGTATAACACACAACTTGAGGAACATCAAATAGAGCTGTTTCTAAGGTAGCTGTTCCCGAAGTTATAATTCCTGCATGAGCATATGAGAACAGATTGTAAGTATTGTCAAAGACAATCTTGATATTTCTTTCCCTCACTTCTTTATAAACCTCATCAGGTAACTGCTTCACTCCTGCTACTACAAACTGATAATCGGGATATTTATCAGTCACAGAAAGCATAGTTGGAAGAATTTTAGTCACTTCTTGGTATCGGCTTCCTGGAAGAATAGCAATGATAGGTTTTTCACCCAAGCCTTCTTTTGCCAAGAATTGTTCATCTTTTTCAAATTGTCCGATAGCATCGAAGAGTGGATTTCCTACATAATCAACCTCAAAGTCATACTTCTTGTAGAATTCTTTCTCAAAGTGCATGATCACAAACATCTTATCAACTAAGCGTTTGATCTTCTTAGCTCTTCCTGTATTCCAAGCCCAAACTTTTGGCGAAATATAATAATAGGTTTTGATCCCTGCCTTTTTTGTAAACTCAGCTATTCTAAGGTTGAAACCTGAATAATCTACCAAAATAACTACATCAGGTTGGTAAGCTGCTATATCCTTCTTTACATTTTTGATATTCTTTCGGATAGTCATCAGGTTTTTGACTACTTCCAAAAATCCCATAAATGCCATATCCTTATAATGCTTCAAGAGTTCAACGCCTTGAGCCTGCATCTCATCACCTCCACAACCTCTAAATGTCGCATTTGGGTCAACTATTTTCAATTCTTTGACCAAATTAGAGGCATGCAAATCACCTGACTTCTCCCCTGCAATGATGTAGTATTTCATATTAAAATGACTGATTCAAAAAGTGCTTTTAAAATTCTGAAGACAAAAATATTCTAAAAGCTTGAATATCTCCCTATCCAAGTCAGCTTTCCCGAACACTTTTTTACTTTTTTGAGGTTTCATTTGGATAAAGAACTATTCCCAAATGGAAAATGAAAGATTTCATTTGATTCCTAATATAAAGTCGACCTCTCTTTTAATCACCTCCCCCTCTATAACATTGTACTTTTCTAAAGTTAGCTAGGACTTGAAGCTGAATTTTAAAGGACACAACAGATAAATGAAAAATTCATCCTACGTAAGGAACTACGTACTTTTATTAACAGTTATTAAGTAAATGAATCAACAAATTTATAGCATGACCTCAAACTCTTAATCCCCAATGAGAGCCTTCACTACTTTACTACTTCTATTATTGACTGGCACATTGTTCGCTCCATCTGTAAATAAAAGTGCAGAAAAAGAGATAACACACAATGATGTGAAATCATTTGTATACAAATGGTTTGCGAACATAGAAAAGAAAGAAGACCGTAAGTTTTTTCACAAACATCTTCCTAAAGAAAAAATTGATATGTTATTCCCTGACTTTCCAATTCGTACAACTGAAGAATTTGATCGGTGGTATGAGATGGAATTAGACAAACTAAGCTGGAACTCCCATGATATTTCAGAACTGAAAGTAAATGGGAATGAAACGCTTGGTTGGAAAATCAGTATTGATTTGACTTGGGAAACAAAAACTGAAAACAACAAAGCAAACTACTTGAATCAGACTCATACTTGGGATGTAGTAGCTGATAACAAACAAAACTTCGTCATCAAGAAATTTAGGGTTAAGAATAAAGAAGTAAAAAATCCATATGCTCAGCAAGAGCAAAACACAAATTGGAAAGCTGTTTTTTGAATGGCAGAAGATAGTACTAAGACAAAAGAATTTTACCAAAGTAAGTAAGACAACTCCTTAAGAATATGATTAAGGAGTTTTATTTTTTAAGACAATTAAACCTCATAATCAACACCATACAACTCCCTTCAGATTTTTTAGAATTTCATATTCACCAAATAAAACACTTTTAAAGGGCACTAATCCCCTATCAAAACTGCTTATTTTCATATATTGCCACGTTTTTATATTCATTTAAGCTAAACACAAAATTTCATGATCAGAAAAACGATGATCACACTCATGTTGGTGTGTAGTTCGCTTTTAGGATTCTCACAGGATGTTATGACTCCTGAATTACTGTGGGAACTCGGACGTGTAGGTAATGTACAAGTATCACCAGATCAAAAAACGGTATTGTATAGTGTTACCTATTACGATGTTCAAGAAAACAAAGGAAACGGCGATTTATATACTTTGAACTTGGAAACAAACAAAGTAACGCAAATCACAGAAACTCCTTATTCTGAATTTAGTGCCACTTGGAGAAGCAATGAAAAAATCGCTTTTCTTTCAGCTAAATCTGGAAGTGTACAATTGTATGAAATGAAAGCCGATGGTTCTGAACTTACTCAAGTAAGTGATATTGAAGGTGGAATTTCTACATACAATTATTCTCACAATGGAGAATTCCTAGCATTCTCGAAAGAGGTTAAAATTGATGAGACAACTGCAGATCTTTATCCTGAATTGAAAAAAGCTGAAGCTGTTGTTATCGATGACTTGATGTACCGTCACTGGGATCATTGGTCAGATGCTTACTACAGCCACGTATTTTATGCACCTATCGTAGATGGAAAAGTTTCTTCTGAAGCTAAAGACATTATGGAAGGTGAGCGTTTTGACGCTCCGACACAACCATTTGGTGGTGGAGAAGATATCACTTGGTCTGCTGACGATTCTAAAATCGTTTATGTTTCTAAGAAAAAAGCAGGTAAAGAATATGCCGTATCTACAGATACAGAGCTTTATTTCTACGACCTTGAAACAGGTAAAACTGAGAAGTTTGAAAACGGAGAAAAAGGTTATGATACACATCCTGTATTCTCTACCGATGGAAGTCGCTTGGCTTGGTTAGGAATGGCAAGAGACGGTTATGAGTCAGACAAAAATGTATTGTACGTTTATGACTTCAAACTTGGTAAAAAAGTAGCCGTAACAGGTAACTGGGATGAAACTGTAAGTAGTTTTATCTGGGGAAAGGATAATCGTACGTTCTATTTCTTAGCTCCTGTAGAAGCAACTTATCAACTTTTCGAAGTGAAACTTCCTAAGAAAATTGAGAAAGAAGAAATTGCTGCAGAAGACATCCGTATGATTACGAAAGGAGAACATAACTATGGTTCTTTAGCTGTTGCAGGAAATAAACTTATCGGTCTGAAGCAGTCTATGAAAGCTGCTAGCGAGATTTACAGTGTAGATATAAAGTCTGGTGAAGAGACTAAACTTACTACTGTAAACGACGAAATCTACAATACTATTGATAATGTAACGGTAGAGAAAAGATGGGTTCCGACTTCAGATGGCAAGAAAATGTTGGTTTGGGTTGTTTTACCTCCAAACTTTGACGAAAACAAAAAATACCCAGCCTTATTGTACTGTCAAGGTGGCCCTCAATCTCCAGTATCTCAATTCTATTCATTCCGTTGGAACTTCCAATTGATGGCATCTAAAGGTTATGTAGTTATTGCTCCAAACCGTAGAGGTCTTCCTTCTTTCGGTACAGAGTGGAATGAAGCTATTAGCCAAGATTGGGGCGGTCAGTCTATGGAAGACTACCTTGCTGCTGTAGATGATGTTTCAAAAGAATCTTATATCGATAAAGATAATATTGGTGCAGTAGGTGCAAGTTACGGAGGTTACTCAGTTTATATGCTTGCTGGTATCCACGAAGGTCGTTTCAGTGCGTTTATTTCTCACTGTGGTCTTTTCAATATGGAAAGCTGGTACGGAACTACTGAAGAGATGTTCTTTGCAAACTGGGATTTGGGTGCTCCTTACTGGGAATATCCTCAACACAAGACTTACACAAAATTCTCACCTCATAGATATGTTCAAAACTGGGATACTCCTATTTTGGTCATTCATGGAGGAAAAGATTTCCGTGTTCCAGAATCAGAAGGGATGCAAGCTTTCCAAGCTGCACAATTGCGTGGAATTCCTTCAAAATTCTTATATTTCCCGAATGAAGGACACTGGGTACTTAAGCCACAAAACGGTTTGATCTGGCATTCAGAATACTTCAAATGGTTAGACAAATGGTTAAAGTCTGATCAGCAATAATTTACCAAATCTGTATCTCAACAATTAGAAATATAAAGCCCCGCTGACTTCGGTCAAAAGGGCTTTTATCTTTTTTAGACTTTTCGAGGTTTTTCTATCTACTCAGAAGAAATTCACAAAAATTTAACATTGAAAAAATCTCTTTTGAAGTGATGTAAGTACTAGGATAAATGATCTTTCACAGTGGGTATAATCGTCCATTGATTTGATTGTACTCTTGACTGCGTCCGCCAATTTTCCTTGATGAAAAAGAATGTTGCACTCGCGAAAAAATCAAGTCCCATTCGATCATCCTCTCCACAAATCATCCCAAGCTTCGCACGATGGGACAAACCTCCCTCTTATGCGATTAGTGGGCTGTTTGCCTCAAAAGCGGAGAAGCGGTAGCTAGTGCGTTGACCGTTTTTTATGTGGCTTGATTTTTTTGCGCGAGTGCAACATTCGTTTCTTTGATCAAGCAAAGAAATGAAGGCTACAATTTGAAAAAGAAACACAATCTTCACTGTATATGAATTTCTATGAATGGAAAACAAGCCTATTTTCCTATGTCCACCTAATTAATCCACCAATAAATTCATCCATATAAAGGTGTAAATCCTCCTTATTTTCTAAACTCATCAAAATCTGATTTTACTACGTTAACTCTTCCTTTTTATAAAAACTCTTATAGAAAAGGTAGATCACAAATGTAT
Organism: Sediminitomix flava; assembly: GCF_003149185.1. Classification (NCBI taxonomy): domain Bacteria; kingdom Pseudomonadati; phylum Bacteroidota; class Cytophagia; order Cytophagales; family Flammeovirgaceae; genus Sediminitomix; species Sediminitomix flava. The sequence continues at coordinate 410,268 of NZ_QGDO01000003.1, read as the reverse complement.
GTGGCAAAGTAAGGATAGATAAGAATATAAGAATCAAAAGTATGTTTGATATTCCAATCACATCACTTCTCAAAACCATTATTCCCACAATAGAAAAACAAATACTGATTGCAGAATACGGAAAGAGAAGTTTTATGAACTTTTGAAATGAAAAATCGGCTATTTTTTGGGCTAAAAATTCATACTCTTCGTACAATACTCTACAAGAATGCCAAATAGTAAAATAGATCGTAAATGCGATCAACAACGGTAAAAAGTAGAAAATTGCTAGCAGTAAACTCAAAATGAATACCTCAGTGAAAAGCCTTTTCACCCCTATTCTTTTTTTCTTCAAATGAAATAACAGAAGTAATACTGTAAGACTTAGACTTAGCACAAATATAAGTAGAAATACATCATGTTGAAATATGAAACTTGATGATGCTAGCGTTTCAGATTCTTCAAATAGTTGAACCACTTCAGACAAGTTAAAAAGGACTAAACCTGATAGTAAAACCATCCCCCAAGACAATGCTAGAAAGTTATGTGATGCATCTGTTGAATTTGGAAGATCCGAAAACTGAGATTGCCCAAAATGGTAAGAAGATAATATTAGAAATGCGATAAGGCTAGGCGTAGGAAACAAAATCCAAAAAACAAGATAAACAGCCATTAAGCCCAAATAGATAGTATTGAAACGCAAAGTGCTAAATCTTTTTTCTTGCTTTTCATATAAAATATGGTCTATAGCGCCATGAGGTATTCCGAGAAATAGAATACAAATAATGGATAAATTCACCTGCATATCGCTATGCAGGGAATTTATCCAAGGAAAGAAAGATAATAAAATGATTGATATACAGGTAAAGATGATATTTCGCTTGTTCATTTTCTGTCAGATATTAAGCGAATCTATGCCGTGGCTACACTTCCTTTATTCTTTGAGGTTTCACTCATCGCAATTGAATAAACGACTAGACCAAAACCAATTTTATTAATAGCATCACCAATATTATAAATTAAGTCCATATCACGCACAGAGAGTAAAGCAGCCCCATCGGGTCCTAACCAACCACCTGGCATTGCCATATATCCAATTGGATAAATAGCCCAACCAGCAAATACAAACCATGCTAAAGCTCTAATACCTTTCTGTACTGCTACTGAATTTGACTTTTCTGCCAATTGTTTCGCTTCACCAAACCAAGCACTATACAGAATGTAAATGTATCCTAGTGTTGATAAAGTACCCCACAGTACAGAATGTCCCATACTTCCATCGGTAAATGCTTCTCCGATGTACCCACAAACTAACATCCATACAGAAGCTACGATCAATTTCCACATAAAGGAAATCTTTGCTCCTGCGGGCTTCAATAATAAATAGAACTCTACACACATGAGCGGAACTGTCAATGTCCAATCAATATACCTTAAGGCTGTTGGGTTTTCACCTGTAGCAGAGTAATAATCTCTCATGTAGAAGTAATGCACTGCTGCAATACCTGTAATGAGTCCAGAAACTAACAAAGAAAGTTTCCACTTATCGTCTACTCTTGTTCTTTCTAAGAAAAAGAACACACTCGCAGCAAACATAGCCATATACCCAGTGAAGAAAGTAAAGGCTACCGGGTCATCCTTTGCTATTGTAATAATCTCAAGAAACATCATAGTAGAATGGATTTAAATGAACAATAAATGTCAACTTTATCTCAGACATTAACTTGAATTTATCCTTGATTATAAAGGAATTACATCTATAACTACCCCTCCCCTATATAATGTTTTAAAAAAAAGTAAATTAAACACTTGTAATTAATAAAAGCTCAAAAAATAATCATGATCAATGTTATGGGATTTAGTATTTATAATTGTTTTACCTCATTTATAAAACCATGATAATTGCAAATAAAAAAAGACGCGATTCCTCGCGTCTTCATGATTGTTAGATAACTCTGTAATGTGTATCTATGCTTTAGTCTGATAATATTTCACCAAACCTTTATTGATATTTTTAACGATAGAAGGTCCTTCATATACAAAACCCGTATAAACTTGTACCAGAGATGCTCCTGCTTCAATTTTTTCAATTGCATCTTCTGCGGTGTAAATACCTCCAACTCCAATAATTTGAAGCTTACCGTTGGATTTCTGATTCAAATAACGAATTACCTCTGTAGAACGAGATTTTACAGGTTTACCACTCAACCCACCAGCTCCTATTTCTGTTACTTTATTCGTATCAGTTTTCAATCCTTCTCTGCTGATTGTAGTATTTGTAGCAATCACACCTTCAATTTTTGTATCTGCTACAATCTCAATGATATCATCAAGTTGAGAATCTGTCAAATCTGGAGCAATTTTCAAAAAGATTGGTTTTGGCGTACCCTTCTTTTCATTTAGAGCTTGAAGTGTACCCAATAGTTGAGTTAATGGCTCTTTATCTTGAAGCTCTCTCAAGTTTGGTGTATTTGGAGAACTTACATTGACCGTAAAGTAATCCACATGATCAAAAAGAGCGTTGAAACACTGAATGTAATCATTCACTGCTTCTTCATTTGGAGTCACCTTGTTCTTACCAATATTTCCTCCAACAATCACATTCCCTTTTCTAGCTTTAAGGTGTTTAACTGCAGCTTCTACACCTTCGTTATTAAAGCCCATTCTGTTAATCAGACCTTCGTCTTCTACAACTCTGAAAATTCTTGGTTTCGGATTTCCAGGTTGACCTTTTGGTGTCAGCGTACCAATCTCTATAAAACCAAATCCTAGATTCGCTAATTCATCGATGTGTGAAGCTTCTTTATCAAAACCTGCAGCCAAACCTACTGGAGATTTGAATTTCAAGCCAAATAAGTTCTTCTCAAGTGAAGGATGCTCATAAACAAAAAGTGAACGAGAGATACTTGAGACAAATGGAAGTTTCATTGACCACTTCAAAGTTCCGAATACCACGTGATGAATTGTCTCCGGTTGGAATAAATATAAGAGGGGTCTGATAATTGATTTATACATATTGTAGTCTAGATATTAATGAGGCAAATTATCAGGACGCAAAGATAAGTAAGTTTACATTAGATTACCAACTACAAATAATCCTAAATAGTAATCTTTTCAGATTATTTCCCTCAAAATTTGTTTACTAAAGTAGACAAGACTTAGTATTATTTGTAGCTAATTCAAAATAATACCACCAATAACAAAACATCAACAAAAGAAAATTTCTTCCATTAAAGGAAAAAATTATTTAAACAGAATAATATTCGCCAATTTAAATAATTAATAATCTATCTTATAGTACGAATATTGTACAAGCAAAACGATTAGTAAGTAGATTCAATTTATAGGTGTACTTAATAAACTTAAAGCAGGTTTCACTCAGTTTAAATTGTATTTTTTTTTGTTTATTTTGGTTTAATATTCTCTACCTGTACCAACCACAATGAGAGGTAGAAACTAAACCATGTTGAGAATTTAAAGATTATTCGCAGTGATTATACAAGACCATATGCAAACAAAATCAGATCTCAATAAGACAGAAATTCTGAACGACTATCGCCTAGTTTTAGAGAGTCGTCATGCCAGCTTAGTAGGTAGAAAAGAAGTCTTTATGGGGAAAGCCAAGTTTGGTATTTTCGGAGACGGTAAGGAGTTGGCACAGATAGCCATGGCAAAAGCTTTTAAGAACGGAGACTTCCGTTCAGGCTACTACAGAGACCAAACTTTTATGTTTGCGATAGGCGAACTAACTATCCAAGAATTTTTCGCTCAACTATATGCCCATACTGATGTTGAGGCAGAACCTTCTAGTGCAGGACGTTGTATGAACTCGCACTTTGCTACTCGTAGTATGAACGAAGACGGTTCGTGGAAAAATTTGATGGAGCAAAAAAACTCTGCTTCTGATATTTCTCCTACAGCAGGTCAAATGCCAAGACTTGTAGGTTTGGCTTACGCATCCAAACTGTATAGAGAAAACCCAGAATTAGCATCTTATACTCAATTTTCTAATAAAGGTAACGAAATCGCATTCGGTACTATCGGTAATGCATCTGCTGCGGAAGGACTATTCTTCGAAGCAATTAATGCTGCTGGTGTTTTACAGGTTCCAATGCTAATGTCTGTTTGGGATGATGGTTACGGTATTTCTGTACCGAATAGCTACCAGATGACAAAAGACAATGTGTCTGAAGTCTTGGCTGGTTTCCAAAGAGATGAAAATACAAAGGGCTATGAAATCATAACCGTAAATGGTTGGGATTATGTAGCACTGCAAGAAGCTTATTTTAAGGCTGAAAAAGTTTGTCGTGAGGAACATGTACCTGCTCTTATTCACGTAAGAGAAATCACACAGCCCCAAGGACACTCTTCATCGGGTTCTCATGAGCGTTACAAAAGTAAAGAACGTTTGGAATGGGAAACTGAATATGACTGTATTGTTCAGTTCAAGAAGTGGATCTTAGAAAATGAGCTTGCTACAGAAGAAGAATTAGCTCAAATTGACAAAGATGCTCAAGATACAGTAAAGAAAGCTCGTCAAGCTGCATGGAAAGCATTCCTTGCGTCTATGAAACCTGAGCATGAAGGCGCCTTAGCTTTAATTGATAAAGCAGCAAAAGCATTCCCTCAGCATACTGAAATTGCTCAGATTTATAACGAATTGAAAAAGGCATTGAATCCAATCCGATTGGATGCGATCAAAGCTGTTAAAAATGTATCGCGTATTCTTCGTTTTGAAGAAGGAGCTATTCGTGAAGATATCAGAGCTTGGCTTAAAAATGCTGAAGAGGTAAATCACGAAAGATATAGCTCATATTTATATAGCGAGTCTCCAAATTCGGCACTTAACGTAGAACGCGTAGCTCCAGAATACACAGGAGAAGAAAGCCCAATGGTAGATGGTCGTGAAGTAATGCAAGCGACTTTTGATCATATTTTCGCAAGAGATCCTAGAGTTTTTGCTATTGGAGAAGATGTAGGAAAAATTGGTGATGTAAACCAAGGTTTTGCTGGTCTTCAAGATAAATATGGTGAAATCAGAATCACAGATACAGGTATCCGTGAACCTACAATTATCGGACAAGGTGTAGGAGCTGCACTCAGAGGGTTGAGACCAATCACTGAAATTCAGTATTTGGATTATATCTACTATGCTCTTCAGACACTTACTGATGATTTAGCGTGTCTGCAGTACCGTACGAAAGGTGGACAAACTGCCCCATTGATTATCCGTACACGTGGTCACCGCTTGGAAGGTATCTGGCATTCAGGTTCTCCAATCGGAATGTTGCTTCACTCGCTGAGAGGTATCTATATCTTAGTACCTCGTAACATGACCAAAGCAGCAGGTTTCTACAACACAATGTTGAAATCTGATGATCCTGCAATTATCATTGAATGTTTGAATGGGTATCGCTTGAAAGAACAACTTCCAGCCAACCTTGATGACATGTGTGAACCAATTGGTGTTCCAGAAACAATCAGAGAAGGTAAAGATGTTACTATCGTAACTTACGGCTCGATGTGTAGAATCGTGATGGAAGCTGCAGATCAACTTTCTAAGTATGATATTGAGGTAGAAGTTATTGATGCACAATCACTACTTCCATTCGATAGACATCATCAGATTGTAGAATCAATCAAGAAAACAAACCGTGCAGTATTTGCTGACGAAGATGTAAGTGGTGGTGCATCTGCATTTATGATGCAAAAAGTTGTAGATGAGCAAGAGGCTTACAAATATCTTGACTCTAAACCAATCTGTATTTCGGGTAAAGATCACCGTCCTGCTTATGCATCAGATGGAGATTATTTCTCGAAACCAAATACAGAAACTGTTTTTGATACTATTTATGATATGATGCACGAAGCTGATCCAAAAAAATACCCAGCATTGTATTAGACATTTGGAGCTAAATTTGTGTTATAATATCACATAGATATGATTTCCCCTTTTTATCTTTTTAAAAAGGGGATTTTCTTTGACTAACATACTAAAATCAAAAATGAGAAAAAGTATTATTAGCCTACTCATTGCGCTATTCACAACAAGCATTGCATTTGCCCAAAGTAAGAGCAGTTTCCCGCTGATGGAAGTTGAAAACCTCAAAGACAAGGTGATGAACATCCCCAATGACTGCAAAGGTAAAATGACGATCATAGGTCTTGCTTACTCCAAAAAATCTGACGACTTACTCAAACAATGGTATCAACCTTTCTACGATACTTTCTTAGCAAAACCAACTGGAAATGAGCTTTTCCCAAAAGATGTTTATGATGTAAATATGTATTTTGTGGGTATGATCAGAGGGATTAACAAAACAGCTTCAGGAAAAATTGAAAAGGCTATGAAGAAAAATGTTATTCCCGAAATGCACAAGAATGTAACACTGTACCGTGGAGGTATTAAAGATTATAAAAAGCCTCTTGGATTAGACGGTAAAGACCTACCATACTTTTATGTATTAGACAAGAATGGAAAGATTGTTTACCAAACAAGCGGAGCTTATAACAAAAGAAAATTCAATGAAATTCTTGAAATATTAGATCAAGAATAATAAAAGTAAGACTGTCTTATTTGAATGAGACAGTCTTTTTTTCTGCTATAAATAACAATCAATTTAAAGTACACCTAATGATTCTAATCTTCTTCTATTTTAGATTCAAATGACTTATAATCATTTATCCAATAATCAATTCGTTTTTTACATTGCTCAATAAAGCTTAAATGCTCAGCATTGAGTAATTCATTTGTATTGGGGTCTGGGTTAAAATTATCTTCAAATGCTATATCATGCTTTGAACAAAAATCTCTGAGCTCTTGTATCATCTGAACACCGACAAGAAAACTCTCATTATCATACTTAAACCGTATTTTTTTATTAACATTATCTTGATTAATTACATCGATTGTGTCGTCCCAAAAAATTATCTTTTTTATCTCAACAGCTTTAAATGAAAGGATACCAAGTACGATAGTAGTCTTCTTTATCTTTACGATCAAAAAAAATTGAACTAAATAAATCAAAATTAAACTTTGCAAAAAAAAAGCAATACCCTTGAGCATCTCTTGATAATTCGCCTGAAGTAATAAATTGTAAAGGATAAAAATAAATGAACCCAAAAAAAATACACTCAAAAACACATATCTCAACCTAAAACCTTTCCATCTAGCCTTAAGAATAAAGGTTTCTGTCTGAATTGGAAGTCTTTGATTTCTAAATCTATACAACTGAATAAAATACCTTCTAAAACTCAAAAGTATTACAAAGTACAATAACTCAAGTTCATATTGCTTAAAAAGTCCAGTTACCCATTCAAAAAAAGTCCTAATCTGTTCCATTCGAGTATAAAAAGTATTTCACCTTAAGATAAAGCAATATAAATAAAGCTTAAAACACAACCATCAGTCCTTACATTTAAAACAAAGCTGAAACAAAAAAAGCAACTTTCCAGATCGGAAAGTTGCTCTTTATATCATTATACAAGCAATATTCATTTTAGAATAATTGTAATCTGTGTTTGACACCAATCATTATACTCGAATTACTGATATCTTCTACGCCAGCAGCATTTACTTGATCAACATAATTAAAACCTTGACTTGAAACGGCTAAATGTACTCTAAAACCATCTGCGTACCCGTATGGGTAATATTCAAAAGCAACAACTCCTGTTTGTGACGTAAACACATCACTTTGAGTTGAACTAGTTTCGCCATAGAAGCTTCCATCTTTAGTATTTGCTTTTTCATAAGCATACTTCACAAGTGCATGACATTTATCTGAAAAAGCATATCTATATTTTCCTACAACCCCATAATACTGAACATCTGTCATTAAGGTATTATCGTTACCCTCAAACTGCTGATAAACATCTGAAACCAATTTCATGTCATCCACATCCTCTGAAGAGTTATATACTTCAAACTCAAAGAATCTGTTTGGTTTCTTTTGGTTTATTCTAAATCCTAAGTTGACACGCTTTGTGAAAGCATCTTCATAGTTATTATACAACTGATATGACCATATCGGCTGAAGCTTTCCATCAAATAACGATCCGTACCAAAGTACGTTATATCCCATTGCTGCCCCAGTTTCATTCACACCTTCAGGTAAACGATCAGTTGACAGTGTATTATCAGCATTTACGATCTGAAAATTTAAATTTTGTGCACCAATATCATAAGAGAAGTTTACCCCTGTCAAGAATCCCTTACAGTAATTACCAATAAGAGTGTACTGATAGATATCGATTGGGTTATAATCAAATTCGTAACCACCTAGCATTTCAGCCTGCTTACCAAATTTAATTCTAAAATCGTCATTAACCTCATATTGTAACTCCATTACGTCAGTCGCAAAAGATAAACCATCTTGATTGCCATTTCCTGAAGTACTATTGATTCTTTGTCTAAAACGATAAGTAAGTCCGTCTGCTAACTCGCCCATCATTTCAATACGGAATTGATCTATCGTAAATTTATTATCTACAAATCCGTTTTGATCAAAATTTGATCGGTTATTTCCTTGGAAGTTAATAAGTAAGTTAAAACGATCATTTTTTTGTTTAAGTTGATCAACCTCTTGTTGTAAAAGATCAATTCTTTGTGCTAATGAATCAGGTTCTTGTGTCGGTTCTACAGACTGAGCATTTGCAAGTTTATTAGCAAACACGCCGCCTAGAACACACATTGTGTAAATTAATTTTCTCATAGTGAAGTGTGTGTGCGCTTCAGATTTTGAAGTTTATTTTACTGTCATTTAAAAATCAAAAGTAGAACAGCTAAATAAAGTATGACAATTCAATGCGATAACAGAAGTTAACTGTTTACCAATATTTAAAGCATCTCTAAAATCACTACCTCACTTTACATTTAATTAAAAACGCTGTTTAATATAGATATTCATGAATCTTTTTCAATATCACTTAACATATTCAAACACGTCTTATGTACCTTCTAATCTATTGCGTATACTTGCGGTTCATTTCTTCTAAAAAATCAATATACCATTAGAGTAATACATGAATTCAGTAAATCAAGCCGATAAACAAACTCCAAAAGGGAATGGCTTTGCACTTTTACCATTAATCAGTTTCTTATTCGTATACCTGTGTACGTCCATTGTTACAGGGGACTTTTATAAGATGCCTGTGAGCGTTGCCTTTTTGATCTCTTTAGGGATTGCCCTTTTTCAAAATAAAAGCAGATCTCTACATGACAAATTAGAATCATTTTGTAAAGGAGCTGGAAATAGTGACATCATGCTGATGAGTTTAATTTTCATTTTGGCAGGAGCTTTTGCTACAGTTGCCAAAGAAATGGGAGCTGTAGACTCAGTAGTTAACTTCAGTTTGGCTTTCATGCCTTCAAATATGCTTTTAGCAGGCGTGTTCTTGATCGCATGTTTCATCTCGATATCTATCGGAACGTCTGTCGGTACTATTGCGGCACTAACCCCTATGGCTGTAGGAATTGCAGAAAGTACAGGCTTTCATATAGGTTTATCATTGAGTGCCGTTGTCAGTGGAGCAATGTTTGGAGACAATCTTTCCATGATTTCTGACACAACTATTGCCGCTACGAGATCGCAAGGTTGTACAATGCGAGATAAATTCAGAACAAATTTCAGAATTGTATTCCCTGCCGCACTAATCACAATTTTCATTTACATCTATCTTACTTCTTCAGCAGAAAATACGTTTAGTATTCAGAATGGAGAATATAGCCTTGTAAAAATCTTTCCTTACTTATTTGTACTTGTCGCAGCAATTTTAGGTATAAATGTAACCGTAGTACTTACACTCGGTACTCTGATTGCTGGAGGAATTGGTATTTATTCAGGAGATTTTGACACTTGGGGTTTTGTTCATAACATTTCCACAGGAATTCAAGGAATGTCAGAACTTGTCATCATCTGTATTTTAGTTGGAGGTACTTTTGAACTCATTAGATACAATGGCGGTATACAGTTTATTTTAAATAAGATTGAGAAAAATATTTCTGGACAAAAAGGTGGACAAATCGGCATAGCACTTTTAGTCTTCTTGACAAATCTTTGTACAGCTAATAATACCATTGCAATTGTTATAAGTGGGCCTATTGCAAAAAATATTGCAGACAAATACGGAATTTCAGGTAGAAAATCAGCAAGTTTATTAGATACCTTCTCTTGTTTTACACAAGGAATTATTCCTTATGGTGCGCAACTTCTTACAGCTGTCGGGATTGCAGGAGTCAGCTTGGTTAGTCCTATCGAAGTGATGCAATATTTATTTTACCCGATTTTGATGGGAATTTCTGCTGTAATTGCCATTTTTTTCTTCAAAAACTAAATAAGAAATAACTTCTTCCATTTTCTATGAAGGCTTTTGAAAGCTTTAATGTTTTTCTATTTAGACGAAGACATAAGATTCAAGGATTTAGCTATCTTTGCGAGTTGTCATTATTAAGATGTAAAGATTAATGAGCGGACTGAAATTTGAATTAAAGAAAAAAGACCCTCAGTCGAAAGCCCGTTTAGGGGAAATCACGACAGGTCACGGAAAGATACAAACTCCTATATTTATGCCTGTTGGTACAGCAGGAACTGTAAAATCGGTGCATACAAGGGAGATTAAAGAGGATATCAACGCTGAAATTATATTAGGAAATACTTATCACCTTTACCTTCGTCCAAAGTTAGAGATTTTGGAGAAAGCAGGTGGTTTACACAAATTCAATGGTTGGGATAGACCTATCTTAACTGATTCAGGTGGATACCAAGTATTTTCTTTGGGTGATATGCGTAAGATTACAGAAGAAGGCGTATTGTTCCGTTCGCACATTGACGGTTCAAAACACCTTTTCACTCCTGAAAATGTAATGGATACGCAACGTACCATTGGTGCCGATATCATTATGGCATTTGATGAATGTACACCATATCCATGTGATTATGCTTATGCTAAAAATTCGATGGAGCGTACACACCGTTGGTTACAAAGATGTGTAGATCGCTTTGACAGTACGGACCCAAAATACGGATATCACCAGTCTCTTTTCCCGATTGTACAAGGAAGTACATTCAAGGATTTGAGAATTAAATCTGCGGAAACAATTGCAAGTTTTGGTAGAGAAGGTAATGCTATTGGTGGTCTTTCAGTTGGAGAACCAGCTGAAGATATGTACGAAATGACTGACTTAGTTACGGACATTCTTCCAGAAGACAAGCCACGTTACTTGATGGGTGTAGGTACTCCTGCAAACATTTTGGAAGGTATTGCCTTAGGAGTAGATATGTTTGACTGCGTAATGCCTACTAGAAATGCAAGAAATGGTATGCTATTCACTACTCAAGGAGTAATCAATATCAAGAACTTGAAATGGGCAGATGACTTCTCTCCTATTGATGAAGAACTTGGCGGCTATGTAAGTACATTCTACTCAAAAGCATACCTAAGACATTTGATTCATGCAAAAGAAATCTTAGCGGCTCAAATTGCAAGTATCCATAACCTTACATTCTATTTATGGTTGGTTAGAGAGGCTCGCAAACACATTGAAGCAGGAGACTTCAGAGAGTGGAAAGACGTAATGGTCAAAAAATTAATGACTAGACTTTAGTCTTCAAATATAAAATGCGGTTCCTATACAGAACCGCATTTTTTATTTAAACTTAAGCAGCGTCATCTTTATGATGGTGATAAATTGTATTTTCATGTACTTCCCAACGGCATTCCATACCTTTCGGAATCACTACATAGTCATTCTTCTCAATTTCAACTTGCCCATGTTCTGAGCTAATTCGTGCACTTCCCTTTAAAATGTAAAATGATTCTGCATGTTCTGAGAAATGAGAAAACTCAGACTTTTCCATACTCTCTTGTTCCCAATTCGAAACCCCTTTTGCATTTCTTTCGTTTGTTGAAATTTTTCTTACTTCTATATTCATACTTACTGTTTTTGGTTGAGAATAATAGTTAAATCAGTTTTTAGTATATATCTGCCATAACAAAAAAGCCTGACCTTTTGGTCAAGCTTTTCAGATACTTACTTATTTTTTTTCGGAAAATGGAAATACAAATCGATCACTAACAATAAAAGTAACAAGACCTTTATCACTCCAAAATAGGGAATTTCATACCCCATTAGATCAAGTGAAAGAATAGCCAAGCAACAGCTTATAATGACTAAATGCCCCCTTTTTATCGTCCCTTTTGTTAATTCCATTTTTTGTTTGCAATACAATTCTTACTACCTATATAACGCAAAAACTGGAATACAAATGCCCAAAACACAGAGACACAGATTATTTCATCAGCTCTTTATCTTTTTTGATAAAGATAAAGTCTCCACCTTCATCTCCTGCACCTTTTATTTCACCGTATTGGGGTACATTTTCACTGTTATTCATTACAGCTCTTCTAAATGATGAAAATAGCTCCTCCGAAGAAACATATTTTTCTTCATTCTCAAGAAGTCTTTTTTTCAAGAAGTGGACAAATACACTCTCATCTGGAACCTCCTTCAAAGTACCGCTAGTCATAGCCTTCCGACTTGGCAAATCATACAATCGCTTAATATCTGGTCGGTCTTCACTGAAAGCTTTACGAGTCTGGAAAATACCACCACTAAAACAAGCATCTGCAATTAGTAATGTATGTTTAGAAGGAATTGAGGAGATATAATCTTTCAATCGACTATTCCCTAACCAATTTGCAGTACTATTTCTTTTTGCATCTGAAGGAAGCCAAAAACCAAGTTTACTACTATCATCCCAATAGCCATGACCTGCAAAGAATATCAGTAAGTTATCTTCTGCTGTCATTTTAGCTCTTAGCAAGTCAAAAGACTCAACGATAGATGAACGACTTGGATTTTTTAGAATTTGAACATTTTCTCCTTCAAACTCATAATTTTCAATCAATATTTTATTCAAGTCAGTTACATCATTAATTGGATTTGTTAGTGAATTAATCTCAGGATCTCCATAATCCTGTACACCAATTAACAACGCATAGTATTTACCATCAGATTTATTTATATCAAGTTCTAAATCCTTTGCCACATGAGTTGGCGTTACTCCAAAACCCTTTGAATCTTTATTTTCTGGTTTATAAGTTTCAGCCTCAAGAATACCTTCAAGACGCTCTCTATCTTGGTAAATAGAAGGTTTACTTGGTGTTGCAGGAGGAGTTGTTGGAGTCTGAGGTGTATTCTGAGCTACAAACTCTACTTTTTCCTCTTTAGGAGCTTTTTCCTTTTTCTCAGGTTCTTTCAGATAAATTGGCAATTCAATTTTTCTACGGTCAGGTTTATATATTGCTCCAGTTGCAAAGTCAATTAAAATACCAACACCACCAGTAGTTAAGGCATCTAATATTAAGAAATTAATAGAAGGTCGTCTCTTCATATCGTAAACCGAGCTCTGAAAACCATCTTTTCGAACCTCAATATGATGATTAGTATTTCTTCTCGGAACACGAACTTTAAGAGGCGTATATCCTTTGAAATCTCCATCAATATAAACTTCTGCACCTCTATGTCTATGTCCAAAATAGGTGGACTTTATCTTTATCTTTTTGGTAGAATTCCTACCCTTCATGATAGTTGCACAACTTGAGATTGATATGGATAGAGAGAGTAGTATTAATAGTTTAGAAAAAAATTTCATGAATTTTGAATTAAATAGTTCACTTACAAATGACAATTAAAATAGGGAAACTGTCAATAGAATTTCAACTAAAATGACAAGTCTTTAAAAACACTGAATCTTGAATTGAGTACATCTTTACTAAAGATGCAAAAAAAGGTAAGCGAGTCACTTACCTTACATTTAGATTATCTAGAAAACTTTAAATATCACAATGGCTTCTAATACGAAGAAAATATCTTTTCAAAATCACCTGTTACTTGTGGTGTTTGCCAACGATTATACAATCGTCTAGCTCTGTAGGAAACTTCTTCTTGTATATAATTTTCTAATTCACTTAAAGACACCTGACGGTCTTGATTCGAATCAGCCTCTCCTTGAATTCCTTTTAAAAAGTAATAGGTAAACATAGAATGTCCTTTTTCTGGATACCAAGATGAAACCTGGGTGTTAGATGAAGAAGTAAATACCATAGCATTTTCATCATGAAAAATCTTATTCCCCGATCGGATAAAAACTGGTGAGGCCTCAACCACTAGCGGACCAGCAGAAGAAACTCCACTAAAACAGGCATCCAAAACGACAGTTAAGTTTCTATAAGGCAACTTCGAAAGGTTATCGAACATCACATCTTGAGAATATCCTCCAAATTTCACGAGAGTAGGATCACAGTCTACAGGAATAAAGTACCCTGACTTTGTTTCTATATCTGGAGCACCATGACCACTGTAAAATACAAATACATCGGACTTATTTGGCTTGATATAATTAAATAACTTTCCTTGATGATCTTCCTTGCTTCCAAAAACAGCATTGAACTGAGCTTGCGTAGCATTTTCAAGATAAATAATATTCCCCTCACTAAAGCCTAATGTATTTGTTAGATATTTCTTTACGGTTTGGGCATCTTTTAAAGCGAAATCAACACTTGGAATATCTGTATTTTTATAATCCTTATTTCCAATAACTACAGCTATAGCATCTTGATTTAGTTTACCGACTTTAGGAATGTTTAAATCGACATCTGAAAGCGGTATATTTTTCATTTCTACCACGGGTGATGAAGTACTTAGATTTTCAGTTTCAATTGTTGCTACTAGGTTTTTCTGTTTTTCAGGAATATCTATTTCATCTTCTTTCTTCTTCTCGAGCATTGCTACTCGAATATATTTATGATCTGGAGTGTAAATGGCTCCTGTTGCAAAATCTAAGGGAATGCCTACTCCATAGGTAACTAGATTAAACAATAAATACGAAAGTTGTGGTTTTCTTTTCAAGAAGTATTTGACGGGGTAGTATCCTTCCCTTTTGAACAAAAGTTCATGTTCTTCTCTCTGACTTACTCTTGCCTTTAAAGGAGTTTCTCCGACATAAATCCCATCTATATAAACTTTTGCTGGAGCTGGGTCTGATGAGATCGTTATACGTTTTGTGGCATATCTTCCTTTGAAGACTGTAGCACAACTAGATACACACACACTTAGGGTTAATAAAAGTGCTAATTGAGCGAATAGCTTCATGTAGTGATGATTGGATTAATAATGGTTCTCTCAGTTCTAGACAGCTATATAAAGAAGAAAGACAAAACTTCCTCTTTATATAGCTGACTTCCACCAATACTTCTCCAAAAACTACTATTTCAACATAAAACAAAAAAAGGCAAACCACATTTTGGCTTGCCTTCTTGATTTATATTTTCTTGATGAAATTAACGATCAAATTTCAATCTTTTCCCTTTTACAGATTCATCAAATTCACCATCGGCATAAGCTAGGTGACCTGAAACAATAGTATGTGATACTTTACCACTAAATGTTGTTCCTTCAAATGGAGACCAACCACACTGGTACAAGATATTATCTTTTGCAACTGTTTGGCTCGCATTCGGATCAAACAACACTAAATCTGCCCAATATCCTTCACGAATATATCCTCTTTTCTCAACTTCAAAAAGAATAGCAGGGTTATGAGACATCTTCTCAACCATTTTCTCCAATGAGATTTTGCCTTGCTTGTAGAATTCAAACATTACTTGAAGGCTGTGTTGAACCAAAGGACCTCCTGAAGGAGCTTTAGTATATACATTATCCTTTTCTTCTAAAGTGTGAGGCGCATGATCAGTTGCAATCACATCAATTCTATCGTCGATAACAGCTTCTAGAATTGCTTTTCCATCTTCAGCAGTTTTTACTGCAGGATTCCATTTGATTAGTGTACCTTTTGTTTCGTAGTCCTTATCATTAAACCACATATGGTGTACACAAGCTTCAGAAGTAATCTTCTTTTCTGACAATGGAATATTATTATCAAAAAGCTCTAGTTCTTTCGCTGTAGAGATATGCAGAATATGCAAACGAGCACCATGTTTCTTCGCTAAAGCCACAGCTTTTGAAGAAGATGAATAACATGCTTCTTCTGAACGAATTTTTGGATGATATTTGATTGGAATATCTTCTCCAAACTCTTCTACATACTTGTCTTGATTCTCTTTAATCATTGGATCATCCTCACAGTGAGATGCAATAATCATCTTACATTTAGAGAATAATTCACTCAAAGTTTTTTCATTATCTACCAGCATATTACCAGTAGATGACCCCATGAATACTTTTACTCCACAAACATTTTCTTTGTCTACTTTCAACACCTCATCGATATTGTCATTTGTAGCACCAAAGAAGAAAGAATAGTTTGCCAAAGAAGTATTGGCTGCAATTGTAAATTTCTCTTCTAGTTTTTCAATAGTAGTTGTTGGAGGCTTTGTATTAGGCATCTCCATAAACGAAGTTACACCACCTGCTACAGCTGCTTTTGCCTCTGATGCAATGTGTGCTTTGTGAGTTAGTCCTGGCTCTCTGAAGTGTACTTGATCATCAATTACTCCTGGTAAAAGGTACTTCCCAGTACCATCAATTGTTTGCTCTACATTTTCTGGAGAAAGATCTTGCCCTATTTGATTGATGAAGCCATCTACCACAAAAACGTCTTTCACTTCAATCGTTCCTTCGTTCACGACGCTTGCGTTCTTTATCAGAATAGATTTCATTTGATACACTTTAAGTTCAACTAGAATTTTTGCGAAGATACACCCAGAAGAAAGAAATAGAAACCTTCTTTTATAAAAAATGTAAACTAATAAATTCAATTATTATCATCTCTGTTATTTTCTTTCTGAAAATAAAAAAGCTCATTAAGACTGATTCTTAACGAGCTTTTTAGGAAACAGAGATGAAGTGATTATTGCATTGTAGTAATAACCAATCTTTTTTCTGCTTTAAATACTTTCTTTTTAACTCCAAAACCTCTGGACTTCACAACAATAGTTTCCAAGTCGTCAGTAATAAAGTTATAACCATACTCTTCACGAGTAGCCAAAGGTTCAAAAGGTTTTTCTTGAGCATTTACTTGAAGCATTTCTACCCCAAATGGTTCTTGACACTCAAATTCATATGGCAGTTCATATACTTCTCCAGCATTAGCTGAGTTGATATATTCATCGAAGAAATGAACACGTTGTCCATCAGCCAAGTGATAAACCACACGAATATGGCAAGGTACATTTACTTTTACATAAAGCTTCATCATCTCGCCGTTTGAGAAAATCAAATCATCTTTACCTCTATTCGTCCAAGTATCTAGCTGAATACCATTTGCTGCAAACTCAGAATTCTTAAAGGCCTCCATCTCTTTCTGCTTCTGCTTGAAGTCAGTAGGAGTGTATTGCAATCCTGCAGATTCAATTACAGATTTAGGTATAGACTTTGAGATTGAACAGATTTTTTCCCCACTTCGTATTTCTTGGATAAATACATTGAATTTAACTTCATTTTCTTTTACCCAATACGTACCACGAAGTGCATATTTGTAATCTGAATTATTGATTTGCTGAGTGTAATTTGTAAACTGTACAAAAGACCATTGAGCAACTGAAATCAGTTCTTCCTCCAATTCAGTTTTGAAAAACTTAGAAAACTTACTAGACATTTCTGAGTCTTGGTAAGTGAGAGGCGAAATAACTACATTATTCAAAACTTGGTCTTTGTACTGACCTTTTAAACAGTAGGCTAGATAATGAGCAAGCTGATCAGTATTCAGAATCGGCTTGTTAATCACATCATCAAGTGCTTTTTGTAGCTTCAGTTGAGAAATATATTTTTTTTCAGCAGGAGGCGTTCCCAAACCATAAAGGATACCTTCCATTTCCAAAATATCTGAAAGCATATTCGAGGCATGAAGAAAAGCATCTTCAGCTCTTTCTCTTTGCTCACCGTCAGCATAATTCAGACCTTCTTGATAAAGATTCTTCTGTTCTACCTGAGCCTCTTCAAATTTGGTCTGATAATATTCGATTACTTTCGATTTATTGGCATAAACGAAAGCGTATTGGATTTTCTTTCTTTTATCATAGAAAAAGGCTTGCTTCATGCCTTGTACTTCTATCGTAGATTTTGAGTTTACGTAACTATCTACAGACTCTGAGAAATCCATATCATTTGACTGAGAATGTATAACCGTGTTTGATTGTACTTTTACGTTCACCTTTTCAGTCATGGAGGTTTTTGCATACTGCAATGCTGCCTCTTTTACTTGTTCAGGATCTTCTCCTTTTGAGTTTACACTCATCCCGAAACCTGTCAAGAAACGACTCTCAGGATATTCAATACTCTCTCCTTTATTAATTACCCAATCAGGTGTAATTTGAGCAGAAGCAATGCTCGTAATACAATAAGAAAGGATTAAGAATATAAAAAATCGATTCATCTTCATCACATCTGATTTTGATGGCACTTAAAAATATGAAAATTGCCCCAAAGCCCAATTCTCACTTTGGCCTTGGAGCAATTATATAGACTAAAGCAAATTTTATTGCTCAGAAACTTCTTTGTCGAAGATCGCACGGAACTTCTCTCTATCCATTTCTACGTTCTTCTCCATTTCTTTAGAAACTTTGTCGAACATTTGGTTACGATCCAACTCTACACATACATAGTATGTATACATGATTACTTTCTTTTTTGTCTTTGGATCTCTCTCTTTGTCGATTCTTACTTCTTCGTCAGAAACGTAAGCACCACTGATACTTTGATCAACAACTTCTCTTGTGAAGCTTTCTGAGATCAAGTTTAAGCTCTCACCAGCATCTGTTACTACTGATTTTTCATAGTCCTCTGAAACTCTTTTGATTTCAGCTCCCATGATTGCAGCAATCTCTGCTTTTGCTTTTCTAATAGCGTTTTTCTTAGCGAATTCTTGGTTTTTAGACTTGTGAGAAGAAACAGCTCTGTAAAAATCTTTGTTTGTACGGTGTTTGTTATTGCTCAATGGAGTATCCATTTTCTTACCACCTCTAGCTTTTTTTCTTGACTGAGCAAATGAGTCTGAAGGCGCTGACAAAGTAGCCATAATGAAGGCAACAGCAAATAAAAGTAATTTTGAAATTCTCATGATAAAAAATATTCAGTTATTTAAATTAATTGTTATTCTATTTTACAACACTCTGCCTAAACAGAGGATAATCAAATTCTAAGTTTTCAGCTCTTGTAGTCGGGTTTTGCTTCCCTCCTGTTAGCTCTTTCACTCTATTAAAAACATAATGACGAAGCTCTGACATACTAATTGCTCCATCCTTATTTGTATCACCCTTCAAATTGGTGAAACATTCTTTCAAAGAATAAGTGAAGACACCATTTGAGATATCGCCTCTCTCCAATGCGTACTCTGAACCTCCTGCTGCTCCTATGACTACAGCTCCTATTCCTTTATTCAAATCTGGGAATAGCTCTTGCATCAATTGGAAACTTGTTTTTCCTAAAAGAGACTGGTCTCCAAGATTCATATTCAATCTTTTCATACCAAAACCTCTTGAAGCTATCATTCCAGAAAGATCATCAGCATCTGGTATTAATTCAGACAAATCAACATCGAGACTTGCCATTTCATCTTCATCAACTTCTCCAGAATGACACGCATCTATCATCATAAGACGCTTACGAGCAGGAATTTTATCTAAAATATTTTCAAAATCTTCGTAACCTAGACCTTTTTCTTTCATTCGATTAAGGTCAAAAGTGATATCATGTGTACCTAAAAAGTAGTCGTAATTACTATCAAGAACTCCATGTCCTGCAAAAAATACAACCACTTGATCATCCACTTTAGAATTCATCAATTGCTCATGTACTTTTAGCATATTTTCTTTTGTACACGCTTCATTGAAAAAAGTAAGTCGATGAACTTGTCCAAATTCATTCTCTTGACTCAAAAATAGATCTGCAATATCTTGTGCATCTTTTGCTGCATAATTCAAGTTCATTGCAGAGTCCTTATACTCTGAAACACCAAAACTTACTACGTACAAATCTGGTTTAAGGTTTGGCTTTTTATACGCTGTGAAGATTGTTTTCTTGAATGATTCTGCACCTTTCTGATTCAATACTGAAATCTGAATTTTATTTTTCCCATCAGATAATGGTATTTGAACTAACTTTTCAACCTCCTTGATATTCTCAGCTCGAACTGATATACCATCTCGCCCTTGGAGTGGTACATCGTTTACCCAAATATTAATTCGATCTAAATTATACTTTTCATCCTTTGCTGATATTTTCAAAGAAATTGATTCAGTCGTAGATAACGCCTCAATGTCTTTCAAATTTGTGATTTCTACAGAAGGAACATGATAATCATTACTTAACATTTCTTCTGTAAAGCCCATCTTATCAAGTCTTTTCAAATAGGCATTTTTAAAAGCTTCAATCACTCTTCCATCAGCCATTCCAAGACGTTTCGCTACTAAATCTGGTCTGTTTAGTCTTAGGTCAAATTGCTCGAATAAAAAGATTTTATCATTTACGGTAAAATGTACCGATTTCACACCATCTCTTGAACACGTATAATAATTGTCTGGAGTAGAGATGATATAATCATCACCATTATTAAAAGTGATAATATTAGCCAGTTCAAGTCCTTTTTGAGTATCCCAAACTTTAATCTGACGATCTTCAGCTGCACTAAATAACTTTTGATCATTATCTCCAAAGACAATAGAAGTAACTCCTGATGTATGCCCTTCCAGTTTAAACTTCTGAGACAATGTATTTTTATCCCAAAGGATTATAGTGTTATCATAACTAGCTGTCGCAAAAAGATTTCCTTTTTTATTGAAGCTAACTTGATTAATAGCTTTAGAATGACCGCTTAATTTTTTAAGAAATGTTTTTGTTTTCCAATCCCAAACAACTAGCTCAACAGAGTTACTTACTTTTACATTTCCTTGATTTCCACTTACCGATATTAAGTATTGAGCTTGTGGGTCAATAACAAGCGAGTTTATTTCAAATTGATGTTGTTGCTCCAACTCTACCTGTTTTTCACCTTTTTCTAAATCCCAAACAATAACTTTCTTATCAGCTCCAGCACTGACCAAAAACTTAGAATCGGGAGAAAAAGCAATGGCTTTTACCAAAGAACTATGTCCTGCTAGATTGTAAATCAATTCACCATCCTTATTCCAAACCTTTACTTTATTGTCTGTAGAACCACTTGCTAAATACGCTCTGTCTGGTGAAAATTTCGAATCTCTTAAATACCCACCTCCAGACAACTCAACTACCAACCTTTTACTCTTAGGATCTAAAACTTTTACTTTAGTTCCTTTGAGGGTATTCATTAAAAGTAAGTTCTTTCCTGCACTTGGGTAAGAAAGGTTTTCAATCGCATCGTTTCTTCTCAATTTCCCTAAATCTATTTTAGACTTAGCGGTATTTACAGCTACTAAATTCACTTTCTCTAAACCGGCAGAGGCTGTTCCAACTGTCAATGATTGAGTCTCTGGATCGAATCCTAAGGCTGTTCCAATTACGGCTGGTTTTGATTGGAATGCTGGAATAATTTGTCCGGACTTCACATCCCACAAAATTAACTGATTATCTTCTGAAACGGTCACCAAAAAATTTGCATCTGGAGAAAGCGCTACTTTATTAATTTTCTTTTTATGTCCGTTTTTAAAGCTTACAACAGGTGATTTTTCATCTCCTTCAATATTATAAAGGTAGGCTTCTTTATTTTTTGCGACGATAAAAAATGCTCCATTATCTGCTAAAGCCACAGCATTTCCACTTCCTATAAAAGACTTCAAAAGTGTCTTTTCATAAGAATCATAAAGATGTATTTCGTGACCTACAGCTACTAGTAAATTTCTATTTGAACTGTAAGCAATATCCGCTACCGACTTAGGATTCACTTCCCAAATAGGTTTCTGAACTTCAGGGTAATTATAAATTTTTAGGTTAGATTTTTTGTCTTTTGTCGAACCCGTAATTAGTAAACCTCTTACAGGAGCTATTTCCAAACTTTGAATACTTTGATAGTTAGATGCCTTTGGTGTATTGTAGAAATACTCGGCTTTCTTGTCACCTGTCAGAAAATCATAAACTCGTACAGCATTTTGCTTAAAATCACCTTCAGCAGTGATTATTTGCTCTCTAGCACCATCATAAACGATACGATGTACTTTACCTAAACAGTTCGAAATCGTACGTATTATGTTTCCTTTTTCTACATCCCAAATATGAATGAGCTTTTCTTTATAACCACTACCACTTAACAGGTATTTGTCATTATATGAAAAATAGATGGAAGAAATATCTTCCTTATGACCATATAAAGTTTTGACTTCTTTCCCACTGAGTAAATCCCATATTTTAATGGTTTTATCATCACTCACTGTCGCTATCAAATCGCCTTTGTTACTAAATGCGACATCATTGATTGCTTTAGAGTGCCCTAATTCTAATACCGTAGTTGGTTTAGACTGAGCAAAAACAGAAATAATAGGTATAAAAAGTAAAAATATACCTTGATAAATAGGCTTTAGTATTTTCATTTCCAGCATTGGATAATACAGAAAAAATCATCTCCCTAATTTTATACATAAACAGGGAGATGAATTTCATTATAGTTCTATGACAGTTGACTGTTTAAAAATGTCAAGTTTAGTTGAATTATTTTCAACATAAAAGTGAAAATAAAGAACATTTTCATCGTCAAATTTCACAAAACCTACTTGACCTTTTTGAGCCTTCTCAGCTACTCCTCCAAGAATTATATTCTGATTTTTAATTTCTTCACCAGTCGTTACAGATGCGATGCCTAGCACGGCACTAGCTTCATCATCTTTGTAATAGACTAACTTTCTTTCGTCTCCACTCCCCATAAAGAATTGGTAATCAAAATAACCATACTCATCAATTAGCTTCGCTAATTTGAGTCCTTGATAACCGTAATAATAAGACTGAATTGATGTCTTTGGCTTTTTAATCAATCTTACTTCAAGAAGATTTCCTTGATCATCATAATCAAAAACCAATAGGTCTTTCACTTTAATAGTTCTAGGAGCCTCATCTTCCATTACAGGATAACCTATGACTTTCGCATTCGGATTAATCGATAATAATTGAGCAGTAGTATTTACAAGACTTCCAACATCTTCCAACAAATCTACACCTGTTACAGCTCCTGCAACTTCAGCTAGGCTACCTAAAAACGCTGCAGTTCTCTTTGCTCCTTCAGTAAAGAATGTTTCAGCAATTACTTGATATCCGCCATCCTCTTTTACTGTAATATCATGGAAGAAAGGTTTGATTTTAGCAATTTGAAACGATTTAGCTTGTTTCATTTGCTTTTGAATATCTTTTGCCCAAGAATCTTTATTGATCACAATTGGAGAACCCGTTGGATCAAGCTTCATTAAGAATACACCATCTGAAGCCATTTTACGTATCTTCGTTCCAGAATAATAATCCCCCGACAGAACAATGTTCTCTTCTGTATCTATATGAATTTTACTTGGGAATAACGTTGTATTTTCGTTCACAAGAGGAAACTTAAATAGCACCTCACCCGATTCACTGTCTAAACTATATAGCTTAGGATCAGCAACTCTTGAATTAACTGTCTTTTTTGAGAAGTTGATAAAAAAGATACGGTCGTAGAAAACCTCCACTGATAAAGCTTCATTATACTTGAAGCCATTTTCAATTTCTACTTTGAATGGATTTTCCCACTTTGGCTCTAAATCATTACCAATTTTGACTACTTCAAAAGTCCTGTGGTCAACAGTATTTTCAAAAACAGCTACAAATGACTGATCATAACTTGAAGCAACTAGTTTAACATGATTCCAGCCTTCAACTAGTTTAGATGTAGAATTTCTTTTGTAATCCAACCTAATAGGTTTAACTCCTAAAAGTTCCCCTTCTAAATCATAAGAAAGTAAAACTTTAGTTTGGTTAGTAGAAACCATTAGCGCAAATGCCTCACCATTAAAAACAATTTGATCTAATTGGTAATCTGCATTAAAATTGGCTCTAGTTTGTGTGAAATCTACTCCTTTTGAAAGGTCTACACTAAACTCTTTGATTTCTTCACCTTCATTACTTAGGCGAACAATTGTCAGTAAATTACCAGACTTTGCCGTATAAAAAACCTCACTAACCTGCCCCTCTTCGTCTTGAATAGCTTGCATTTGTTGCACTTTGGTTGTAACTAAGCCTTCTTTCGAGTGAAACACTTCTTGCGCGTAGCTAAGAATGCTCATACTCAAAAGTATCAGTATCAGAGATAAAGATCTTATCATATCTTTTAGTTTATATAAAAAGTATAATTGGTTTTATTTTATTCTTTTATTTAAAAAATCGACAGTTATTCAGTCGAAAAATAAAAAAATAGCCACTAGGAATATAAAAATTCCTAGTGGCAAAATTACAAAAACAATTTACAAGTATTATAAAAGAGCATTCATTTTAGTATAGAATCCATTTTAATAAAGGAATAATCCTAATTCAAATTTAGTATCGTACTCTTTCTAGGTTATTCTTTTTCTTTCTTAAAAATCCCCTTATAATCTTGTTTACATCCTTATTATCTTGAAAAGGTTTTACTTGAGAAATCAACTCTTCCACACTTGACCTGAAAGATGTGTCTGCAAACCCAAATCCTTTATATACCCCTTTCTCAATTTGAATTACAGCTAACTCTCCATCACTTCTACCTTTATCTAGAAGAAGCATATTATCTATACCATAACTGAAGTAACGCATTGCTTTCTCAGCTCTTTTGTTATAGACCTCAACAGGTTCATTCTGAATACAAGCTCCATTACAATTTTTGAGGTGATATGAAAAACAGGCCGAATCAGTTTTTTGGAACCCACAAAGCTTTTGGCAAAGCTTATACCTTTCCATCATTCTTTCTAAAATACGCTCAGCTTCTTTCTTAGAGAATGTCGTAGTGACAGGGTCTGCACTATTTTCATTAAGTGCTTCTATATAAAATGTCACGTAGCCATGCTCATCCATATCTTGGAAAATGCCAAAGAACATTTTAGTTCTTCTTTGAGCTACATTATATATAGGTTTATGTTTTTTTATCTCGGCAGATTCATAAAGCAGCGCAACTAGCTCACTACCTGTAAGCTCAAAACTTATATTTGATACTTCTCTAGCTTTTTTAATCGCTCGATTAGTCGTCCTATCAGACAGGTGTTGCATTATTCTTTTACGAATATTCTTACTCTTACCAATATAGATTAATTCATTTTTCTTATTGAAGAAATAATATACTCCAGTTTCCTCTGGTAAATCATCAATAATTTCTTTAGGCAGTTGTTTATGAATACTTTTATGATATGTATCAAACGTAAGATTTTCATTTGAAACATCCATCCAATCTGGATGATCTAACATCATTTCAAGTAAATTCACAGTTGCTCTAGCATCTCCAGCAGCTCTGTGTCTACCATTTATTTCAATACCTAAATCCTTACAAAGCTTCCCTAAACTATATGACTCTTTACCTGGAATCAATATTCTAGACAATTCTACTGTGCAAAGTGAATCTCTCCTATACGTATAGCCCAAACTTTTAAATTCATGCTTCAAGAAATTATAATCAAAGTCACTGTTGTGAGCTACAATCAGACAATCTTTAGTTTTTTCTACAATTTCTTTGGCTACCTCATAAAACTTAGGAGCATCGGCCACCATTTTATTACTTATACCTGTAAGTGATGTAATGAAAGGAGGTATATCCTTTTCAGGGTTTATGAGACTATTAAACTCATCAATGATCTTTTCTCCATCATGAATATATATTGCAATTTCAGTGATTTTACCTTCACTTGTATTACCTCCTGTCGTTTCTAAATCTACTACAGCGTATTTCACCTCACAAATTTTTTCTTCTTCAATAAAACACAAAAATAGGGTAGGAAAAGCAGAATAGCCAATCCTTCTACTCAACAACAAAAATTTAAGGAACTGATTACTTTATTTTTTTCATTATGATATATGAATACTGATTATAACTCACTTCTATATTTATATATGAAAATTCAATGGAATAATATAGGTAACGTTGATTTTGAAAAACTGGATACCTACAAAAAACAATTTCATAGTGTTGTGAGATTGATTGCAATCGTTGAAAAAGGGATTACAGACTGTGATCCAAATTCAATAATGTTAACATGGCTACCTGAATTTAATGCTGTATCTACTCATAAATGTGACAGTTCTGGGCATTCATTCAAACTTGCTGTTGTTCCAGAAGACTTAACACTTTTACTCATCAGAGACAATCAGTCTATTGAAAATAGCCTAAGTCTAGACGGAGTTTCCCAAAGAGAAGCTTATGAATGGATTAAATCTGAAATTAATCTCGTTGGGATAGACAATCGCAACCTTTCAGAAGATCTGCCATTCAATGATGAATCTTTCAATATTGACCCTGATCTAGTCTATGAAATTGAAAGTAAGGATTCAGGTTTAGAACTAACTAAATATTACTCAAATGCTTTTGAGTTATTAAATCACTTCAAAAACAAAAGAGATCATACTACAGAACTTCTAATTTCGCCACTCTACCTAAACTTGGAAACCAGCTTTCCTATTCACAAAAACAGTGAATCAAATCTATCTATCGGCTTCTCTCCTGGTGATAAATTTGAAAGTGAGCCCTATTTTTATGTAAGTCGCCCATCATCTGAAGAAGTACTTAATAATAAACTACTTCCTCTAAATGGAGCGAATTGGGTTAAAGAAGAAGCTTGGTTTGGTTGTAAGTATAGTGCGAAAGTGTTCTCTAGAACTGAAAGTCAGTTAGAAATTTGTAAAGATTTCCTACATGACGGGCAAGGCTACATCAAAGCAATTTCAGCATAAATGAACTACCCTAGAAGATTTTATTACTTCTAGGGTAATTTGTATTCTTTTTTTAAGGCAAAAGCGGCTAAAATAACTTTAATGAAAACATATCTTCATATAAGTATATTGTTTTAATTTGCACTTTAAGAAGCAGTACAATCTAACCTTCTAATAATGCAAAAGTCATTTTTTCTACAATACCTCTCTTTCTCAGCTTAACCCATACTTTATTTCATTTTATTGGCTTTTTATAGAATAAAACCAAAAAAAATTGACTTTACCCATAATTAATACTTTAATTATGCATTGTTCTTTGAGAGCGTTTCAAAAAAAAATCATGTTTTTTTTATAAAAAAACAGAAGTATATTTTTCTAAAAAAAGAAAAAATACTATTTTCATATTAGTTTAAGAGTCAATAAAAAGAAAATTTATATTGCATTTTATTGCTAAAAACACTTTTAGGGTAGCTACCTTTTTAAAAACTTAACCAACGTTCCCAATTATTTACCTCTTTAACATCAACCTAAATTATGATTGACGATTACAATAAAATAATCGAATCACTGAACATTAAATTTATTCGAACAAATTCACTTAATGTAATCAAGTCGGTTCGAATCCATAACTTCTACGATGTTCAGAACACGCTATTTCTCGTCAACAAAGGGAAGATTACTCTTGCTGAAAACGACGTTGCTACTGCTGGAGATATCATTTTTATTCCTGGCGGACGCAGTACTGAAATCACCTTCGGTGCTGTTGAGGCAGAAGAAATAAACAATGAGACCTTCATTAACAAAAGAGAATTGTACTTTAGTCCAATTCAAATGGAACATGAAGATTTCATCCATTTGGACGAGGCTGACTTGACGAATTTTATTTCTGTCACTTTTGATGTAAAGGCTTTCGATTCTGTAAACTTCTTTACATCTCTTGATTTCCCTCCATTTATTATCCATCAGAGTTCTTCTCTGAAAGATACTGTTGATCAGATCTATGATGAGAATGGATCAAATAAAGCAGGGCGTTCAAGAATCATCAATAACTTGACAGAATACCTAATTATTGAAGTATTCCGCTACATTCTTGAGAGTAAAATGTTTGTTGAGCAATTAGCTACAAACAGTAACTACTTCAAAGACAGCAGACTTATTGACATCTTTAATTACATTAAAGACAATATTGCTGGAGATCTTTCAAATAAAACTCTTGCAAGTGTAGCCAATGTATCAGAAGACTACGTAGGTCAATACTTCAAAATGCTTACTGGTATCAACCCACAAGACTACATTGAATACCAACGTATGGAGAAAGCCGTAGACCTTCTTCGTACTTCTAAGAAAAGTATTCGAGCTATTGGTGCAGAAGTTGGATACAAAGACACCGCTTATTTCTGTAGAAGATTTAAAATGATGTTTGGTATCCCTGCTGGTAAAATGAGAAAGAGAGATTCTCTCATTGACATCTAAGATTTTCATCATCTTAAAAGATAAAAAAACTCCACTGTTTAACAACAATGGAGTTTTTTTTGTGATCTACTATTACTAGTTTTTAAACTTCTTTATAAACTACAACAGCACGGTTTATATTATAAATTGATAGTTTTTGATCTTTATCACTAAAGAATTCGGCATCTCTATCTAATCGATCAAACCCTCCAAAAGCCTTCTCATCTGAAGTAAATACAATCTTAAACTTTGCTTCTGAGTTTACATGGAATTTGTAATCAGGAATTGAATTCTGATAATGGAAATTAAAAACAAAGACCAATTCTCCTCTTTTGAATATTAAAGTCTTGTTATCATTATCTACGTTCAATAATTCGATACTAGAATCTGAGAGAACATTATATTCTTTCAATAACTCTATCATGCCTTGATCAAAATTATTTAGGTCTTTATAACGTAAGAAGCCTTTATCTGCCAAAGACCATTGTCTACGAGCATGCTTATAGCTCCACCCATTACCTTCTCTAGGAAAGTCAACCCATTCTGGATGTCCAAACTCATTCCCCATAAAAGTTAGGTAGGCATCTCCACCCGCACTCGCAGTCAACATTCTGATCATTTTATGTAAGGCAATACCTCTATCAATGATTGGACTTTCTGATTCATCATTCATACTCCAATACATTTCTTTATCCATCAACCAGAAAGCTAATGTTTTATCTCCTACCAACGCTTGATCATGTGATTCTGCATATGCTACTGATTTCTCATTCCAACGACGGTTAATCATTACGTTCCAGAAATCCCACATATTCCAGTCCTCATCACGTTGTTCTTCTAAGATTTTAATCCAGAAATCAGGAATACCCATCCCAAGTCTGAAGTCAAATCCTACCCCTCCTTCATCAACTGGTCTACACAAACCTGGCATACCACTTACATCTTCAGCAATCGTTAAAGCTGTAGGGCTCACCTCATGAGTCAACTCATTTGCCAATTGAATATAAGTAATAGCATCAACATCAGTACCCATACCGAAATAGTCATCATAACTATTGAAACCAGCATGTCCATGATGATGGTATAACATTGAAGTAACACCATCAAATCTAAAGCCGTCAAAATGAAACTCTTCAAGCCAATACCTCACATTTGAAAGTAAGAATCTTGATACTTCAGGCTTAGCGTAATCAAATAGTTTTGAATCCCAATCTGGATGCTCACCTTTACCTCCTGAATGGAAATATTGATATTCAGTGCCATCAAAGAAGTTTAAACCTTCATTTAGGTTTTTCACTGCGTGCGAATGAACAATATCCATAATCACAGCAATTCCTTCTTTATGAGCAGATTTTATAAGTTCCTTTAATTCTTCTGGTGTTCCGAATCTAGATGTCGGAGCAAAAAAGTTTGAAACGTGATAACCAAAAGAACCATAATAAGGATGCTCTTGAACGGCCATCAACTGAATTGTATTGTACCCAAGCTTCTTAATTCTTGGCAATACATTTTCTACAAACTCAGAATATGTCCCTACACTTTCAGTCTCTTGCGCCATACCTACATGAGCCTCATAAATAAGAGGTTGTTGATCAGTAGGTAGTGAAAACTTATCATCAGACCAATCAAATTCTTTTTCTGGATTCCAGAATTGACCAGTAAAGTTTGGTGAATCTTGCTCTTGAACTACTCTTCTGATATAAGAAGGAATACGGTCCATACCTCCCATATCAGAAACAACATGAACTTTCAGTTTACTTTCATGAGTCAATCTTTCTTGATAGCCTGCATCACTTAAGAAAATCTCCCAATTTCCATCTCCAATACTTTTCAATGGATGAGAAGTTCTATCCCAATTATTGAAGTCTCCTATTAAATATAATGCGTGTGCATTTGGAGCCCATTCACGATAGTACCAACCCTTTAGTTTTTCATCATAGTTAAAACCATAGAATTTATGCGCTGATGCAAATTCTTTTAATGAACCGTAAGAATTTTCTATTTCCTCTTTTCGAGCTTGAAAACGTTGAAAACGATTTTCAATTTCTTCAGCATGTGGCTCTAACCATGGATCATCTTTGAGAAGCCTCAAGTCACTATTTTTTGTGTTGGTTTTCATAGGGATTAATCTTAAAAAAATATATTACACACACTTTACACAAGAATAATTGAGTGTTTGAATCTTAAGTGTAAACTGGATTAGGATAAAGACATTGAATGACAGCATGCAAAATGGTTTATTTTTCAATAACCTAAGATGACTATGATCATAAAAAAATTACACAATTCAGCAGCAAGAAATTTTTCATAAATATTGAACAATATTATAATTTAATTTTACTCTTCTTATTTCACAAAAAAATATTGAAGATATAAGTAAAATTGTTTCACTATTCACATTCAATTATCTTTGCGGCATGAAAACTATTATTGCACCTTCAGTACTTGCAGCAGATTTCGCAAACCTGCAAAGAGACGTAGAAATGATCAATGATAGCCAAGCTGATTGGTTCCACATTGACATAATGGATGGCGCTTTTGTTCCAAATATCTCATTTGGACTACCTGTTTGTGCTGCAATTCACAAACATGCACAAAAGCCTTTGGATGTACACTTAATGATCGAGAATCCTGATCAATACCTTGAAGCTTTTAAAAAAGCTGGTGCTGAATTAATTTCTGTTCATTATGAGGCTTGTACTCATTTACATAGATCAATTCAAAAAATTAAAGAACTTGGTTGTAAAGCAGGGGTTGCAATCAACCCTCATACCCCAGTAAGTTTACTAGAAGACATCATTACAGAGCTTGACTATGTTTGTATCATGTCTGTAAACCCTGGTTTTGGTGGTCAGAAATTTATCGAAAAAACGTATGATAAAGTTCGTGATCTGAAAAATATCATTGACAGAAACAACGCTCACACTTTAATCCAAATTGACGGTGGTGTGGACGACAAGAATGCAGACAAATTAGTTGAAGCTGGAGCGAGTATTCTTGTAGCAGGTAGCTATGTTTTTGGAAATGAAGATCCTAAATCAGCAATTGAAAAAATTAAAATTGAGATTCCTCAATAATCTTAAAATCCCTCAGCAACCTGAGGGATTTCTTTTTATATCTTAATAAGTTTTTCCCTTTCCTAATACACCAAACTTTCCATTTAAACTATTACTTTTTTGTTTGATTAATTCAAATTCAAGCCTACTTTTACGGCTCGTTTAATTAATCCCAAAAAAAAGCTTTATCAACTTAAACTAGAATATACAAATGAAAGTGTTCAAGTTTGGTGGTGCGTCAGTAAAAGATGCTGATGCAGTAAGAAATGTTGTCTCAATCATCAACAACTTCTCAGAACGTAAACAAGTGATGGTTGTCGTTTCCGCTATGGGAAAAACAACAAATAAACTTGAAGACATCCTTTCCTCTTTTCTTAAAGATGAGGATTTTGTCTCTCTAATCGAAGATTTAAAAGCCTTCCATTTTGATATCATTACGAAGCTCTTCCAAGAAGACCCTAAGAATGATATATTCAAACAAGTCGATAATTTATTTTTCCTTCTGGAAAAGAAACTAGAAAAAAGTGATGATGTAAGTGAAAATGAGCTCTATGATCAAATCATTTGTTTCGGAGAGCTGATTTCAACTCATATAATTGCCGCATACTTGAATCATGCTAATATCCCTACTCAATGGATTGATGCAAGGCATTACATCTTAGCTTCCGAAGATTGGAAAGAAGGAATCATTAACTGGGATTGGACCGAACAGACAATTCGCACTGAGTTACCTAATATGCTTGAAAACCAAGTTTTGGTTACTCAAGGCTTCATTGGAGGCAGTATGTCTAGCAATAAAACAGTTACTCTAGGAAGAGAAGGTTCAGACTTCAGTGCTGCTATTTTTGGTGCTTGTCTAGATGCGGATCATGTTACTATTTGGAAAGATGTACCGGGTATTTTAAATGCAGACCCAAGAAGAATTCGAAATACAATTCTTTTCAATGAACTTTCATATAAATATGCAGCAGAATTGACTTATTACGGTGCGAGTGTTATCCACCCTAAAACAATTCGTCCGCTAGCGATCAAAAACATCCCTTTGTTAGTTAAATCATTTATAAAACCAGAACAACAAGGGACACGTATTGGCAACTTCCCAACTGAAGAAGATGTCACTTCTATCATATTTAAGAGCAAGCAAAGTCTAATCACTTTTGAAGAAAAAGATTTCCTAAATGTTAACAGAGCAAATATTGCGATTATATTTAAGGAACTCGCTCGTTATCATATTGAAGTGAATCTCACAAAGAATTCCGCTCATAAATTAACGATTTGTACCAACACGAATAAGTCAAAATTTCGTAAATTAGTGCAATTATTCGACAAACACTTCCACATAGAAAGTATAGACAATTTAGAACTTGTCACAATAAAAAATCCATTTCATGATGTTTTAACTGCATACGACATCAACTTGGATAAGGGAGTTTTACTAGAACAAAAAACAGATACAACTTACCAATTGGTAAGAAGAGTATAAATAAAACATAAGTGTATTTATTACGCTATCATTTTTATTCCAACATTATATTTTGATATTTGTAGGAAACATTAGAAAAATTCCTAATTAGTAATCATGAATACAAAGGCCATTGACAAAGCAATACTAGAGATCATCGAAAAGCGATCAGAATTAAATAAGATTGACTATAACGATGAAAGATATGACGATGTTGAAGACGAACTTCATGAGCTTGAAGATGATTTCATTGACGAGCATGGAGAGGTAATGGAAGAAATCCTTGGCGATGTACACGATGAATTATGTCCTGACTCTGATGTTCTTTCTCCAATCAGTTATATCGCTGATTCTTACATCAAAACTGGAGAAAACGAAAACGGTCCAGAACTAGATGTCACTTATAACCAAGGAGTGTATGTTGAAATTGACGACTATTTACACAAGGAAACAAAACTAGTTATTATTCCAAATCCACTAAGGATTTTACTTAACATTGATCGAAATACTCGAGAAATCATTTGGAATAATAACCCTGTCGCATAAAGACATTCAAGAAAAGCTGCCAATAGGCAGCTTTTTTATTTTATTTAAGATAGAATAATCTATCACTTTGTATATTTGCAAAATTAATAATCAAAGAAATATTCTATTTTGACAAAAGGATTAATTGTACGTTCCACTGGCTCATGGTATGATATCTTCGACGAAGAAAATCAGAAAAGCTACAAAGGACGATTGAGAGGGAGATTCAAGCTAAAAGGAATGAAAGTAACCAACCCGATAGCTGTTGGAGACTATGTACATTTTGAGCTTGAAAATGAGTCTGAAAACACTGTAGTAATTACAGAGCTTTTGAAACGTGATAATTATATCATTCGTCAATCAACTCGTAAAAAATATCACGGTCACGTGATAGCTGCAAACATCGATCAAGCAATTCTTATTGCAACTCTTGTATCGCCAAGAACTTCACTTGGTTTTATTGATCGATTTTTAGTTTCTGCTGAATCTTTTGGCATTCCAGTAACTATTGCCTTCAATAAATGTGACTTACTTCTTGAAGAAGATCTTGAATATCAAGAGCAGTTAATGGCCTTATATGAAAACCTAGGTTATAACTGTGTTGCTATTTCTGCGCTAACAGACGATGACACAGACATTATTGATGAGCTCATTCTAGGCAAAAAATCTCTTTTAGCTGGTCATTCAGGTGTTGGAAAGTCAACACTCATCAACCGAATTGACCCTAACATTTCTCAGAGAACTGATGAAATATCTACTTTCGCAGACAAGGGAAAACACACAACTACATTTGCACAAATGTTCCAAGTAAATGACAATAGTTTTGTGATTGATACTCCAGGAATTAAAGAACTTGGTATTATTGGCTTAGAAGACCTTACAATTGGACACTTTTTCCCTGAAATAAAAGATGCAATGGGACATTGCAAATATCATAACTGTACGCATGTACACGAACCGAATTGTGAAGTCTTGAAAAGAGTTGAAGGAGGCAAAATTGCACTTCCCCGCTATCAAAGCTATCTCAGTATTTTAAATTCTGATGACAATAGAAGATAGTCTTGTTGTATTTCTTTTATAATTTATAGTTCAAGATGTACTAAAGGAATACAACCGTTAGATAATAATATCTTTTTTTCTGTAAATCAGTTTAATTAAAGAAATTATCCTATCTTAAGAAGATTTTAAGTCATTAAAGTTGGAATTTTTCAACTCAAATCAAACGTAGTACTGATAACCTCCAAATCTATGGTTAAGGAAGTTCTGAAGGAAAAAATTGTTATCGAAAACTCTTCATTAATTGAATTTTTAATCTATGACTATGAAGCTGAATTCCTTGAAGTAAAATACAAAAGAGGAAAACACAAAGGAAAAATCAGAGGCTATGAAAGTATTACCTTACAAGATTACAAAGAGATAATTAACAGTGAATCTGTAGGAAGACAATTACTCAGAACCTTGTCGCATCGTCAGAAAGAAGAAAGTTCGTTTTTAGAGAATTTCAAAAACATTTTCAGCAACAAGTCTAATACACCGTATTAACCCCTAAAAAAGAAAAAATAAAAAAGCTACAAGTTCCGACTTGTAGCTTTTTCTTTTTGGGAAGCTTAAATTTGCACTACATATTCAATATTCTTTCAAATTTTAGTTTCATGGATAAACAGTTTAAGGTATATAGTTCTTCAGCAGGTTCAGGTAAGACCTTCACCCTTACAAAAGAATACTTAAAAATTGTATTTACAGCACCAGCTTTAGAAGGTGAATTCAGATCCGATTACTTTAAAAGCATCTTAGCTGTCACATTTACCAGAGATGCCACAAATGAAATGAAAGATAGAATTTTAGATAGTCTATCTGATATGAGAGACTATTTAAACGGTGGTGAAAAACCTTTTATCCTTAAACTTATTGTTGACGAACTTAATGAAGAATATCCTCAAAGTGGTTATACTGAAAAAATCATAAGCGAAAGGGCTGAAAGTATTTATTATTCAATTTTACATAACTACTCAGACTTTGCTGTAAGTACTATTGATTCATTTAATCAAAAAATTGTACAAGCCTTTAAAAAAGACCTAGAGCTCCCATTCAGATTTGACTTACAATTAGATAAAGATGAATTATTACAGGATGCTATTCAGATCATTCAAGATAAAGCTGGTAAAAAGGAACAATCAAAACTCACACAACTTTTAGTAGACTTTGCCTTTAGAAGAGCATCAGAAGGGAATAGCTGGTATTTAGATCATAGTCTCACTTCTTTTGGTCAGAATATATTTAGCGAAGAAAAATGGAATATCATTCAAAATTTATCAGAGCTTACCCTTGAAGACTTTGAAAGATTACGTAAAGAAATCATTGCTTTTAATACAAAAATTGAAAATCAGGTTAGAGAGCTAGCCCAAAAAGGAGCTGAGTTAATCAAAACAAATCAAATTGAAGCTGCTGACTTTGCGTATGGAAATTCGACTATACATCCTTATTTTAATAAACTAGCCAATCCAGATGTTTCAATCTTAGATGTAGAAGTAAAAGCAAGGCTTAGTAAATTATTTAACGACAATAGCTCTAAATGGCATAGTAGTAAAGCCTCTTCCGCTGCTCAACAAGCAATTGAACTTATACGTCCTCAATTGGTTGACCTACATCTACAAATCAACTCCATCCTTCAAGATGTAGAAAGTGACTATATTATAGCGAAAGAGCTTGATAAAAACATCTATCTGTTATCTTCGATCAATGAGATTTCTAATGAAATAAATAGGCTTAAAGAGGAAAAGAATATTGTTCATATTTCAGACATCAATAAAAAAATAAACACTGTAATCGAAGGACAACCAGTCCCTTATCTTTATGAAAGAATAGGTGAAAAATACAATCACATTTTGATTGATGAGTTCCAAGATACCTCTATGATGCAGTGGCATAACCTAATACCTTTAGTCACTCATACTTTATCAAAAAACTTGACTAGCCTTGTAGTTGGAGATCCTAAGCAAGCAATTTATAGATGGAGAGGAGGGAAAGCTCAAATGTTAGTTTCACTACCTGAAATTACTACAGCGCCAGAAGGTTCTTCATTAAAAGACGAAGAATATACTTTCAAAATGCATCAAGAAAGTATTGCTCTTCAAACAAACTACAGAAGTCGATCAAATGTCATCACTTTTAACAACCATTTCTTTAACCTTATTGTATCTAAACTTAAGAGTGATTATCCAAGCATCACTCAATATTATCAAGATGTAGCTCAAAATATCACATCAAAAGCAGGCGGTAATGTCAGTATTCAACTCCTAAATGATAAGCAACAATACGCTGACACTAGTCTTTATACAGTATTAAATACTATTAATAACGTAATTGATAAGGGGTATAGATATTCTGATATTGCGATACTCGTTCGAAATAACAGCCATGGTGTCAATGTTGCCCAATTCTTAATTGAGAAAGGCCTTAGAGTTGTTTCATCTGAGTCATTATTAGTAAATAACTCAGAAGCTGTACAACTTTCAATTTGTCTTTTAAAAATAATTTCTAGCAAAGACATAGAGGCTGAGAAATTACATCTCTATAGAATTCTAAGTAAACTCACAAAGAAAAGTAATCTTCTACAAGGGAAAAAATACCTGGACTTTACACTAAACGTCCAAAACAGTGATCTCCCGACTTTTTTCAAACACATAAAAGATGAGTTTAACATCAATATAGATTACAATGCATTAAACCTTCTCCCCCTTTATGACTTAATCGAAGAAATCTACAATATATTCAACTTTAATAACCTTGAAGACCAACAGATTTATCTTCAAAGGTTTTTGGATATCATATTAGACTTTAGCAACATTAAAGGAAATCACCTTCTCGATTTTCTTACTTTTTGGGAAACTAAGTCTGATAAACTTTCAATTAACTCTCCTCAATCAGAAGATTCCATTGAAATACTTACCATTCACAAATCCAAAGGGCTACAGTATCCTATCGTAATTATGCCTTTTGCAGATTGGAAAACGACCCCATACCCTACTGAAAAGCTTTGGCTTGAGTGGGAAAATAACTTATTCCCCGATTTGAATACTACAATTATGGGAATTAACAAAACCACTGAAAAAACACTGTTTAGTGGCGATGTTTACAAAGAAAAAGAAGCTACATTTTTAGATGCCTTCAATGTACTTTATGTAGCTATGACAAGAGCTGAAGAGGAGCTTCATATCATAGGAAAAGAAACGAAATCAGGGAATTCGATACAACATATCAGTCATCTATTCAATCTTTTCTTAAACCAAGAAAATGAAGATCTACATATTGATAAAAAAGAAATTGAAATAACTTTAGATGATGAAAATGAGCCTATTTTAATTTCAGAATATAGTTTTTTTGATGATGTAGAAGAGAAAGTGGATTCAAAGAAAAAGGAAGAAATTGAAAACTATAATCTCCCAAAAGTTATTCACAGCTCTTCCAAAAGCATTATTTCTTTAAAAAGTAATAATAATGAAGAATTTGAAAGTGAATTAAGCATTTCCGAATTACTCTCAACTCAAAGAAAAGGGCTACTTGTACATAAAGCTTTTGAAAAACTAAACACTATAAATGACCTTGACAAGGTACTTGAAGAGCTAAAATATAGTGGCGCTATAACTTCTAATGAAATCCATTCTATCAAAGAACAAATGCTTAAAGTAATGGATTTAGAAGAGCTAAAAGAATACTTTTTAGAGGGGCGAAACTATAAAGTTCTAAACGAAAGAGAGCTAATTTTAAGGCCAAAAAGAATCAAAGGACTAAGTACTGTTAAATCTTTAAGACCAGATAGAGTTCTTGTTAAAGATAAAAAGGTAATAATAATTGATTATAAAACTGGAAATAATCCTCAAGAAAGTCATATTCAACAAATCAAAAAATATGGAGAGTATTTCCAATCATTAGGTTATAAAGAAATTGAAAAAATATTGGTTTATACTGAGGTTCCTTTTTGTAAAATTGTGACTTAAGAATTATCTTATAATGATATAGAAATGCATTTTTTTAATAAAAAACCACAATATGAAAAACTTACTAATTTTATTTGGACTTTTACTACTTAGCTATTCATCATTCGCTCAAAAATCAGCCATCGGAAAATGGAAAACGATTGATGATGAAACAGGAAAAGCTAGATCAATCGTAGAAATTTTTGAAAAAAATGGTAAAGTATTCGGTAAGATTGCTGAATTACTAGATGATGATCCATCAAAAGTTTGTGATAAATGTCCTGATGACAGAAAAGATCAGAAAATTGTTGGATTGGAAATTATCCGTGACATGGAATTAGAAGAGGAAGGATTGTATGAAGAAGGTGAAATTCTTGATCCTGCAAATGGAAAAATCTACGGCTGTATTCTAAAAGTATCTGAAAGCGGAGAAAAAATGGAAGTCCGAGGCTTTCTAGGTTTCAGTTTACTAGGTCGTTCTCAAGAATGGATCAAGGTTCAATAAATTAAGAATGTATTAAATAAAATTAGCCCAATATCAGATTGATATTGGGCTAATTTTTTTGTGAAGAAACTTATCTATTACAATAAGGTGCCTATTCTTCTTCTATCATTTCCAATTCAATTGGAATCTTAATAATTTCCTGGAAATCTAATCCAGCTTCTTTCATATCCTCATCTTCTTCGTCGTAATACCACTTTACGATCACGCGTGAACCAACTTCAGTAAGGGATTCTACACGTCTAAGAATTTCCACAATACACTTTGAAGAGCTTGTATTAAAATACTCTAAACTTACCTCTACAAAGGTAGTATCTTGTGGTTCTGATTTATATTCATCTAACCAATCATAAACAGGTTTGTAAAACTCCAATGAATTCTCGGGAATAGACCGACCTGAAATAATAAATTTCCCGGTTATCCCATCCAAAGATATTTTTGGTGTTTTTGATGTCTTTTCAAGATAAAAGTTCTTCATCATTGTTATTTATAATGGCACGTTTACTGTCAAACAAAAAAACTTTTCGGAGTAGCCCATGTCTAAAAACTCGTATTCTAACTTTTGTCCAGATTTCCGAGCAAGATCTATAATACCTAAACCGGCTCCTCCATATTCTGAGAACTCTCCGTTACTCAATATTCCACGATATACATTTTTCAACTCTTCTACGGATAATGAATTCACTGTATCAATCCGCTCACTGAGCTCATACATATGCTCTTCAGTAACAAAGTTTCCAGATGTAATAGAATATTTTTCTTGATCTTTGGATAGGAAAAAAATGATCTTATTAAAAAAGGGATCTGAGTTTTTAGATCGGTACTCAAAGTGATGAAAGATATTCTGAAGTGCTTCCACTATAATAAGGTGAACTCTCCTCTTGAATTTGGGAATAGATTCATTGAGAGATATTTCATCTTCTGCCACAGAAAGAATATGATCTAGCGTATCAGCATTTATCACACCTCTGTAAGAAAAGATGACCCCTTCTAGCTGTTGAAGTTCTTCATAATATTCTTTGATATCTAAGGATTCTTTCAAAGCAATTTTTTTCAACTTTGATAAAATTAAGGCATTTATCAATTAGTAAAATATATAATTATGCAGTTCAAATATTGCACAAGCATAAGTGGGAAACTAAAAAATAGAATTTTTCACAAAATATAATTTTTTTGGTTTGAAATGAAAAAATAACCATTCTCTTTTACAAAAAAAGATAAAAAAGAGGTGTGTATTTAAGTATACACACCTCATCTATTAGTTTGAACCTTGATAATAAGTTATCTCAGCCCATTTATTTCCAGACACGTTACCTGCAGCATCTTTAAATTTTACAAAAACTCGTTTCAAACCTGGTCCATCTGTAAGCTGCCAAGGCTTCTTATCAGAGTAAGGTTCCCACAAAGCACCTTCAAACTTCGGATTATTTGAAACCATCATGTGAGATGCGTCTTTCGCTTGAATAGTAAGATTTACAAACTTCGTATTCACTGCAGTTTGACCATTATTAATTTTCAAGAATCTAGGAATTGGAGGAGTTGTATCTAAAGTAATTTTCGCTTTAGCTACACTAGACTCATTTCCAGCTTTGTCTCTAAATTTCACGAAAACGTTTTTAGCTCCATCACGACCTAATACTCTCCATTCTCTTGACGGTCTATATGGTTCCCATTTAGTAGCACTATTGAAGCTTCCTGAGTTTGATAATATCATTTCATCTGCTCCTTCAGCCATAATTTCCAAAGAAACTACATTATCAGGGTTGTTTGTAAGCTTTTCTCCGTTATTAATCACTAGCATTTCGTTTACAGGTTCCTGTCTATCCAAATAGATACTTGCTTTAATAGGAACTGTAGCATTTCCAGCGTCATCAGAGAATTTAGCATAAACATACTTTTCACCGTCTTCTTCACTGTCTAACATATAGTCATATACAAACGGCTTGAAAGGTTGCCAATCTGTTCCTTCAAAATTACTATTGTTACTAATCATCATCTTAGTTGCTGCTCTAGCAAATAAGCGAAGAGTAACCATACCATTTATATTCGTACAATATTTTTCTTTCTTATTAATAACAATCATTCCTTGTTCAGGAGCCTTAGTATCAATACCAACCCTAGCACCTACAGGTCTTGAAATGTTACCTATTTCATCTTTAAACTTGATATAAAGATACTTTACGCCATCACCATTATTAAACTTCCAGACTTTCTTAGGGTTAAAAGGCTCCCAATCGGCTCCTCTGAAGTCAATATTTGTACTTACGATCATCTCGGTAGCTCCTTTAGCAGAAATTGTAAGAGAAACCTCATTACTGTTATTCAGCTTACCTCCATCATTGATGACAATCTTACCCTCTTGAGGAGGACGTCTATTAAGCCTGATCTTATCAGAGAATGCTTGAGAAATATTTCCAGCTTCATCCATAAATCTCACAAATACTTCTTTATCACCATCTGTTGGTGAAAGTCTCCATTTAAGATTTAAAGGATTATACTTTTCCCAGCGTTTCCCTGAAAATGCATTAGAATTACTCAATTGCATTTTGACGGCTTCTTGAGCTCTAATTTTTAACCAAACAATTCCATCTGGATGGTTTGTCTGCTCTTCTCCTTTATTAATTTCAATTAAGCAATCAAAAGGAGGTTGTCTATCTAGAATAATTTCATCAGCAACTGGTTCAGTTACATTACCTGCAAAATCTTTATATTTCACAAAGACAGATTTTACGCCATCTTGCCCATCTAAAGTCCAATCTTTTAGTTGACCATAAGTTTCCCATTTAGCATTATCGAAAGTTGGGAAGTTACTTATCATCATTTGATCTGCTCCTCTAGCAAAAAGCTTAAGTTGAGTCTTCTTTTCTTTATTAATGGTATAAACATTATTTCCATCAATTACCATACGAGCATCTACAGGTGGTGTATTATCAATTACTACACGATCAAAAGCTGTTTCAGAGATATTACCTGCTTTATCTCTAAATCGCACATATACTTGCCTTACTCCGTCATGCTCACCTTCCAATTGCCAAGAATCAACACTTGTCTTATACAACTGCCAACTAGCTCCATAGAAATTCCCCACATTACTAATCATCATGAATTTAGCATCATCGGCTTTAATTGCTAAAGGCACCTTTCGAGTGTCACTCATCAAGAATTTCACATCATTCGACTTATCATAAGCAATCCCTTCATGAACTACTTCCACAAAAGGATTTTTAGGTGGAGTCGAGTCAAGAATAATGGAATCTGAATATACTTTTGATATGTTATTTGCTTCATCCTTGAACTTAGCATACAAATGCTTTACACCATCTCCCGGAGGAAAAGACCAATTAGCGATTGTTGTCGTATAGGGTTGCCATCTTCCATTTCTAAAGTCAGAAAAGTTAGACACCATCATATGCGAAGCACCTTGTACAAATAACTCTATACTATGATGAGCATAATTTGTTATGTATCTTTTATTTTTAGCAATTACTACTTTACCAAATTTTGGAGGAGTTGTATCTACTATAATAAATGATTTCGCTGCCTTTGATACATTTCCAGCATCATCTCTAAATCTTGCATAAACAACCTTTTGGCCATCACCTTTAGACAGTTCCCACTCCATTTCTTTTTGCAGAGGAAACCATTCATCTGAACCTCTCAGTTGGACTTCTGTGGCACCATCTGCTTTTAAAGATAATTTTACTGTATTCGACTTAGAATATTTGGCTCCGTTATTTATGGCAAGTCCTACATTTGTAGGAGGAGTAATATCTAGTATAATTGAAGCATCAACTACTTCAGACATGTTTCCTGCCAAATCTTTAAACCTAGCAAAAAGTCTCTTTTTACCATCTACTCCAAATAACTTATAATCAGAAAGACTTTCTCTGTATGGCTGCCATTTTGCACCAGCAAAATCTTCACGATGAGAAATCATCATGTAATTAGCCTCATCACAACTCAAAATAAGTTGAACTTTACGTTCCTTATTATTTGTATAAGATAATCCGCCGTTAATCTGGAAAGATGGATTATAAGGAGCTTGTCTATCTAGTTCAATCAGCGCTGAAGAAACTTCTGATACATTACCATTACCATCTCTAAACTTTGCATACAAAGTTTTAAGACCATCTTCCTGGCCACTTCTAATTAGTGGGAAATCATAAATTGTGTGTGTTATAGGTTTCCAAACTGCCCCTCTAAAACTACCATCCCTACTAATCTGCATTTGGGAAGCCCCCTGTGAAATCACCTTGATATTTACTTTTCCTTCAGGATGATTCGTAACAGAAGAATTGTTATTAATTACTATTGATC
Organism: Sediminitomix flava; assembly: GCF_003149185.1. Taxonomy (NCBI): domain Bacteria; kingdom Pseudomonadati; phylum Bacteroidota; class Cytophagia; order Cytophagales; family Flammeovirgaceae; genus Sediminitomix; species Sediminitomix flava. The sequence goes on along the minus strand of NZ_QGDO01000003.1, from coordinate 367,166 downwards.
CTGTAACACCTTGTGCATTTCCGAGGTAAGGAAATGAAAAGAGAAGAACCAATAAAAAGAAATATATTCGCATAACTGATCTAGCTTTATACAACCACTCCACCACAATTACTATAAGTGTAAATTCGAAATATAAACGATTATTATATGGCTTTATTGAGTCTGCTAAGAAATTAAGTTCAAAATAGTATCTAATAAGATGATTCTCTTAGAATAATAATATCAGCGATACTCACCAAGATAGTTAAATTTCATCCTCATAATAAAAAAACACAGAACACAGCAACCAAAACAATGCCATTTTTATTATAAAGTTAAGAATAGTAGCACTAGTAAAAATCACAAAAACACTAAATATTATACACATGGGTAATTTTTAACCCAAAAAAACTTTCTAATAAGTAGTTTCCTAGTATTTTTGCACCAAATAGAAACCATAGTATAGACTTTTAGATTCTTATATTAAAAATCATGTCTACATTAAGATTTAACGCATTAGCACAACTTCAAAACCGTCAATCTCGTAAGGTTGAGGCACCATCAGAATTAGTTTCAGATTATTATGGATCACATGTTTTTGATCTTAATAAAATGAAAAAAACACTTTCTTCAGTTGTATTCAAGAAAGTTGAAAGAGCAATTAAAGAAGGTGAATCTATAGATGAATATGTAGCTGATGCTGTAGCTACAGCCCTAAAAACTTGGGCTATAGATAAAGGAGCAACGCATTATACACACTGGTTCCAACCTTTGACAGGTTCAACAGCAGAGAAACACGATGCATTTCTTGATGTAAGCCCTGACGGCTCAGCAATCGAGAAATTCAAAGGAAGTGCATTGATCAGACAAGAACCTGATGCTTCTTCTTTCCCAAGTGGTGGAATCAGACAAACTTTTGAAGCAAGAGGATATACTGCATGGGATCCGACATCACCTGCATTTTTAATGGAGAATGGAAACGGTATTACACTTTGTATTCCTACCGTTTTTGTTTCATATACAGGAGAAGCTCTTGATAATAAAGCCCCTCTACTTAAAGCTTTAGAAAAAGTAGATATTGCAGCCACAGAAGTTTGCCAATATTTTGATAAATCAGTTACTAAAGTTACTCCTACCCTAGGCTGTGAGCAAGAATTTTTCTTAATCGACAGTGCTTTGGCTGATGTCCGTCCTGATTTAACAATTACAGGCCGTACGCTTTTTGGTAGAAAACCAGCTAAAGGTCAACAACTTGATGATCATTACTTTGGTTCTATCCCATCTAGAGTTCAACACTTCCTTCAAGAACTAGAAATTGAATCTTATAAATTAGGTATTCCAATTACTACTCGTCACAATGAGGTTGCTCCTAGTCAATTCGAGGTTGCTCCTATTTTTGAAGAAGTAAACGTAGCTAATGATCACAACCAATTATTGATGGATGTGATGGAAAAAGTTGCCAGAAGACATGAATTCAAGATTCTATTCCATGAAAAACCATTTGCAGAATTAAATGGTAGTGGTAAACATAACAACTGGGCTTTAGCAACGAATACAGGTAAAAATCTACTTGCACCAAGTTCTAAAGCAAAAGAAAATCTTCAGTTCTTAACATTCTTCGTAAACACAATCAAAGCTGTTTATGAACACGCTGACTTAATTAGAGCATCGATTGCTTCTGCTGGTAATGATCATAGACTAGGAGCCAACGAAGCTCCTCCAGCTATCCTTTCTATTTTCATTGGTACTCAGCTGACAAACGTATTGAATGAGCTTGAGCATAATGGAGATGTTAAAGTAGGTAAAGGTGATAACATCTACATGAAATTGGGTATTGATAAAATCCCTCCAATTCTCCTAGATAACACCGACCGTAACCGTACTTCACCATTTGCATTTACTGGTAACAAATTTGAATTGAGAGCTGTTGGATCTAACGCAAACAATGCAACTAGTATGACTGCATTGAACACTGCGGTAGCAGATCAACTGAATAAATTCAAGATTTCTGTTGACGCTCAAATCGATAAAGGTGTTAAGAAAGAAGTTGCTATTGTAAATATTCTTAGAGAATATATTCAAGAATCAAAAAATATTCTTTTTGAAGGAAATGGATATAGTGATGAGTGGGTTGACGAAGCTGCTAAACGTGGCCTGAACAACAGAAAATCTACTCCTCATGCTTTGGATGCATATACTGATAAGAAGACAATCAACCTTCTAACTTCTAATTCAGTAATGAATGAGCAGGAAATCAAAGCTCGTCATGAAATCATGTTGGAAGATTACATCATGAAAATCCAGATTGAGGCAAGAACAATGACTGATATTGCGGTAAATCACATTGCTCCTACTGCTATCAAATATCAGAATACCTTGATTAAAAATGCCAAAGGATTGAAAGAACTTGGATTGGAAGAAGAAACGAAAGAAATCGTAATTTCAATCAAAAATATTTCAAATCACATCAGCAGCATCAAACGTTTGAGCTATGAGTTGACTCAAGAAAGAAAAAGAGTGAACAAAATAAAAAACACGAGAGATAAAGCGATTGCTTACTGTGAAGATATTAAAGAAAAATATTTCGATCAGTTAAGATGGCATGCAGATAAATTAGAAACGATGATTGATGATCAAGATTGGCCTCTACCAAAATATAGAGAATTATTATTCTTGAGATAATCTGAAATCTAAAGACAAGAGCCAATATCAAAAATGATATTGGCTCTTTTTATTTTGAATAAATTTCAATCTCCTTAAACCAGTTCTTTCTGTGAAGCTACAAGTGCTTGCTCAATATCTTTCTTGATATCATCAATATGCTCTAATCCACATGAAATTCTAACAAGGCCAGCACTAATTCCAACCTTCAAACGCTCTGCTTCGGAAAGTTTTGAATGAGTTGTAGAAGCTGAATGTGTAGCAATTGTACGTGTATCTCCAAGGTTTGAAGTAAGTGTACACATCTTCAAAGAGTTCAAGAAAGTTCTTCCTGCATCAATTCCTCCTTTTACTTCAAAAGTAACAATTGCACCACCCAATCTCATCTGTTCTTTCGCCAATTCATATTGAGGGTGTGAAGGTAAAAATGGATATTTCACAAACTCAACTTCATCTCTTGTTTCTAAGAATTTTGCAAGTTCAAGAGCATTCTGACAATGTCTTTCCATTCTGACAGAAAGAGTCTCTAGACTTTTTGATAAAATCCAACCATGGAAAGGAGATAAAGAAGGACCTGTATGTCTTGCCAAGAACAAAATATCTTTAAAAAGCTCTTTGCTTGTCAAAATTGCTCCTCCAAGTACTCTTCCCTGCCCATCCATAAACTTAGTAGCAGAATGTGTAACGATATGCGCTCCTAATTTTATAGGATTCTGAATATATGGAGTTGCAAAACAATTATCTACATTCAACAGAATGTCATGTTTATTGGCCAAATCAGCCAAGTACTTTATATCTATTAGATCAAGAGCTGGATTAGAAGGCGATTCAACAAAAATCATTTTAGTATTTGGCTGAATAGCTTTTTCGAAATCTTCTGGCTTATCTACATCGACATAAGTATGGCTCACCCCCCAACGAGGAAATAGTTGTGTTAAAATTTGATGTGTTGAACCAAATACAGAGCGACAAGCAACAATATGATCACCAGACTTCACAAATGCAGCCATACTCATAAACATTGCAGCCATTCCAGAAGCTGTTGCAATACCAGTTTCTGCACCTTCTAAAAGGCATAATTTTTCAACAAACTCATTATTATTTGGATTTGAATAACGAGTATAAATATTCCCATCAACCTCATCATTGAATAAGGCGGAAGCATGTTCGGCACTGTCAAATGTAAAGCTAGAAGTAGCATAAATTGGTGCAGAGTGCTCATTGAATTGAGAACGCTCAGATTGCGTGCGAACAGCAATGCTTTCAAAATTTTTCAATTCCATTTCTCCACTATTTTAGTATAATCTCACGGAAACAATAGTCTTCTACAAAGAATATTTGCAGTTTATAAATAGCAAATTTGTCAAATAAAGCACATAATAAAAAGTTATTGATTATTATATTTTTTGGGAGGAAAACTTAGCCTCTCAACAGTATCCTTATCAACTAACCTACATGAAACCCAATTTCACTTATTACTTGACCGTTCTAAGTATACTTTTCTGTCTTTCCTGTGATCAGGAGAGTCTGATTAGGAACACAAACTATGTACACTATAATTATATGGAGTTAAATGAAAATAGCTCCGATTGGAGACTAATCACATCAAATATTTCTTCAGTTGACTCAATTAATGAACTTTATATCTCTCGTTTCGAACATCAAAAAGATATTCAGTTAGAGTTTGAAGATGAGATTCAAACAGAAAGCGGGTATGCTTTTTCTCTCAATAACATTGAAGAAAAAGGGATCTTTCAATTTATGAAAACTAAAATATCAGAACTTACACCTGAAACACCTTACATCATAGATATTGAAGTATCTTTTGCTACCCAAACTTTAGATACCCTGATACATTCACAAAATGATTTTAATGTAGAAGTCAACCTAGGGTATTTACTATATGAACCTAATTTGATTGAAGAATCTAAAACCTTCAAACAGAACTTTGAATTGAGTGCGACCAATAACGTAGGTTCGTCTACTTCACTAGGTTTTTATAATATAGATAAGCTCCCTTATTCAACACCTACACTTCATAAAATTAAATCTGATGATATTTTGACAATCAGAAGTGATGAAAATGGAGAGTTTTGGCTTTGGATAGGTTATCAATCTGATATAAAAGGGCATCAAGGATTTTTCATTAATCAGCTAAGTATTTTTTATGAGCTAGCTGAATAAATATCATGAAGAAATTATCCGTTAAAAAGAGACTAGATTTACGATAGTTCAATAATTCTTAGAAATATTCATAATATTGTAGTTGGTTTTGATTTCAAGCTGAACTACAATTTCATTATGAGAACTTATCAATCAGTTTTATTTTTTATTCTAGCCCTAACTTTAAATTCCTGTCTAAAAGAGGATGATTCTTCATTATTAGATTATTCAAAATATAACTATTTCATATTTGATGACATTGATGGATGGCAATTTACTCCTGCAAACCTCCCTTCAGACACAAGCTTATATAATGAATACGAACCAAGTATGTTTATTCAAGAAGATTGGGTAGTTTTTTCTGAAGATGAAAATGCACCTACTCAGACTACTGGGTTAGTTTTTAGTATAAACAATCAAGATTCAACTGAAGTATTTCCTTTTATCATTAACAAAATGACAGGATTAAAGCCTAGTACTTCATATAAAGTAGACTTAAGAACTCAATTTTCACCAATAGTATTAAATGATGTCCTTTTGAGTGACTTAAATGCTAATGTAAAATTGGGTATTTCAACATCTCAACCTACTATATCTGATGACAATGGTATTCTAAAACCAAATTTTGAAAGAGCTACTGACCTAGATAATGATAAAGTAATACTACTTGACGAAATAGTATTTAACCCTACAAATATTGAAATTTCAAATCTTCATACTTCTGAAATTTATGAAACATTAGAAATAGAAACAGATGAAAATGGAGAGTTTTGGCTTTGGATAGGAATTGAATCTTCTGCTTATGGGAAACACGGTTTATTTATAGATGACCTTGCTATTTTTTACAAAGAGCTTTAAACAGAAAATGCCTCACATTGATTTTAAATGTGAGGCATTTTTTATTTATATTTTGTTTTTGTTCGAAAGTCGTAAAATGAACCATCTTTATAATGAATTCCTAAGAAAGGCTTCCACTCTCCCTTCAAATCAAAAATGCTCAAATAAGCATAACAATTGAATTCATTTTTCGCAAAATCCATTAGCTCTTGCTCACTATCTTCTGAGAAGATAAAAATAACTTCAGAATCTTCTTTACTCTCATAAAAGCTTTGAAGCTCTTCTTGACTCAAGCCATCTGCAAAAAAATAGAGCACATTTTTATCGTCTTCAACTCTGATAAATTCCTTATTATCTTTTGGACTTACAGCCAATATTTTTGAGATCGCTTCTAACTTATGTTCCATTTTTTCAAAATCATAATTCTTAAGTGCAAATATGCATATTTTGTAGAAAATGAAAACAGAATGTGTTTAGTAATTCAAGCGATTTAAATCTTTATCATTAGGTTTTAATTGATTTAATCCTGGTTTCTTTAAATAAAGCTACACTCTATTTATATTTGTCCTCTTAAAAACAATGAAAACAAAATAATGATGGAGAAAAACTTTGCTTTTTCTGCTCAAGAAGGTTTCCGTGGAGCCATCTTACAGAACTACAAAACCAAACAACTTTTAGGAATTATATACATTGCAATAGATTCACTGGAAGAATTAACACTCGGTCAAGATATTCCAGTATCAGCGAATGAAAAAGGAAAGCTAATTAAAATCCATCATCATAACAGTCAAGACAGCATTCTTTTAGAAGTAGACTCTACATCAGAATCTACATTTGAAAAAGAAGTAAATGAGAAGGCAGGCTTTATTGATTACTTATCAGAAATTATTGCTGATCGTAAAAAAGCAGACCCTAGTAGTTCTTACACCAGCAGTTTATTTGCAAAAGGCATAAATAAAGTTGCTCAAAAAGTTGGTGAAGAAGCTGTTGAAATCGTCATTGAAGCGAAAGATGACAACAAAGACCTTTTCATGGGAGAAGCTGCAGACCTCCTATATCATTACTTAGTATTACTTGAAGCAAAAGATTACAAATTGCATGAAGTAATAGAAGTTCTTGAAGCTCGTCATAAATAATGAGCTAAATCATCGGATTTAACTCCCTTAAAAGCTAGATTCGTTTGACACACATTTAGATTTGAGTGTCACCAAGTTTTTAAAATAGAAGTAAATCATCATTTTTTATACAATTTTAGACTATGAATCCTGAAGTTCAATCCATTACAGGACAATGGTTAGAAGACCCAGTCATTGACCAAGCCACAAAAGACGAAATTATCCGCCTTCAATCTGAAGATGAAAAAGAACTAGTAGACAGTTTTTACAAAGAACTAGAGTTCGGTACTGGTGGACTTAGAGGAATTATGGGAGTTGGTTCAAACCGTATGAACAAGTACACGGTTGGAAAAGCTACCCAAGGTTTTGCCAATTATTTGAAAGCAAATGTACAAGGAGAGATTAAAGTAGCTATTGCACATGATAGCCGAAATAATAGTACTCTATTTGCTGAAACTACCGCTAATGTTTTTGCTGCAAACGGCATCAAAGTATTTCTTTTTGACGGTCTAAGACCAACACCTGAGTTGTCTTTTGCTATCCGTCAGTTAGGTTGTCATGGAGGTGTTGTTCTAACCGCATCACATAATCCTAAAGAATACAATGGTTATAAAGCTTATTGGGCTGATGGTGGTCAATTAGTACCTCCTCACGATAAGAATGTAATCACTGAAGTAAATAAAATCACAAACTTCTCTGAAGTGAAATTTGAAGGAGGAGCATCTAATATTGAGAAAATCACCTCTGAAGTAGATGAGCCATATTTAGAGATGTTGAAGAGTCTTTCTGTTAATCCAGAAATGATTAAGAGACAAAAAGATCTAAAGATTGTCTTTACTCCAATTCATGGTACTGGTATCGTACTAGGACCTAAAATTCTTGAGAAGTATGGGTTTGAAAATGTAACAGTCGTTGAGGAGCAAGCAGAACCTAATGGAAACTTCCCAACAGTTGTATATCCTAACCCTGAAGAAGCTGAAGCACTAAGCATTGGTCTTGCTAAAGCAAAAGAACTTGATGCAGATATTCTTTTAGGAACTGACCCTGACGCTGACCGTGTAGGTATTGCAGTAAAAGACAACCACGGAGAATGGGTACTTTTAAATGGTAACCAAACGGCATCCCTTCTTTTCAACTATGTAATTAAAGCTAGAAAAGATAATGGTTTGATGAAGGACAATGATTTTGTTTGTAAAACAATTGTTACTTCGGACCTCATCGATCGTTTTGCTGAAAAGCAAGGAATGGAATGCTTCAATGTATTGACTGGCTTTAAATATATTGCTGAAGTTATTCTAGAGCAAGAAGGAAAGAAGAACTTCGTAGTTGGTGGTGAAGAATCTTACGGATATCTTATCGGTGACCAAGTTCGTGATAAAGATGCAATTGCTTCATTGGCTATGATTTGTGAAATGGCAGCAGACGCCAAAGATCAAGGCAAGTCTCTTTATGATCAGCTAATTGATATCTATACTGAATACGGATTCTTCAAAGAGCGTTTAATCTCTATTACGAAGAAAGGAAAAGAAGGCGCTGAGGACATCAAAGCAATGATGAAATCATTTCGAGAAAATCCTCCTGCAACAATCAATGGTTCTAAAGTTGTTTGTGTGAAAGATTATCAAGCTCAAACAAGTAAAAATCTTGAAACTCAAGAACTGGAGCCAATCGAACTTCCTTCATCAAATGTATTGCAGTTCTTCACTGAAGATGGTTCTAAAATCTCAGCTCGCCCTTCTGGTACTGAGCCTAAGATCAAGTTCTACTTCAGCGTAAATACAGCGCTTACAAATAAAGCTGATTTCGATAAAGTTAATACTGAATTGGAAGCAAAAATTGACGGTATTATTACAAGCCTAGATTTAGCTTAATTCAAGATTATCTTTCATAGATATACTAAACTCTCTTCTAATTCTAGAGGAGAGTTTTTCTTTTATATACAGATTTAGTTACTTCCTCTATTCTTTGAAATTGCACTTAACTGTGATACAAGTAATTATTTGTATATTTGTCGGTATTCGTAAACTGAATTATCCGAATGAAGAAGAGCCTATTTATTTATTTCCTTCTTTTACCATTTATTCTAAAAGCCCAGAGCGTTTCTAATCTTATTCAACATTATCAAGAAAGAGCGCAAACATACCTTGTAAAATCAAATGAATTACGTCAGTATTTTTCAATAAATACTGATGGAATACATATGTATGCTTCTCCTGAAATGAAACAGCTGAACAAGGCTGAATTCACTGTGTTTTGGGAAGACTTAGAACAATTTAAAGCACTCTTAAAGTATACAGATAGAGCTTATCAAATAGAGTTTTATGAAAACCATGGGACTAATCGCTTTTCAGATGATGTGGCTAGTACCATTGAGATTCTAAAACAGAACTATAGGTATTACCATCAACCGTCCAATAATCCTCTAGCAGGGATAAAAGTCGCAATTGACCCTGGGCATATTGCTGGAGATTTTAAAACTGCTCAAGTTGAAGGTAGATACATCAATATGAAACACGGGGGAAAAGAATATCAATTTTGGGAAGCTGAGTTGAATCTGGCCACTGCAAAAGTTCTAAAAGACAGTTTATCTAAGTATGGAGCTGAAGTTTATTTAACAAGAGAAATTCCAAATACTTCTGCCGAAGGTTTCACATATGAAGATTGGAAAAAATCTCATTTGAGGAAAAAAATGCAAGCCGATGGATTAAGCTCACCTCAGATTGATAAGAAGATTAAAATTTCATACCCTAGTCAAATTTATAGAGAGTACTTTTTAAGGGGAGATTTAGAGGCTAGAGCGAATAATATCAATTATTTCAATCCCGATGTTGTAGTTGTTATCCATTACAATGCTGATGAAAAAAATCAAGGATGGTCTAAACCTTCTCAACGTAATTTTGGAATGGTCTTCGTCCCAGGTTCATATCTAAAAAAAGAGTTAGAAACCCCCCGTGACAGATATGATTTTCTTAGAAACTTGGTCAGTGATCACACACAAGAATCTGCGAAGCTTTCGAAGCATATCATGGAGAATTTAGAGGAACATATCCAAGTACCAGCAGTAGATGATACAACTGAGCCTAATTATCTTAAAAGTGTTGCGATAAGACTCTCACCAGGGGTTTATGCTAGAAACCTCAGACTATGTAGGCTATTAAATGCTCCTTTATGTTATGGCGAACCACTTCTTCAAGACAATGAAAAAGAACTGGAAGCCCTTAGTAAAATTGACTTAAGTAAAGGTATTATTCCTAACCGAATAGTGGAAGTTGCCAATTCTTATTTCTTTGGAATTTTAAAATACATTGAAGAAAAATAAAGGACTGTATTTCTACAGTCCTTTATTTTTGGATGAAATCATATCTCTTCTTATAATTCTAATAAGAACTTCATCGTATCAACTCCATCTGCATAATCCCATAATTCTGGCAATTGGGCTTCTCCTAAATCAAAGCTACCCGCATACCATGCTCCTTTAGAAACAATACATTGAATTTTATCTTGATGAGCAGAAATTTTTGATTTCAAATCAGCTTCATCTGAGTAATTTTCATGATAGAATACTGAAATCGGAGAAACCAAGTTTTCGCTTTTAGTTGTGATAACGGCACCATTATCTAGGTGGTCAATTTTATCAACTAAATAAATAGACTTGTTGTAATCGTAGTTATTTACATACTTTTGATTATTAACAGCCTCTTTACCTTGAACTTCTAAAGCCTCCATCAAATTGAAGAAGTCATAGTTTTCTGGTGCATAGATTTTCGCCACATTTCGACACCCTAAACCATAGTACGTCAAGATATCTTTAGATAGCTCTAGTAAATCTTCTTTAGTTTCCTCACCATTCAAAACAGCAACTGAAGTTCTATTTTGACGAATGATATTTTTAAATTTACTGAAATACTTCTCAAAATATCTAGCTGAGTTATCACTTCCAGTTGCGATCACTGCTTCCATGCCTTTCAACATGTCTACGATCTCAAACTGATCCAAGAATCTAGGCTCAATCTCGCCTAGCCTAGCAAAGATAAACTTCATTAAAACTTCATCTTGCGAACTAAGTTTCACCAATAAATCTTGGCCGCTAATAAGTACACAAAGCACATCATGAAAGCCTACCATCGGGATATTCCCAGCTAAGACTAATCCTACTTTGTGTTTATTAATTGGTTTCAAAAAATCATACTTTGATGTCCATTCAATCAAAGCATCTTTTTCCAACATTTTTATGATGCCTTTAAATGCATGTCTGACATTAGGTTCATCAAACCATGTATTATGTGCTCTTGCAGCTGAAACTAAGCTCAAAAGTTCATCTTCTGGCATATTTTTAAGCCTCTCTCCTAATAAAGAAAAGGCATCTATTCTCTCAGATAAAGTCATAATCTATCTCTAGTCATAATTCCAATTCCATGCAAAATTAAGAAAACCCTACAAACCTCCTTTGCTTTAAGGCGCTTTATATCAAAGAATCATTTAAATTTGTAGTTAAAATATTAAGTACTAAGATGGATTTTGGTAGGGAGGTTCTAGAATTTTTACAAGAAAATAGCCAGTTTAAAATAGCAGTAGCTTATTCGGAAGATAAGATTGAAAGTATATCTATTCCTGAAAAAATGTTGATTTTCAGAATTAATTCAATGGCAGCCCCTCTTGATAGCAACCAAAAGCTACAATCCATTTCTCATGCTCAAGACTTAGGATACAAGCACATTCACCTGTCCGAAGATGAATGGCTAAAAAAGCGAATCATTCTGCAGTCAAGAATACTATCCTTACTAGGTCAAACAAAAACTGTTTTTGCTCGAAAAGGTAAAATCAGAAAAATTAATCAACCTGAACTTCATATTTTCTTAGAAGAGAATCATCTTCAGATTCCTACAAATGCTAAACATAAATATGGCCTTTTCATTGAAGACACTCTTTACGCTGTAATGTCTTTTAGCAAACCGAGACCAATTCATAGAAACGGAAAAGAAGTACTTTCCTATGAACTCATTCGTCATTGTAATAAACTGGGTTATACCGTAACAGGAGGAATGAGTAAACTACTCAAGCACTTCATTCGTGAGATTCAGCCAGAAGATATTATGAGTTATGTAGACAGAGATTGGTCTGATGGCTCTGTTTATGAAAAAATGGGATTCAAGTTATTGGAAACAACTCCTCCTATGGAATTTTGGATTAATCCTAACTCTGGGGAAAGGCATTATCCTCATCGTTTGAATAATGCGGAAAGTCAAGATAAATTATTATCACAAGGCTTTAAAAAAGTATTCAACAGTGGTAACTTGAAATATATCATGACATTCTAAAAGAGAAGGGAAATCACTCCTTTAGAATGCCATTTCTTGACTATATCTTATAGCATTTCACCCCTAGCAGGATAGCCCGAAGATATGATGTAATCAACTGCTTTCACAAAAGAAGGAAGGTAAGGTCTTCCCCAAGGATTACTATTCATAGACGCATAATAAACTAGTTCGTCTTTATCGATCAAGAACAAACCCGGTTCACTAAAAACATCTGGTTCTCCTTCTTTTACGCCTTTACTCATATATAACCCCCAACTTCTCGCAGTCTCTTCTGAAAGTCCATAACCGAGTGTCAACTCAGATATTTCCCATTTCTGTCTCGAAAGTCTTGCTCTTTTTTCGGAGTCCATACTTACAGCCACTACTTCAACTCCTTGCTTTTTGAAATCGGGTAGTAATTCTTTCAGCTGTTCTAAATACTTTTTACACAACGGACAATGCAATCCTCTATAAAAGATAATTAGTGTAAATGGATCAGCCTTATGTTCGCTCAAGCTCCACTCACTGCCATCTAGCAATGAAAATTTCAAACTCGGAGCTTTTTGTTTTGGTGTAGGTCTAGTCATATTTATTTCTGTAAGAAAAGAGTATTGAGGTGATCATCAAAACGTTTAAAATCACTTTCAATCTCTGGGTTTTTCATAACATCATAAGCCATAAAAGTAGGTAATGGCTCATAACCAAACCATCGAAAATTCAAATGCATTGGTCTTAACAAATCATCTTCACTTATTCCACCAAAAAAAGTCTCATTGGGGTCATTGAAAGCTTCTTTCGGAGCATTTGCAGTTACCGACATCATGTACTTTCCTTGTAACTTCCCCCCTAATCCATAATTTTTCTTAGGTTCTTCTCTTGTTCTTCCATCTCCATCTGACATCTCGCCCATCATTCCTGTAGAAAAAACATGGTCTATATACTTTTTAAAAGACCAACTGACTCCCATCCAGTTAATAGGTGTCTGAAAAAAAACTAAATCAGCCCACTTAAACTTCTCAATCTCCTCATTTACATCATACTCATCCTCCATCGTAGTTTTCTTTACATTATATCCATTACGATTAAAAAAAAGCTCTGCTTTCTCCGCAAAACTCGCATTCAATTTCCCTTCTGAAAATGGATATTTCTGATGACCATTTATGATAAATACATTTTTCATAAAGTAGAATATTAGATTTCGAGACCTCTTTGATTAGCATTTATAATTTAATGAGAAAACCTCTTTCGAAGAGGAATAATTTCCTTTTAAAAAGTACAAGAGAGCGAGTTTTAAATCCAAAAATCAGGACAATGCCCTAGCTCGAAAAGAAATTTGGCTATAGAAAAAAGACTTCTCTCTAAGTTTTAACCTAGAGGGAAGTCTTTAACAAATAATTAGAGGTTGAGTACTTTTCTATAGAACAGTTTAAGATTTACACTTTCTAGCATATCAATATTTAAAAGCCTATCAAAAAATGACTTTAGGCTAGTTTAAGGATTCCTTTGATCTCCAAATCAATATTTTTCATTGGCGCACTATTAGAAAAATCTTTTATCAAACCAATTACATCATGATCAATAACAACTGATCTGGAACCATCAATAACCACCTTCGTATTATCAGGAATTTTATTTAGTAAACCAGAAATACTAGCCTTATTCAAAAATGAGACTTCTTCAGCCAGAGTGATATACATCGTTTCTTTTGTTCCTATCGTCTCCTTCTCAATATTGAATGGTGTACGATAATTATTCAATAAAATATGGAAAAATGCGACTACCATTCCAATACCAATTCCAGTAAGCATATCTGTGAACACAAGCCCCAGAATAGTTACGATAAATGGTATAAATTGAACTCTCCCATTTTCATACTGCTCTACAAATAATTTTGGACTAGCCAGTTTATACCCAATCATCAAAAGGATAGCTGCCAAAGAAGCTAAAGGAATTAGATTTAAAGTGGCAGGAATTAGAATGACACAAACCAAAAGAAAAATACCATGAGAGAACGCTGACGCTCTTCCTCTTCCTCCAGAGACAACATTGGTAGTTGTTCTTACGATTACTTGAGTTACAGGAATACCACCAATTAAACCTGAAATGGTGTTACCTACACCTTGACCAATCAATTCCCTATTAGTTGGTGTAATTCTTTTTAAGGGGTCTAATTTGTCTGAAGCTTCCACACTAAGAAGTGTTTCCAAGCTAGCCACTACTGCTAATGTAAGTGCTGTGATCCAGACTCCCTTCTCCCCTATCATAGAAAAATCAGGAAATGTAAGCACAGACTTGAAGTCCTCGAAAGTACTGAGAACGGGTAAATTTACTAAATGAGTATTACCTCCATCAGTATTGTTCAATGTCCATTCTGGTATAAAAACACTGTACAATTGATTCATTCCTACACCTAATAAAACTACGAGTAAAGGCCCTGGAAAAGCATTTATAAATGATATCTTTTTTCCTCTTTCACTATTCCAAAAAATGAGAATCGCCAACGAGACAATGGTTATCATGACGGCTCCTATACTTGGAAACATAAAAGCATGAACGATTTCTGAAAAAGTATTCATTCCATCTTGTTGGAAGAATTCAATTTCCCCTTCATAAGCTCGATCAAAACCCAAAGCATGAGGAATTTGCTTTAGAAAAATTGAAACGCCAATACCTGCTAACATCCCTTTGATAACAGATGAAGGGAAATACTGACCAAGAATACCTATTTTACCAAAACCTGCAACAATCTGTATCAAGCCAGCCAAAACTACAGCCAACAAAAAGGGTTCAAAACCTAAATCAGCAATTGCAGTAGCGACAATAACAGCAAGTCCTGCAGCAGGCCCACTCACTCCAATGGCAGAATGACTAATTGAAGTAACAACGATTCCTCCTACTATTCCGGCTATCAAGCCCGAAAACAAAGGGGCTCCAGAGGCTAATGCAATCCCTAAACACAATGGTAAGGCAACTAAAAAAACGACGAATCCAGCGACTATATCTTTTCCTGTTGATTTTTTGTTCTCCATAATCTTAAGTAATAAAGCACAAAACACACGGAGTCTATATAGGTATAACTTAAAACCTATACATCCGATTCGATTTGAAAATGAATTTTGAATAAATATTACACGAAAATGGAAGGCTGTTCTGGAGGTGGTTTTATAACTTCTTGTATAAAGGAATGAGGTATATTTAAATCGTATAAATCAAAAAAAACATTGCTCAAACAAGTCAGTAAATAAGGGTAATCAAATTCAGGGAAGACCTTTTCTTCATCTATTTCTTTTTTAGATTCTTTTTCTTCCTCATCCTCCTCAAAATCATCACTTTCTAACAGAATAGCATAGCAAATGCCTTCATCTTCTATGGAAAAGTGAAGTATATATTCAGCTCCTCCCGTCACAATGAATGCTATAATTATAGCAATGAATTGATTAAGAAATATTTGATGATAAGGTCTTAGCAATTTAACAATAGTATAGTTTTTGGTGAATCCCTTTGCATTTTACAAAGGAAAATGAAAATATATTTTTATTTTCAGCCTTTGGATTACGTCACAATAACATTAGTCTAAAAAAATAGTTGCAGAAGCAGCTTATTACCTTTTAAGGTAGGTTAATAAATAATATTTTAAAACTAGCTCATCATGTTTAATCTAGAAAAACTGGTCAGAAAACACATTTTAACGCTAAAACCATACTCATCGGCAAGAGATGAATATAGTGGTAATGAAGGAATTTTTATTGATGCCAATGAGAACCCATATCATTCAGTAGGAAACTTGGATTTCAATAGATACCCTGATCCTTATCAGAAAGAGTTGAAAAAAGAAATAGCAGAAATTAAGAATGTGGCTGCAAATCAAATTTTTCTAGGCAATGGGTCTGATGAAATAATAGATTATATTACTCGTACTTTTTGTGAGCCATACCAAGACAATATCTTGATCATGCCTCCAACATTTGCGATGTACAAGGTTAATGCCTTAATCAATACTGTAGAGGTAAAAGAAGCTCCTTTGGATCAAAACTTCCAAATGGATGAAAAAAAGGTACATGAATTAATTGACGAAAACACAAAAGTTGTCTACGTATGTACTCCAAATAACCCTACAGGTAACAACTTAGCATACCAAGCAATTATTAATATCCTAGAATCAGATTACAATGGGATCGTAGTTATTGATGAGGCTTACTTGGAATTTAGCGGACGTGATAGCTTTACATCAATGCTTGACAAATACCCTAACATGATTGTTTTACAAACTTTCTCAAAAGCTTGGGGTATGGCAGGTCTTCGCTTAGGGATGGGATTTGCTTCTAGTGAAATCATACATATGCTAAACAAAATCAAGCCTCCTTACAACTTAAGTCAACTGACACAAGAAACTGCTTTGAAAGCCCTTTCTCAAAAAGAACAGATGACTAAAATGGTTGAAGATATGATCATAGAGCGTAAATTCTTAGAAGAGGAATTTGCAAAGCTAAGTGTTGTAGAAAAGATTTATCCTTCAGATACTAACTTCATCTTAGTCAGAGTTTCTAATCCTAATAAAGTATTCACTACGCTACTAAATAAATTGATTATTGTGAGAAACCAATCTCATGTAGCTCAGTGCGAAGGCTGTTTGCGTATTACAGCAGGTACTCGTGAAGAAAATATAGCCCTTATTGAAACTTTACAAGAGCTTTCATAAGGCTAGGAACCAAGAAAAATAAAGCTGTTGTTCTTTCTGAAAACTAAACTAACCATGAAGAATAACAGCTTTATTTTATGCTTTTTATGTATTGGGCTGTTGATTATCGGAAGTTCTTGCAATCATGCCTTTGATGAATCTCCGGTCTTTTACAACCTCAAAATTGTAAATCAGTCTACAAATATTTACAACGTTTACATTGAAGACAAAGACAAAAACCAATTCAAGAATCACGGCTTACTAGATGGGCTATCTATTGTAGAAATTGAAGGTTTTATTTCTGGTCAGTCAAAAGAAGTAAGACTTGTAGATACTTCAACTCGGAATACCTTCGACACAACCCCCACAGGTCTTAGAAAAACATTCAAAAACCAAACATCAACATCCGAGCAATGGGTGATTACTCCCTAACATTTTCTTACTAATTCAGATTGTTTAGTTCAAAAACACTACCTTTGCGATCTTCTTGTCAAAAGAAACTAAAGAATTCTACCAATAATATTTGTATTTCTGAATGGAGCAATCAACAAATACCAACGGATTTGAGCAATTCAAACTGAACCGACAACTTCTTAATGCTATTGATGACTTAGGCTTTACGGCTCCTAGTCCAATTCAAGAAAAAGCTATCCCATTGGCTCTAGCTGGTCATGACTTATTCGGTATTGCTCAAACTGGTACAGGAAAAACAGCCGCATTTGTTCTTCCTATTCTAATGAAGATCAAATACGCTCAGGGTAATAATCCTAGAGCTTTGATTCTTGCTCCTACCCGAGAGCTTGCCATTCAGATTAAAGAAAATGCAACAAACCTAGGAAAGTATACTGACTTAAGAATCAAAGTTGCTTTCGGTGGTATAGGTATCAAAAAGCAGTTAGAAGATATCAAAGAAGGTGTAGATATTCTGATTGGTACACCAGGGCGTGTAATGGATTTATACGCTACAGGAGAACTGTACTTGAAAGAAATCAATACGATGGTCTTGGATGAAGCTGACCGTATGATGGATATGGGTTTTATGCCTCAAATCCGTCAAATGCTAGAAATTTTACCTAGTAAAAAACGTCAGAACCTTCTTTTCTCAGCTACAATGCCTCAAACAGTTGTGAAACTAAGTGAAGAATTCCTTGAGTTTCCAGAAACAGTTGAGGTAACTCCTCAAGCTACAACTGCTGAGATGGTTGACCAGTCTTTATTTTATGTTCCAAACATTAAATCTAAGATCAACCTCCTTGAACACTTTTTGAGCGATCGTGAAACATTCAAAAAAGTAATTGTTTTTGCTCGAAAACGCCAAACAGCTGATAGTATTTTCAAGTACTTGGAAAGAAAGGTTAAGGATGCAAACATTAGAGTTTTACATGCGAACAAAGGACAAAATACTCGTATAAATACGATTCAAGCCTTTAGAGATGACGAAGTTGATATTCTGGTATCTACTGATGTAGCTGCAAGAGGTATTGATGTAAGTGCAGTATCTCATGTGATCAACTTTGACATACCTGTACTTTATGAAGAGTATGTACACCGAGTTGGACGAACAGGAAGAGCGAATACGGAAGGTACGGCTTTTACGTTCTGTAACCCTGCTGAAAAGTATCACTTAAAGAAAATTCAAGAATTAATTAGTCTTGAAATTCCTGTTAAAGATATTCCAGCTGAAGTTCTGATTGAAGAAACCCCTTTTGCGGAGCATCAGGAAATGGCAATGGAAATTGACCGTCAGAAACGTAAGGAAGACCCGAACTACAAAGGAGCTTTCCACGAAAAGAAAGATAAAAACGTTAAGAAGCAGGAAAAGAAACAAAGAAATGCGAGACGTAATGCAGGACAATCTTCAAAAGGAAGTTCTGTTTATGTATCTAAAAAGAAGAAAACTTCTTCAAAAGGTGGAGGTAGTTCTCGTTCTAGCTCTTCAAGAGGAAGAGGAAAAAGAAGATAATTTAAAATAATATATACAGGCAGCTCTTTAGCTGCCTTTTTTATTAATTACTACTCAATTCTCCAACTGCATCTAGTTCGGTCTCTTCATTCAAACAACAGAGTGGCTTTTCATTTTCTCTCGAAAAACCTTCTTCTTCCAAAAAATGAAAGAGGCATTCTAAATCAAACTCTTTGGGATCTACTTTAAGACGTAAAATCCCAGAATCTCTATTCAGCTTAGAATAATGCACACCTTTCAATTCACTAAGAAGCTTATGTTCTAGCGTTTCTTTACATGACTCACATGCATATTCCAATTTAAATTCTTTTTCTTCCAATTGAATACAACTCCCTAAGAAGATCAAGAGGTGTAAAAACAATAGATTTTTCATCTTATTCAGTTTATTCCAAGAATCTAAATGATGATAGCTTTACATCATTCATTTTCGTTGAAAAATCCCTTCTTTAGTCACTGATTGACTTAGAACTTTACTATTTTTACCGACAAATTTGACCTCATGAATAGTTCAACATATAGATTAAATCCCATTGTTGGGATCACAAATATTTGTGCTGCCTTAGGTGTGGAAAAAGCTGTACTTTCTCC
Source organism: Sediminitomix flava (assembly GCF_003149185.1). NCBI lineage: Bacteria > Pseudomonadati > Bacteroidota > Cytophagia > Cytophagales > Flammeovirgaceae > Sediminitomix > Sediminitomix flava. Next base: position 347,885 of record NZ_QGDO01000003.1, on the reverse strand, counting down.
TGGCTCAAGGTGTGCACCTCTTACTTTAGCCTTTGCTCGTCACAAAGACATTGAAACAATTTCTATTTCTGACGAACGTTCTGCTGCATTTATAGGAATGGGAATGGCTCAGCAGTCAGGAAAACCTGTTGTACTAATTTGTACTTCTGGAACTGCAGCTGCCAACTATTATCCTGCAATAATTGAAGCTTACTATCAACAAATCCCTTTGATCGTTCTTACAGCTGATCGACCTCCTGAATGGATTGACCAACTAGATGGTCAGACTATCAGGCAGCAAAATATTTACGCCAATCATATAAAAAGAGCATTCGAACTTCCTGTAGACTATGAACACCCAGATGCAAAATGGCAAATAGATCGTACGGTTTCAGACGCTATTAATATTGCAAAAAGCTATCCACAAGGCCCTGTACAAATCAACATCCCACTTCGTGAACCTTTCTATCCGATGGAAGGCGAAACGATGGATTTTGATGCTCCATTTAAACACATTGAAGAAGAAAAAGGGGAAACTATCCTTTCAGAAAGCCAATGGACAAGTATTTTGGATAAGCTAAAAGATAAAAGAATTTTATTAGTTGCTGGACAACAAGAAACTGATATTAACTTTGCATCTTTTATCTCTCAACTACCTTTTCCTTTAGCCTCAGATATTATTTCAAACTTTCACTCATGCACAAATGCCATTCAACATCAAGATGCATTTTTAGGAATGGAAGGAGCTGAAAAACTTCAAGCTGATATTGTAATTTCATTTGGAAAGTCTGTCATCAGTAAAAACTTGAAATTGTTTATTCGTAAACATAAACCTCAAGAACACTGGCACATACAAGAAGCAGGAGATGTTGCCGATACATTCCAATCACTAAGAAAAATATGGAGGGTGAATCCAAAGTATTTCTTTCAAGAACTTTCTAAAAGATGGAACGATTCTGACAAAAGTTACTTAGAGCAATGGCAAAAAGTTAATACAGATTTTAGGTCTAAAATCCCTACCTTTTTTAAAGAACAAGACTTTTCAGAATTTGAAGCTATATATCGTTCAATTGAAAAGTGTGAAAATAATACTCAGCTTCATTTAGCTAACAGCATGTCTGTTCGATATGCGAATATGCTTTCCACACTCGGGAAACCATTGAAAGTTTGGGCAAACCGAGGAGCTAGTGGTATTGATGGAAGTACAAGTAGCATGATTGGGCACAGCTTGATTTCAAATGAACCTCAACTTTTGATTACAGGAGATTTATCCTTTATGTATGATCGAAATGCATTATGGAATAACTATCTCAAATCAAACGTCAAAATCTTGATGCTTAATAATCAAGGTGGGGTGATTTTTAGAATGATTGATGGTCCAGCTCGCCAACCTGAGCTTGAAGAATACTTTGAGACACATCAGAAAAGAACGGCTGAATTAACAGCTAAAGATGCTGGTCTAGCTTACTTCTCGGTAAATACTAGAGAGGAATTTGAAGAGAATTTAGTAAAATGGCTACATGAAAAAGATGCTCCAGCTATCTTAGAAGTGTTCACAGATAAAGCACTTTGTAAAACAACATTTGGAGCATTTAAAAGACTCATACCTAAGATTTAAATTAATAATAAACCCCAGTTCTAATAGCCGATATTAAAACTGGGGTTTTACTTTACAAAGTGTTTACTACTCGTGGGCGACCCAAAGATCTCTAATTTCTACTTCGGCGAATGAACTACAACGCTCTCCTTCCACTTTCTTTTTACCTTGACAAGACGATTGAGCGTAACAGCCTGCCTTAAAATAGGCACCTTCATATTCCTTTTCTAACGTATATTTCAACTTTCCATTATAGAAACAATTTGTCTTTCCATCACTGACTTCAAATCGAACTGTAAAAAATTTTCCTAGCTTATAATTTGAATCTAAGACAGGTCCATCTTCACCATTTATATCCACAAATAGCTTTCTATTTTCGAGTCTGAACACAATTACATCATCGTCTTTATCATGAATTTGCCCAACTACAACGTGCTTTTTCTTGTAAGGCAAATTCGTAACAGCTTGTGTGATCTCCATTACATGTCTCCCTTCAGTTGAACTCCAACTTGCTTTATCTTTCCCTCCATTTGTCATTTCTCGAAGCTCTGTACGAGGGTAACCAGAACCTTTTGTAGTTGCCCCTCCTGCAAAAGCTGTAAACACAATTGCCTTACGGTCCTCGGATACTTTAAAATGTTTTTTATCCCAATATTTATTCAATAAAGGTTGCTTCACCTCATCAGCTTTCCCATTTCCATCCTGATCAGAAGTTGTATCTAGTTTCCAGTTTGTCAAATCTTGTGTGAAATAGATGAGCATCAGCTCTGATGGTAATTGCACCATCATATCAGAGTTCTTAACGTATCCTCCAAAAATTTCCAATTCACTAATCGAGTTCAATTCGTCCTCTGAATTTCCAAAGCCTGTAATTCTTACATATCGAACATTTTGAGGTAGAAATTTATAATCTTCAAAATCCTCTGTTTTCCCACTTGAAGTACCATTATAAATAGTGTACAAGTTTGAGGTAGATGTACCTACTCTTATCTTAAACTTGAATTGTTTTTTCTTTCCACTTCCCCAAGCTACACGTAGTCCCGATACACTTTTGATTCTGCCCAAATCATAAGTAATATACCGTCCTTTTCCTTCAGCCTCCCAAGCGGTTTCAAAATTCCCATCAGTGGTAAAATAAGGAGCTTCACCTTTGTTAGCACTAGCAGTTACTTTGGTTACTGTTAATTTGTCCCCTTTTAGTTTTTCAACATTAGAAAACGCATAACCTAATTGGGATAAAAAAATAATGAGTAAAAATAGTGTTCGATAAAAAGTCATCATAGTAATTATTTTGTGTTGGTGATTATAGTTTGTAATGATAATTATTCAAAAAGTACATTTTTGATTGATAATGCTCTATCAGAATTGATTTTGAATATGAAAAAATTGAATTAAATACGTACAAACAACACTTTATATTGATTATTTCTGCAAAAATAGAAATAAAAAAGGCACCAATTTCAATAATTGATGCCTTTAAGTACTCTATAATGATAAGTAATTATTAGCTATTAAATGCTTCTCTTTTTTGTAAACGCATCATTGCATAAAGAATCATAGCCACACTTGCTACAAGCATGTAAATTCTATTATAGAAGATGATGTCTTCCCATAAAGCTGTATTTGTAACTTGGTATGGTTGATCGAAAGGATTTAAAAAGAAATCCCATTTCGTTCCTTCTGCGGCACCAGATAAAATCATTAATGCAATAGTCACAAGAATTGTAACAACTGCAGCTCCACTACCTGTTTTTATCATCGTTGAAAAAACGAACCCTATACTACCAAAGAATATCACAGGAAAACAAAGCTGAAGTACAACCTTTGATATTTCGTGTGGGAAAATCAAGACCGACAGCAAACTATCAAAGAGTGCTAGAATAGCTATTGAAATGATAAAAACCATTACTAACCTCACTAGCCATACTTTATATCTGTAATTCGGTATAGAGAAAATCACTTCTAAGATATTCGCATCTTTGTCGTTTTGAATCCCGAAAGTAGTTGGGTAAAAAACGAGTAACATTCCAGGAAATAACAACCAGCCATACATCAAATCTATGGCAAAATTAAAGCCTTCACTATCTGCAATAGCAATTCCTACAATCAGTGCCAAGACTAAAAAGGCAACGATCAGAAAGTAAGTAAAGAAACTGGAAAAGATAATTTTCAAGTTGTACTTCACCATACTTGTGATAATGATGGATGAATTTTTAAAACTCTTGAACATTGTTTTTCAGTTTAATTAAGTGATACTTCTACTTCTTCCTTTTCCTTAATCTGCTCCAAGCCTTTTCCTTTCAAAAGCCACAGATAAGCGTCTTCAAGAGATGGTGGAAGTGAAACAGCTGCTTCCGATGGTTTTACCTCTGAAAGTACTCTAGCCAATACACCATTTCCTGCTCGAGTATGATGAATGACAACATACTTTTCATTCACTTCCTCAAATTCTTCCATACTCAACTGCATTTGCCAAACTTTCTCTTCTGCTACATGAAGCATCTTTTCTGGAACTCCCGAATACATCAGGTTTCCTCGTTTAACCACTGCAATCTGATCACATGAACTTGAAATATCTTCGATGATATGTGTTGAGAAAATCACAATTCGTTCTCTACTCAATTCCACCAAAAGATTACGGAAACGGATACGCTCTTTAGGATCAAGTCCTGCGGTAGGCTCATCCACAACCAAGATTCTTGGTAAGTGCAACAAGATAGAAGCAATACCGACTCTTTGTCTCATACCTCCAGAAAAACCTCCAACTTGGACATCTTTCTTCTCCCAAAGGTGCACAGCTTTCAAAACATATTCTACACGTTCCTTTCGAACTTTCGCGTCTGTTACACCTTTCAAGATTGCTTCATAATCCAAGAATTCGTAGGCAGTCATATTTCCGTAACAGCTAAATTCTTGAGGTAGGAAACCGATCAAACCTTGTAACTCTTCACGTTTCTCTTGGGTATCTATTCCATTGATCCAGATTTTACCATAACTCTGTTCATAGATTCCACAAATGATTCGCATCATGGTCGATTTACCAGCTCCGTTTGGTCCAAGAAGTCCGAACATTCCTTGCTGAATATTCAAAGAAACACCATTCAAAGCTCGGAAAGCAGCTTTTGGCTTACCAACTTTAGGCATATTTTTCACTAGTGTTTTAATTCCTCTAATGATTTTCCATTTGCCTTTAACTTCCCAATTATTTTTCTCTAGCCCAGTTCTGATATGCCAAATAATAAGCGATATCACACCTAAAAACTCTACGAAAACCAGTTGAGAATTATCAATCCAAAGTGGTCTTAAGAGGTTCTGCCCTAAAACAAAAGTCCACCAAAATACAATAGGGAAAGCTTTCAACAATTTTGGTTTTTCTCGTAACCAATAACTAACAGGTTTCATCAATCCCCATAAATAGAATCCAAAACCTACAGCCAAGAACATCTGATAAAGTGATGTTTCGAGGTATATAAATGTAAAGTAGAACCAGAAAGCAGCCAAAGGCAATTGCCAAAGCCATTCGGCATGATCTTTCAATCTTGTATATGATTTTTCATGCTCGAAGAAAGCAATAATACGTTGTCCTCCTTTCCATTCTCTCAAAAACTGAGTTTCTCGACCATACACTTTTACCAAGTGCTGAATCTCGATTTCTACTTTTTCATCATCAGCAATAAGCTTATTATCGGCTTGCTTCAAACTTTCTTTTAGGAAATATGTGATTGCAGGAACAAACATGATTGTACTTGCCCCCATAATGATTTGCCAGATTACAGAAGAAACCTCGAAATAAACGTAATAACCCATCAAGCCAACCAAGAGTAATTGGAATAACTTCCAACCGAACTCTAAGTTTTTGAACCAATTGATGGTTTCTTCCAAGCCCGAATAAAAAGCAGGAATGAAAACCAAAGTAAGCAAAGTACTGAAAGACAAACCTCCGATTACGGTAATTCCAAATGGTGCACCAATAGCTCCAACATATTCATTATCTCCCATTGCTAAAGGCACAAGAGCTACAATTGTGGTAATTGCAGTAATCAGAATAGGGCGAAGACGAGCTTGCCCTGCCATCAGCAACGCTCTGTTTTTATGATAACCTTTCCTTCTTAACTCTTGTGCATAATCAATCAGAATAATACTATTGTTTACAACTACTCCTAATAGAATAAGGAAGCCTGTAAATACATTGCTATTCATAATCGACTGACCACTTAAAATCAGAGCTAAGAATGAACCTGTTGCAGCCAATGGAATCGTGAACATCAATACAAATGGCACATAGAAAGATTCAAACACTGCTGCCAAAATCATATAAATGAGAATGAAAGCTGCTCCAAATAAGAAATAGTAATCTTCAAATAGATCATCTTCTACAATGTAATCGACAGCCAAACCCGATGGAATTGGTAGTGAAGCTAGTAGCTCACGCACTTCCATTTGTGCAATTTCCTTCAAGTCATTTGCTTCATTGATTTCAGATTCAAACTGAATATATAATGAAAGCTGTTTTCCTTGATTGAAACGTTTGATACTTGCTTTTCCAGAGGCATATCGAATATCAGAGAACGACTTCAATTGATGTTGTGTACCATTATTATCTGATACTTCCATCTTTCGTAAATCATCCATTCGCATATCCTTATCATTCTGAGTTAAATCCCCTCTTTTGATGACGATATCGTATTGTTCAGTTCCTTGTACAAACTTTTCACTTGCGGTTGATTCTTTAGAACTAGCATTCAATTCAGAAGCAACATTTTGCAGAGAAATATCCCAATAACTCATAAGCGTAGGATCGAAACTCAGATGTACCTCTGGTCTGTCGCTGCCAATATTTTTACTGACTGACTTTACATTTTCGAGTTCTTTCAAATATTGCTCAAGGTCACTCGCAAAATTCTGCATAAGCACAAAATCAGTCCCTTTAATCTGAATTTCTTCTTGTTGAGTACCGATTCCTAAAGCTTTTAGCAATCTTCCGCCTCCTCGCATTCCATTTCCGCCACCTTGTCCTCCGCCAAATCGGCTAGAAGATGAAGAGGGTTCGAACGAGATTTCAGCTTCCGATATATTCTTTACTCTTTCTTCAATATCTGATTTGATCTGATAAATCTTTCGGTCAGCTACTTTTTCATAATCTTCTTGCAGACTAATCGTAAGTACTGCATCTCCTTCATTGATATTTGAGATGATATGTTCTTTCTCATCCAAACTATCCAACAAGACTTCCACTTGTTTTACCAAATCATCTGTCTTTTGTAACGAAGCACCTTCTGGCATTTCTACATAAAGCTTCAAATCTTTGGTATCAACTGATTGAAGATTTGATAAACCGACAACCAAAGTCAGTAAAAGTGACCCGAAAAAAGTAAAAACAAGAGTCAGTAGCGATTGAGCAGGATGTCTTAACGCCCACTTAAAAAGAAGGCTGTAAACCTGTACGATACGATCTCTGATATTGATTTCTTTTTGCGAAATTGGGTTACTTTTATTTTTCGATAAAAAGAAATGTACCACCATCGGTACAAACAGAAACGCAACAACCAAAGAAACCATTAAGGTCGAAATAATAGAGACTCCGATGTTTGTACCGATCAATTTGATGATAAAAGAATCAGCAAAAATAAATGGCATAAACACCACAATAGTTGTAAGCGTAGCCGCTCCAACCGATCTCAATACTTCACGCACACCTTGCGTAGCCGACACATCTGGGTCTTTTGTGATTGAGAACCATCGGTAGATGTTTTCCAACACGACAATACTATTGTCCAACAACATACCGAGTGCCAAAGCCATCCCGATCATGGTCAAACTATTCAAGGTAATCCCGAATCCGTAAAAGAAGTTGAAAGCTGTCAATATAGAAATCGGCATTGCGACACCAATTGTTAAAACCCAGAAAGGTTGACGGAGGAAAATCCAAAGGATGAAAATTGCAATCAACCCTCCTGTGAGTGCCAATTCTTGAATTTCCTCCATATTTTTTTCCATTGCCTCTGCCGTATCTGTAGAAATATCTAATTCGACTTGAAGTGGTTTTAGAGCAATGTTCAGCTTTTCAATTTCATTTCTGATGTTATGAGATGCTTCAATTTGATTGGCTTGTGTGTCATAAACCAAATACAAGTTAACTGCATCTTTTCCATCCAAACGGCTAAATGAGGTTTCTTCTTTTACATTGAAACTCACCTCTGCCACATCCTTCAATCGAATTCCTTTTGTAGCATCAAGCAAAACTTCTTCTACATCTGAAACTCGCTCAAAAGGTGCTGTGATGTTCACAAAATAACGGCTACCCGCATCTTTCACATTCCCGACATAAGTTCGGACTTGAGCACTCGCACTCAGTTTTTGTTGAATCTGACCAATTGTAATTCCGTTGGCTTCACAAGCCTTTTCATTCAGAATGATTTCTAAAGCTTTTTCTCGTCCTCCAAATATTTCAACGTTAGCAACTCCGTCTACACTTTTGAGAACATCAATTACTTCCCGATCAGCTACATTTCTTACACGATCAATCCCTCCAACGCCTTTAAGCTGAAGACTCATCATGTCACTTCCGAGCTGATTCTGATTGATTTTAGAAACAACTGCTTGAAATTCTGAAGGTAGATTTGAGCGAATGCTATTAATTCGCTCTTCCAACTTAAGTTGTTCAAACTTTATATCAACACCATCTTGATAATAAATAAAGATGGTTCCTCTTCTATTATTTGCTTCAGACTCAATTTCATCAATTCCCTCCAACATACTGATTGCACCTTCAATTGGTACAATCCCTTGTATCTCCATATAATCTGGAGTTACTTCCAAGGTACTTGTGATATTGACGATCAGTACTGGAGGTTCCGCATTTGGAAACAGCTCCATTTCTAGCCTTTCATAAGAGATGTATCCTAACATACACATACCTATGAAGAGCATACTGATCAGTACTTTTCTTTTGACGACAAAATTCATAGATAAATGTGTTTAAGAGATCAAATTCATCACTTTCTGATAAGCTTTCTCAATCACTTCATAATAACATGGAATAACGACAAGCGTAAGCAATGTAGAAGTGATCAAACCTCCGATCACAGCCAATGCCATTGGTTGACGCAATTCTGCTCCATCTCCAAATCCGAAAATCATAGGAAGTAAAGCTAAAATTGTAGTCAAACTAGTCATCAAGATCGGACGAAGTCTTTGTTGAGAAGCTAGAATAATTCCAACTCTCAAATCAGCTCCTTTCTTCTTTTGCTGATTGATGGTATCTACCAAAACAATTGCATCATTTACCGAAATACCTGCAAGCATAATTAAGCCGATAAATGCCATCAAACTGAATGCTTTTCCAAAAATGAAAAAGGCAAATACAGAACCTACAGCAGCCAAAGGAATAGATAATAAAATGGTAAAAGGATGTACCAAAGATTCAAACTGAGATGCCATTACCATATAAACTAAGACAATAGACAGAATCAGTGCGAAAGTAAGTCCAGCCATCGCTTCTTCACGTTTGGCTTCTTCTCCTCCGTATACCAATTTGATTCCGTTTGGTAATTCCATTTTGTCTAACTCTGTTTTCACCTTAGTCACCATTTGATCTAATGGAACATCACCTTGAATCTGAGCACTCACTCTTCCGATTCTATTCTGATTATTTCTCAAGATTGCTTTTGGCGAAGTTTTGAAGTCCATTTTCGTCACTTCTGCCAAACGAATATCTTGTGTACCTATGCTCAACTTTATATTTTCTAAATCCTTCAAAGACATTTCTGGCAATTTGATTTGAATATCTTTCATCTCGCCTTCATGCTCAAAAGAACCTACTTCGTGTCCATCCAACTGATCTTTGACTTGTGTAGTAATTCCGTCTACAGAAAGATTATACAAACCAGCTTGCAAACGATCTACGGTAACTTCTAATTCAGGAGAACCTCCTTCTACAGAAGTTTCCACGTTGAAGACATTTTCAACTTGAACTAATATAGCCTTTACTTTCTGTGTAATTTCAACAATTTCGTCTAAGTCTTTCCCTACCACATCAATAGAAATTGGGCTTTCTTCTGAACCTAGAATATTTTGGATAGCTGCATCTTGTTGTACAAAACGCATTTCTACTTCCTCCATCTGATTCAGTGTTTTTTCCAAACTTCTCATCGCATTATCTAGGCTGATAGTTGCTGAATCAGTCAAAATCACTGTTACATAAGCGGTATTTTCACCTTCCATTTTCGCAATTGTAGCATCATCTTCTGTGGTAGATGGTCCCGCTTGCGAATAGACTGTTTTTACTTGTTCTCCGTACAATCCATCAATCAACTTTTCGATTTTCTGAACTGTTTTAGAAGTTTGTTTCAAGGAAGTATTATCAGAAAGATTCATTTCTAGAGTAAATGATTTCCCCGATGTTTTAGGGAAATATTCGCTACCGATAAATGGCAACAATTGGTAAGCTCCAAAAATCAGTAAAACTGCTAATCCGATAATTCCCCATTTATAGGCCATGATTGATTTCAAAAACCTACCATAAGCATTCAAACTTTGAGATTCTGTAGTCTCTTCCTCTGCTACTTTAATCGTTTTATCAGTAAAGAATCTGCTCACAAGCATTGGAATCACAAGAATAGCCACAAACAGAGATGATAGCAGTGAAAATGCTACCGTCCAAGCTTGATCTTTGAACAACTCACCCGAAGCTCCTTGTAAATAAACGATCGGAAGAAACACAACAATTGTCGTAAGTGTAGAAGCCGTAATTGCACCACCCATTTCGGCTGTACCTTTGATGGCTGCATCTTTCACACTAGCACCTTTTTCCAAATGACGGAATATATTTTCCATCACAACAATTGCGTTATCAACAAGCATACCTGCACCCAATGCCAGACCTCCAAGTGTCATGATATTCAAGGTAAGACCATTGAAATACATCAAGTTGAAAGTGGCGATCACAGAAACAGGAATTGCTACAGATATAATCACAGTCACTCCTATTCTACGAAGGAAAACATAGAGAATAAGAATAGCTAAAAGAATACCTCCAACTGCCGAATCTTTTACTTCATTGATTGCTTGATTGATAAAAATCCCTTGGTTCTGGATTACCTCAAATTGATAACCAGGCAAAGCATTTTTCATTTTATCAAAACTCTTCGTCAAAGACTCTTGGGCTTTTACGGTATTGAATCTTGGTTCTTTATAAACGGCTAAGCCAATACATTGCTCCCCATTCAATCTTGCAATATTCTCAGGGTCAGCTTTTGAGAAAGATACTTTTGCTAAATCCTTTAAGTAAACAGGTGTTTTAAGGTTTGTTACCTCGTCTACTTTGTGCGTAACCACGATACTTTCAAAGTCATCCACAGCCTTGAAAAGATTGATTCCTTTTACGGTATATTTCAATCCCATTTCCTCAATAGAACCTCCAGAAACACTTCTATTGAATGCTGAAATTTTGTTTGAAATATCATCAATCGTGACTCCGTGAGCATCCAAAAGATATTGTTTTGTCTCGATCAGAAGTTGATCTACTTCTTTTCCGACCAACTGCACATCAGCAATACCTTCCAAACGGATCAGCTCATTACGGATATAATTTTCGGCTACTTTTCTTAGCTCATTAATATCCTTTACCGATTCGTGTGTCAAACCGACCAACATAATTGGCGATTCATTTGGTGAGAACTGAGAAATATTCAGTTCATCAACCCCTTCTTGCAAAGAAAATGCACTTAAAGCCTTTTGAAGATCAAGAAAAGCTTCGTCCATGTCTTTTTCCCAAGTATAGGAAACTGTAACGATTGCTTTTCCTGTACGACAAACTGAACCCACTTCTACTACATCTGACTGACGCAGACAAAGTGTTTCAATCTGATCTACAAATTGCTTTTCAATTTCTTCTGGTGGTCTTTCCCCACTTTTCAGTTCCACATATATTTTTGGGTTGTTCATATCTGGAAATAAATCCACTCCCAGTTTACTGAAAGAGATATATCCCAAAAGCACAATTCCCAAAACAATCATGAGCACTGAGACGGGATAATTGACCGAAAATCTTGTCAGTTTTTCCATGATCTCAATGCTTATTTTTTACTTTTTAAAACTTTTACTTTCGTCTTATTTCCTAAGACTTCATAACCATCTATTACCAAACGATCTCCTTTTGCTAAACCGTTTAATACTTCAATTTCATCGTTATTTTCAAGACCTGTTTTCAGAATACGTTGTTTTGCCAAAGACTTCTCAACTACATAAACTGTTTTTCCTTTTTGCGTAGCTAAAACCACATCTTTAGGAATTACAATTGTACTGTCTTTACTCGCTACTTCAATCCCTGCCTCTACGAACATACCCGGTCTGAATTTTCGTTGAGGATTTTCAATTAGAATCTGTGCCGTGAAAGTTCTTGTTTCTTCATCAATTGAAGGAGAAATCGCACTTACTTTACCGTAAACTGTATCTTCTTCCATCGAATAATGAGTAACCATTACTTTTTGGTTGACAGAAATATTTCCAATTTCTTTCTCAGGTAAGCTCGCCTCCATATACATATTGGCATATTCCATCATAGACAGCATCTCTTGACTCGCTTCAATCTCAACACCTTTTGTATAATGCGGAAGTTTGACAATTACACCTGTAAATGGCGCTTTGATTGTCATTTTAGAAAGTTGAATTTCTGCATTTTCAGCATCGTATTTCGCATCGATATAAGAACGTTCTGCTGTTTTCAGCTCTGTCAAAGTCACACCACCTTTTTCGTATAAAGAAGCCTGTTTATCGTAATCTCTCTTTGTGGTTTCTAGCTGTAATTGAACAGACTGAATCTTGATCTGATTTTCGTATTCTTTATCTTCAATCTTGATGATCGGTGTTCCAGCTTTTACCACATCACCAAGAGCAAATGTTCTTCCTGTATTTGGGTTTTTAAGCAGATTATATTTTCCTTTTAGCTCATTGACTAAGCTTACATCTTTAAAAGGTTTTACAGTACCTGTTGTCGAAATATATTCTGTGATCTGTCCAGATTTCACCATTTCTACAGAAACAGGAATCTGAATTTCACTTTCTTCTTGTGTATTAGCATTTCCACATGCTGTGAGCCCGATGAACCCAAATCCTACTAAAAAGTGTGCTATATATCTCATTTCTATTATTTCTTTTGCGATTAGTATTACTAAGTCTAAATGTCTTCTCTGTGGTATTTTATTTATTGATATCTAACTCCATTCGGTTTTTCCACATATCTTCTGGAAGGAATGGCTGATCAAATTCAAAATCCCAAAGTGATTGGATTTTTATATTGAGTAAAGCTAGTTTGTAATCAATCTGAGCATTTACAAGAGTAATTTTTTTTTCGGAAAGCTGATTCTGAAATACGTTTAAGTCAATACTTGTAAGATCACCGTTTCTATATCTTTCTAAATTGATATCGTAAGTCAATTGTGCGTTTTTCAGGTTTTGCTCCGCTAGTTTGATTTGGAGTTTAGAGTTTCCAAAATCTCTATGAATCTGACGTAGATTCTTCACAATATTTCGTTCTTCAACCTTTAGGCTCAATTGCGATGACTTGATTTGTGCTTGTGCAGCTTTTACTCTTGATTTCTTTTCTCCCCAATCAAAAATTGGAACAGATAATGAAATAGAAATCAATTGGTCATCTGTAGGATTTGCGTAGATGTTATTTAACTCAGCTTCTTGTCCAATGAGACCTAATCTTAAGGCTACATTACCTTTAAATTCGTTAGTTGCTTTTGCCTGAATTAAATCAAATTCAGAGTTTTTAATATCTAAATCTCTCTGACGAAGTTCTAACCTTTGATTCAAACCATAATCAATTGCTCTATCCAAGTCTACATCTATCTCTGTGATCTCTACCTTAGTCAATACTTCAATTTCTTCATCTAAAGCTAGACCTGTTACTTCTTTAAAGTCATCTAAGACATTTTGAAGATTCATCTGAGCAGTAAACAAATTTGACTCTGAAGTGGCTAAGTTCAATTCTGCTTGATAAAGCTCTTCCTTAGCTTGAAGTCCACTTTCTACTTTATTCTTAATGATATCATGACTTTCTTTCTGATTTGCATATTCCTCCTCATTGATAATCACTTGCATCTGCTGATTGTAGACATTATAGAAAGCTTGAGAAACATTAGCTTCTAGGTTTAGTCTTCTAATCACATACGCCATATATGCATTTTCATAATCCAACTCAATTCTATCCAAATCCATTTTCAACTGATTATAAGTGAAAATAGGTTGATTTAATGTCAGATAGAGGTTATTGGTGTAAGCTGTAGTTGATTGATCTCCTGTAAACTGATCAAACTGACCTCCACTCGTTTTAGAATCTTGAAATGAGAATCTATTTTCAAGAGATACAGAACCACCCGTCCAAATAAGAGGTTGAGTTACTCTAAAAGTCCCTTCCGAAGACATTTGCTCTGTATTTAACCAATCATTGGCTACGGCAAAAAATTCTCTGTTTTTATAATATCTAAAAGGATTTAAATCAAGATCAAACCTTGTTCTCAAAGAAGCTCTCTGTGCATTTAGTAATTCTTGATTTCTTTCCAATTGAAGTTTCACCTCCATCAAGTCTGGGCTATTTTCTTCTGCAATTTGCAATGCAGACTCAAGTGTCACCACTCTTTGTGCAAAGCTTAGCTCGGGTATAAATAATAGATAGCATAAGCCCAAGCCCATTAAAAATTTGTTCACTGTATCTCTATTTTTCATTTATCAAAAAGTTCAGTGTGTATAATCTGACACTCTATATTTTAGTTAATCTTGTAATCTTACCCATTTGACAGCATCGGCAATGATGGCTCCTTCGCCACTACCTTCGTCACTCAATTCAATTTTGGCTTTACCTTCTGAGTAGTAAAAAGTACCGAGGTAATTCCAACCATCTACAAAGTCATCATTGCGTTGAGTGATTTCTTCTTCTCCGTCATCATGAAATACTTTGTAGTTATAATCTGACATCTTAGCATCGTCACTTCCTCTTCTTCTCCCTCTACGTTTGGCTGTCAAATTCTGATGGACATAAACTTCGTAAGTTCCTCTTTTCTCAATCTCTGCTTCCCAAGAAACCTTTTGTTCTCCTTTCCCAGGCTTTATAAAAAATGCAGACTGTATATAATCGCCATAAAAACCAGAAAGAACTGTAGCTTCCCAAACCGAAGGTGGATTCCAAGCATTCAATCCTTTGTACTTGTCATTTTCTTTCTTATCGAAATTAATCCACTGCTCTAGCAATCCTGCTTGTTGAACATTTGAATACGTGCTAAATCCTTTGTCTTCGTTATCAACCACAATTTCAGTGATTCCAGAATTCACTTTTGGAAGGCTTACAATACCCTCAAAAGGCTTCATATCCTTATTTTTCTCAACTTTCTCAAAACGATAAAGTAGGATTGAAGGAATGTTTTTAGATACAAAAGTCTCGACATTCATTCGACCGATTTGTTCGTTCATCACAAAACCAGCCTTTATCTTTTCATTTGCAGGGATTTTCAGATAACGAACAACCGTATTGTCTTCATCATTATCTCGTCTTCGTCTTCTTCTACCGCCTTCTCCTCTTGGTTCTAAACTGATTTGAAGTAATCCGTTTACTGATGTCGGGTTCTCTATTTCCATTGTAATTTGGAAACGCTCATATTCATCAACTTCAATCTTATGCTGTTCCACCTCACGAATCTTATAAGCAGGCATTTCAAACTTTTTATCTGATGGTCTCAAATAATCACTCATATCCAAACCCGAATCATCCAATGTATCCATCAGACTTTCGATTGGTAAAGCTTGAAACTGATGATCTGAAAGTTTATTTGCCAAATAAGAACTGAAAGCTTCACTTCCCAATTCTTTTTTTAGCATATGGAACATCATTTTACCTTGTGCATTGATTGCATAAAGCTTAATATCTTTTTCAGTGTCTTCGTCTTTCAGAATTTGATCTAAGGAATTTTCCTGTAATTTTTTATTTGCCTTTTCACTGAAAGTCATTCCCCACCAACCCCATCTTCTACGTCCTTTATCAGTCTGATTTTCTTCTTTCAAGTATTGTTGAAGTGAAGCATTAAGGTATGGCAATTCGGGAGCATCTAGGTAATAAACTCCTTTATAGAAAAGATTCAGAAGGTTTGTCGGATTTCGTTCTTCCTCATCCCCGAGTTCCATATTAAATCCGACCATTCCTTTCATCAAGGAATTCATTGCTCTTCTGAAAAGTTTCACTTGAGCAACTTTAGGGTCTTCTTCCTCTTCTTTATTATTCCCTCCAGAACCACGTCTTCTATTTCTGAATTTATCAAAACCTTTAAAATCAAACATTGGATATGCCGCAGCCATCTCTCCTACCCAAATCTGTTCTGCTTCGGTTGTCCCAAAAAGAGCCGCATGAATCGGAATTTCAACCATTGAGAATCGCTCATAAGGGTAATCCAATCCTAGATTAGCCTCAAAGTCCGATTTATATTTGGTAATTTCGGTATCAAGTGTGTCAGTTAAAAGATCAAACTGTTTACTGAAAAAGTCATGTTTTTTATGATGATAAATGGCATATTCCATACCATCAATTTCTTTCCCAATTTTAGTATACTCACCTATAATTAATGACATTCCACCCAATCTATCTGAAGTGAATTTCTGCGGATTACTTTCAGAAGATTTCCCTTGAGTTAAAACCGTTGCATTTGGCATTTCAGTCTCTACATTCACTTGGAAACTCGAAAACTGTTGAACCTCTTTCAGTGGATATGAAGGACTATAACCTACACCTGCTTTTGGATACCAAGCAATTGAACTCGGTAACAGCACATAATCTGATTGTAGAAATGCGTATTGATAAGTGATTTTTTGATGTAAAATTCTGAATGACTCTTTCTCGAAATCCTTCAATCGATTAAGGTCATCGTTGATTGTTCCTTTATAAACGATAGTGAGCTTATCAGCAGTTTTTGGTAAAAGTGATTTTGTAGGAATGACCTCTAACAAATGCTTTTCTCTGTTCCACTCCAAAGATTTCCCATCTTGATCTTTTACTTCTGAAACGGATAGTCCAGAGTTTAGATGAAGAACATAACTTTTAAGTGCTGTTGCATGATTATTCGCTAAGGTTAGTTCGGAAGTGGCTTGTAAAGTATTTCCAGCATGAGAAACTGAAATATCATAATCCGTAATTGTAGGTACTCGTTTATTTACCCACTCATCATTCAATTTTGCTGTTTCTTCTAACCTAGAAAGATTTCCTTTGGTGACATCCAAGTATTTAAAACCTAAGAAACCTGCCACAGAAAATATAGCGACAGTAACTACTGCTGAAATTCTGGGAGCCCAAACATTTTCAGAAAGACGGTCTAACAAAACAGCTGTTAAACCAATCATCCCAAGTCCTACAACAAAATAGAATGCTCTTTGCCACAACACATCGGAGGTTACCGTCCAAGAAGTAAATTCTGAAAAACCCAATGGAATATGTAATGCCAAATAGTCAAAGAAATTGTAATACTTCCCTCCTAAATACCAAACTGTTACAATGATGTAAGACAACAAGACAAGAAATGTTACTGCTTGATTTCTGAGTAAACGCATCAAAACGAATGACAATCCCAAAATATAAACCAATGACGGTAGTGCTAAAGCTAATGGCAAGAAAATATAAGCAGACCACATCACTTCGCGATCATAAACAAACAAATGGAATAGCAGACTTTCAGCCAATACAATTGCTTGTAATACCATAAATACCCACAAAATACTCAAGGTCTTCCCGATCACATAATCAGCATTGGACATAGGTCGGGCGTAGACTACGGCAGTAGTATCTAGCTTTTTATCTCTTTTCAAGAAATCGGACGCTAAAAAAATCGCTAAAACTCCTTGAGAGAGGTTCAATGCCATCAAACTGAAATACGGAATACCAACAGCTAGCCCTGTAAAATTCCATGAGTTTGGAGTCTGAAGTATAGTTGCAGAATTGACCAAGTTGAAAAAGGTCAATACAAAAAGTAGCAAAAGGCTATAGATTCTGAAAAACCACGATCGGAACAGAATTTTCACCTCAAATCTAGCTACTGTAAGAATATGATGTAAGGACATTTCTTAAGATGATAAAGATGAAAAACTATTTTCAGAAGTATTTTTTTCTTGTTGCTCCATAAAATACATATAGGCATGTTCTAGGTCTGGCGTAATATTTTTAGCATCTAAATTACTGATGTCATCCGCAATCAATTGAACATTCCACCCATTTACGGTAGGCATGGTATTCACTACTGTAAAATGTTGTTGGATATGATTCATTGTAGCTTGATCTACTTCCACTTGCCAAACTTTTCCTTCAGCCATATTCATAAACTCACGAGGAGAACCTTGAAAATCAATATGCCCATGATTCAGTAAGCCCATATCATTACACGAACTCGAAATATCTCCAACAATATGAGTGGAAAGAATAATGATCACATCTTTATGACTAAGCTCTGTCAAAAGATTTCTGAATCGAATACGCTCATCGGGATCAAGACCTGTTGTAGGTTCATCTACAATCACAATTTTCGGGTCTCCGATTAAGGCTTGAGCAATACCCAAACGGCGTTTCATACCTCCAGAAAGTTTATTAGCATAACGATTTCTAAACTCCCAAAGCCCAACGGCGTTGAGCATTTCTTCAACTGCCGCAGATCGTTCCTTCTTACTTTTCATGCCAGCAAGTGAGGCGGCGTAGTCTAAAAATTCCCATGATTTAAGCGAAGCAAAAAAACGGAAATCTTGAGGTAAATAGCCCAAGTATTGCCTTACCATTTTACGATGTTTATTCAAGTCTAAACCGTTAACTTCAATCAGTCCAGAGCTAGGTTCCATCATAGCAGTAAGAATACGCATCAGACTTGATTTCCCTGCTCCATTCGGACCAAGTAAACCAAACATACCTTCTCTAATGGTTAAGTTCACACCTTTGAGAGCATGATAACCATTATCGTATCTTTTATGCAGGTCTTTGATTTTAATTTCCACTGAAAAATTCTTCTAATTGTTTATACTCCAAATAACATCGGGCAACTCAAGTCTACAATTTTATTCAACCAACGTCGATAAATTCTAAACCAACTACTTTAGATTATGTTGCAATTCATCCCAATAATAAGCCTCTTTGAGTAGTTCAATGATCGAAGCTTGCTTTTCCTGTACTTCTTCAAGACTTTGAAAAATGACCTTCCCCATTTCCTTTCTTTTCTCAAAAGTCATCAAGTCTTGTTCGTTGGAAAGATAAATTCCAGCACAAATACCTAGAGCGACACCTGTTTTTACTCCACCCCAAGGAATACTTGAAGGCCATATGTAACATATTCTTTTGTGTCTGAAATAAAATGGAACGTTGTAGCTTATCCTCTCTTCTATCTGAGGAAGATTAGTCTCAATAAGGTTTTTCAAAAATTGGAATATCTGCTTGTGTTCATCTGTAAGTAAATCTATAAACTCATCCAGATGATGAATCTTTTGTGAGTGCATTCTTTGAATTGGTTTTTTAATTTGACCTCCTGATCGTATTGAAGTTACAACCTATAATTATTTTTTTGTACTATTTCTTCAAAAAGAAACTATAAAATACGGTATTTCAAATATTTACAAATAGATTTTAACACTAAATCCACAAACTGAATAAATAAAAAGTGTTCAGTTTTGAGACAGAAACGAATTGATTAGTAACTCACTAATAGACTCTTAGCTCAGAAGTTGCATCTTTCAGAATCTGAGTTTTCCCTGCTTTACCATATAGATTTACAGATGCTTTATTTTCAAGTTCTAAATTCACCTCATTCACAGGCCCTTCCACACTCATCTTAGAATTATTGAGTTTAAAATCTGCTTGTTGATATTTAGCATAGATATCCACAGTCGAACGATCTTTCGCTTCAATAGATAAGTTAGAAATCTCATTATGTCGACTAAATTGATTAAAGTGAGAGTGATTCAAATTCACAGCTATTGCATCGCCCTTAAATTGACCAATTTCAAATATTGAGGCATCAGCACTGATTGATAAATTTTCATTGGGTAATGATACCGTAATCCACATTACCTTATTTTTTTCTTCCTCTGACAATTTTGAAATAAATAAAGTATCATTCTTTACTTCATATGGAACTTCAACAGTATCTGTGATCCCTCTCCCGAGCTTTATTTCAAGTCCGTAATTTTCAGCCGTTTCAAACTTTAATTTCCCAACTTCATCTAAATGAATATGAGAGAATGAAGGTATCGTAGTCTGATGAGTTTCATACATTGTGATTTCCTCATCAAAAGATGCCCAAGCTTGGAATATTACACTTAAAAATAGAAGTGGAAAACTACTGAATAAGGTGATTAATAGAATATTACTTTTTTTCATGATATAATGTCTTAATGTCGTTTTGGAGTTCTTCTAACGAAATTTCAAGCTTCATTGCTTGTACAACAGTTTCGGGTAAAATCTCTTCTAAAAACTCTTTCTTTTTCCTTTCCAGAATAATTTCTTTAGCTCCTTCAGCTACAAAATATCCTTTACCTCTCTGGGTAAAAATGATTCCTTCTTGTTGTAGAGCCGCATATGCTTTTATGGTAGTATTGGGGTTTACACCTACAACACCTGCCAATTCTCTTGTAGAAGGTATTTTTGCAGTTTCCTGATATTCGCCTCTCAAAATTTTATCTTTTACATCGTCTCCTATTTGAGAAAAGATGCTTTTTGTACTTTTAAAATCCATCTCACAATACTTTTTCTTGAAGTTTCAAATAACTACAATACACCAACACCACATTTGTCAGTAAGAAATAACCAATCACTAGCTTCATGGCTGTTAGCTTATCACTTAATATAAAATTTGGGTTCTGACCTATGAATCTTCCCATATCCCATACTTCTAATACTTGGTAGAAGATGAATACATGAAGAAGTATATACACGCCCATAAACAACGTTGTTTTCACAATTGGGAATTTTGTAAAAACTGAATTTCCGACAAAAAGTATATTCAATACTGTCCAAGGAAAACCAACTGCAAATACTCTTATCAGCACTCGTTGTTCTGGGGCTTTAGCAGAAATACCAAAAATTTCATTCAGAAAGCTTAAACCACTATAGTTAATGTCATAGTTAATTAGCTTATGTACTTCCCCCTCTATCACGTAAGCCAATAAAATGATAGCAGGAATCCCGACCAAGCCAAATACAACTTTAGACAGATATTCAAATAAGAACTTCTCAAATTGTGAAGCTGGTAAAGTCAGAAAATTGATAAGCTTCTCTCTATTTCGGAAAGGTAAAAATGAACGGTTTATCCATACAACACCTAATACCAAGTATGACATGATAAACATTGGCACTAGGTCATTCTTAGCTAAAGGAGATACGGATAACTCTCTTATCGCGAATAGTGCTACAATCACAAAAAAGAATACGGCAGTAATTGCCATTAGTAAAAACTGCTTATTGAAGCTAAATTCTCGGACACTGAAATCACGGAAACGCTTAAATTCAAAAGTATTATTCATCTTAAAAAAATTGTTTATAATCACTGATTAAAGCATTGAAGAATAACTCTAAATCAACTTGAGTTTCTTCGTGGTCTTGTTTCGATACGATGGCTTTATAACCTCCTAATACGGCTTCAGAATAGATGGCATCTACTGCGTTCTCATTTGAGATCGTTAGGAAATTATACTTCTGAGTAAGATCAAATATTGACTCATTGTAGATTACCCCACCTTCGTCCAATACAACCAGATGATCTATAATTGTATCGATATCTTTTACTTGGTGAGTAGAAATCATGATAAGCTGATCTTCTTCAAAATGCCCTGCCATGATTTTTCTAAAGATATTTTTTGACGGAATATCTAAACCATTTGTAGGTTCATCCATCAAAATAAGCTCTGCCTTAGTTGCTAGTGCAAAAGCGATAATCACTTTCTTCTTTTGCCCATAAGACATCCCTTTCAAATTCTGCCCATCCTGTAATGAGAATTCCTTCAAGAGTTCATTCATCAATGAATAATCGAACCTAGGATAAAATACAGCTGTATTTTTCACAAAGTCCCTTACACGAATCGGAGGCATATCAAATTCCTCTGGGACAAAAAACAATTTGGAAAGAAATGAAGGTTCTCTGCGGAAAGGATCGGTTTCAGAGATAGTAATACTTCCACTTTTTGGTTGAAGTAAACCACTCATCAATTTGAATAAGGTACTTTTTCCTGTGCCGTTCTTCCCTAACAAACCTACAATTTTCCCTACTTCCAACTCAAGATTAAGCTGATTATAAATCATTGCTCTTTTGGAGTACTGGAAGTCAAGATTTTTAACTGAAATCATAAATACAAAATTTTAATATAGTGCACTATTGATCTATTGCACTATAAAATTCATTCGCATTTTCATAAATTCCAAATGTTTGTCATCAAATTTTTAAAAAAAATTCCTCGATGATAGTTTTAGAACTAATCTCTACATCAATTCAGTTTAAAGAATAATCAACGTATAAATGATATGAAAGCACTTACTTTTAACCCTTCAACCGATGAATTCAGTATTAAACAGCTCAATAAACCAAGTCCTTCTGCTACTGAAGTTTTAGTAAAAGTTGAAGCTTGCGGACTCAATCCTGTAGATGCCAAGGTCAGATTTTGGAAAAGTATGATTCCTGATCAGATGAATGATAATTGGGTTGTTGGTTTAGATGTCGTAGGAACTATCGAAGAAGTAGGTTCTGAGGTTTCAGATTGGAAAGTTGGGGATAAAGTCCAATATCATGGTAATATGTCCAAACCTCATGGCGGATTAGCTGAATATGCCATTCATGAATCTTCGTCATTGATTAAATGTCCCGAAAAGTTTTCTGTTGAAGAAGTTGCCGCCATGCCCTGTGCTGGATGGACTGCATGGAGAGCTTTAGTAGATAAACTTCAAGTTGATCATACAGACTCTTTGCTTGTGATTGGAGGTTCTGGAGGTGTGGGGTCTTTAGCCGTACAAATCGCAAAATATGCCTTAAACTGCCCCAATATTATTGGAGTTTGCTCTACTGACAATGTAGAATTTGTGAGGAAAATGGGTGCTCATCATGTGATAGATTATAAAACAGAAGATATTTTAGAGAAAGTAAAAGAATACACCAATCAGAAAGGTGTTACCAAAGCATTAGATGCAGTAGGTGGAGATAACGACATCATTGCCGCAAATGCTTTAGCTTTCGAGGGGCAAATGGTTGAACTAGTTGGCACAGTTCGCCCCAAAGAATATGATAATGCTTTTATGAAAGGTCTAGGATTTCATCAGTTAAGCCTTGGTGCTGGTCATGGATACGATGGAGGAAAAACAATTGTAGAAGCTGGCAAAGCATTCAATAAAGCGTGGAAAGCTGGTAAAATATGTATTCCTCAACTTCAAACTATTTCTTTAGAAGAAGCAGGTGATGCACTTGTAAAAATATTAGATAAAAGAACTGTGGGTAAAATAGTAGTGAAAATGTAAGCAATTTTACTCTTACTATTTGAAGGCTTTATTTATTCATTTTTGGGTAGATAAAGTCTTTTTTTTAATCTTTGAGAATTAGAAACCGAAAACTGATACTACTTTTTTATGCTCTCAATACTCATTAACGCTTTTAAAAAGTCTCCACAATCTTGGGCTAGGACTATTCTGAGTGGAGTCTTTATGTTTGTCGTACTCTTTATCTATAAAGCTTATGACATCCAACAAGGTATTTCATATTCGGGGCATAGTCTCTTATTTAGAGCTTTCAGTTTCGGTTTGTCAAGTAGTATTTGTTTTTACCTTTTAGAATTTTTCTTCTTTGACAGAGTTAAATCAAAATCCCTCAAATCATACTTCGTTCTTTTTACTTTAGAAATCTTCTTAGGGACAAATATCACTTTTCTACTTTTCAATATTTTTTGGAATTGGACTGAATTACTTTGGAGTGCTTACACGCTTCTCCTTTTTGAGTATACTCTGATCATGATTTTTCCCATTTCACTTTCTTTCATCTTTAAAATAGACAATGAGAAGACAAAAGATTCAACACCTCTAGATGACTACATTTCATTCGAATCTGATAATGGAAAAGATATTTTTAGCCTAAAAACCGAACAACTTCTCTACATCCAATCAGCTGACAATTACGTAGAAATCCATTACTTATCTGAAAAAGAGCATAAACAAACGCTACTGAGAAGTTCTCTCAAAAAAATTGAAGAAAAATATGCACTTCATTTCACAAGAATTCACCGTTCTTTTCTGATAAACCCTCAGAATATTCAAAATATCATCAAAAACACTAAGGGAGTCACTATTGACTTGGGTTTTGGAATTCAAGTGCCTGTGTCTAAATCGTATCAGAAAAAATTAGATTCTTTCCTTCCTCACTCAAGCTCATATAAAAATTCTAACAATAAACCTGTAAGCATCTAAGCTCTAGGAACTACACACAGTACTCACATTGTATAGTCTTTTGAGAACGACTAGACTATGCACAAACGAGCTATACCAAAACAACCGCCCAAAGTCATATCCTACTTAAGAGTGGGACTGCTGTTGCATACCTCGTTGATTCTATTCTTTATAGAATCTTGGGTCTATTGGATTCAGCTTGAAAAAGCCTATTCAATGGGTTCTGTGTTTTGGACAATCTTTTGGATTGCTTTCTTCTTATTCTCATTTCTACATATTTTCCTTGTATTGGCAGATAGTTGGTCAAGATTTCAGAATTATAAGAGAATCAAAGATCAACTCTATAAATACGGTTTTCAATCTCGGATTATCAATCGATTTATAGGCTCAAAATGTCAACGAGCAGCCGCACATACTGCCGCATTAGAACTTGGGATGGAATCTCAGATCAAGCATCATTTTTGGAAAATGGGCTACAGGTGGTTTCATTTTATTCCAGATTTTATGGTAAAAGACCCTTTATTTTTCTTTAGGAGATACTTCTGGTCAAGAACATTTCTGGAAAAGTTCTATACCTCTGAGTTTGACTATCATCAACTTTACGCAGACAACCATAGTAATGATTAAGACGGTAGCACTCAGTAAAACATACGGCAAAGTAAAGGCACTTGATAAAGTTAGCCTTGAAATTGAAGGTGGAAAAATTCATGGATTGCTAGGGCCTAATGGAGCAGGTAAAAGTACACTGTTCAAAATGATCTGTGGTCTGATCAGTCCTACAAGTGGTGAAATTCTTCTCCCTCAAAAAGAACGGAAATGTGTTGGGGCTATCATAGAAAATGTGGGTTTATACATGCATTTGAGTGCCTTTGAAAATTTATATGTATTCTCTAAAATCCAGAATGCACCAACGCAACAATCCGCTTTAGAGCATCTTCTTGAATTAGTTGATTTACCGCTTGATAGAAAAGATCCTGTCAGAAATTTCTCACTTGGGATGAAGCAAAGGTTGGGACTTGCCATTGCAATGATTAATCAGCCTGAGTTTTTGTTACTTGATGAACCTTTTTCAGGATTAGACCCTTCTGGCACACAAAAATTAAAAAATTTGCTTTCTGAATTAGCGAAGCAGAAAAATATTGGAATACTCGTTTCCTCGCACTTAATCGAAGAATTGAACTTGATTTCTGAACAATTATTTGTTCTACAAAAAGGTAAACTCATTGAGCAAGGACGTACAGATTCAATTATCCGAAAGCACGCTACACATTACTTAATCATTGCTCAAAATATTCAGAACTCGAAAAGTATTTTAGGCTATCAACATCAAATAGAAGGGCAAAAAGTTGAAATAGAAATTAGTGCTGAAAAACTACCAAAACTGCTTCAAAGTTTGCTAGAGGAAGGAATCCAAATTCAATCCTGTAAACAATTGATGCCGTGGGATACATTTTTCACTACAGAATACGATGACTGAAATTGTAAAAATTGAACTATATAAACTATTTAAACAAGCTCGTACATATTACGCACTTCTAGCCCTTTTTATTCTAGAAGTGATCATTATGTTGGTGGCGTACATTCAAGGAAATTCTATTCTTGAACTGTTGCTCAGCACCCTAAAACAAAACTTTTATTTTGAAGGAAATCTGCTGAATGGCAATCTGATTCTCTACGTTGTTCTTCAGTCTTTGTGGTTCAATTTACCACTGATTCTGATGATAGTTATTTCGGGAATGCTCACCGATGAATACCGAGATAAAACCCTTCATACAAGTCTGATGCAAGCTATTCCCAAAAAGCATTTTATCCTTTCAAAATATTTAGTTGCCGCTATTTTCACAGCAGGAGTTGTATGCTTTTTATGGCTAACTGCTATTTCCCTTTCATATTTATTCTTCGGAAAAGGAGAACTAATTGTCTATCTAAACTCACTTAACTTTTTTCCTCCTTCGGAAGCATTCAAACGTATCAGCTTCTCATTTTCATCTGGACTTTTATCCATGCTATTTTATGCTTTTATCAGTCTCAGTATTGCTACTTTTTTTAAAGACGCTACAAAAACATGGATAGTAGCAGCTCTTTTTCTGGTACTCACTAATATCCTTTTAAAAGTTGACGTTGGAAATGAATGGTTTTCACTTTTGTTTTTCCCAAAACTCATGGACACTTGGCAGTACTTCTTCTACTATGAAATCAACTGGACTGCAATTTTTAGTAATAGCCTATCATTGATTGTTCACAGCTTGTTATTTGCAGGCTTGGGAATCTATTATTTCAGTAAATCTGATGTAGTATGAAAAATTTAATATTTATACTCACACTGTCATTCTTATCATTTACATCTTTTTCACAAGAAATAGATGCGGTTTTATCTGCCACAAAAAATAGACTCGATGCTATTCAATCCATTGATGCAGATGTGAAAATTGACATAGACGTTCCACACATTCAGATGCCAACTAAGAGTGCTAAGCTACATTACAAAAAAGATAAACCTACAAAACTAGAGTCAAAGGACTTTTTGATGGTTCCAAGAAAAGGACTTGATTTCACTTTAGAATCGCTGTTTAAGTTTCCATTTATCACAGCAGATCGTGGGCTTGTAGAAGTTGATGGAATTTCTTGTCGTCAGATCAATGTAATCCCCACAGATTCTCGTTCTGATTTTGCAATCGCTTTACTCACTATAGACACCAAAAATCATAGAATTTTAAAATCAGAAGTAAGTACAAAAAAAGAAGGTTCTTATCAGACAGTCATGGCATATGCAAATGAAGAAGCTATTGTGCCTTCAGCCATTGAGGTTAATTTTG
Organism: Sediminitomix flava; assembly: GCF_003149185.1. Lineage (NCBI taxonomy): Bacteria > Pseudomonadati > Bacteroidota > Cytophagia > Cytophagales > Flammeovirgaceae > Sediminitomix > Sediminitomix flava. Next base: position 321,061 of record NZ_QGDO01000003.1, on the reverse strand, counting down.
AAATGGATAAACTGAGAATCCCACTCAGTTTTATGGGAAAAAATATTGAAGTAGATAAAAAAGCTTTAAAAGAAAGTGGTGAAATAGAAGGAAAGATCTTCATCAAGATTAGTAATCCAGAAGTTCAATTCAACTAATTCACCACCATTTAAAATCTTAGATTAGAACAATTCATCTACAGAGAAATAACGCTCTCCTGTATCGTAATTAAAACCTATGATTTTTGTTCCTTTTGGAAGTTCAGCCACTTTTTTAGCAATTGCAGCTAGAGTAGCTCCAGAAGAAATCCCTCCTAAAACACCTTCTTTCTCTGCAGCCAAACGAGCATATTTAAAAGCTTCTTCCTTAGAGACTTTTACAACTCCATCCAAAATGTCTGTATGAAGGTTTACAGGAATAAAACCTGCTCCAATCCCTTGAATAGGGTGAGGGCCTGGCTCTCCACCACTAATTACTGGCGAAGCTTCTGGCTCAACAGCAAATACTTTAAAGTCGCTCCATTTTTCCTTTAAAACTTCTGCAACTCCTGTAATATGACCTCCTGTTCCTACACCAGTAATCATATAGTCAACTCCCTCAGGAAAATCATTCAGAATTTCTTGAGCAGTCTGATCTTTATGAATTCTAATGTTTGATGGGTTATCAAACTGAGAAGGCATCCATGAATTAGGGTTTTCACTAATGAGCTGTTCTGCTCTTTCAATAGCCCCTTTCATTCCTTTCTCTTTTGGTGTCAATTCCAATTTAGCACCATAAACAGACATGATTCTACGTCTTTCAATAGACATAGACTCGGGCATTGTCAAAATAACTTCGTAGCCTTTTACAGCAGCAACCATAGCAACACCTACGCCAGTATTACCAGATGTAGGCTCGATAATAACATCTCCTTTTTTAAGTTTGCCACTCTTTTCAGCATCTTCAATCATTGCCAAAGCAATACGATCTTTGATACTTCCTCCTGGGTTAGATTTCTCTAATTTCATCCAAACTTCATGGTCTGGAAACAATCTCGAAAAACGGACATGGGGGGTGTTTCCGATATTCTCTAATACATTGTTAAATTTCATATTTTAACAAGAGTTAATAGGTGATAGATTTCTTATTTTAATAGATTCGCAAACTTAATGGTCTCCATAAAGTTGTTAAAAAGAACTCTTTATAGAAAGACCACTTGAAGATAAACTTTTTTGAGAGAAATCAAGACTATCCAAAGAACTTCAACCATTTAATATTGCTAAGAACATATACCAAATGCGAAAGTTACGCTACCTCATTTTAATCTTATTTACTATTTCCGCTACAAACATAGTTTGTGCACAAAGTAAAATCACTCTTAAGGGTGAAGTCAAGAATAAGCTAAATGATGAGCCCTTATTTGGGGCGACCATCTATGTAAAAGAACTAAAGTCTGGAACGACAACAGACCTTAATGGTGCTTTTAATATGAGCATCCCAACAGGAGACTACACTTTTGTCATATCCTATGTGGGCTTTCTTGACCTAGAAAAACAGCTAAATGTCACACAATCCATGTCTGGAATCACTTTCCAATTGGAAGAAAGTGGACAAAAACTCGATGAAATCACAGTAACAGGCGAACGAGAAGACATCAATGTAAGTGGTATGCAAATGGGTACTCAAAAACTAGATGTAAAGGTTGTTGAGAAGCTCCCTGCTCTACTTGGTGAAGTTGATATCATCAAAAGTCTTCAATTACTACCTGGAGTAAGTTCAGTAGGCGAAGGCTCTTCCGGCTTCAATGTACGTGGTGGAGGTGTTGGTGAAAACCTTGTCTTAATGGACAAAACACCTATTTTCAATTCATCTCACCTTTTTGGATTCTTCTCTATTTTCAATCCTGACGCGGTAGAAAATGTACAACTAATTAAAGGTGGTATTCCATCAAATTATGGAGGAAGACTTTCTTCTGTTTTGGACGTAAAAATGCAAGAAGCCGATACTGAAAAGTGGAAAGTGAACGGAGGACTTGGTCTTATTTTTAGTAGACTTTCTGTAGAAGCCCCAATTGTTGAAGACAAACTTTCTGTTCTTGTGGCTGGAAGAAGATCATACATCGATGTGTTGTCTCAACCATTTCTAAATGATGACTTGGCTGGTTCAATTTTTTACTTTTATGACCTCTCTGGAAAACTGAGATGGAAAGTTGGCGAGAAAGATAATATTTCATTTACAGCCTATACAGGACGTGATGTCTTTGCAGCCGAAAGTCTTTTCAGAAATAATTGGGGAAATAATACGGCTACACTTCAGTGGAATCACCTGTTCAATATGAATTGGACATTGAACACAACTGCATTTGTCAGTAAATATGATTACACACTTGGTTTTGGTGTTGGGGATGACAAGTTTGATTGGGACTCTGATATTACAACCTACAACACTTCTGTAGATTTGAATTACGCTCCTTCAAGCAGAAGTTCATGGACTTTTGGAGCATCGAGCAATCTTTATAAATTCACACCTGCAGATGTACAAGCAACCTCAGATGGAGATGTTGCAGAGTTCAGCATTCCTAATATGCAAGCACTAGAAAGTGCCATTTATTTCAGTCACGAATGGAAAATCACAGACAATATTGGAATCCAATACGGACTGAGATTACCTGTTTTCATGTATCTAGGGGAAGCGACTACATTTGATTACAATGAGTCTGAAAAAGGAGCTGGTTGGGCTAAAGACATTGATTTTAGTTCTGCTCAAACTTACGATGATTGGGAAATCATAAAATCTTATGTTACTCCAGAACCTCGTCTATCAGTAAAATTTGGGTTGAACAAAGAATCTTCAATCAAAGCGAGTTACAACAGAATGCACCAATACATCCACCTCATCTCTAATACTACAGCTTCTACGCCTTTAGATATTTGGTGGCCAACAACAGATAAAATCAAACCACAACAAGCTGATCAATATTCAATTGGGTATTTCAGAAACTTCAAAGACAATACATACGAAGCTTCTGTTGAAACCTACTATAAAGATATGCCTCAGTTAGTTGATTATGTAAATGGCGCACAACTTCTACTAAATCCTTTCTTGGAAGGAGAATTGATTGATGGAAAAGGTCGTGCCTATGGACTTGAATTGTATTTCAAAAAGAAAAAAGGACGTTTCCAAGGTTGGTTGAGCTATACTTTATCTAGAACAGAACGACTTGCTCAAGGGATCAATAATAACGAATGGTATGCTGCTCGTTTTGATCAACCTCATAACTTGAAAATTGTAACATTCTACGATTTCAATAAGCAGTGGAGTATTTCTTCAAGCTTCACTTACCTATCGGGTACGCCAGCTACTTTTGCGACAAATACCTATGAAATTGGAGATTGGTTAATTCCTCACAATCCTTCTGAACGACGAAATAACTTTAGAATACCTGCTTACCACAGACTGGATGCCGCTATTACTTACAAGCCTAAAAAGAATGAAAATAGAAAATATCAATCAAATTGGGTCTTCTCTATTTACAACTTGTATGGTAACAAAAATCCATTCTCTATTTATTTCGAACAAGCAGTTGGTAGACCTACCATAGATCAGCCACAGTACAATCAAGCTGTTCAGACTTCTATTATTGGTACAATCGTCCCTTCTGTTTCATACAATTTCAAATTCTAATTCCAATGAAAAAATATATAAATATACTGAGTTCTATCGCTCTATTCTCTACGCTTACTGCCTGTGAAGATATTGTAGATATCAGTGTAGAAGCAGGTGATCAACAATTGGTAGTTGAGTCTTTCATTAATACCAATTTTGAAGAACAAACAGTTAAGCTTACTTATTCAAAACCATTCTTTTCTACAGATGATTTTGAAGTGGAAGCTAATGCTTCTGTCTTTATCACAGAACTAGAAACTGGTAGAAAATTAGAATTTACAGATGAAGATCAAGATGGCTTATACACTTGGACTCCAGCTACTGAAGCAGATACGCTTGTTACAAGATTACGACCTGAAGGTGAATTAATTGATAGAGGAAATGATTATGAAAATCAATATCAGTTAGAAATTGACTTACCAAATGGATGGAGTTTTGAATCTTTCACTTCTATTGAACGTGTCCCAAAGATTGATTCAATCCAATTCGTAACTAGAGAGATAAATGTTGCAAATCCGATCGAACAAATCGTAGCTTCTTTTTGGGCAAAAGATCTTGTAGGAGTTGGAGATACTTATTGGATTAAAGCATATAAAAATGGTGTTTATCTAAACAAACCAGACGAAGCTGTTTTCGCTTACGATGCTGCTTTTTCTAATTTTTCACCAGATCAAAATAATAGTACAGATGGAAATACTTTCATTGTCCCTATTAGAGAAAGTATAAATCCAGATGGTTCAATTGACCCTGAAGAAGATGAATCTGAAGAACCAATTCCGAATTATGAAGTTGGTGATTCTGTTTATGTTGAAATTCATTCAATTACTGAAACGACATTTGAATACATGAATCAAGCACTCAGTCAGATGGAAAACGGAGGTCTTTTTGCTCGCCCTGTTGAAAATGTTTTTTCAAATATTCGTCCCAAAAATGAAGCTTCGCAAGGGAAAGTTGTAGGTATTTTCTGTGGTTCTACAATTAGTGGTTTGGGAAGAAAAATCGATACAACTCCACCAATTGAAGAGGATTAATTTCAGTCTTAAAAATATTTATTTTAATTTAGTCTAAATAACTAAAACTAAACAACGTATTTTTATGAAAGAATTAAGCCAAGAAGAACTTCAGAACTACAGCAAACAAGCAAAGACATTGGTTGATGGCCACAAGAGTATTTATATTTCTAGTCTGACTGCTGATTTATTCCCTGACATCAGTTACGCTCCTTTCGTAAAAGATGAAAAAGGTGTGTTCTATATTTTTGTCAGTGAACTATCGAATCACACAAAAAACCTTCTCGGTCAAAAGAAAGCTTCGGTGTTTTTTGCTCAAAATGAAGCTGAAAGCAAAAATATCTTCGCAAGAGAACGTATGACTTATGCTTGTGAAGTCGATGAAGTTGAAAAAGGTACAGATGAATTTAATACACTTTTAGATCAGATGACTGAAGTTCATGGAAATACGGTAAGTGTTCTCAGAGGCTTGAACGATTTTCATTTAATTGCACTAAAACCATTCAATGGACAATATGTCGTAGGTTTTGGAAAAGCATTTACGGTTGATGTAACAACTGGAGAGCTTTCACATATTGTTATTGACAAGAAATAAATGAACAAAAGCTACTTTCTACTTACTATTTTAACCCTTACTCAATTATCAATTTGTATGTCCCAATCACTAGAAAATCACCAGTGGAAAGATCGACTGGTGATTCTTTGTACACAAGATTCTTCCAATTCTATCTTCCAAAAGCAACTCAACTTACTCAAGAAAAATAAAGAAGAACTTAACGATCGAAAAATTGTAATTTATCAAGTTTTTCCAGATCAGTATGCTCAAGGTCTAGAAGCACTGAAATGGAATTCTGAAACAACTTTTTCAGATCAGTTTAACCCTGATAATTCCGATTTCAAGTTTATTCTTATTGGTCTTGACGGAGGAATAAAATTAGAAAGAGCAACTCTTGTAACAACTGCTGAACTATTCTCTTTGATCGATCAAATGCCCATGCGAAAAGCAGAATTAGAAAAAAGGACAAGAGAGTAAATATTTCTGATTTCTTCTTTTAGAAGTCTTTCTTATAAATACCGCTTGAACCTTATTCCAATATTTTTTGTGAATTTACAAGGAGGATCAATGGTTTATGAGTCTGAACGAGATCAGAGGAGATGGTAAAATAATGGTCATTACGGGGGCATCGAAAGGAATTGGAAAGCAGATCAGTATTGACTTCATCGAAAGAGGATTTAAAGTTTTCGGCATTGCCCGAAGTGAAGAGAAGCTAAATGAGACAGCTCAACGTTTAAATCCTATTTCAAGAGGTGAATTTATTCCTATGCCTTATGATATTGGCAATGAAACCCAAATTGAGACACTCATTGAAAAATTATATTCCAAGATTCCCAAAATCGATGTACTCATACTCTGTGCGGGAATTGCACACTCTCGAATTTTTGAAGATTTGAGCTTAAAAGACATTCAGATAGAATTAAAAGTCAATTACACCTCCCATATTTTCTTGATACAAAAACTAGAAGAATTACTGAAAAAGTCATCCTCTCCTAGGATTATAGCAATCGGTTCGCTCACTAGTGAATTACCATTTCCTACCAATGCAAGTTATTCTGCTTCAAAAGCTGCTCTTTTCCAATTTCTTCGATCTTGGAGAATGGAAAACCCATTTTTTGAAGACAAAGTGAAGATCATTTTACCAGGCTTTGTGAAAACTCATATTGCTTCAGAATATGACATGCATAAATATATGCCTCAAGAATCGACGAAAGAAGTTAGTCATGCTTGTCTAAAAGCACTTCAATCTCATAAATCAGTCCTTTTTCCATCTTGGACAACAGCCTGTGCTTATCGGCTAGGACGTTTTTCTTTGAGTCTGAGTGAATGGTTAATTAAACTAGGAAGTAAATACTTTGTGATCAATAAAAAATATCCACCAAAATCATAAATATGGAAGCAAGTAGAAAAATAATTGTGATTGGTGGAGCTGGATTCATTGCCCGAGCGTTCATTCAAGAAGTAAGTAAAACTTACACAGTCATTTCTTTTGATAAGAAAACTCCTACTAAAATCTTTCCTGAAGAGCACTTTACAGAATGTGATTTAGGTAAAAAAGAAGATATTGAAGTCATTAAAGACTGTATTAAAAAAGAAGTTGAATCACTTCACGGCATTGTATTTTTAGCCGCTTATTATGACTTTTCCAATAAGCCGAACCCATTTTACCAAGATGTTTACAATGGATTTTGTGACTTGGTAGATTTTCATTCAGAAACTCTTCCGAGTACAATTAAATTTATTTTTTCTTCCTCAATGGCATCAATGCTTCCAACAACTCCTGGTATCAAACAAACGGAAGATAGTCCAAGAAAAGGCATGTGGCAATACCCTTATTGGAAGCTTGAAATGGAAAAATATTTAGAAGGTAAAAAACTTCAACATCCATTTTTTTCTTTGGTCTTAGCGGCTGTTTATTCTGACAACATTGAAATTGTACCTTTATACCATTTGGTTAAAAATGTAAGTGAAAAGAAAATAGAACGATTCTTCTATCCTTCTGACACAAATAGAGGACTCACTTACGTACACCTAGATGATGTAGTAAAACTCCTATTAAAAGTAATAGAGAATGATACTTTTGAAAGGGGCTATCACAGGTTTTTAATCGGAGAAGAAGAAGCGCTGACTTATCATGATATTCATTCTAATAGTTCAAAAATATTTCTCAATCAGAAAGGTGTCATCATAAAAATCCCAAAGTCTCTCACTCTTTTTGGAGCTAAATTCTTAGGCTTTCTTTCCTCTTTATTAAACAAAAGACGATTTGTACAAGCTTGGATGATCGAGCTTTCAGACGAACATTATGAATTTGATATTTCAAAAGTGAGAAATGAACTTGGTTGGCAACCCGAGCGAAATATAAAAGAGGAACTACCTAAACTTCTTCAAGCTGCAAAAGATAACTATGAGACTTGGAAAACTATTAATGAAAAACGCCCTTGGTAAGCTTTCATACTATTTATTTTTATTGATAAAGCTCTCAAAAGTCACATCTTTCCCCTATTCACTTTCTCGATCTTGTTCTAGGTATAAAATAAGCTAACTACGAGACACTTTTAAGAATACGACTAACAATGAACAAACTACTACCAATACTTTTCCTCATATTTTGGGGCTTAGTCCAACATGCAAACGCACAAGTAAATGGAAATACTTGGGTTGGAGATCTCAACCTTACCTCACAAATGCAACTTGATGGAATTGCTCAAACCCTCAAAGACTTAGGTGTTACGACAATTGATGGAAATCTGAATATTCAAGATGGTACACAATCCGAGGCTGACCCAATCACATCATTTGCTGCTTTGGAACTTGAATTGGTCACTGGGCAACTAAGAATTACATCTAACTTTGTAAAAGAGGTCACTGATCTTCAAATCACGAAAGTCGGGCGTTTTCAAATTCTGAATGCGATAAGACTCGAAAGATTTAAGCTACAGGGGGAAATTGAAAATAGAAGGCTAAATATAGTCCAAGTCCCAAACTTAGTTTCGATTGATATTCCTACAGAATTGAAAGAAAGTGTTGAACACTTCAATCTCAAATTCGCTAACATCATCACTGAATTACCTCAAAATCTGCATCTCAAGTCAATTGAAATAGTCGGTGTAAAAATCACTGAACTACCAATTTTTACGGGAATAGGTAAAATGTCTCTGATTAATATTACGAATACAAGAATCCAAAATTTAAAAAATAAGAATAGTAAAAGTCTGCCAGCCACAGAAGAAATTGACCTCAGATTCAATCCTCAGCTAGAAACGCTGGAAGGTTTTCCTGTTTCTGAAGATTCTGTCAAAGCGATTATCCGACGAAACCCAAAACTATCTCTTTGCTGCGTTCTTCTTGATGCAAACTTGACCGATGACAGTGATATAAATTTGAATGCTGAAGGTTGTGATAACCTTCAAGATGTTCAAGAAAGCTGTCGTACAGAAGGTGAATGTGATTACCACCAAAGTCCACCAATTAAAGAGGATAACAGCCAAATTATTGAGGAAAATGATAGCATCAAAGGGCAAGCTTTCAGTTATGATCTAGTTGAAATTGAAGAGCATTCTTTGGATAAAAAAACTCATCTAAATGATGTCATCTCCAATATCTTTTCCAATGTCAAAACCACTCAGAATTTCACCTCACTAACTTCATCATCATTTAAAATTCAAAAATCTGAGGGTTCAACAGCACTTTTATTACTCAACCTTTCTATCAATGGATTTCATTGGAAATTGGAAACGGCATTAAATAAAATTTCACATGACGGAAACGCATTCTACGTAGGCAAAGGCAAGCTGATTCTAGAAGAAAATAAATCATTATCCTTCGATCTAGACAATATCACTCTTGTCCATCAAAAAGAAGCTAAAGCTTTGAATTTAAAATTCGATTGGAAATATCAAACTCAGCATGGGTCTGAAGAATTACATTTAAAAACCGAAAAAGAGTTTGAAGATTACTCCGCTACGGCTATCGAATGCGCAAAAATGAAAGGATTCTATTTTTGGGAGATTCAAAATAATAATGCATTCCAATCCATTGAAGTCATTAATGCTCTCGGACGGAAATTTCAGATTGGTGTAGGTGAGAAATTAAGTGTTTACACGAAATCATCAGAAATAAATATTCTGAAAAATGATCAAATAGAAACACACTCGCACAATTACATTCATGGAAATCAGAATTGTACAGAACAAGAAACAATTAGCTTACATGATTTTGATTGGGATCATTCGCTACCCATTCTTCAAGCAAAACATACAACCGTAACAGTCTACCCAAACCCAAATAAGGGGACTTTTACTCTAAAAAATAACTTCAAATTCCCGATCAAAGTTGAAATCATAGCTCCTGACTCTAAAAAAGTGTATCAGCATAAAATTGAAGGTGAAAGTGCCGAAGTCCTAGACCTCAGCCATATAAAAAAGGGAATTTATCTGATTATGTCTGAATCGGAAGAAGGAGTTAATCATCAAAAAATTGTAATTCACTAGTATTACATACCGATATATAAAAAAGCCTTTCAATCAGAGGTTAATTATTTCTGACTGAAAGGCTTTTAAACAGCTATTTTTTAAATTCTTATTGCTGATTAAAATAAGGTGTTAGACTATTAATTCTTTGAGAATTAGGCCATTTCTGGAGTGCTTCGCTATATAATCTGTAAGCAGATTCAAGCTCTTTTCCTTTCATTTTAATGACAATCAGATTATACATATAACTGTCATTATCTTGATCTAACTCCGCTGCCTTTTCAATGTAAAAACTCGCTTTTCCAAAATCATTTAACTCACTATAAAGCAAGCCTAAATAATACATTGGCAATGGATTTTCCTTTTCAATGAATTGACAAGGCTCTAAAGTTTCAATTGCATCATAAGTCTGGCCTTCTTGACTTAAAAGGATTGCAAGATTTATTCTAACAGGCACTTGTAGGCTATCCATTTTTAATGAAAAACGATAGGCTTTAATCGCTTTTTGCGGCTCTCCCATTCTTAAATGGTACTCCCCTTTTTGCACTTGTCCATTTACCATATCGGCATTGGCATATAGCATTTCTTCATACTCAGCTTTTGCTGTATTATAAGCTGATTGATAAGTTTGAGGAACATTTTGATCTGCCAACAGTCTGAAACTCGCCAATCGAATAGCTCGAGTGGAATCATTCAAACCTTCCCACATTTGAGGTAAATCCTTAGATATTGGAAGTTGCAGAATATTTAGATAAGCTGCTTGTCTCACAAGTGGTGTTTCTTCCTTTTCTAAAGCTTTAATGAACACATCTGCATGTTTATCTTCATACACATAATATAAATATTGTAATGCTGTTGCTCTCACAATATCATTTTGTGTACGGTCTTTAATCAGCTTTAATAAATAAGGAGCTGACTTCTCATCCAATTTACTTCCTGGTAAAAGGTCATCTGAAAAATGATAAGGTCTTTCTTTCCCAAAGTTCTTCTCAACAGCTTCTTTAGCCCAGGTAGGTGACTTATCGGTATGACATTTATTACAAGCATTTGGAGTTCCATACTCTACACTTTGGTCTGGTCTCGGAATTCTGAAACTATGGTCTCTACGATAATCATTTCCCATATACTCCTTACCGTCCATGTGACAGTTTACACATTCAGCACCTTCACTACCCATCTCGTGGAAATGGTGTTCTTCTAAGGTATATTTAGGGCTATGACATTGTAAACACACTTTTGTCATATCTCCGTTAAACTTCAGCTTCGTTGTATGCGGATCATGACAGCTTGTACATCTCACATGTTCCGCATACATTTTACTAGAGAGGAATGAGCTTAGCACATAATCTTCATTGTCAATCTGCCCATCAGGATGATAGTTATCTTTCGTCAGTAATACGGGGAAAAAATAGTCTAAATATTCTGGGTGTGGATTATTGTCATTTGTGATCATGGTTTTACGAGCATGACAAGTTCCACAAGCACTGATTTGCGCTTCTTGAGAACGAATACTCCAAACATCATCTTTATACTCTTCTCCCGCATTCATAGCTTTTACATGTTCCTCTCCCGGTCCATGACAAGCCTCACAAGCCACATTTATTTCTGAAAAAGTAGTATTGTAAGAATCTGTTTCTTCATCAAAGTTTTTATGCAAGTTTGTACTATGGCAAGCCGCACACATGTTATTCCAGTTCTGAGCATTTCCAGTCCAGTGTAACCAATCGTGTGACGGAATGACTGAATCTGGGTATTGATGAAACCACTTTTCAAGTTCAGTATCCCAAGTTGCTCTTAGCGTCTGATATTTTCCATTAGGGAATTCAATTAGATATTGCTGTAGAGGCTCCCATCCAAACGTATATTTTACTTCGTAGTCAGTTGTTTTTCCTTCTTCCGTTATTTTCACAAAAAAGCTAGAATCATTCTGGTAAAAAAGGTACTGCATACTGTCTTGCTCCCATCTTACATTATTAAAGTCACCTCTTACGTATTTAGGTGTTGCTTTTTGCATTGCTAAATCATGATGAGAGTTTTGCCATTTTTGAGTCTCTTCTTGGTGGCATGAAATACACTGCTTACTCCCTATGTAGCCTTCGGAAAATACTTCTTCATGAGATTGTACCTCTGCATGCTCTTTTTGAGTATTACATTTCAATAAAAAAAATGAGGTTCCTAAATAAAGGAATAAAAAAGGTAAAAATAAGTGAAGTTTATTTTTCATAGTCGTAGTGTTTTAGCGCTAACTAAAAAGTTTAGCTTATACTCCAAAAATCCTATTCATAGATTTCGGTTTCACTTGTGAATCTACAAAACGAGAGACAAGTAGACAATTCAGCATGGGTAAAACAATAGTCTAAATGAACATAAAAACTCATATTTAAAGATATACACCCTCTCTTTTGAAATAAATCCCCTTCCAAACAAAGAAAGGGCTATATCTTGAGCATATAAAAAATTATAAAAAAGTACAATTCTATTTTAAGTATTAAAGCCTGAAATTATCTTACTTTTGTGCAAGAGTACTTTTTACAATTGACCAACAGACAAGCTTCTTAATAACTAAACAAAGAACCGAGATGAAGATGAGATTGAAGCATTTTTTATTGATACCTATACTATATTGTTTTATAAATACATCTGTATTTTCCCAAAGCAATTCAAATACTCAAGCCCTAAACTTTAGAGAAATCACAACCGATATTGGCTTATCTCATACCAATATTACTTCTGTGGTTCAAGATCAGAAAGGCTATATGTGGTTTGGTTCCAACCATGGATTAAACAGATACAATGGATTTGAAATAAAGTCTTTCTTTCATAATTCTTCTGACACAAGTAGTTTGAGTTCAAGTAGAGTAAGTACTTTATTTGAAGACCGTCAAGAAAATCTTTGGATCGGTACGAGAGATGGTGTAGTAAATAAATACCTGCCCCAAAGTGAGACTTTTGATCATTATAAAATCACCGATAAAGAGTTTGGTATTTTAAGTATTTCTGAAGATAGCTCATCTAATTTATGGATCGGAACACTCCGAAATGCATTATTCCAACTGAATACTCTAACAAAAGAAGTAACTCATTTCCCATACCAAAATGGAGATATATCAATTTCTCAAGTTTGGACTCTCAATAAGAATTTTCTTCTGATAGGTACACGAAAGAAAGGACTATTAATTTTTGATTTGGAAGATCAAACTTATCATTCCATCGATCAATCTCTTCTAAAACATAAAAATATACGTTCAATACAATCCTTCAATAATCAAATTTGGGTGGCCACACCTACTCAATTATTTACCCTTTCATCAGAATCCTTTTCAAACCCAAAACAGATCGTTTTAAACGAAGTAAGTCTCCCAAAATATGCTCAAAATCTAGGATTTAGTGCTATTTACCCCGACAAACAAGCACTTTGGTGTGGTTCAAAAAATGGTTTACTCAAAATATGCATCACTTCCTCTGAGTATAGAAAATACAAATTCGATTTATACAGAAGTGAGCAAAACAAGCGAAACTCATTACTCAGCAATACAATCAATGCCGTTTATAAAGACAGATTTGATGTTTTATGGGTAGCTTCTACAGCTGGGATAAACTCCACAAGTTCATTTTCGCTTCCACTTGAAAATCTCTACTTACCCGAACTTGAAAAAGAAAAAGTAAACTCAACTTATGAAGATAAATTCGGTCAGACATGGCTTGGTTTAAATAGCGGTTCTATCATTAAATTGAGTGAAGGAAAAGTAAAAAGATATTCTAGACATCAGATTTTTGGAGAAAGTACTCAAGGCGAAGGAAGTATCGAAGATTTTTGTGAAGACCCTTTTGGAAACTTATGGATTGCAAGTTGGGGAAATGGTCTTCGGAAGATTGATCTATCTAAAGAAAAGCAAGGAAATATACGTTTCAAGAATGTGAAAAATGAGCTGTTAAGTTCTAATATCATCACATCGGTAGAGATGTATAACAACAAACTTTATATAGGTACATTCAAACGCGGACTGAATAAAGTCTCATTTGAGGCTAATGGAAGAATCTCTAAAGTAGAAAAACTGAAGTATAGACAGAAAGTAAAAGCTTCAAACCAAATTATAAGTAATACAGTAAATCACTTATATCATGATACCATCGAAAATTGTCTTTGGATGAGTTCTCCTGATGGTATCTGCAAGATAAAAGATGAAACTAATCGTACATATTTTTCACATTATAACACAGAGAAAAAGAACTTTCCCCTACCCAACAACTTTTGTTGGGAAATGCTCAGAACTTCCAAGTCACACCTTTGGGTAGGTTCTGTAGAAGATGGATTATATAAACTAACTTTTGATAGCTTAAACTTCAAACAATCAAATCTAGAAGTCTTTAGAAAGTCTAATGGATTAAGCTCAAACTCTATTCAATCTTTAGCCTTCGACAAAGCATCTTCTACCCTATGGATTGGAAGTAATGGATTGAATACAATCAACATCAAGAATCATCAAGTCCATAAGTATGATACCAATGATGGTATTCTAGGTAGTTTTTTCAGAATTGGAAATGCAATCAATACCGACAAAGGTGAACTGCTTTTTGTTTCAAATAAAGGCTTGAACAAAATACAGCCAAACGTGTACCAGAGCAATCCTACCTCTCCACAGATTGTATTGGAATCATTCTCGCTATTCGGTAAACCAATTTCGCAAGGAGATACCATAAATGGTGATATTATTTTACCTAAAACATTAGGAGAAACAAACAAAGTCATCCTCGCTCACAATCAGAATAATATTGAGATAGGTTTTATGCCTTTGCACTTCGGTAATCCTTCAAAAAATCATGTTAGATATAAATTAGAAGGATTTGACCAACAATGGATGAGTACAAGCAGAAGCTCTGTGGTTTACTCAAACCTTAAGCATGGAAAATATACATTTAAAGTTCAAGCAGTCAGTAGTGATGGAATCAAAAGTGAGCATATTCGAGAGCTAGAGATAATCATTAAAACTCCTTGGTGGCTTACTTGGATAGCATTTTTATCTTATGCGGTAATTCTGTTTCTCATCATTTGGAAAATAAACGAATTAATTATCAATAGGCATAAGTTAAAACAACAACTAGAATTAGAGCATTTTAAAGCTCAAAAGACAGAGGAACTTACCCTCATGAAAATTCGCTTTTTTGTAAATATTTCACACGAGCTCAGAACACCTCTAACACTTATTTCTAGTCCATTAGAAAATCTATTGCAAGATGAAAGTCTTAATGCTTCAGTAAAGGAATACTTAAGCACAATGAAGCAAAACACAGATCGTTTATTGGTACTCTTTGATCAATTGCTTGATTTCAGAAAGATTGAAACGGGCAATCACAAAGTAAGTTTTGAAAAAGTTGAGGTGATCAAATTCTGTCGAATGGTAACTTCATCATTTAAGAATATAGCCAAAGACAACAAGATCAACTATTCTTTCCATTCGCACATCGATAAACTGAATACTTGGATTGATAAAGATTCAATTGAGAAAATCATCTACAATCTTGTTTCCAATTCTTTCAAAAACACATCTAAGGGAGGAAATATCTTGGTTGATATTCATCAGAAAACAGATAAAGAGTTTCAGATTTGTGTGAGTGACTCAGGAATTGGTATTGATAAAGAAGATCAAAAAAATCTGTTCAAGCTATTCTATCAGACCAAAAACAAAACGGATAGAGGATCAGGTATAGGACTTGCGTTAGTAAAAGAATTGGTTGATGCTCATTATGGTAAAATTGAATTTGAAAGTGAAAAAGGAAAAGGAACGAAGTTTATCTTGACTTTCCCTACTGGAAATTCCTTCATGAAACCAGATGAATTAGCTAAGGAGAAAGTCAAAGAGAAGCCTAAGAAAGTCCTTGAAGTCAACAATACTACAGAGGAAACCAAAGATGAGAAAAAGCAGAGTATTTTGATTGTTGAAGACAATGAAGATATTGCTGCTTATCTGAAAAACGAATTAGACCAACTTTACAATATTTCTATAGCTTCTAATGGAAAAATAGGGTTGGATAAAACGAGAAAAGAAATTCCTGACCTAATTATATCAGATGTGATGATGGATGAAATGGATGGTATTGAACTTTGTAAACAGGTTAAAAGCAATGCCATGCTCAATCATATTCCAATCATTTTACTAACCGCAAGAAGTAATGATGTCGATAAACTAGAAGGTATAAAAAGTGGTGCTGATGCTTACATCACGAAGCCTTTTAAGAATAACTATTTAAAGGCAACTATTACAAATTTGTTAGAAGAACGAAAATCTGTAAAACAGTTTTTTGCGACTAAAAAAGATGCAAGTCTACAATCTTCTGACCCAGAAAAAGAAGCATTCTTGGTAAAAGCTCAAAAGGTAGTTGAAGATAATTTATTAGAAACCGACTTTGATACGCAGATTTTTGCTGAAAAAATGGGACTGACCTATGCAACACTTTACAACCGACTAAAAAAATATGATAATGTATCACCTACAGCATACATCAGACTTATTCGATTGAAACATGCTGCAAAATTAATCGCCAATACCGATAATTCAATCAAAGAGATTCAATTCTTGGTCGGGTTTAATGATGCTAAATATTTCCGTTCCAATTTCAAAAAGTACTTCGATATCACTCCTTCTGAGTATTTGAAGAAATACAGAAAAATAGAGAAAACGGAAAGTTAATAGCCATAATTCCCCTCTTTGATTCTATCATAATCATAAATAAAAAAGCCATTTTATTTCAGGTTTCACTGAGATAAAATGGCTTTAAATTTAGATAAGAATATTGCCTTAGAAATTACTTCACTGAAGTATAAATCCACTTAGAAACACCATAAGTAGCATCTGTTACTTCTACTACTAATTTTCCATCTTCAGAAAGGTAGATTTTATCCGAGTTTCCTTTTACCAACTCTTTTGAGTTTAAAAGTAACTCCTCAAAACTCATCATTTCTAAGTTGTTTTCTTCAATTACAAGCGTAGGTAAACCTGTTTCTACATTTGTGATGTCTTCACTTTTAGCATCATCAAAAGCAAAAGCGTTAATCACTGCACCTCTAATTTCTGCCATATACTCTTCCACAGGGAAAATCAAGAAACCTAAATCCCCGAAATCTGGCATCATTGCAAATTGATACGCCAAAAGTTTCTCGTTCAACTCTTCAGCAGTTGCTGGATCTTCTACTGAAGCTTTGTACATATCATTTTCCTCAGTGAAGCTTACGATCATATCAAACTCCAAAACAGCATTTGCTCTAGTGATTGTAGTTAAAGCAAGCAAACCATCTTCTGTTTGAGCTGCAGAAGCCATTTCTGCTGATGGCTCAAATTTCTCTGGTGCCCATTTAGAATCTGTGATCAAGTCAAAAGTTTCTGCTGCTGCCTCAATGATTTCTTGACGAGCAATTTCATCTAATTCTCCTTGAGTCAAAGTTGCTTCATCTTCATCACAAGAGATTGTAGCTAATGACAATGCAGCCAATAGCATAAGGTTAAATTTGTTGAATAGTTTCATGATTATGTTTGTTTGCGTTTAGTTAATTATTGAATGAAAATATTTTTGTACGTTTTTCTCTTTCGGCTAACTCATATTTGACACCATAAAAACCTGGTATCACATTAGGGTTACTTACAGAATCTATATAAACCGCTACATCAAGTTTACTTACATCTTCCTCTGGAATTTCTAAGCCTTCAAAAGTAAAATAACCAAAGTAACTACCTGCAGGAATTACGACTTCTTGCTGCATACTATAGTGCTCATCAAGCTTAGCCGTTGTTTTCTTTTGGTCAATGGCAATGTAAACCTTCAAGTCTTCTGTAATTGGAGTACTAATGAGTACACTATCTTTAAAAACTTTGACCAAACCGCTTGTTGGGTTTTCTTTTGAAAGTTGTACTATCGCTTGTTCTGAACTTAAGCACACAATTGGGTCTCCTGTATATTCTTTATCTTCAGATACTAAATCATTACATGAAGTAGCTAAAAAGCCCAATACGATCCATAAAAACTGCTTCATCATCTAGTCTATATAAGGGTTTGAATTCGTCTCTACCAAAGGAATATCCCAGTTGTAAAGTTTTGAACCAGGTACTAACAATTCTCCGCTAGAACGTTCAACGGTTATGTTCAGACGTTCAGAAATACGTTTCAAATCATAGAAGCGTAAACCTTCTGAAAACAACTCCAAACGGCGTTCATTCATTATTTTTTTAAGATCAATCGTAGCGTACAAACTAGCTCCACGAGCTTCTCGTAAAGTATTCACTACTTTTAGTGCCTCCGATGGATTTGTATCCAATACAGCTTCTGCATAAATCAAATACTGCTCGGCTAAACGGAAGTGTTTGTAGTTCAAGTTCTGATCTAGAGTAGTTTGATAATCAATACGGTACTTTGAAGGCATATTGATATCATTGATATACTCTGGGTATTTTCTGATGTCACTATCTTCAAACAAAAGCAGTAGATCCGTAGCTAAACTCACACTATTGAATTCATACATTTCTTGATAATCCAAATACTGAGCTTCATCTGTATCACTCAAGTCATAAGTCATGAAAATCACTTCTTGATTTTCGCTACTTTCAATATCCTTCCACAACTTTTCGTATTCTTCTTTGGATAAAAAGGAACGATCAATGAAAGATTTTGCACTTTCTTTTGCCATCTCCAAATCACCCATAAATAAGGCTACTCTTGCTTTCAACGCTCTTACAGCATCTAGTCCAAATACAAACTCCTCATCTGCGGCTAAAGGTGTAAAGCTTGTTTCTACAAATATGCTTTCAGCCTTCTCCAAATCTGAAATAATTTGCCCATAAACAGTTTCCAAAGGTGATTGAGGTAAGTATTCTCTATCTAACTTAAGTTTTAATGGAATTCCTAACTCTTGTCCGTTTGTACCATCATAACGAGGGGCATATAATTGAACCAAGTTGAAGAAAGACCAAGCCCTCAAAGCAATTGCTTGAGCATAAATTTGATCTCTTTGTACTCTTTCTTCCTCTGTAGGTACAGGAACAATTGAATAGTTGTCACTTAACACATTCATTTTGGAAATCAAACTATACTGAGATGCCCAAATATGTGGTTCCGGTTGTGAGGAATAATCCCATTTGAATACGTAGTAGTTACTTGGAGAATACCCTTCGTATGCTTTACCAAAATCATCAGATGCAAAATCAGTCATTTGCATATTGCTATTGGCATCTGCAAGACTTCTGTAAACGTAGTTCAAAGCCTGTTGATAGTATTTTACATCATCAAAAGCAGACTCAGATGGAACGACATTATCAGGGTCTATGTCTAACAAACTGCATCCTGAAAGCATCAAGCTCCCGATGAATGCACAAAGTGTTTTTTTCATTTTCATCAGACACTTAGAAAGTAAGGTCAAAACCAAGTGTATAAGAACGTAAAAGTGGTTGTCCGATACCTGTAATCTCAGGGTCTATACCTTCGTATTTGGTGAAAGTAAATACGTTATTCACCTGAGCCGTAATCATACATTTTGTACCTATCCACTTAAGATAATCGCTTAGGTTATAGCGAACAATCAAGTTTTTCCATCTTATGTACGATGCATCTTCCAAGAATAGAGAGTTTACCGAAGTATCTGTGAAAAACTTAGGATATGGGTACATTTTCACATCACCCGGAGCTAACCAAATTTCATTTAAGAATCCTTCAAACGGAACTTCTCCATTCTTTACATTTTGGATCATAGTGGCTTTCAAGTTATTGTAATTCACACCTCCAAAGGCAAAAGTGAATAAGGTCGAAATTTCTAAGTTTTTGATCGTAAAAATGTTAGAAAAACCTCCTGTAAGCGGATGATCATAAGTTCCAAAACCTATCATTTGCGGCGCTACACCTCCAAGTACCAAGTTATGATTTTCATCATAGTACATTGGACTTCCATTGGCTGGATTAACCCCTGCCCAATACTTTACATAAGCTGAGTTTATTGGCTCTCCCACTTTAAAATATCCTTCTGTACCTACTTTAATTTCATCAGCACCATACAAGTCTGTAATCTCATTGATGTTATATGCTAGGTTGAACTGTGATGTCCATCTGAAATGACTTGTACGAATATTCACAGTACTCAATTGGAATTCAATTCCTCGGTTTTGTAAAGCACCAATGTTTTGAAGAAGATCTGTATATCCATTACTTGCAGGAATACTCACGGTAGATAATAGATCATTTGTATTCTTAATATAACCTTCTACCGTACCATAAACTCTACTGTCAAATAATCCGAAATCTACGGCTGCACTCCATTGTTTTGTCTTTTCAAATCTGAGGTCAGGATTATAGAATTCCACAAGGTTTATCATTCGCTCCCCTCGATACATATCATCGTTGGTGAAGTCATAAAATGGCATACCAAGTGTCTGACGAATACCTCCAGAGTTATAATTCAATCCGTATGAAAAACGTAAGTTCAGTTTATCTATAACTTGATTATTTGCAAGAAAAGGTTCAGCCTTCATATCCCATGCAGCCCCTGCTCCCCATGCCGTTACAAACTGTTTGTCTGATGGTAAAATAGATGAACCATCATATCGTAAAGAAGCATTAAAGTCATACTTATTCTTGAAGCTATATGAGAAATTCCCATAGAAGCCCAAAAGAGCATCAATGTATTTACTATTACTTACCGTTGCATCTGGGTTTGCTCCAATAGATGGATCAACTTTATCTGAAATTCCTACACTAGAATAACCAAATCCCCAGTTCTGATTGTGAATGTATTCTGTCCCTGCTGAAACCGAGAAAAAGTGTTTTTCCAATGATTTCACATAGTTCATATTCGCATTTAAGCGATTACTCAGAAACTTCGATTGGTTTTTACTAAATCTACCAAGCTGATCACTTGTCGTAATCGCATCTGCATTCGGAAGATTTACATTATCATTTTCCCCATCATTATAAGTCAATCCATAACCTGCAAAGAGGCTAAAACCTTTACCCATTGTCCAAGTTAGTTTTGGGTCAATGCTTAAACGCCATGTTGTATTTTCAGCATACGAATTATACAATTCATCAAATGGGTCTACAAAATTAACACTACCATTATTATTTTTTCTTGCTACAAAATCAGTAGTTTCCAAGGTTTCATAAGGCTGTAAAGTATAGATCAAACGAGCGGGTGAAGTACTAGACTTAGAAGTCTTGCTACGACCAATCGAAGCATCTACACCCACAGTAAGATTATGGGTTATGTTGTTATCTACATTTAGGCGAGTGGTGAATCGCTCAGCCCATGAATTTTCATATCCACCATCTTCTTTGTAGTAGTTTGTAGATAAGAAATAACGGCTATCGTCACTGCCTCCAGAAATACTAATTTGTAAATCTTTGATCTGCCCAACTCTAGAAAGTTCTTTTAACCAATTTGTATTGGTGTTCTCAAGTTCTCTATACTTTCTTTCTTTGTAAGCCAAAACAAGTTCATCATCTAAAGGATGTGGAGAATAAATATAACCTGCTCCGTTCGTTATATTCAGCGCTTTTTCTAAAGCCATTTTTTCTCTAGCATCCATCAAACTAATACCTCCTAATCCTCCAATCGGACGAACAGTATGCTGATAACGCACATTGTACTGCGTTTTGCCTGACAGACCTTTCTTTGTTTTGATTTCAATAACTCCATTTGCCCCACGAGTACCATAAGCTACTGTAGACAAACCATCTTTCAAGACATTGATTTCGATAATGTCATTTGGGTTGATGGTATTGAATACATCAGAAGTAATAGGGTTTCCATTCAAGATGTAAAGAGGTTCATTAGCAAGGTTAAAAGATGCCATT
Source organism: Sediminitomix flava (assembly GCF_003149185.1). Classification (NCBI taxonomy): domain Bacteria; kingdom Pseudomonadati; phylum Bacteroidota; class Cytophagia; order Cytophagales; family Flammeovirgaceae; genus Sediminitomix; species Sediminitomix flava. Next base: position 299,570 of record NZ_QGDO01000003.1, on the reverse strand, counting down.
TCTGTATCATCTTGAGTACGAATACCCAAAGAGTTATTTCCTCGAATACGAATTTGTGAAGTTTCACCAGGCTCACCACTTGTTTGAATCGCCAGACCAGCTACTTGCCCTTGTAGTAATTGGTCGAAAGAACCTGAAGGTGTTCCTTGTGAGAAAACTTTGCTATCAATTTTACTAACAGAACTTGTAATTGTACGTGTATCTTTCTGACTTTCACCAAAGACCATTACTTGTTCTAGTGTGCTTACTGTAGATTTCAATTGCACATCTACTATGCTTCGACCTTTAGCATCTACCGTAATACTTTCATACCCGATATAACTAAAAATCAGTTTTGCATCAAGTGCTACATCATACAACAAATACTCTCCATTATAATCTGTAATCACTCCCATACTTGTCCCTTCAACAATAATATTCGCTCCAATGAGAGGATCTCCATTATCCTTGTCAGTGACCACCCCCTTGATGGTATTGCCTTGAGCGAAAGCTTGCCACCCTAATCCGAAGAGAAAAAGGATGAACAAAGGCAGTTTCACTGACACCAATGAAATATATTTCATTTTCAATTAGTTAGTCTGCAAGTGGACTAAGCGAAAACTGAAGCGCTTTTTCCTCTTTCAAATACTTCTTTGCTATTTTTTGCAGTTGTTTGATCGTAATTCCTTCTGCAAAATCTTCGTAGTTATTATAAATTGAAATACCTTCTTTACTTTCTTCGATAGCATGTAAAAGCTTCATCCAAAAGCCATTCGTTTCAAGTGATGCTTTTCTGTGATTGAGTGCCGCTTTTCTTACTTTTTCCAAATCTGAAAAATCAATACCTTCTTTTAATTTTTCAATCTCTTCAAAAGTAGCCTTGCTCAATTCTTCGACTTTTTCTGGGTCACAAGTGTACATGATATCAAAACGATAATGCTGATAAGGTGATTTCATCACCGTTACAGTTGAGTATGGAGCATATGCTCCTCCTAACTCTTCACGAATTCGATACGTTAACTTAATGGTCAGAATATCACTCAAATACTCAATTGCCATTTTCTCTTCTTGCCCCTCAGGGTATTTACCTGTTAGGCGTATGATGACTTTTGTCTTATTCGCTTTATTTAATTGAAAATCGTGGATACCACCTTTTGGAGGTCTAATACCATGATCTTTGAATTTAGCAGTTAAACTTTCTCCAGAAAGTGATCCTATATATTTCGCTATGAGTGGTTTAACTTCTTCTACATCAAAACTACCTACCATAAAAAAAATCATGCCTTTCACCGATGAGAATCGTTCTTTGTAAAACTCAAATGAGTTTTTAAAATTTAGCGCATCGAGCTGCTCAGTAGTTAGCATAGTAGCCGTACGTAGGCTATTCTGCATCATCACCTTATTGATTTCATCTGCAAACCTTGTTTCAGGGTCATTCAAACTATTGCGATTGTACTCCTTTTTGTTTGTGATGAACTGACTACATTTATCCTTATCCAAACGCGGAGATTCAAAAGTCAAATGTGCTAATTGTAGCAGCGTTTCTAAATCTTCTTTTGTGGAAAAACCAGAAACACCTTCCGAATATCGGTGGATAAACGGAGCTAGATAAACCTGCTTTGTACTTAATATCAGATCAACTTCTTTCTGACTAAATTTTCCTAGACCTCCTAAATTCACTAAAGTAGCCGCCATTGAAGCATCATCAAATATTGAATCTGCAGCCCAAGAATATCCCCCATCTCTTGTAGAGGTTAATCGGATTTCATCATTTTTTAGCGCTGTTGGTTTCAATACTACTCTTGCTCCATTTTCAAACTCTAAAGTAGTTGCTCCTATTTCTTCTTGGTACTTTTCGTTCACCAATATCCCTGCCTCAGGAAGCGTTGCCATTAATGGTTCATTCACTTCTTTACTTTCAAATGGCTTCAAGTTTTCATACTCAATTTCTTGAATCGCATCTACAAGCTCTTTCTCTGATGGTAAGTTTTCTGTATTAGGAGCTGTTACCAAAATTACTCGGTTCGCTTCAGAATTGTGAATGTACTTATCTATCAGAATTTGAATATCAGCTAGTGTTACCTTATCAATTACCTCTTGTACAAACTCCTTTTTGAAATCATTGTCTGCATACTCCTCATCATACAAAATATGGTTGGTAAGCATTCCTGCCAACTGTGCTGAAGTAAGTGTATTTTGCTCTAGTAAAGCAGTTTTTAGTTCTTTTGAAAGAATGGTTCGCTTGCGCTCCAACTCTACTTCACTGAATCCATATTTCTTGATTCGGTATAGTTCATTCAGTAAGTCTTGTGTACCCGATACAACTTTTCCAGAACGAACAGTTGCTGTAGAAATGTATCTGTCTTTATTTCCAGAAGCATCCGAAGCATAAGATTGAGCGTACATAAAATCTTTTGTTCCTGTTTGAGCAACATCGGAAAGTCGTTGGTTTACCAAATAGGTATAAAGTAAATCCAATACACTTTCTTTCAAGTCTTGTAGTGTCTCCATTTTTCGGTTAGGAATCTTATCGACAATCTTTACCGAAAGACTTGTAATCTCTGGATCTTGAATCAAACGAACTAAAGTTTCCTCATGAGAAGGTACTGTAAATCGCTCACGTTTTCTTTCGTTTACAGGGTTTTCTAAATGCCCGAAAGTTTCTTCGATACGACTGATGATTTCCTCTTGATCAATATCACCTATTACAACTAAACTAGCCAAATTTGGGCGATACCAATCTTTGTAATAACGGCGAAGCTCATCGCTATTACTTTCATCCATAACGATATCCATTTCTCCAATAGGCATACGCTTTAAGTACTTTGAATTGTGATAAAGAAGTGGATACATCTCCTTTTTCAAACGCTCTGAAAGTCCTATTGTCGTTCTCCATTCTTCATGAATGATATTTCGCTCTGAGTTAATAGCCTCTTCTTTCAATTCTAAACCTGCAAGAATATCTTGAAAGAACAGAAATGCACTATCTAAAGTCGTTTTCTCCGTATTTGGAACTGGAAGCATATACACGGTCTCATCATAAGAAGTATATGCATTGATATCGCTACCAAAAGCTACACCTATCGATTGAAAATAATCAATCAAAGAATTATCAGGAAAATGCTTACTTCCGTTGAAAGCCATATGCTCCAAAAAGTGCGCAAAGCCTTTTTGAGTATCGTCTTCAAGAATAGAACCTGCATCAATAATTAACCTAAATTGGACTTCATTTTTAGGCACTTCATTTTTTTGAATGTAGTACTGGAAGCCATTGGCTAATTTGCCTTTCGTCAAAGCTTTATTGAGCGGAATATTCTGAGCGCTCAAATCCATCGCTAGGTGTACAAACACTACAATCAACAGGATTGCACTGAGTACCTTGTTTGAAATCTTCATAAAATATTAAAAGCCCTAGGTCTCCCCATAGCGATTACAGAATATTTTAATTACATCGTTGAAGCTTTCTTGAGAAGAGTATTTCATTATCCGTTAAATGTGCTCTTTTTAGGGTTAATAACACACTGTGGACTAGTTGCTTGTTTAGTTTAATTGAACTACTCTCATCAAATTAAGCGCGCGAAGATAAACCTAAAAAAAATTAAAATAAAATAAAGACCACAATAAAATTTCAAAATGAATATAAAGTAAACCCTAAACACCACCCCAACAACTACCTATTAACCAAACACATACAAATAAATCACCTTAATTCTCTAGGCAAATATTTCTGTTCAAGATATTGGTATATATAAATATTTAACAACAGCTACTAACGTCATTTTAAACATTTACCTATCTCCACAACAAAAACTATAAATACTTCAAACTTCTAATCACTACTTTTCTCTTTATAAAAAAGCCTTAATCCATTTTTATGAATTAAGGCTTTAAATTATTTCTGACTTATAAAAATTAGTGCATTACTCCGACTGCTTGTTTCTCCTCCTCTTTCTCTTCAAACTTGAGTCTTGAACAGTAAAAACCGTAAAATAAAATATACAGGTAACAAACTACAGGAACAATAAATGACATTTGTACTCCAATGATATCTGCGATAAACCCTTGAACTAAAGGAATCAGTGCTCCTCCTAAAATAGCCATTACCAACAGCGAAGAACCTTGACCTGTGTACTTACCTAATCCTTTAATACCTAAAGTAAAAATATTTGGCCACATGATACTATTGAAAATACCGACACCAATTAAAGCCCACATCGCAAAGCTGCCTGAAGTAAACATTGCTACGCTGATAAGCACAACGCTTACAAAAGCAAAGATTGCTAAAGTTCTACCAGCTACACTTTTACCTATTACAAATGCAATAAAGTTTAGTGCGATTATCCCGATATAAGGGAGAACAATATCAAATGAAATATCTGCAATACTGAAAATCAGTAGAAATGAAAACGTAGCTGCGAATAGCATTGAAAGGTATTTTTTTCCATTACTCATTTCACTCAAGGAAATAGCGCCAGAAAATCGACCAATCATTGAACCGCCCCAATAATATGCAAGATAATTTTTAGCGGTTGCTTCTTCTAATCCCATAATTTCTTCCAAACCAATAAAGTTGATAAGAAAACTGCCTATGGCAACCTCTCCACCTACATATGCAAATATCGCAAAAGTACCCAAAGACAGATTCGGGAATCGAAGTGCTCCCACTCCTTTTACAATCTCTGAATCATTCACAAAATTAGGAAGCTTAATCAGCTTGAAAATGATTGCCATCACAAGGAACATCCCTCCAAAAACCAAATATGGAATCTTCACAGCATCCCCTGTTGTGGTTTCTGTAAAGAATAAATCAAAGATCAAATACCCTCCCAAAATTGGGGCTATCGTTGTTCCTAAGGAGTTAAATGCTTGTGACATATTCAATCGTGATGATGCCGTCTCAGAAGGTCCTAAAATAGAGACATAAGGATTGGCTGCAATCTGTAACATAGTAAATCCTAGTCCCAAAATAAATAAGGCTGAAAGGAAGAAACCGTACATTTCAAACTGTGCCGCAGGATAAAATAAAAAACAACCTATACTAGACATCACAAGCCCTATTACGATTCCATTTTGATAACCTATTTTATTAATTGGATCACCAATTCTCAATGAAAGAATAAAATACAGTAATGAACCGATGAAATATGCTCCGAAAAAGGCAAACTGAACAAGCATTGCTTGCCAATATTTCAAATCAAATAAGTCTTTTAAATAAGGAATAAGGATGTCATTCATACATGTGAGAAAACCCCACATAAAAAATAATGCGGTAATAATGATCAGAATTGATCTGTAGCTTTTGTTCATAATAGTTTTAGTTATAGATAAGATATTTTATGTCTCTACTTCTTAAAAAATGAATAAGAAGTAAGTTCCTTTTGTCAGCTTTTGGTCATCTGAAACAATACAGTCTCGTATTTACTGAGTAAAAATCTATTCTTATGGGAAGAAACCCCAACAAAATGTTGGGGTTTATAAGTTGTACGAAGTTGTTGAGAAACTTCTTTGTCTATATATACTATTCCCAGAGTTCGAATTCTATATTTCTAGTCGCAAAAATCAAGGTATCTGTTACGTTATAAGCCATATTATCCTTTTCAAAAGAATACTGTAAGTATAACTCTTTACTTTCTTGATTATAGCTACATTCATGCTGTTGAAAATCGGAAACTTCATCAGAGGTTAAAATCAACTCTTCACCTTCCAATTGTATTTCCATTCCTTCTGACCTATCGGCTATCCCAGTAGTTTTTACGGCATTTGCATCTTCAGTATTCAAGTTCCAATGCTCATTTTTCTGTAAACTTTCTTGTGAATAAACTATCCAGAAGGTTGAATCTTTTTCTATATCAGTTACTTCAGACTTACCCTTATGATACCAAAGTCCATCTAATAAATGGATATATTTCAAGGCTATTATCGTATAGTCTTTTTCATCATGAATTACATCTAAAGAAGTAGATGTCAATTGAAATGGCAAAGCATATAAAGTATTCGGATCTCGATCATTTGATATAGCTTCTAGATCAAAATCGACTTGTATCACACCTTGAAATTCTCCTTTGGGGATTACCATTCTAGAAGGATCACTGAGTGAATACATTGAAGAAGGTAATATTTCAAAAGGTGTTCCAGCTAACAACTCTGGAACAATCTCGAAATCAGCCCACTCTTGAGATGTATTTTCTCTTCTCCCTCCAAATGACACTCCTACTTTTATAGATTCATACTCGTCTAAAATCAGTGTTCTGACTGGTTTCTGATAAGAAAAATAAGTAGTTGTTGTATCAAAATCATTCAAGTAGTCTTCATAAGCACAACTTGATAAAAAGAATACGCTACTCAATACTAAAAATATATTTTTCATGCCATTGGTATTTACATTTTACCATCCATCATTTTGTCTCAAACCCTTTCTTACCTCATCAAAAGGTATCGGACCAAAGTACATATAGTCTTGAAAGTTTCTTTGCTCTACAAGTACCTCTTGATAAGAAAAGCTACTATCTGCATTCATTGTAATTTGGAGTCCATTCACTTCTGAGTTCAAATCACTTTTCCATCTTCTTAAATCCCAAAAACGATGACCTTCAAAACACAACTCTACTCTTCTTTCATTTCTGATTAATTCTCTGAAAGCATCTTTCCCTTGTGCTGCTACTTCATCTAGGTATGCTGTATCTTTTATTCCTGCTCTATTACGGATTTCTAAAATTGCATCCTTAGCACTCAAGGTCACACCTCCAAAGCCTAATTTCACATCTGGCCCAACCCATTCGTTGGCAGCTTCGGCAAAATTTAACCACAATTCTGCCTGACGGAACAAAGCATAATAATGTGTTGCTACACTTTCATCTAGACCGTCCGTACTCGCTGATTCGGCCATCCACTTTCTCAAATAATGTCCTGTGCGAGTAGCATGTACAAAAGTTTGTTCTGTATCAAAACCACCTTCGTAGGTCTCAATACTTTTGTTTTTAAACTTCATCCCATTATGCACAATAGATGCGTAATAACGTTTAGACAGTCCCTCAAATGGTTTATTAGGATCAAAACCACTCAGCTCATGATCTTGTGGATAACCATTGGCCATGTAAAAGCTCTTGGCTAAATTTTGAGATGGGCTTGTTCTTCCTGAACCATTTGATGAAGGAGGAAAATTCGCTCTAAAGAATGAATTATTTCTCGTAAACTTTCGTAGGATGATCTCATTATGATTTTGACTATTGTAATACTTATCCAAGTTTCCCCATTTGATCCCTGGCAAGCTTTCTCCCTTTTGATTAATAGCATCTAAAGCGGCTCTTGCAGCAGCAGACCAAGATTCTTTTTCAAATAATGGGCTAGCTGCGTATAGCAAAACACGAGATTTTAAGGCGAAAGCAGCTGTTAAATTAGCTCGACCTGTTTGATCTTCGCCAAATACCAGATCAGTTCCTTCATAAGTTGGGGGCAATAATTCAATTGCTTTATTACAATCAGAAACAATCTGTGAAATACAGTCTTCATAAGTATCTCTTTCTATCGCTTCATACTTATCAGTGTTATTTTCTAAGGCTTTTGTTTGTAAAGGAATTCCCATCAGAACGCCATCAACTTTCCCTCCATAAGCTTGAAGTAATTGCCAAGTGTACCATGCTCTCAGAAAGTATGCTTCTCCTTTCAGACGCATCACAATTTGAGTATTCAAACCTTTGTCAGATAGATAATAAGGTGCAGTTTGACCATATTTTAGCCAAAGGTTTATGTTTTCAAGCTGTGCGTAATACTTATTCCAATCTCCAAGAATATTATTTTCGGCTCGCCAAGCCCCATTTCCATTTATAAAGATAGAAGAACTGTAGTCATTCGTAACAGCATTATCTGTCATACAATCCATGAAAATATGATCTTCCAATGCAAAGCTGTTTGGTAACGCATGATATGCATTTAGCAGTACTCCTTCAGCATACTTAGGATTGCTCCATACCATCTCATCATCTACAGAACCATCAAAATCTGTCTCTAAATAATCTTGACATGAGCTCAAACAGATGATAAAAAGAAAAAGTAAAAAATGTTTTTTCATGGTCATATCATTAGATCGTTAAATTCAAACCTATAGAAACGGATTTCATCAGTGGGAAATTGGAAATACCAGCCGAAGTACTTTCTGGATCAATCCCATCTAGCTCAGAAAAGATTAAAAGATTATTACCTTTCATCCATATGCTCATTTCTCTCAGTTGATTGTCTGATACTTTTTTCAAGGGCAATCTATAGCGAAGAAAAAAATTGCTCAGTTTCAAATAATCTCCATTTCTGACCCAGAAACTACTGTTCTGATGGTTGTTTTCAGCAGATTTACTGGTGAGCCTTGGATAACTTGCCGCTGTATTTTCTGGCGTCCAACGATCATTAACCTGTTCTGAATACTTTTGAACACCATCTACCCAGTGATAACTGTCATTCAAAATCACATCTCTTCCAAAAATACCCGATACTTCTGCAAAGAGTGAGAAACGCTTATAGTTTAACTTTAGCGTAGTGTTGAGCAAGAAATCGGGAAAAGAATCACCTATGATTTCTTGATCATATTCATTGATTTTTCCATCACCGTTCAAATCTTGATACTTGATATCTCCCGCTTGAACAGTTCCATAATGCTGTGTATAGTGATTCTCAATTTCTTGAGCTGACTGGAACAATCCATTTGCCTGAAGACCAAGAATTGAATTTACAGGATAACCAATTACATTATTGAATTCATTGCCAGCCACAAGTTCAGACTGAGAGTACATTCCACCTAGACCTATTTCATAATGAAAATGATTAATGTGTTTTTTTAGGTTTAAGGCTAGTTCTACTCCATGGTTATTGACAACACCATAATTTGCATATGAATCAACTTGAGATGCATTTAAATACCTATTATTGATTAGGTTAAGAATATCAAATCGGTGATGATTAAAATATGACATTTCGAATGAAAAAGACTTTCCTAGTGAACCTTCCAAATTAAACTCATACTCTTCCTGCTTTTCCCAAGTCAGATTTGATACACCATATTGAGCCAACTGATAAACTTGATGGCTGTTATTATTATTTTTACCAAAATCTACGCTACCATTCGAGCTCCATACATTTTGATTTAACAGATGATTTCCAAAACTCATATCTGTAGAAACCAAACCATAAGAAGCTTTCAAACGAAGGTATTTGAATACATCAGGCACAAAACGTTCTTCGCTCAAAATCCAAGAAGCTGAAGCTGCATAATTCAACTGATGGGGATTATCAGAAATTCTATTCGTTGCGAAATCAGAGATTGTTCCTTCAAAAATATACTTATTCTTTAAGTTTAAAGTTGAAAGGAAAGCTAAAATAAGCTGTTTTGGTTCTTGCCTACTTGTCTTAAATTCTTCTCTGTTATAGTTGAAAAATCCTTCCAATAATAACTTACTTTTCTTTGCTATCGACTTCTTATAATTTAAAGACGCTCTCAAATTATAGTTTCTGAATACAGCATCGCTATTCCTAGACTGATTGCTCAACTCTGTCTCTCTTTGCCTCTGCTGATAACTGATTTCTCCATCATCAGAGAACCCTAGTGTATAAGCATTGTATTTTTTATTCTGCCCATAATTCACCATGTTATGAGTATCAACAGCTACACTTGTCTTGGCACTCAAACCTTTAGAGAATTTTGAAAGATCATAATCCAAGGTCAACATGGACTGCCCTATGATTCGTTGCTCTTTTTGATAGCCTTTATCATTCAGCTCTGCATAAATATTTTGTGTATACAATCTCGAAACACCGTAGCCATTTGCTGTAATCCCGTTTACATCTTCGGTATTTACAAAAATTGGATATTCATTTGGGCGATGAGTAGAAAGCAATCCAAATAACTTATCACCAGAGACTGTGCCCGAAGACAGTAAGTCTGTTCTTACATTTATCTTTGCTAATAAATTGATTGATTTGCTCAGCTTTGCTCCTAGATTTCCTCTAACATTAATTCTATCCAATCTATTTTCTGGCCCTACATTCGTAAGACCCTCTTGCCCCGTGTAACCAAGAGAAACAAAGTACCTAGTTTTTGAACCTCCTTTAGAAAAGTTTAAATATGCCTTCTGAAATGCAGAGTGTTCATTAAAAATCAAGTCTTGATAATCATTATTGGGGTATCTTAAACTATTGTCACTTGACTGATAAGCTTGAATAGCCGACTCGGAATAATAAGGAGTTAATCCATCATTGGCTCTAGCTTCATTATAAAGTTTGGCATATTCATCGGAACCCAAATAATTTGCAGTAAAGGTAGGCATCTGTACTCCCTGTTCATAAGAAGCATAAATACGTCCTTTACTAATTTCGGGTGTTTTTGTTGTAATAGAAATAATACCATTTATAGCTCTTGGCCCGTATAGAATCTTAGCCTTAGACCCCTTAAGAACTTTGACACTCTCAATCTCTTCTACATTCAAATTATAAATAGAACGAGGTACTCCATCAATAAAAACTGCGGCTTGATTATCTCCAGTTGTACTCAAACCACGAATTGTCATGCTTGCCTGATTCCATGCTAAATCCCCATTCAATTGTTCAATAAGCAAACTTGGCTCTTTTCCTTTCAAAGCTAGTGCGACATCCAAGCTGTACGAATGCTTAAAGGAATGGTAGTTTACATTCTCAGTCATTCGAGCAGATGAAATATTTGTAAAAGAAAGTAGATCATCTAACTCAATCTCTTGTTCTTTCACTCTATCCCTTAGTACTAATTTATTGTAATCAATAAATGCACTCACATGATGAATCAATTTCTTTTTCCCCTCTGCTTCAATAACATACTGAAACCCTGGTTCTCCATCTAGATGAACAATACCTCTTCTGTTGGTGTGATAAACTTGATCTGAAACCTTATCACTCCCAGCATTTATAAGTCTTGTTACCTTAGCATTCTTAATAGGCTTCTTATCTTTATCTACAATCTTAAGCGTATATAAAGTATAGTCAAGCTTCTTCCTCTGCGCTTGCAAAGGATGAGACAAAAATCCTAAAGCGAGAATAGCGGCTACAATAAGGGTATTGTGTTTTAAAAAAATCTTTTTCATAATAAAGTATTTAGCGCCTTACCATCCAGGGTTTTGTTCGAAGTTTTCTAACATGAAAATCATATCGCGTGGCCAAGGGTACCAATAATGCTTTTCATCAAAAACTCTACGAGCTCCAACTACATCTATTGTTTCAAATGTTTCTTCTCCTGTATTATTATCCCTTACTACTTTTACCCCTTTTATTGATTTTTGAGCAGAAAGATGAGCGATATGCCACCTTCGCATATCCCACCAACGCTGAAATTCGCCATTCAACTCAACACTTCTTTCATTCCAAATTCTAGTTCTAAAAATCTCTTTATCTGAAGTATATACAGCATTTACTTCAGGCATTCCTACTCTTGCTCTCACTATATTTATAGCTTCTAATGCTGTTAGGTCACTTCCTTCGACTTGTCCCGTTGGACCGACTGCTTCATTTGCTGCTTCTGCAAAATCTAAATAAGCTTGAGTAAGACGCATATAAGTCCAATTCATGAAATAGTCTCCGTCTTGCGCCCAATTATTCGCCGTCTTAGGAAGAAATTTACGCATGTAGTAACCCGACTTTAGGTCTTCTCCTGCTCCATTATAATCGATGCCATTAGCATTTCGATTTCCACCTTTATCAATTGAAAAATCGATAATTCGCTTCTTACCTTTTTCATCTAAACCATGTTCAGCTCCATGATAAAGTACTGAATATGTCAAACGTGGGTCTCTATTTTTATATGGATTCTGAGGATCATACGAAGGGTCATCTTCAATCGCTAAACCATTTGTAGTTTCAAACATATCTACCAAATTCTGAGTAGCCAAAGTATATCTATTGCTATTCACTCCAAATGATCTAGGAACATAGAGCTGCTTCAATGTTCCTCCCCAACCCACAAATCCTTTACTCAATCTAAAGAAGATAGATTCAGTAGATACGATATCTTCTCTACTGTAAAATATGTTAGAATAGTCGTCGATTGTACTTCCATTATGCAGAGAAAAACCATTCTTTTCCGCAAAAGCTATCGTTTCTGCTGCTGCTTTCGCGACTTCCAATGCTTTGGTTTGATTGTAAGAAAGACTGTATCCATTTACTGCATTCATAGTCGGACTCATGTCATACAACAAAGCCGTACTTTTCAGCATATAAGCCGCAGTAGCAGTAGCTCTGCCAAAAGTAAATCCCGATCTTGAAGCTGGAAGTAACTCAATAGCTCGCTCACAATCTTCTACTATTTTTTGAGTGATGAACTCATATGATTCTTTCGGTAAATCTAAATCTTCATCAGCTTCAAAAACACGATCAATCCAAGGCATTCCTCCATATCTTTTGATCAGCTCAAAATGATAATAAGCTCTTAAAAAGTATGACTGTCCTGTAATCTCTTTTTGTTGTCCTGCCGTAAGAATTGGAGAAACTTCAGCTTCTTCAATACATCGGTTTACTACCCTTAAAGCTGCCATTGCATTGTAAAAAGTAGCTGCTTGTCCATACCCATTCCCACTTGACCATCCTACTTCAAAAGCTCCCGCTTTATTATCATACAAACCTGTATTTACATATTGTGCATAATCTTGCCAAGCAGTCGTACTTGGACACTGAAATTGGTCTGAAACTGTACTTATTGCCGTATTTTGAGAACTCAGATGGTAATCAAACAAACCTTTGTATGCATAATCTAGGTGCCCCAAAAAAGTGGTATAGTTTGAAAAGACTTCATCCTTAGTAATTCCTGAGTCTTCTACTTTATCTAAATATGCTTCACAGGAAAATATTAGTATCGAAGAAAGTGATATCAATATAAATTTTATCTGTTTCATAGCTCCTCAATTAAAAAGTGACTGTCAAACCTGTGTTATAGCTTTTGATTAATGGATAAGAAGCCAAAGTTGCAGCCTCTGGATCAAATCGGTCATCCATATCTGTAAGTGTTAGAAGATTGTTAGCTCCCACATACAATCGAAGTGAATTAAATCCTAATTGCTTTTGTAAGTAATCGGACTTTAGTTGATAACTAAGCTCCAATCTTTTTAACCTTAAATAATCTGCTTTCTGATATGCATAATCGCTGAATTGCTGATTGTGTGATCGAGTACCATTGTTTGATCTAAGAATTGGAACATTTGTAGCCAAGTTGTTAGGTGACCACGCATTCAGATTATGAGGATTTGCTGTTTCATAATCTGCATTTGTAAACTCATAAAGCAGAGCATCGGGTACAACTTTGTATACTCCTGAGACACCCGAAAAAAGACCATTCAACTGAAAACTCTTGTAGGTTAAGCCAAAATTAAAGGCCACATTTATAGATGGATATTCCTGATAGTCTGATACTACTTTATCATTTTCATCAATAACGCCATCTCCATTAAAGTCTATATATTTGAAATCGCCAGGAATTCGATCTTCAGCTCCCCAAACTGAACTTGGTGAGTTATAAACATCGTCCCAATCTTGATACAAACCATCTGTGATTAATGTATAATTTGAACCGATTGGTTTTCCAGCATCTTTCATATAATCTGGCATTTTCACAGGGTCATCTCTAAATACAACTCTGTTTTCAGCATAACTCATATTTAGCTGAAGCATGTATGAAAAATCCTTTTGCACAGGCTTATTCCAAGTCAATGAAATTTCATAGCCTTGACTTTTCGTTTCTCCAATGTTTGCTTCTGGAGCTTCTAGCCCAAACCAATCAGGAATTGTTCTACGCTGCATCAAAATTCCTGTACGATGTTCATTGAAGAAGTCTACTATTGCAGAGAAATAATTAAACAACAATACTTCAAAACCAAGATTTGCCTTTTTTGCGACCTCCCAAGTAGCTTCAGGGTTTGCTGCTTGTCCTTCTTTATATGTACCTCTATTTCCTGCAGGATTGCCTATTGAAATATTTCCACCACCTTCATACAACTCCAAATATGTCCACCTACTAGCACTTTTATCATAACCAACTTCACCATAAGAAAAGCGAAGCTTCAATTCATCAATAAAGTCAAGAGCTGAATTATTTCTAATGAAATTTTCTTCAGACATCATCCACCCCACTGCATAAGAAGGGAAGAAACCAAACCTCAGACCTGGCGCAAATTTTTCAGAACCATTATAAGCTCCATTCATTTCCAAGAAGTATTTGGAGTCATAAGCGTAAGTCACACGACCAACCCAACTTTCTTCAAAAGCAGGCCATTTTACTTTATTGATTGACTGCGAGCGCATGAAAAGACCTAAGGCAGAAAAGTCATGCAAATTTCTGAAAGATTGAGCGTACCTTACAGCGGCCTCATAATACAAGTTTCTTTTATAGGCATTGAGTTTTTCATCTCCTACACTTACAGGCCCTGGAATGTAATTTCCATTTGGAAAACGCAATGTATCTGTTTCAGTATATAAATACGATGGGACATTAAACTCAGAGTTTCGATTGTTCTTATTACTAATCGTTCTGATGTAATCGAACTTTGTGTTGTAAGCAAATTTCCCTGTGAGCGACAAACCTTTAGCTAAGAAGTCTAGCTTCTGATCAAGATGTAAATCTGCGGCTAAAGTATTTGTTCTATTGATATGAACACCGCTATAATTCAGCAATAAATAAGGATTAGAACCTCCTCCATCATGACCGATTTCTCCATTCTCATATTGGATCGGGAAAATATAGTTTGGGGCTTTATAATAAATCAGTTTAAAGAAATCTGATTTCGCCCACGAATCGTCAGAGCTATTCCCATAAGCAGGCTGATTCTTTGTAGAAATGTTACCTGCCAATCCCAGTTTTATATTTGTGGTCGGAGTTACATCCAAATTGAGATTTGTTCGGTAGTTATACTTTTCAAATAGAAATCCAGGATCGTATGATTCGTGCTCAATTGTATTGAAAATATCACCTTCAGTAGCATAACTCAATGAAATGAAATAGTTTGACTTCTTAGTTCCACCACTTACATTGATATTGTAATTTTTTGTCACACCATAATTGTTCACCAACTCATCGTGCCAATCTATTTCAGGATACATGTAAGGGTCTAGCTGGTCTCTATACTTTCGGATATCTTCATCAGAATAATAAGCACTCGGGTCAAATACTCGATCATTAAATAATGCTTGATTTTTCATTTCCATAACCGATGCTCTATCAGCCATTGAAAAATTCGAAATCGGTTGCTTGAATGATAAGTTATGTGAAAAGTTGAATTTCGCTTTTCCCTTCTCTCCTTCTTTGGTAGTGATCAAGATAACTCCATTTGCTCCTTTTGTACCGAATACAGCAGTTGCAGAAGCATCTTTTAATACAGAAATACTTGCTACTTCATTAGGGTCAATATCATTATAATCTCGTTCGATACCATCTACTAAAAATAAAGGTGTATTGTCTACCCAAGACGATTTCCCCCTAATGAAAATACTTGCCGCATTTTCCCCAGGCTGTCCAGACTCTTGGATACTTGTCATACCAGGAACCAAACCAACTAAGGCATTCGATAAACTTAAATCAGCTCTGGACATTAATAAGTCCTCTGATTTAACCACATCAATTGCCCCGACCACACTTTCTTTCTTCTGGGTGGCATAACCAACAATGACAATTTCTTCAATTTCTGTCGCTGCTCTTTCTAGGTATAATGTCAGATTTTTCTGTCCTGTATATTCAACGGTAAGCGAATGATACCCAATATAACTCACCAAAATAGATGTTGTGTCTTTTGGTAATTCAAACTTAAAACGTCCATCATAATCGGTTGTAGAACCAATTGTAGTATTAGGAATATAAACACTTGCTCCTATTAACTCTTCTCCTGTTTCTCTATCTTTTACGATCCCCTCAATTGTTGTGAGTTGACCTTGTCCTAACAAGAAAATAGGCATACAACTGAGTATTATCAGAAATAATGGTTTCTTATAATTCATCATAGTATAGCTCTCTAAAAAGTGGACACTCTAGTTTATAGAATGTTTGCTAACTTATTATGAAGCAAAATTTTTTAATCAATTTTGATGAGGAACACTTCTTCAGAATACTTGGATGAAAGACTAAACAGAAAGGTTCCTTCATTTAGTCTTTCTAACCTAATTGTTTCAGATGGATTTGGATGATATCCTTCAAAAACTAAAGAACCATCTAAAGCAAAAATTTTATAATAAAAAGCGTGTTCCTCTTTGAGATAAAGCACTCGATCATGAATTAGAATGAGGCTTTTTTTTTATGTTTCTTTTTCTTTTTGTGTTGATTCTTATTTGATAAAACTAGCTGTTCACCTTTTGCCCATAAAAGGAAAGACTTCGCTAACCTCCCATTCATTTTACTATTCTTACTAGGGTTTTCATGGAAGAGATGTGTTCCATAAAACAACAGCTTACCTTTTCCGAAACTTCTTTCTATCAAAGCAGGTGTACCATCATTCCAAGAGGCAATTACGTTCTGATCTGCTTCACTAGAAAATACGATCTGATCTTTAGCTACATCAATCGTATTTCCCATATTCAGTTTATGGAAGTTCTGATCGAAATAAAGTGTTGCGGCATCTTTCCCCTCTTTGAAACGATCAATTTCAATATCTAAGTAAGGAATTTTACGTTGCTCACCTTGATACTTTAACTCAGCATTTTCTTCATAAATGTATTCGGCAAATCGACCATTGATCACCGCTTTTAGCTCATCATTTTTAACGTATCCAGCTAATGCCTTTATCGTAGATTTTTGAGTAAATGGCATTGAAGGAATTATTAATGGAATCTCTTTATTGAAGTTTCCGCTTCTGAATTGCTCCTCTGTAACGACATCTATATTGTAACCTTTATCGTAATAGAACCACTGTCTCGCAGTCACGTAACTCCCATAACAATACTCCGCATCTAAATAAGCCAAACGCATATTTGAACTCGGCCATAAGTAGTTCACTTCAGCTTTAACCACTGGTGTATTTAGAATGTTAGACTCCTGACCTACTATAAAGTTTTGTAGAAAGTTCTTCGTTTCATACCATGATGGTTTTTCCACACGATTTCTATCGAGTAATCCATAATGTTCAATCCCGTATTCTTCCGCCCCCTTTTCTGCTTGGCCATTGTAGGTGAAATAAACAAAACCAGTACAACCTGCTTGGAATGCTTCTCCTACCATGTCATTTAAACCTTGAGCAGTAGCATTTCCATTTTTATTGTTGAACTCCCCTAGAAAAACAGGTTTCTCATTCTGAAAAATTGAGCGAATAAAGTTGACTTGAGTACCTACTTTAGATGCATTTTTCTCATAAGGATAAGTATTTATTCCGATCACATCGGCATAGCTATAATTGATAACAGGATCAAGAGCTACAGTGGCGGCAAAAGCACCAGACCATTTCCACATCATGTTTTGAATGTAAAAATGTTGATCATCTATTTCTTTACACTCTTTGATGAGGTCTCCGATAAACCTTGCTTTGGCAATACAATTCCAAGTACTCCAATCCAAGAAATGCTTGCGTTCATTATCAGGCATTTCTTGCCAATTTTCTGGTGGTGTATTTGTATAAGGCTTTACTTTAGAAAAACTCTTATAATCTGTATTCCAAGCTTCATTTAGAAGAGTTATGTTCTGATATTTCTCTTCAGCCCATTCCTTAAATGCCCTTTTGTTGTTCCAGTTATAATCTAACCATTGTACTTTATCTGCAAAGTGCGGTTCTGTGTAAACAGAATACCCAATTATTGAAGCTCTTTCTTTGAAGTGACTAATTGTTTGTTTTACATAATTGTAGTAATGCTCTTTTAAAACGGGAGATGAAAAAGTCATTCGATCATACTGATTGTTCCCTTTCTCATCTTTTACTAGCAATTCTTTCTCAGTGTATTTTTCCAAAAACCAATCAGGATGCCATTCGTGTGCCGATTGATTGAATTGAAGAATCACCATAAGACCAGCATCATCTAGTTGATCAAAGAGTTCATCCAGTTGGTCAAAAGAAAATACGCCTTCTTTAGGCTCAATGTGATCCCAAGCTATATTTAATCTGACCCCATTAAAACCTAAATCTTTAATCTTTTCTATATCATTTTCCCAATGTCCCTCATTCCAATGATCTAAGCCCCAATACTGTATTCCTGCAAACAGAATTGGTTTCCCATCTCTAAGGACAACAGGCTTACCGTTTTTCTTTCCCACCGTTGTAGGTATCAACCCTCCAAAAAGAAAATGGGTATTCAATAAAAGTATAAGAAATAAACTAAGGTTTTTCATTGTGTCGTCTAGCTACGGAATGTGTTGATGATAGAGAAGAAAGGCTAGAAGGAACATACCACTACTCCTTCTTCGCCTTTCTTAAATTGATTTACTTACTTGGCTTGTGCTTTTTTCTTTTTACCCCCTTTGCCTTTTTTCCCTTTTTTCTTTCCAGACTTTTTAGGAGGGAAATCACCTACACGCTTAAATTCTGCAACCTTAGCTCTTAAGTGACGGTATTGTGCTTGTTCGTCTTCTGACAAAACTGTAATTGAATCGGCTAAATTATTCTTTTCCTCAGGGTCAAGCTTTGTATTGTAGAATGCCCCATTGTCGTAATATTTCCACTCTGTATTGAATGCAAATTGTTTTACTGGATAAGTTTTCTTTCCGAAATAACTGATGAAAACAAAATCTCTGCTTTCATTACTTTTCTTACCAATTAATTGCGGATAGAAACTGATTCCATCTAGACCTTCTGGACGATCAATTCCAACAATATCTAACATTGTAGGATAAAAATCTGTCAAGTCAATTAGGTTTACATTCACATCTTTTTTCACCAAACTCGGACAATTGGCAATAAATGGGACATGAGTACCTGTGGTCAGAGATTTACCTTTACCTCCTTTAACTTGCTTATTATTTTGGCTTGTATATACTTTAGATGAAGTACCATTATCTCCCATGATTAGGATTACTGTATTTTCTCTGATGCCTAAATCATCCAATTTATTAACGAGTCTGCCAAGCATTTTATCCATATACTCAACATTTGCCCCGAAGTATGCAGGATCATTCAATGTCAAATCTTCTAATGCAGCATACTCCTCTTCCATATCTGGTGTTGGTTGGAAAGGATCATGAGTTTGTATCATTGGATAATAAAGAAGGAATGGATTGTCTTGATTCTTCTCGATAAAATCTAAGGCAAAATCATTGACTACATTTGGACCGTACTTTCCTTCTCCATCAAGTGCTTCTCCATTTTTGTGTAAAACAGGATTCTTGAATCTAGGTAAACCTTTTTCAACCAAGTTCCACAGACAATACTCGTCAAAACCGAAATAGTAAGGCTTATTCAGAGGGTCTGACTCGCCATAGCTCAATTGCCATTTACCTGCAATTGCTGTAGCGTAACCTTCTTTCTTAAGTGTATTGGCAAATGTAGTTTCCGATGCAGGTAACAGACCAAACTTTTTATAGTTTCTAGAATTGTATTTTCCTGTCATCAACTTCACTCTTGAAGGTGTACAGATTGGAGATGCATGTGCATTTTCAAACTTCATTCCTTCATTGGCTAGCTTGTCCATTGTTGGCGTTTTGATATCATCTGCGCCATAACAACCAACTGCTTCTACCCCAATATCATCTATGAATACCATGATGATATTCTTTTTGTCTTTTTGTTGAGAAAACACCAAAGTTGATGTACTCAACATGTATAGGAATACAAAGAATGCTGATATTTTTTTCATAATGCTTCGCTATTAAAAAATGTGTTTATAGCTATTTATTGTTGATGCTTCTTAAAGATCAAAGCCTAAAAGTGTTATGAGAAAAATTTGAAATAGATTAGAGTCATAAACACTTCTAGATACTTTGACCAACGCTAAGTAGTATTATGCTTTAGCTTTTTTCTTCTTTCCCTTCTTTTTCTTTCCTTTTTTCTTCTGTGTATTTTCAGCTCCTGCTACGCCTTCTTTTACTTCAGGTTTAAACATCGTCTGATACACATGTTGTTGGAAAGTTTTCATCTCTTGAACAAACTCATCGAAGATTCCTTGCTCTTCTTGAATAAGGTTGTTTGTTTCTCCAAGATCTTTTGAAAGGTCAAAAACAGATGCCTCTAGTTTCTTTCTGACAACCTTCAACTTTCCATTTTCTTTGTTGTCATTATAGGCATCAGGATCAATACCTCTATAGTTGTGTGCTTTATGGACTTTCTTATCTCCTTTGCGATAAGCTTCTATATTTTTAGCATTGAAATAATAGAAATCTTTTCTTGGAGAAGCTTCTCCACTCGTCAAAGTATTCCAAATGTTATAACCATCAATGCTATAATCTGGAAGGTCAGCACCAGCAATAGCTGCAACTGTTGGGTAAAGATCAATCTGAGATACCATATCATCAATCACTTGACCACCTTTGATTGTACCTGGCATATAAACGATTCCTGGTACTCTGTGACCGCCTTCAAAGGTTGTTCCTTTCCCTTCTCTGAATGGCCCTGCACTTCCAGAATGTGTTCCTTGTTTTTTTGAAGGCCCATTGTCCGATGAAATAACAACTAGCGTGTTTTTAGCTAAACCTTGCTTCTTTAACTCCTTTACGACTTCACCAATTGACCAATCAATTTCCATCATCACATCAGCGTACAAGCCATGTCCCGATTTCCCTTTAAATTTATCTGAAACAGCTAAAGGCGTATGTGGCATGTTATGCGCTAAGTATAAGAAAAATGGTTCATCCTTATGTTCTCTGATATATTTTGTAGCTTCTTCAGTATATCTGGTTGTAAGTGTACTATTGTCAGGATTTTTCTCAATGATTTCCTCATTTCTGTAAAATGGCAACTCACCATTTACTTTAAGGTCATGTGAGTGAGGTACTCCATAGAAATAATCGAAGCCGTGATTTAGCGGTAAATACTCATCGTAATAACCCAAGTGCCATTTTCCGATAAGAGCAGTTGCATAATCTCTTTTTTGGAGCATTTCTGCCATTGTTTCCAAGTCATAGCTTAAGCCTTTCGGAGTATCCAAAAGTACTTTTGGCATACTAGCTCTAGGAGGATAACAACCTGTTAGAAGAGCAGCTCTTGAAGGTGAACAGATATTTGAGCCTGCATAGAAATTCGTGAAACGAACCCCTTTATCTGCAATTTTATCCATTTGGGGCGTACTGTTTTCAGGCGCACCATAGCAAGACAAATCTGCATAGCCCATATCATCCATATAGATGAACACAATATTTGGTTTTTCTACTCCTTTGATCGCCGATTGAGCTTGTGTCTGCTCAAGAAGACAAAGGATAAGGAATGATATAAAAAATATTGCCTTTTTCATTTTCAAAAAATTAAGATTGTGTCACACCCTTGATAATGATCTCTTTTAGTCTGAAATCATTTTTAGGATCAATTTCATTACTTACTCTCACTTTCAAGCTGTACTTCCCTTTCTTAAGGAATAGCTTACCCACAGATTTAGTACCCCAAGTGTATTCGTGAACCTCAGTTCTCTCTTCTCTATCTGGACTTGGGATTAGCTCTGAAACAAAAGCATCGGTCATTGAAGCTGACAATTGTTGCTCTCCAAGTTCAAGGATCAGTTTAAAACCTGTAAAAGATTCTGAGAGGCTATAAAGTGCATCGAAAGTGTATTCTCCATCTTCAACTACTTTAAGATCCCAACTGATCACGCCTTTTTTATTCTTGAAGTTTTTAGCCCAGTCGTTTGACCAACCTTTTCCTTGATAGCGAACTTTGTTCTTTGTTTTTCCATCTACAGCAGGAAGATATACATACTCTGTATCACCTACTTCAATGCGAGGAACCTTTGGTTCATGACCACCGCTAGTTACATCTATAAACCACTCATGATAAGCCTTTCCCAAATCTTCTACAACTTGAGGATGTTTAGCACTAATGTCAAGCTCTTGATTTGGATCGATCTGCATATCATATAAAGTGGTATCATTGTCTTTACTGAATACCAATCGATACTGCTCCGTTCTTACGGCTCCTGCTGGTGCTTCTTCAAAGTTCCAAGGTTGGTTATGAGTAAAAATTGTACGTTCCTCCCATGACTGTCCTTTCAACAATGGACTTAAATCACTACCGTGAATGTCAAGTTCTGAAGGCACTTCTACATTACATAGTGTTGAAATAGTAGGTAAAATATCAATGTGCGCTGTTAACTCTTTAATATTTCCCTCCCCATATCCTGGCACTTTCATAAAAAATGGTACTCTTACTCCACCTTCATGAACTGTAGCTTTTTTACCTTTCATTCCAGCATTGTATCGCTCTCCATTTGGTCCATTATCTGATGTATAAATGAAGATTGTATTTTCCCATAGTCCGTTATCTTTTAAAGACTGAATCAATCGACCTACATTATCATCGATATTTTCAACCATACCATAAACAGCCGCAGTACGATCATCTAAGCCTTGTTTTTTATACTTATCAAAGTACTCATCTGCAACTTGAAATGGTGCATGTGGTGTATTGTAAGGAACAAAACACAAAAATGGTTCCTTATTATTTTCTTCGATAAATGAAATTGCGTGATCTGTAAGTACATCTGCAATATAGCCCTTAGTTTGTACAAACTCACCCTTTTCATTCTCTAATTTTGTATCAAAGTAATTGTTCCAGTGACCTGCGCAAAAACCTAAAAAAGTATCGAAACCTTGTCCTACAGGGTTATGCGGATATTGAGCACCATTATGCCATTTCCCAAAAAGTCCTGTTTTATACCCATAAGTTTTGAAAAGCTCAGCAATTGTTACTTCCTCGCTATTCATCACTTCTTTTCTTCGAGTCACCCAATTTACACCTGTTGCCAAGTTGTGCCTTCCTGTCAAGAAACTCGCTCTTGTAGGAGCACATACTGCATTGACCATAAAACGGTCAAAAGTAATATTCTCTTCAGCAAAATTATCAATGTTAGGTGTTGAAATATATTCATTACCAGTAATACCCAGATCACCATACCCTTGATCATCTGCCATTACAATAACCACATTGGGTCTTTGCTTTTGCGCTTGTACAGACTGTACACCAATTAGGCATAGTCCGACAAGGATGATTTTCTTTAAAAAGCTTTGCTTTAACATCTTTACTATCTTCTGAGTGTAACTTAAAAAGTAGAAAGGTTCTTTAGGTTCTGATTGCTAAAGAACCCTTTCTGAAAGAAAATTTATTTACTCATCTTTTGTACTGGCTGCTTTGAAAGCATCTGATTCATGGTAATAGCTTTGAAGCTCATTTCTTCAGTACTATCTGAAGATGGATACCACACGACTTCCACAGACTCTCCTGGTAGCATATCAAAATAATTATCTGACCAGCTTCCTGTATGATCTTGACTTTCAAGCTTAACTCCCCTTAAAAGCTTATCAGTTTTAAGTGTAATTGAATACGAATTATCTGCATTCTTAACGATCTCTTGCTCAAGTGTATAATCCGTTACTAATGCCAAATCTTTATTTCTGATACTGAAGTATTCGTTTCTATCAATGACTTTTCCATCTCTAGACAGCTCTGCTACTACTACAAGATTTGCTCTATTTAAAGGAACTAGTGTGCTCGGAATCACAAATTGGAACTTACTTGAATTCGCTTGAACTTGTACAAGCTCTTTATTCTCATAAATTACTTTGCCATCAAAGTCCATTACTTTAAGCGTTAAGTCCGCAGACTCATCTTCAAGTTTATCTGAAACGGTATAGATATGGAAATCTTTATTTTCTTCTGAAATAGATACAATGACATTTTTATAACTATCTCTTACGGCATAATGAACAGCTTTCCAACGTCCTTCATAATCAATACTTGCCCAACTCGCTACTGGCCAACAATCATTTACTTGCCAGTATAAAGTACCCATACAATGTGGCATATTTCTACGATGTGTTTCTACGGCGAATTTCACATCATATGCTTGGTACATCTGAGAGATATAGACAAACTTTTCAAAATCGTCTTTACCATTTACATCAAACTCTTTCTGTACATTCTTAAGAATTCTTTTGTTACCATACTTAGCTTTCTGATGGTTTCTCATAGCCGGAGACCACAAATTCATATCCTCTTCTTTCACATAGTTTTTAAGCGTAGCAACTTCAGGATAACCTTGGTAACCATACTCACTCATAAAACGAGGTACATGTTCTTTGTAGTATGTCCAAGCTTTTGGCCCTTTCCAAACATCCCAAAGGTGTCTGTCTCCTTCATTTTCTAGGTGATCGCCATACTTTCTGAAATAAGGAGAAGAAGCCCAATAATCTCTGTTGTCATACTCACCTAAAACGTTTGGAATTTCTTCAGTAAATAATCTGAAGTAATCATTGATGATTTTGGTAGAATCTGCTTCAGACCATTTCATTTGCTTCTGGATTCCCCATCCAAACCAAGCCCACTCAATCTCGTTATTTCCACACCACATTGCCAATGATGGGTGATTTCTCAAACGAATCACGTTATCTTTTACCTCAGCTTTCACATTTTCAACAAAAGCTTCGTCTCCTGGGTAAAGACTACAAGCAAACATAAAGTCTTGCCAAACTAGAAGTCCATATTTATCACAAAGGTCATAGAATAAATCTCTTTCGTAAGTTCCGCCACCCCAAACACGAATCATATTCATATTTGCATCAGCACAAGCTTTAATTGTTTCCTCTAATTTTTCATCCGAAACTCTGTCTAAGAACATATCTCCAGGAATGTAATTTGTTCCTTTCATAAATACATCTTGACCGTTAAGTCTGAATGAAAATGCGGCTCCTATTTCGTCTTTTGCTGTATTAAGTTCAATGGTACGAATACCAATGTTTTCTACTTTCTCATCTTGTACTTCACCATCGATTGTAACCTGAGCTTTTAATGTATAAAGGTTTTGCTCACCCAACCCGTTTGACCACCACAGTTTCGGATTTTTGATATCAAAGGAGAATGAAACTGCATTTTGTCCTTTTGATAATTTCACCTTAGTATCAGTGTAAACTACACCACTCTTAGCATCCACAATCTGTACTTTTGCTTTACTTTTAGCATGTGAAGTAAGGTTTACCTTTCCTTTTACTGTCACATTTTTCTCAGACATATTGTGCTGCGTATAATGTACATTTTCGATAGTTGTAGCACCCCATGACTTTAGCGTAATTGGACGGTAGATACCTGAACTCACCAAACGCGGACCCCAGTCCCATCCATATTGGTATCCAGCCTTACGAGTCATCACACTCAATTTTTTATCTCCTGTACCTCCAGTTTTCGCATCATCATTGATCGCATAAAGAGGGTAACCTACCTCATCCCATAATGGCTCTGCTACTTTTATTGGAGAATGGAAATAAATTTTCAGTGTGTTTTTTCCTTCTTTAAGGATATTTTTCACATCTACTTTCCATGTACGGAACATGTTATTTGCAGAAAGAATTTTTTCTTCATTAAGATATACATCAGCGTATGTATCTAGTCCCTCAAAAATCAACTCTTGATGATTGTGAGATGAAGTATTCTTATCTACAGTGAAGCTTGTTTGATAGATCCAATCCTTTTTATCAATCCATTGGACTTTCTTTTCGTTGGTTCCAAAAAAAGGATCTTCAATTTTATTATGCTTTAAAAGGTCAGTATGAACACAACCAGGAACAGATGCCTTTAACCATTCTTTCTTTTCTGCTTGGCTAAACACCCAATCCTTATCGATTGTCATCTCTAGAACTTTTGACTGTCCAAAACCTTGGAGCGAAAGCCCGATAAAGCATAATACTAATTGTAATGTTTTTCTGAAGTTCATCCTCATGTCTATATCTATTATCTATGAACGATCAATTTTAAATCTCAATCCGGATAGAATATTTTTTGACTTTGAATACGTTTCAAAAGTACACTTAAAGAAAATTGCAAAAAGGGTGAAATCTCAAAAATAGAAGGGTATATATCTTTAATTACCTGCCTTTAAAGTATCATAGACCCTACTTTTAAAAAGTAACCTTCAAACCAATAACTTTTCTGTTTTTAAGATATGTAGATGTTAAAAGTATCAACTCTAAAATTCAGCCATAAAAAAACTCTGCAAACTCATGATCTTTATCACGAGCTTACAGAGTTAAATTAATCGATTACTTATTTACCTTATTCTTTTACAACCTTGGTCACACCTACATCTTCTATCTGGATAAAATAAACTCCAGTATCTAAACCTTTCAGATCAATTTCTAGTAGCGTTCCATCAGACTTCAACTGCAATACTTCTTTACCTAGTACTGAATAAACAACCACTGATTTACCCTTCTCTATATTCTGGATATTGACAATTCTTGAAGTAGGATTTGGATAGATATTTACAGAGATGCCTTCTGGAGCATCTAGTACTTTTATCTTTTTGAAAATTGCTGATATGGTTCTATCTCCTGCGACACTTTCAAACAAGTACTCTGTTATAGCTCCAACAGACATAGAATCGATAAATACTTCTTGAACTTCATATCCCTCTTCAGGAATGATTTCAAATAATTGATCTTGTCCTTCTACAACCTCTGCTATTTCTGGATAAATACTACCGTTTTCCCCTGCTAAAGCCGGTATGGTATAGATCGGGTAATCTCCAAAAATCACTCGAATGATTTGATCTTCATAAATGTCTGTGAGATTTAAAGTTTCAACCCTACCTAAACTGACTTCATTTTGTAAGACATCTAAAATAGTATATCCAACTTCTGGTGTAAATACCAGTTCAATTATATCATCGAATACCATTGTGGTATCTTGAAGACTTAAAGTACCATTTCCTTCAGAAAGGACTTCTATTGAATAAAGAGCTTTCTCAAAAGTAGCTTCAATAGTATGATAATCTTGAACGTTACTAAATTCATAATTCTCTACAGATCCTATACTATCTCCATCAACCCAAACATTTGATACTTTATAACCTTGCTCTGCTATAAACTCAAAGTTCTTACTTTCTCCCTCATTTACTTCAATTGAACCTGGAGAGATAACTCCATTTTTTGTCCCTTTCACTCTAATGATATAAGAATCTACTGTGCTCTGATCGAAGAAATGAGGACGAACAACACTGTCAAGCTCGGTCTGTACTTTTAGTTTCCAGTCTTTTTCAAAATCCCATGATTTAAAGTTTATTGTATCTGCAAATTGTAAGGTTTCTAGTCCTGCATCTTTTTCAGAAGCTGAAGATATAAGCTGTCCTGTAGTTTCTATGTCCCAGTAAGCATTAACTACACTTGCAGAAGAATTTGAGTTACCAACCAAGCCTCCAACATCTTGAGCCCCCTCAATATGCCCTACAGCATAACTTTCTTGTATTAATGAGGTATAATTTGCTCCAGCCAAGCCACCGACATTTTTATTCCCTATTACAGTAGCATAAGAATAAACTTTACTTAAGATTGATTCATCAGCAATTTCACCTAAAATACCTCCTACGGATTTATTCGATGAGGTTATTAGACCTGAAACCCAAGACTTTTCTAGAATCGTGGCTTTAACTTTACCTGCAATTCCTCCTACAAAATTAAACCCATCAATACTTACGTCTTTAACTTTTAACTTTTTAATCACCGCTTCTTCTGCAAAACCAAACAGCCCTACATACTTTGCTTCAGGTCGATTAATTGTCAAAGAATCAATCTCAAAACCTTGACCATTCAAACTTCCTGTAAATGGTATTTTGTCTGTACCGATTGGTGAAAATCCTTCTTCCAAATTCCAGTGGAATGTCTCTGAAGCATCTATATTTTCTGTAACCAAATAGTGCTTGCTCCAACGGACTGAATCAGACATTCCTGTTTCCAATCCTTCGGATAACCATCTCAATTCGGAAAGATTACTGATTTGATAAGGATCAGAGATTGTTCCTGTACCTATTGTTGGCTCTGTTGCTACGGCCAATCCTGATTTGATAAAGAAGACTTCAAGCGTTTGATTAGCAAATATATCTTGGAAAGTATATTCCGAAATCACTCCCAAATCTTCACCATTCACATAGACTGAATGAACCTCATAACCTTCATCTGCGGTGAACTTAAAGGTCTTCACTTCATCATAGAAAATCGTCGTACTTGACGAATCTACCTCGCCATGGTTTCCTACATTTACCGTAATCTCATAAGGAATTTTCTCAAAACTTGCTGAAATCGAATGTGCAGAAGAAACCTCTACAAAAGTATATTCACTTAAAGCTCCTTGACTTACAGAGTCGACGAACACATCTACAATCTGATAACCATTTTCTGCTTTAATTTTATAAACTCTTGTTTCTCCTTCAGTTAAACTCAAGCTTCTCGGACTTATACTTCCTCCTACACTATCTGCTACACTGATAAAGTGAACATTCGTATTTCCATCTCGGAATAAATAAGGCCTGACCAAACTATCCAATTCAGAAACTGTTTCTAGACTCCAAACTACATCTAAGTTCCAATCCACGAAACTACTGTCTGCTGCAAAGTTCTCGCTAATCAATCCAAACTTCGCTTTTGAACCTGCTGATACAGTCTGCTGAGTAGTTTCTGTATCCCAATAAGACTTTTCAACCTTGGCAGTTGAGTTTACTTGCCCTACTAAACCGCCGTTATTTTCTTCTCCTAAAACTTTACCTACAGCATAACTTTCTAGCACACTTGAATTGTAACAGGCTCCTAAAAGTCCTCCGACATTTCTAATTCCTGTAACATTGGCTAGTGAAAAGCTTCGGTGAACAAAAGTATTTTTACCAATCTCTCCAATTAGTCCACCAATTGATTTCTCTGTAGATTCTAAATCTCCACTTACATAAACTCGTTCTATGATCGAGCCAACAGCTTTACCTGCTAGACCTCCAATAGATGATTTACCTAAAAGTGAGACATCTGTTAAGCCTAATTGATGAATGTGAGCATCTGACACAAAACCAAACAATCCTACTTGTTTACCTTCTGATCTATTAATTGTCAGGGAATCAATCTCAAAACCTTGACCATTCAAACTACCTGTAAATGGTATTTTGTCTGTACCGATCGGTGAAAATCCTTCTTCCAAATTCCAGTGGAATGTCTCTGACGCATCTATATTTTCTGTAACCAAATAGTGCTTGCTCCAACGGACTGAATCAGACATTCCTGTTTCCAAACCTTCAGACAACCATCGCAATTCTGAAAGATTACTGATTTGATAAGGATCAGAGTCTGTTCCTGTACCCATTGTTGGTTCTGTTGCAACGGCCAATCCTGATTTGATAAAGAAGACCTCTAGCGTTTGATTGGCAAATATATTTTTGAAGGTATATGACTCTGACACCAATTGTTCTTCCCCATTCAGTTTAACTGAATACACTTCATAGCCGTCTTCAGGAAGAAAATTAAAGGTCTTTACTTCATCAAATTGAATAGTGGTATCACCTGAATCAACACTTCCATATTTATCAGTAATAAACGTAATTGTGTAGTCTATTTTATCAAAAGTAGCTGAAATCGTTTGTGATGAATTTACATCTACAAAGGTATACGCAGACAGAGCTCCTTGACTTTCATCATCAACCAATACATCTGCGATCTGGTAACCTGCATCTGCTTGTATTTTGAATCTGACGGAATCACTCTGATTCATCTGTAGAGTTCTACTTCTAATTTGCCCTCCTTCACTTTCCAATACTTCTATTGTATAGAGTGGTAATGACTCATGTAAGAATAAATGAGGACGAGCGACACTGTCTAATGAACTGATATTCTCAAGCTTCCATGAATTCTCAAAATTCCAGTCTTCAAAACTCAAAGAGGTATTAAACTCAGAAGTTATCAGTCCAAAAGCATCTGCAGAAGCTGATGAACTTGCCTGATTACTCGTCTCTTTGTCCCAGTATGACTTTAGAATTTGAGCTGAAGAATTTGTAGTTCCTACTAAACCTCCTGTATTACTAGATCCTAAAACTTGACCTACAGCATAACTTTCTAAAACATCTGATGTATATGCTGCCCCTACAAGACCTCCCACATTTTTGGCTCCAAATACATTTGTCAAAGAATACGATTTATGAATCAGAGAACCTTTATTTAGTTCTCCCACTAATCCTCCGACATTCTTATCTGTAACAGAAATATTACCTGAGACATACGTTCTTTCAATCGTCGAACCATATACTTTTCCTACCAGTCCACCAACAAAAGCATTAGCTGTAACACTTACATTAGTTAGACCAACTTGTTCTACATAAGTTCCTTCAGTAAAACCAAATAGTCCAATATTATTATCATTTGGTCTATTAATAACTAAAGAATCGATGGTAAAACCTTGTCCATTGAAAGTTCCTTTAAAAGGTATGTCTTCTGTACCAATCGGACTAAAACCTAATTCCGAATTCCAATCTTTGCTACCCGAAGCATTAATATTATCGATAAGAATGTAATGGCTATTCCAGCGTTCTTTTGTACTTACATCCCTACCTGTTAGTTGCTCACTTGTATTTTGACTTTCATCAATTTCATTACTCAATAAAAAGTATCTACTTCCACTAGCCAAATCATTTGATGTTGATGATCCTCCTTCCGATAGCCACCTTAAATTTGAAAGTGTTTCAATTTGGTATGGATCATCAATTGTTCCGTAGCCCTTAGCCGGCATAGAAGCTAATGTAAGGCCCGATTTTGTAAAGAACACCTCTAAGGTTTGATCTTCAAAAACATCCGTAAATGTATATTCTGTTACGACACCTTTCTCCTTTCCATTAACTAAGACAGAAGAAACTTCATAACCATCTTCAGGCATAAAAGTGAAAGTTCTAGAATCATCAAAAGTAATTTGTAAAGGCGTTTCTGTATCACTTTCTGTTACTGTTCCATTTATAGAGTAACTCAAAGATATATTATAAACAACTTCTTTATATTTCGCCTCGATTTCATGGTTAGACTGAATTGCATCGAAGGTATATTTTGTCAAAACACCTTGATCTACTCCATCTATTTTAAGTTGCTCAATTTCAAAACCTTTATTAGGAACAATATTAAATGACATGCGCTCATTTTCTGCCAACTGAATAGTTGTTGGAGATATTTGTCCACTATCACTTTCTACTACTGTAATCGAATAAGTATTAGAAGGCTCTACCGATAATAAATATGGTCGAGGTGTATTATTAAATTCGTCCTTTAACTCAATATTCCAAACATCTACAAAATTCCAATTCTCAAAATTTGTAGCGACTTCAAAATCTGCAGTCGATAAACCTGAAGTATCATCAGAACCTGCAGAAACTAATTGTCCTGTTGTTACACGATCCCAATATGAATCTAATACTGTCGCTGTTGTATTTTCAATACCAATAAGCCCTCCTGTTTTGTCAGAGCCATTCACTAAACCTACAGCATAACTTTGCACTAAACTTGATGAATAATTTGCTCCGACTAAACCACCTACATTTTTTGGGCTATATACAGATGCAAAAGATGAAGCTCTTAATAAAACAGAATTCTCAGTTAACTCCCCGACAACTCCTCCAACACTTTTACTTACGGCTGAAATACCTCCAGTTACAGATACATTTTCGATAATAGACCAAGATGCCTTTCCTACTAAACCTCCAACAACACTACTTCCTTCTATTTCGGCATTCCTTAAATTCACACGTTTAATCTTAGCCTCTTTGATCTGACCAAAAAGTCCTACTTTACCCGTTTCTCTCTGAATATATAGACTGTCAATGTAATTACCTTGACCGTCAAAAGTCCCTTTAAACTTGTTATTATCATCACCTATCGGAGTAAAACCATAACCTGCATTCCACTCTCGTGTTTCTATTGCGTTAATTGTATCAGTAAGAATATAATGCATTGCCCAACGGACAGAATTTTTTGGTGCACCATTCCCTCCTTCTGATAACCATCTCAATTCTGCTAATGTACCAATCTCATAAGGGTTTTCAACTGATCCATCTCCATTCTCGGGCTCTGAAGCTAAAGTTAATCCAGACTTGGTAAATAACACCTCAAGGGTCTGATCTTTAGTTACATTTGAAAAAGTATAAGAATCACTTGGTGACTTTACCTTTCCATTGACTAAAATTGAAAAAACCTCATAACCAACTTCTGGTGTAAATTGGAAGTTTTTTTCTTCGTCAACATAAATTTCCGTATTTCCTAAATCTATACTTCCATGTTCAGTAGGAAGTACTGTGATTTGATATAGCTCTCTTTCAAATTCACCTTCAATTGTATGATTCTCTTCTACCTCTTTGAAAATATAGCTACCTAAAGGACCTAAACTATCGCCATTTACCAAAAGATTTGATAGCACATAACCAGGACGCTGCCCTAATCTGAATTCTAAACTTTCTCCTCTAAAAAGAAATACTTTTTCATAAGTATATACCCCTTCAGTATTTTTAATAACATCTATAACAAATTCTTGTGCTTGATTTGTATATAGATATGGTCGAGAAACAACATCCCACTCCTCTATTCCGATTTCCCAAGCATGTTCAAAATCCCAAGTTGGAAAATTGTTCGAATCTGCAAACTCTACTGTATTCAAACCATAAATTGATTCATCAGAACCCGATGAAACCAACTGTCCTGTTGTTTCCTTGTCCCAATATGAGTCTAAGACTGTAGCATAATTAATTCCTATTAGTCCTCCAGCTTTGCTGTTTGCTATTACTTGACCAACAGCAAAAGACTCTTTAATCATTGCTTCTGTTGTATTTCTTCCAACAAGTCCTCCAACATTACTATCACCTATTACTCCTGCAAGTGAATAAGCGCGATAGATAAATGCATTTGAAAAGTTATCTCCGACTAAACTCCCTACTGTTTTATCCGTTGCCTCTACCTTTCCTGTCACAAAACATTGCTCAATACTAGATGCCTCACTTTTACCGGCAATACCTCCAACAAACTTTTTCCCTTTGATGTTCGAGTCTACTAATCCTATACTTCTAACTTTTGCACCGTCTTTTAAATGACCAAATAAACCAATAGATTCTTCATTTTCTCTATTAATTACAAGCCCTTGAATAAGGTTAGTCTGCCCATTAAAACTCCCTGTAAAAGCATGAGTACCATCTCCTATTGGAACAAAACCTTTCCCATTATGCCAATCTAAGGTTTCTGAAGCATCTATTGTATCTGTTAAAACATAATGTTTTGTCAAACGGTCGACATCATCAGTATTTTCTGATAACCAACGTAAGCCTGCAAGTGAACTAATCAGATACGGATCAGTAAAAGTACCATTTCCTGTAGGTGCTACTGCTGATCTGATAAAAACAGCTTCAATATTCTGATTTTCATAAATATCTCTAAAAGTATATTCGGTAATTGCGCCTTGGTCAACACCATTGACAGACACTGAATAGACTTCAAAGCCTAAATCTGCTGATATTGTAAACGTTTTCTCTTCGTCAAAATAAATGCTTTCTGTACTTGGACTAATTTGACCATTACTTCCAGCTGATGCAGTTATTGTATAAAGTTCTTTTTCGAAACTAGCTGATATTGTATGATCTCCTGTTACATTCTCGAAAGTATAACTTTCTACAGCACCAACACTTGAACCATCAACTAATACATCAGATAATATGTAGCCTGCATCAGCCACTATTGTAAAAGTTTGATTTCCATTTTCTACCACAGTACTTGACGTTGGTGATATACGGCCACCTAAACCTGAACTCACACTAACCGTGTATCTATCGATAAACAAATAAGGACGAGGGTTCGCATTCAAATTTGTGGTATAAATTGCCCAATCAGAAGAAAAATCCCAATCCACAAAATTTGAAGAATCAGAAAAATCAATTGTTGCTAAACCTACTTCAGTACTTTTCGCAGATGTAATACTAGAAGTTTCTGTATCCCAGAATGTATTTGTGATCATTGAAGAACCATCAGCCAAACCAACTATTCCTCCTTTAGAATTCTCAGAACTCACGACAGAACCTACTGCATAACATTCATCAATTGTAGAGCCGTAGTTTGCACCAACTAATCCTCCTGTATTTGTTAGTCCTTCTACATTTACAAAAGAATATGATTTTTGCAGAATTGAGCCAGCAGTCATACTTCCGACTAAACCACCTCCATTTTTAGTAGTAGCCAATAACTCCCCACTTGCATAAGAAGTATAAATAGTTGTAGATTCTGCTTTACCTGCTAATGCTCCCACTGCATTCTTACCGATAATATTTACCTCTGTAAGACCTAAGTTTTGAACTTCTGCATTTGATAAAACACCAAATAAACCTACAAATTTATCATCTATACGGTTTATTGATAGACCTTCAATTTTGAATTCTTGCCCATTGAAACTTCCACTAAAATTATCAGTATCATTTCCAATCGGGTTAAATCCTAGATCAAAATTCCAATGTACTGTTTCCGAAGCATCGATATTTGATGTCAAAATATAGTGCTTGCTCCAACGATCTGTATCAGTCATACCGCCATCAATTCCCTCAGACAGCCATCTTAATTCTGAAAGATTACTAATATGATAAGGGTCTGTTATATCTCCTGTTCCTGTTGGAATAGTAGCTTCAGCCAATCCAGACTTTATAAAAATAACCTCAATACTCTGATCTTCA
The DNA here is from genome assembly GCF_003149185.1 of Sediminitomix flava. Lineage (NCBI taxonomy): Bacteria > Pseudomonadati > Bacteroidota > Cytophagia > Cytophagales > Flammeovirgaceae > Sediminitomix > Sediminitomix flava. The sequence continues at coordinate 265,010 of NZ_QGDO01000003.1, read as the reverse complement.
TAAATATCTCTAAAAGTATAGCTTGTGATAGCACCTTGTTCTTCTCCATTCACAAGAACTGAATAAACTTCATATTCTAAATCAGGAGTTATCGTAAAAGTTACCTCTTCATCAAAATATAAACTTGCAGAACTTGGGCTTATCTGACCATGATCACCTGCAGTTGCTGTAATCGTATAAGGTACTTTCTCAAAAGTTGCTGAGATGGTATGATCCGTTGAAATATCATTAAAAGTATAACTCTCTACTACGCCAACACTTGCTCCATCTACCAAAACATCTGCTACTTCATAACCTGCATCTGCCTCAATCGTAAAGATTTGATTCTCACCTTTTAGAAATTCAGTAGTACCAGGTGAAATACTTCCACCTACATTTTCTGTTACACTTACTGTAAATCTATCAATAAAAAGGTAAGGACGTGGATTAGCATCTAATGCTGTTGAATAGATTGCCCAGTCAGAAGTAAAATCCCAATCAATGAATTGTGTAGCATCTGAAAACTCAGCTGTTATTAAACCAAATAAACTTTCATCTGATCCAAATGAATTTGATTGAGTTGTTGTCTCAATATCCCAATACGAATTTTCTACTAGCGATGAACCGTCTGCTAAACCGGCTAATCCTCCTACTGAAGCTTCTGTACTCAACACACTTCCTACTGCATAACTCTCTCGTATTGTTGAACCATAATTGGCACCAACCAAACCACCTGTATTTGTGAGACCATCAACATTTACAAATGAATATGCTTTCTCAAGTACAGAGCCATTAGTCATACTACCGACTAATCCTCCTCCATTTTTTGTTATTATCTGAACTGATCCACTCGCATAAGAACTTTCTATATTTGCACCATCAAGTTTTCCTGCAATACTACCTACCGCATTTTTCCCTTCTATATCCACAGAAGTCAATCCAAGATTTTGGACTTGTCCACTCGATATTACACCAAACAAACCTACAAACTTCTCATCACCTCGTGCAAGCGTAAGTCCGTCTATCACAAACTCTTGTCCATTGAAACTTCCACTAAAATTATCAGTATCATTTCCAATCGGTCTAAAACCTAGATTTGAATTCCAATGTACTGTTTCCGAAGCATCGATATTTGATGTTAAAACATAATGTTTGTTCCAACGGTCTGTATCAGTCATACCGCTATCAATTCCCTCAGACAGCCATCTTAATTCTGAAAGATTACTAATCTGATAAGGGTCTGATATGTCTCCTGCTCCTGTTGGAATAGTAGCTTCAATCAATCCAGACTTTATGAAAATAACCTCAATGCTCTGACCTTCATAAATATCTCTAAAAGTATAGGTCGTGTTCACACCTTGGTCTTCTCCATTCACAAGAACTGAATAAACTTCATATTCTAAATCAGGAGTTATCGTAAAAGTTACCTCTTCATCAAAATATAAACTTGCAGAACTTGGGCTTATCTGACCATGATCACCTGCAGTTGCTGTAATCGTATAAAGTACTTTCTCAAAAGTAGCTGAGATTGTATGATCCGAGGAAATATCATTAAAAGTATAACTCTCTACTACCCCAATACTTGCTCCATTTACTAAAACATCTGCTACTTCATAACCTGCATCTGCCTCTATCGTAAAGATTTGATTTTCACCTTTTAGAAATTCAGTAGTACCAGGTGAAATACTTCCACCTACATTTTCTGTTACACTTACTGTAAATCTGTCAATAAAAAGGTAAGGACGTGGATTAGCATCCAAAGTTGTTGAATAGATTGCCCAGTCAGAAGTAAAATCCCAATCAATGAATTGTGTAGCATCTGAAAATTCAGCCGTTGTTAAACCAAATAAACTTTCATCTGATCCAGATGAAATTGATTGAGTTGTTGTCTCAACATCCCAATATGAGGTTTCTACTAGCGATGAACCGTCTGCTAAACCTGCTAATCCTCCTACTGAAGCTTCTGTGCTCAACACACTTCCTACTGCATAACTCTCTCGTATTGTTGAACCATAATTGGCACCAACCAAACCACCTGTATTTGTGAGACCATCAACATTTACAAATGAATATGCTTTCTCAAGTATAGAGCCATTAGTCATACTACCGACTAATCCTCCTCCATTTTTTGTTGTTATCTGAACTGATCCACTCGCATAAGAACTTTCTATATTCGCACCATCAAGTTTCCCTGCAATACTACCTACCGCATTCTTTCCCTCTATATCCACAGAAGTCAATCCAAGATTTTGGACTTCTCCACTCGATATTACACCAAACAGACCTACAAACTTCTCATCACTTCGTACCATTGTAAGTCCGTCTATCACAAACTCTTGCCCATCGAAACTTCCACTAAAATTATCAGTATCATTTCCAATCGGTCTAAAACCTAGATTTGAATTCCAATGTACTGTTTCCGAAGCATCGATATTTGATGTTAAAACATAATGTTTATTCCAACGATCTGCATCAGTCATACCGCTATCAATTCCCTCAGACAGCCATCTTAATTCTGAAAGATTACTAATCTGATAAGGGTCTGATATGTCTCCTGTTCCTGTTGGAATAGTAGCTTCAGTCAAACCAGACTTTATGAAAGTAACCTCAATACTCTGACCTTCATAAATATCTCTAAAAGTATAGCTTGTGATAGCACCTTGATCTTCTCCATTCACAAGAACTGAATACACTTCATATTCTAAATCAGGAGTTATCGTAAAAGTTATCTCTTCATCAAAATATAAACTTGCAGAACTTGGGCTTATCTGACCATGATCACCTACAGTTGCTGTAATCGTATAAAGTACTTTCTCAAAAGTAGCAGAGATTGTATGATCCGTTGAAATATCATTAAAAGTATAACTCTCTACTACCCCAACACTTGCTCCATCTACCAAAACATCTGCTACTTCATAACCTGTAGCTGCCTCTATCGTAAAGATTTGATTTTCACCTTTTAGAAATTCAGTAGTACTAGGTGAAATACTTCCACCTACATTTTCTGTTACACTTACTGTAAATCTGTCAATAAAAAGGTAAGGACGTGGATTAGCATCCAAAGTTGTTGAATAGATTGCCCAGTCAGAAGTAAAATCCCAATCAATGAATTGTGTAGCATCTGAAAATTCAGCCGTTGTTAAACCAAATAAACTTTCATCAGAACCTGCTGAAATAGACTGATTCGTTGTTTCAATATCCCAATAAGAATCAGTGAATGATAAGCCAGAATTATTCAATCCTATCAAACCACCAAGGGCTGTAGTTCCTGTTACATATCCTACAGCATAACATTCAGATATGCTACTTGAGCTATAATTTCCTCCTACAATTCCTCCTACATTAGTTACTCCACTTACATCTGCAAAAGAATAAGATTTTGAAACCAAAGCTTCATTTGCATTATCTCCTACAAGTCCTCCTACAGTTTTATTTGTTGAAGTGATTGAACCACTCACATAACACTGACTTACAGTTGATTTCTCATTTTTACCAATAAGACCTCCCGTAAAATTTTGTCCTGAAATGGAAACATCGATTAAACCTAAATTCTTTACTTCTGCACCATCCTTCAAGTAACCAAATAAACCAATATATTTTTCAGTTGATCTATCTATCGTAAGATTTGAAATAACATGTTCTTGACCATCAAAACTACCAAAGAATTTCAGACCATTCCCATTATTTCCTATTGGCCTAAAGCCCGATTCCAAATTCCAATGCTCAGTCTCTGAAGCATCGATATTTGATGTTAAAACATAATGTTTGTTCCAACGATCTGCATCAGTCATACCGCCATCAATTCCCTCAGAAAGCCACCTCAATTCTGAAAGTGTACTGATCTGATAAGGGTCTGCTATATCTCCTGTTCCTGTTGGTACAGTTGCTACTGTCAAACCCGATTTTATGAAAATAGCTTCAATGCTTTGATCTTCGAAAATATCACTAAACTTATATGTCGTTATAGCGTCTTGATCTACTCCATTTACAAGAACTGAATACACTTCATATTCTACATCTGCAGTGATACTAAACGTCACCTCCTCATCAAAAGAAATACTCGCTGTACTTGGACTAATCTGACCATGATTGCCTGAGGTTACTGTGATTGTATATACAGACTTGACAAAGCTTGCTGAAAGTGTATGATCAGTAGTTACATTTTCGAAAGTATAACTTTCCACAGCCCCTACACTTACACCATCAACCAATACACCTGAAATCTCATAGCCTACTGCTGCAGTGATTGAAAACGTTGCATCCTCGCCATCCAGCACGGTCGAAGTTTCTGGACTTATACTTCCATTTGCACCAGTATTCACAGTAATATCGTGCTCTACAACTGTAGGAACGATAAACAGATAAGGACGGACATTGATATCCAGAATTTCTGTAGATAAAGTCCATACGGATGTGAAGTTCCATGTTGAAAAATTCGAAGCATTCCCAAATTCAGCTGTAGTTAAACCTACTTCTGTATCAATAGGAGTACTTATACCCGAAACATCAGTATCCCAAAATGAATCTTCAATAGTTCCATAGTTAAGACCAAGTAAACCTCCAAATTTCGCATTCCCAGAGATCAATCCTACTGCATATGATTCTTGAATGATTGAATTAGTATTATTTCTTCCTACTAGTCCCCCTACATTTTCATTACCAGTAACACTCGTAAAAGAATATGATTGACTCACAGTACCTATATTACTACCATCAGAAGCATTATCTCCAACTAAACCTCCAATATGCTTTGCGGTTGAAGTTACAGAGCCACTCACATAACATTTTGATATCGTACCGCCTTTATTTTTTGCGACTAAACCAGCCGTAAAATTAGCTCCTTCAGTGTTGACATCTATCAAACCTAAATGCTCTACCACACCACCCACGGAAAGGAAGCCGAACAAACCGATATATTTTTCAGCAGGTCTTTTAATGGTCAGACCACTGATCACATTTTCTTGTCCATTAAATGTTCCAGTAAAATTCTGGGTGTCGTTTCCTATGGGCTTAAAGCCTACTCCCGAGTTCCATGAACTTGTTTCAGAAGCATCAATATTTGCTGTCAGAATATAATGAGATGCCCATCTTTCAGATTCGCTAGTTCCATCACTTCCACCTTCAGAAAGCCATCTTAAATGAGCTAAGTTTTCAATCTGATATGGATCTTCTAATGTTCCACTTCCCAAGCTTGGCTGCTGTTGAGCAAACAAGTTCAAGCTCGAAAATTGAAGAATTAATATGAGTAGTATAAAATTTCTCATGGTAAAAAATCTATATAGGCGCTAAGACTTAACAATTGTAAACGATACATTTAAATTCTAAATCAAAGCTAGGAGTCTTTAAACCGCACTAAGGGGTCATATTTTTAATTTCAGAGGGGAAATATCTAAAAAGTGTATTTCTGATTGATTTTGAAGGATATTTTAATTGATGACCAACTTCTTCGTGTAAAATTGACCTCTAAAAAAATACCTAATTAAAAAGAGTCCCTTGTACTTATCTGCTAATTCTATGTGAATAAAGTTTGAAGTATTGTCTTTTAGTTCATCTATAACCTGCCCTTCCAAATTCAGGATTTGTAAATTAGAAACTCCTGAATGTATTATTTTGAACTTTCCATAACTTGGATTAGGCATTATTTTTAAAGTGTGTTGTTCTAATATGTGTTGAATATATATGACGCTTGAATATTCAATTCTATTTCTAAAATCTGTTGTTTTTAATCTGTAAAAGTTATCACCCATGTAAGGCATCTGATCGGTATAAGTATACTCATGTATATTTAAAGAATTACCCTGCCCATTGATCTTCCCTAAGGCTTTAAAATTTACCCCATCAGTACTGCGCTCTACCGTAAAACTCAAATTATCGGTTTCTGTTGCGGTAGTCCAGTTTAAGTTTATGTTTTCATCGACTACTTTCCCCCCGAAATATACTAATTGTACAGGTAATGTTCCTGAAGGATTATAAAAAGTAACCTCTAAAGTATGGTCTGATTCAATATCTGAGAATGTATATGACAAGTCTGAAGGTACAACATCGCCATCAACTTTCAATTCTAAAATCTCAAAATTAGTATCAGGTATAATTGAAAAAGTTTGCGATGCTCTTTTATATAAGGAAACAGTAGAAGGACTAACTTCTCCATTTTCTCCTTGACTCACCGTAATGGTATACATGAAAATATGAGGACGAGTAGTTGAACCATCTACAATGTTATAGGTAGCCAATGTCCAATTACTATCAAAATCCCAAGATGAAAAATTAGAAGCATCGGCAAATTCTAAAGTTGTCAAACCATATAACGTTTCATCCAAACCTGCTGAAGTACCTAAACCAGACGTTTCAATATCCCAATATGAACTACTGACAGCTACACTAGAATTATTTTTCCCAACTAAACCTCCGATATCAGTCCCTGTAGGATCTACAGCTCCTGTTGAATAACTTTCTTCTATAACTGCAGAACCAAAATTTCCTCCAATAAGTCCTCCTACATTTTTTACTCCTTTTACACTAGCCGATGAATACGTTCTTTTTAAAGATCCACTTACCGCATTATCTCCCACAATTCCCCCAATCGTTTTATTTGTTCCCTCTACAGAACCAGAAGAGTAGACTTTCTTTACTGTTCCTTCATTTCTACCTGCTATCGCACCAACATAGTTTTGCCCTATGATAGATACATTCGTTAATCCAAAGTTTTTAACTCTTCCTGCAGCTGCTATATAACCAAAGAGTCCTATGTAATTTGAACTTGGTTTATTGATATACAGATTTGAAATCACATATGCCTGTCCATCAAATGATCCTGTAAACTGATCTGTACTATTTCCAATGGGAGTAAAACCTTGTCCCCCATCATTAGTAGCACTTGCATCAATATCGGCAATCAATTGGTAATATTTCCCCCACCTCTCAGCATCCGTAAACTCACTATCATCTTCAGCCAACCAACGTAAATGATCAAGTTCTTCTATTTGAAATGGATTTGAAAATGTTCCCTCTCCACTTGGCTTAGTCTGAGCTTGACCTACATTATTTAAGAAAACATATACGAGTAGGAATAAAATACTTCTTTTGATAACCATAATAGATATTTTGAGCGTAGAAATAATCCGTACGAAATACACTTATTTTATAAGTGTAAAATTAGTCTCTCACTCACTCTCTCTTGGGGAGGTATTTCGAAAATCAGAGGGTATATATTTTAATATTGGTAGATCAAGTACATTCTTACTTCAAAAAGAAAACATCTGAAAAAGATTCTTGTAGTTTCATTACGGTCTGATCATTGTCCTTTACCGCTCTTTTAATCCAACTAAAGAATGTTTATGGGGTATATTTCTCAAGAATTGAAGATATGACCACTTTTATTCAAACTTAGGCATCCAGAATAAAGTCAGAGAAGTATGATATTTACGATCATAAATTCATTGGCGTAAAAAATACACACTGAAAAGGCTCGCCTTGAAGTATTCATTCATTTAATTTTTCAGATATGAAAAAGATATCGTTTTTAACAATACTCACATACTTCATTTTTTTACACTGCTCCTATAGTCAAGGACAAGAAAGACCAAACATTCTTGTGATCACTGCCGATGACTTGGGCTATGGAGATTTAAGCTCATATGGAGCACAAGACATTAAATCACCTAACATTGATCAGATTGCCCAAAAAGGTATTTTATTTACAAACTTTCATACAACTTCATCGGTATGCTCTCCATCTAGAGCATCTATGCTTACAGGTAAATCACCTGATAAAGTAGGTGTGCCTGGCGTAGTAAGACACAATAGCTCAAATAGCTTTGGATATTTATCTGAAAACGTAACAACGATAGGTGACCTTTTTAAAGATCAGGGATATCAAACAGCTATGATCGGTAAATGGCATTTAGGAGATGAAGCTCCAAACTTGCCAAATGATAGAGGTTTTGAGTTCTATAAAGGTTGGTTAGTAGGGATGACTGACTATTATAAACACGAAAGATATGGTCAGAATTGGATGAGAGAAAATAAAACCCCGATTGTACCAGAAGGGCATGTTACAGATATTTTCACAGATTGGACGATTGATTTTATTAAGGAAAAAAGAAATGAGCCTTTCTGCTTATTCTTAAACTATACAGCTCCTCACTCTCCTCTTCAACCAAGACAAGACTATCTTGATAAAGTTCTTAAGGAAAATCCTAACATAGATGAAGACAGGGCCAAATATGTCGGATTAGTGGAGCATATGGATAAATCTATCGGTGATATTATTTCAACCTTGGAAGACACAGGTCAATTAAAGAATACATTAATTCTGTTCTTATCTGATAACGGTGGTGCATTAAGACATGCAGCTAGTAATGCAAACCTTAAAGGACAAAAAGGAGATATGTATGAAGGTGGCGTTCGAGTACCATTAATTGCGATGTGGGAAGGACAAATTCAAGCAAATCAGAAGACTGATCATTATGCTGCAATCACAGACCTTTATCCAACACTGGCAACTGCTGCTCAGATTTCTGAAGCACATTGGGCTGATGGAATTGATGGTATAAATCAAATGGAGCTTTTTAAAGAAGGAACGCCTACAATAAGTGATAGAACCGTTTTTTACATGAGAAGAGGCAATAATTCAGCTTGTGTAGATGGTACAATCTGTTATGCCATTCAGAAGGGAAAATGGAAGTTAGTACAAAATTCAGCTTGTGAGCCTTTTGTATTTTATGATATGATTGCTGACCCTGAAGAAACAAATCCGATTCCTACAGATAAAATGCCTAAGAAATTTAAGAATTTCCAAAAAGAGATGAGAAAGCATCTAGTTAAAGTAGGAGCTACTCCTTGGGCTAGACCAGCTCAATAGTTCCTACCTTACCAATCCTAATTAAAAGAATCCATTAATAATAAATAGTAAACAGTCTAAAAATGCACCACTACATTGTAGGGTGCATTTTTTTATATATAACCTCTAACCTAAAATTTCTATTCTACATAGTAGACATTACCTAGCGTGTCTAAATAACCAGCCTGTCCACTTTTTTCTGCTTTAACTAAACCTCCTTCACTATAATAAATGATATCAAACTGCACAGGAACTATTTCCTTTCCTGCCTTATTGATCACACCTTTTGCGTAGCCATTTCTAACCACTAAAAAGTCTTTTATGACTTTGCCTTGTGCATTTTTTAATAATTCAATCCCATCGTATTTTCTAGGAACAAGAGTTTCACCATTATTACTGAACAAAATCACCTTGTTTTCCTTTACTCCCATCACATAATCTTCCCAACCAAAAAGTCGATCTAGCTCAATAGGAATCACTGTTTTTCCTTCCAAATTTACCATTCCCCATTTACCCTCTTGTTTAACCAATAGATGCTGATCGCCACCTTCCCAAGAAAGATTTTCATATTTAGGAGCTACAAGTTGTTTACCGTTCTTATCCGACCATCCTATTTTTTTAGAAGTCTCAATCTTAAAAACTTTGCGCTCAACGTTCCACTCTACACTTTCATAAATTGGGTCTAACAGACGATAGCCTTGCAAATCCATTGCTCCATATCTTCCATTTTGTTTATACCAAATTGGAGATTGATCTGACACTAAACCTATCTCATCAAAAATTGCATCAGTCAATAATTCGCCATCTCCATTTACCAATGCCCAGTTTGTTCCAATTCTTACCTTCCCGATCATTTCATGATCTTTTAGGCTAGGCTTTTTCTGTTTCTTTTCATTGAACGGTCTGTCCCAAACGCGATCAAAGTCTGCTGATGTTCTATAACTCGACGATCTTTTATCCTTCAAATGATAGATTTCATCGTAAATAAAATCACTGAGTTCTTCTCCTTCAAAATTTACAAAAGCCCATTTCTTATTCATCTGAACTGCAAATACTTTACTATTGTAAGGTCTTACTTCATGGTATTTTTTTTCAAAAATCTGCTTTTGATTTTTATCAAAAATAAGCATCCCTTCCTCATCGGAAGCTCTTATATAAGTTCGAAGTGTATCTATTTTTGTAAATTCTAATGATCGTTGTTTAGCTGTCTCTTTCTGTACTTCTTTCCATTCCCCACGGCTTTTAGCCCAAATACTTTCGGTGTCAAATACAAAAATAGGTGTTTCAAATTCTGGAAATAGCAACTCATTACCTTCTACTGTATACAATCCAAAAGCATTTTCTTTTCTCACTTGAAAAAAGCCATCCTCTGTCTTCAATATTTGATCATATACTACCGGTATTATTTGATTTCCATCTCTATCTATACACCCCCACAATTGATTATTTCTGAGTAAAAAATAATCATCTTCAAGAGGAATAAGGTCATTGAAATACTCTTTCGAAATACTTTGCATAGACCTATCGATCAACATATACTTACCACTTTCTCGAACGATAAAACGCTCTTCATCTACTACTCGAATTCCATCAAAATATAGTTTGATAATTTCTTTTCCATCAAAGTCTACAACTCCATATTTTTTCTGTTGTCTCATTTCTATAAGATCAACATCTTTCAAGTACCTCAAACCTTGATAACTGATCGGTAAGACTTCTTTGCCTTTCAGTGTAAAAAGTCCTGATTTCCCATCTTTAATGACTTGAACATGATTTTCTGAAAACGGAATAATTCCATCATTTTCACATTGTAAAATATACTTTCCCTTTTCATCCATCAGCCCATAAGTGTTCTTTATGCGGACAAGGTAAGTACCTTCAGAAAAAAAGCTAACTTCATCATAATTAAAAGGAATTACCTCATTTTCTTCACGATCAATTGCTCCCCAAATCTCACCATTTCTGAATGGGATCAATTGGGCATTCGCAATGTTTGAAAGAAAAATAAATGAAATCAGAAAAATAATTCGATGCGAAAAAAACATAATTTCTAATGTTAGTTTGAGTAAAAATTGGGACTCTAAAATGATGATCTGTTCATTATTAAAACTACATGATTTAATATTGAGTTTTATCCCCATTTTCTATGATTTCTAATACAAAGAAGACTACCCCATTTGTATGAGGTAGTCTGAAAATTATAATATAAACTTCATTATTGCTTGATGACTTTAAAAGTCAGATTCTGAATATCAGAATTTAGCTTTACAAAGTATAAACCATTAGCCAAGTTACTTGTATTGAAGTCAGTTGAGTTACTACCAATTTTTGTTTGGACATTGTTAGTCGTAATTAAATTACCAACAGCATCATAAATAGAAATCGTAGCTTCTGTTACTTCATTACTTTCCCAAGCTATTGAAAGATGATCTGAGAACGGGTTTGGATAAGCAAGATCTGTGTGTTCATCTTGAATTTCAACTTGAACTTGACGTCTACTTGCCGGACTTGCACAGTTCACAAAATCAAATCGCATCGCATCTGCAATCACAACTCCATCTGTACCGTCATTTTTCATAACTGCACTTCCTGAACCCGTAGTAAACGAATACGTACCCAAAGATACCCATGTCGTATTATTGATTTGCTGATTGACAGTTACTGTACTCTGACCTTGAGCATGATTGATTTCGATAGGCACATTTGTCGCTCTGTTTGAACCTGCAGTGTAATAAACGAATACTTCATAATCTCCATCTACTGAAATATTAGGAGAATAAGTTACAGCCATACTTCCTTTATTTGCATCACCATCATGACGATACCCTGCTCCGATATAACCTGAAGTAGATGTACTTGAAATCCATGAACCAGTTTCAGCATATTCTGGAGCATCATTATCTATCAATTCAGAAACTACAGCAGGAGGAACACAACCATTATTAGTCAGATCAACATAATAATCTTCAACCTCTCCATAAGTAAAGGCATTACAAGGAGTCAACGTATAATCGGCAGAAGTACCATTCATACCTACTCGCATTATTTTAAGACCAGAACTCACACCAAAAGGAATTGTAATTGTTCCTGTTACAGCTGAAGTACCTGTACCATAAGTATCGAATAATTCTTCACCAGCATCATCAAAATCACCATCGGCATTGAAGTCGATCCATACTTTCCAATGCTCTTGATAGCTAGAACTCAAGAAACCTGGAGTTAGACTTAATCCATAGCTTTCTCCTGTAACTACATAAATAGGGTTAGCTGTGTAATCGCCATAACCATTATCATTTGAAGAAGTATTAGAATATGACCCTACACTTACATTGGCTATCCATTCATACGTTGAGTTATGTGAATCACTAGCACAAGGTGCTGGAGGATTTTGAGGCGTATCATTTATTGTAATACTAACTTGAGCTGAAGCTAAAGCACCATCGGAATCCGCAACTTGATACACTAAGTTATCTACACCAGAATAGTTAGAATTAGGCGTATAAGTAATTTCCCCTGTAGTACTATTCACTGTAGCTTGACCATTTTGAGGATTGCTTGTCACTGTTACTGATGAAACATCTAAACCTTCTATATCAGAATCATTGGCAAGTACATCAATAACTACACTTGAATTTATAAGTAATTCAGCTTGGTCATTTTGAGCAGATGGTAGATCGTTGATCGGATTTACTGTTACATAAATCTTCTGATATTCAGATACTCCTCCAACACTATTTGCTACTCGATATGATAATGAATCATTTCCAAAGAAATTTGCATTTGGCGTATAAGTAACTACTCCTGTTGCATTATCGACACTTGCAGTACCATTTTGTGGTGCTGTTAAAGCTATTGAGTTGAAATCCCAAGTTCCTTCAACTACATCGTCATTTGCCAGAACAGATATCGCTACAGAATTGTCTTCATCTGTAACTGCATTGTCAGCAACCACAATTGGAGAACTAGGTGTAACCAAAGACTGACATTCTTTGAAAACTAAACGAATTGCATCTGCAATTACATAACCATTCGTTCCTGTTGTCTTCAATTCAATCTTAGCATTTGGCCCTGCCGCAAAGTCATAACTACCTAAAGAAACCCATTTACTATGGTTCTGTTGTTGGTTTACCAATACCGTAGAAACACCATTATAATGCGTAATATCAAACGGTACATTCGTTGCTCTATTGGTATTTGCAGTATGTAAAGTGAATACTTCATAAGTACCAGAAGTAGGAATAACAGCAGTATAGATTACTTTTTTATTGCCTTTATCTGCATTTCCATCGTGCAAATAATTTGCGCCTAAATAACCAATCTGCGAAGTACTTGTATTCCAGCCGCCTTCTAATGTTGCACTTTCACTATCCATTTTCATTGGTAAAACTATTGGACAATCTGTGTGAACAAATCCTGTATAGCTAGCTTTTGGAGGTAAGAATGCCTGAGTCTGATAGTTATTCGCTTGTAAGTAAGCATAATCATCTACTAATTCTGTGTGATACCAGATCACTTGCCCATCCAAACCTCTTGATCTTGTGGTATTGATCTTTGCTGAAATTGTTGAAGAAGGAATCGTCTGTCCATTAAATACAGAAGTCATACCAGGTACAACTTTAGAATTGTCATTCACCTCTGAAAGCTGTCCATTTAGGTCTGATGAATAAACCGAATTAGAATTACGATAAACCTGTGGAATAGCATAATCCAAATGATCAGAATTCACCCATTGGGGCCAATCTTGACAGAAATTGTCGTAACCATACGGATAAACAATAGGTGCATTACTTACCGAAATATTAGGTTCAACCTCTTTCATTCTGTCATAGAAACGAGCCATGAAATCATTCAATTTATCAGCTCTCCAACGTTGGAAATTCGCATCTGAAGTATTACTTGGAGGTAATGTTCCTTTTTCAGTTAAATACATTCCCGAAGTGAAATCATCATAACTACAATCCAAACTAGGGAAACGAATACGATCCATTTGGATACCATCAATATCATATTTACTTACGACCTCTACCCCTAAATCCGTAAGGAAAGCTTGAACTTCAGGGTGAACATGAATCAACCAATGTACACCGGCATCATAGCTTTTTGTACCATCTTGCTTTTCAGTAATCCACTCTGGTTTTTGAGTGACGATAGGTTCATTAGCTGTTCCTCCAGCAAAACCCCACTCAAACCAAGCGACAACTTTCAAACCGTTGTTGTGACCGGCTGTAATCATTTCAGCCAATACATCTCTACTTCCTTGCTCTGGGAAACGATCAATTCCTAACTCTGATTGCAATACATCACTAGGGAAATAAGTCATACCGTATTTCCAAACAGGAACATATACGATATTGAAGTTTCCTGATGCGATTTGTTGCATTGCGGTATTGATTTCAGCATTAGTTGGTGGTGTTTTCCCAGTCCAAGTATACCATGTACCACGTAATTCTTCTTCCGAAGAAACGGAGATCAACTGCGTTTTAGTAGATGTTTTTCCATCATTATCAGTAACTGTTAGCTTTACGGTATAAGAACCATTCGCTTGATAGAAATGAGAAGCTTGAAGTCCAGTAGCAGAACTACCATCACCAAAATCCCATGCATACTGTGCAATTGAACCATCTGAATCTGATGAAGTACTTGCATCAAAATCAAGTGAAGTTCCAATACCAGCAGGCAAACCACTTACAACAAACTTCGCTGTTGGTGTCCCATCTTCTAACATTAGATCAAAGTAATCCAATAACTGTCCTGCAAAGGAAACTTTACTACTCTGGTCAGATACCGTTTCGAGAGGGAAAGATAAATAGACTACTCCACCTTCTTCTTGAGAACTACCAAATGTTCCTTTGTAAGCTACTCCACCTTGTTTTCCTGCACTTGCATAATTGAATATAGCCTCAGCACCTGATTGTGGTGAAATTGCATCTGGATAATCTTCTTGATACACTTGACCAAAGTTCAACACTGTACCTTCAAATAAGGTAGAAGTGATTCCTGTAGCTGGCGTATAAGAAATCGAGCCATCATCTACATAATTAGCTTTAAGGTAATTGTTATAGAAGTTTTGGTCTGTGCTACTTCCTTTCGCTGATAAATCCCAACCAATTTCAGAACCTGTCACTAGAAGCTTACCTCCGTTTTCAAGATAAGTCTTAACCAATGCCTGTTCCGCATCACTGAATGTTTCTGCAATAGTTGACTCATCTCCTAAGAACCAAATGACCATGTCATAATCTTGCAGATAAGTCAAACCACTTGTTAGAGCTTCATTCGCAATCGATGAAACCGATAATTGGCTTCCTTCTGCATCTCTAAATACTTTTAAGTAATCTGCAGCAAAATTATGCGTTACACTTCCCCAAGAAGCACTTCCTCCAGTTCTATCAAAACCATCTACGATCAATACTTTCTTTCCATTGGCATTGTCGGAGCGAACATACACATCACTACTTTCACTTTCAAGACCATCATCACCAACAGCTACCAATTTTAAAAATACCGTAGACTCTGCCGTAGGAACTTCAAAAGCTGAAGTAGATGAGAAAGTAAAACTAGATGTTGAAGGTGAAAGAGAAGCTTCATTTGCGGCTATTTGCCAGTTACTCAAATTATCAGATGTAGAATAATAAATTCGGTAACCCGACAAATCTGTTTCAGTATTCGCTATCCATTCCAAAGTAAAGCTTCCATCTACATTATTTTTAGAAGTTAAAAGTCTTGGACGAGATGGTGCATTACAGTTATTATTCTGACAATAAGAACCGTATTCTTGTGTAACAACATCAAAAACAGCATCTACAATATCAAACCATAATGAAGAAGGGTCTGTGTAGGCATTTGCATGCATAGCAACAGATACATCCATAGAAGGGATATAGTACATGTAACTTTTATAGCCTGCCAAAGTACCTGTGTGACCATAATGCGTAACGCCATTATCTGAGAATCTTCTTGTTCCCAAACCGTATGAGCTATTTCTCGTTGACGGAGCAATCATTTCATTTAGTGATGAAGAAGATAAGAATCCTTCACTAAAAACAGCCTTTGCAAATTGTGCTACATTCTGAGGAGTAGCCACCATTGAACCTGCCGTAGTAATTGAACTTTTATGATACTCGTAAGCTCGACTATTTTCGGCTAAGTATGGAATTTTGTTTGATGGATCACTGCTGTCATCTAAAAAGCTTAGGTCTAAGCCCATAGGTTGTATCACCCACTGATCCATTGCTTCTCTTGCTGAAATACCAAGCTTCGCCTCTACCAACATTCCTAAAAGATAAAAACCAGCATTGGAATATGAATATGAACTTCCTGGTGAAAATGAAGGACCTAAAGCATTTGAGTAAGACATCACTTCAGCATCAGTAAATACTTTATAGGGTTGAGCTGTAGCCAAACTCCAATAGTTACTGTTATTAAAATGGTCATATACACCTGCCGAATGGTTAAGCAATTGACGAATGGTCATGCTATAATTATTGGGTAAACCAGATACAATCAGGTGATCAGACAATTTATCGTCAATATCAAAGTATCCAGCATCCTGTAAACGAAGTACCAATGCTGCAGTAAAAGTCTTTGAGTTACTAGCGATGAGAAAGCGACTTTCTTCTGTAATAGCGGAATTGGTGTAAATATTCCCGATACCTACAGAAGTAAAAATCATTCCTTGATCAGGGGTTGAAACGGCTAAACCTATACCTGGAATACTTGTTTTTTCCCAAGCGGTACGTAATGCATTCTGTAATTTGTTTTTGAAAATCTCTTGGGCATGAAGTGAATGATACCCAAAGAACAACGTAAGGAGTAGGGCTCTCCAGTAAATGTGTTTCATTTCATAAGTAAATTGAGGGTAAAAAAAAGACCGTAGCATGTTTCCACACTACGGTCATATCTAAATTTGAATTAGTTTTTCAACATTCTTAAGTAAGAAGTTTTACCATCAGCTTCAATCACTTGAACGATGTAAACTCCTGTACTAAGTTGGGCTGTTGGAATATTCAAGACATTAAGTCCTTTAATTCCTTGTTCTACCGTTTCTCCTACAAGTTCACCTGTTTGAGCATATAGTAGAATTGTAACTTCACCCTCTACCTCTGAATTAAACTTCACTTGTGCTCTGTCAACTACAGGGTTAGGGTATAATACTGGTGATTCTAATCCAGCAACTCCGTCTTCAATTGACTTACGAGAAGATGCCACATTACAATTCACAAAGTCAAATCGCATAGCATCTGCGATAACTACACCATCAGTACCATCATTTTTCAAGACTGCATTTCCTGAACCTGCCAAGAAGCTGTATGTCCCTAAAGAAACCCAAGTTGTGTTGTTATTCTGTTGATTAACGATTACTTGAGTAGTACCATTTGCATGATTGATATCTACAGGTGCATTTGTTGCTCTGTTTGAACCAGCTGTATAGAAAATAAATACTTCATATGTTCCATCTACAGTAATATCTGGTGCGTATGTTACAGATGCATTTCCTTTGTTTGCATCTCCTTCATGACGGTAACCTGAACCAATGTACCCTGCTGTTGATGTACTTGAGATCCACGTTCCAGTTTCAGAATATCCAGTATCATTATTGTCAATAACCATAGATGTAACCGCTGGAGGAGTACAACCCGTGTTATTGATAAAGATATAATAGTCCTCAACCTCACCGTAAGTAAATGCATTACATGGAGTCAGCGTATAATCTGCTGAAGTACCATTCATACCCACACGCATTGTTTTTGTACCCGAAGTCACATCAAATGGTATAGTAATAGAACCTGTAACAGCAGCAGTACCTGTTCCGTAAGTATCAAACAATTCTTCTCCTGCATCATCAAAATCACCATCAGCGTTGAAGTCAATCCAAACTTTCCAATGCTCTTGGTATGCAGTACTTTGGAAACCTGGTTTCAAGCTAATTGAATATTGACCTCCAGTGCTTACACCAGAAATAGTTTGAGAAGTATAATCTCCATATCCACCATCACTACCTGACGTATTACTAAATGCTCCAAAAGTCACATTATCAATCCACTCATAAGTGGCATTATGATTACTCGAAGCACAAGGGGCAGGTGGTAAATCTGTAACACTAATTGTTACTGTTGCAGTATTTGACGTTAAACCTGATTGATCTTGTACAGTATATGTAAAGCTATCAGTTCCTGTAAATCCTACATTAGATGTATAAGTAATCACACCTGTAGATGCATTTACTGAAGTAAAACCATTTGAAACAGCTGAAACAATAGTCACTGTTGAAACGTCTATATCGCCATTTGTATCAGTATCATTCGCTAATACAGCTAGAGCAACTGCTACCGCAGATTGTACTGATTCTGAATCATTGTTTGCTACTGGTGCTACAGGAGTTGGAGCAGTTAAAGATACGGTATAATCCTCTACTTCACCATAAGCAAATGAACCACAAGAATTCAAAGTATAATCTGATGAAGAACCATTCATTCCTACACGCATACGTTTATTACCCGCACTTACACCAGCAGGAATTGTAAGCGAACCTGATACTGCATTTTTAGCAACACTACCTATTGCGTAAACTAGTTCATCAGTATCATCAAAATCACCATCTTCATTAAAGTCAATCCATACTTTCCAATTCTCATTATAAGCTGTACTTGCATAGCCTGGAGTCAATGTTAAACTGTAAGTATTTCCAATAGTTAGTGGGAAAGATTCAGCTGTTTTATCTGCATAACCACCATCACTACCACTTGACTTAGTAATAGCTCCAATTGCAACACCTGCAATCCACTCATAAGTCGTATTGTTTCCTTGAGCAGCACAGTATTGTACATTTCCTGCAATATTTACAGATGCCGTGAACCCACTTTCGTTACTATTTTTATCTAAAGCCGAAACTACAAAGTAGTTATCTGTTCCTGTTAACCAAGCTGATGCTACACCCACTGAAGTTTCTCCAGTTACAGCAACTAGCTTTGTTCCATCGTGAAGATTTGTTGTTAGTTCAGCTAAAGAAGAAAATCTATATACAGCATAACGCTCAGCTAAATCGCCATCTGATGCCGCCGAAGGAGCATCCCAAACCAAGTCACCGCCTTCATAACGGAAGTTAGAAGGCACATTCGGACAAACTGATTCTTTCCAAGACATTGTTGGAACAACAGATGGATATTGGTACTGATCACCTTGAAGTGCTGTTTTAATCCCTTTATCGTTATCTGTAAGGTTATTTGTCGTGAAGAAAATTTGACCTTTTGTCGCCTCATTCTTCGCTAATCTGTTCTCATCAATCATTGATTGAATAGTAGATGCAGGCCAACTTCCAGAATCAACAAGACGATATAAACCAAGTCCTGGGTAATGTAGCTTACCTGCCGCTGCTGCTTGGTCATCCCACCAAGTTGATAATGCAGCATAATCTTGTCCGCCACCAAAATCCCAATACAATTGAGGAGAAATATAATCTACAGTACCTGCACTTAACCAAGCCAAGGCATCAGCGTAAATTACATCATATGCAGACATTCCAGAAATTCCTGAAGGAACACCACTTTTCCAGATACCAAATGGAGAAATACCAAACTTGATACTCTTATTTTGTGCTTGATTTACTAGTTGAATTTCATCAAACACCATTTCAACTAATTTATTTACATTGTCTCTTCTCCAATCCGCAAGACTCAAACTATTCGGGTTATAACTTGCAAAAGCTGAAGCATCTTGGCTTCCCATACCAGAGTAAGGGTAGAAATAATCATCAAAATGAATACCATCTACATCGTAACGACTTGCAATATCATTGATTACTGAAACTACATAATCTCTAACCGCAGGAATACCTGGGTTAAGAATATCTCTTTCAGTGAAATCCATCACCCAGTCAGGATGTTGGCTAGCTACGTGAGAAGATGAAAGGCTAGGCGTTCCTTGTTGTGCCCTGTAAGGATTTAACCAAGCGTGAAGTTCCATACCTCTTTTGTGAGCTTCATCAATTGCAAAAGTAAGCGGATCGTAGAATGGCGAAGGAGCTTGCCCTTGCTGACCTGTCAAATAATATGACCAAGGATCTATAGTTGAAGCATATAATGCATCACACTCTGGTCTTACTTGGAATAAAATAGCATTTACACCACTTTCTTTCAATCCATCTATCAAACCGATAAGTTCAGCTTGTTGTGCTGCCACTGATAGATTTGGAGAAGATGGCCAATCAATATTTGCTACTGTAGAAATCCATGATGCTCTGAAATCTCTCTTTGGCTTATCAGGATTAATTTCTGTTCCTTCACCTGCACAGTTAAGTAACTCTAAAACATCAATATTTACAGTTGCTACATTTGAAACAAGTCCTTCTGTATCTGAAACTTGATAAGTAAAACTATCTGAACCAATGTACCCTGAAGAAGGAGTATAATCAACTTGACCATTATTTACTACCGCTGTTCCATTGCTTGCGTTTGCTACAATTGTCAATGTTGAAGCATCAATATTTGAATCTGTATCATTAGAAAGTACATTGATACTAATAGCTACATCTTGTGTTGTTGACGCTTGATCATTATTCGCAATAGGAGCTACATTTACAGCACTTACATTGAAGTAATCCAATACTTTACCCATCAATGTGGTTTGGTCACTTAAGGCAGCTGTTTCTGCAGGGAATGAAACGTAAACCACAGCTCCAGACTGTGTTCCGCCACCAAATGTTCCTGTATATGCCACACCACCAGCTTTACCAGCTTCAGCATAAGTCAAGATTGAAGTTGCACCACTTACAGGATCGATATCATCAGCATAATCTTCTGTATATGTGATTCCGAATGGCACAGAAACTCCTGCGAATGCAGTTCCTGAAACTCCTGTTGCTGGTGAATAATTTCCAGCACCATCACTTTGGTAAGCAGCTTTCAAGTAATTTGTATAGAACGCTTGATCTGTTGAAGTACCTTTCTCCCATAAATCCCATCCTACTTCTGATCCACTTACAAATAGCTTTCCACCTGCTTCTAAATAGGCTTGTACTTTGGTCTGTTCTGCTGTTGCGAATGTTTCAGCGTTCGTAGACTCATCACCCACAAACCATACAACCGCTTCATAGTCTGTAAGTACAACCGTACCATCTGCTACTTTTGAGTTATCTGTAGACTCTACAACCACACTTTTACTATCTCTTAGAGATTTGAAATAACCTGTAACAAACGAATGTGTAGCTCCAGTATAAGAACCTGTATTTCTGTCAAAACCATCTACAATTAAGACTGCATCTCCAGAAGTATTTGACGAACGAGAATAAACATCTGAAGTTTCGCTTTCCAAGATTACACCTCCTGTACCAACAGAAGTAGCCACTAATCTGAAATGATAAACATCGCTAGAAGGGACATCTACAAAATCAGCAGCGCTGTTCAGTGTTACTTGTGTCGATGATGAAGTCAATGTGTTTTCATCAGCTGCCAATTTCCATGAAGTCAAGTTATCATTTTCAGCATAGTACAAACGATAACCTGTAGCTCCCGAAGTCAATGACCATCTTGCTTCTACTGAAGTACCTCCATTTGGGTTTCCAACAAAAGCTAAAGTAGGACGAGCTGGAGGATCACCAAGGTCAATCATGGTCACATCTGTTTGAGTATATCCTCCAGAAGTAACCGTTACATTCTGAATGGTTGTTGCATAGCCAGATTTGCTAAACTCTATCGTATAATTTCCTGCGTCTAACCAATCAAAAATGTAATAACCGTTGTCTGCATTATCTACTGTAACCGTTCTCGCATCTGATGTACCCGGGTTGATCGTACAAGTAACTGCATTAATAGGTGTTCCAGAATTATCTCTTAATAAACCACCAACTTCTCCGTATGGAAGTTGTCCTGTATTATAAAACTCAAAGAATGATTTGGCCATAGCCCAAGCAGCCGCTCTTCTGTACATGCTACTCATCAATCTCTTACCTTCTGGCAAATTATCATGGAATGAACCTTCTGATAATGTAGCAGGCATTTGTGTTCCACTTAATACACCCAAATAGTAAGGAAGAAAATCTCTATCTGCACGATTGTAAGCGTCTGTCGTATACATATAATCTTTCAATCGCTGAGTCATAATACCTCCCATAACTTTGGCATCTGGCCAAGATGGTGTACTATTTATTCCTCGATAAAGAAGAAGTGTATAGTTTGCAGAACCACCACCCGCATTTGTATGAATGGAATGCATATAGTCCGCATCAAAAGCATTGGCTACTGCTACCCTTTCTGATAATGAAGGATCACGGTCTGGAGCTGTAATGCTATTGTTGGTTTTTGTAAGTTTTGTATTGGCACCTACTTCATCTAAGATATCTTGAAGAATAAGCCCCATTTCCCAAACACCATCAGATTCATAATATGTAAATCCATTTCCTAAAGGTGTTTCTCGGTCATCTGAATCGTGACCTCCATGACCAGGGTCGATTGCAATTTTCTTTCCTGTCAAAAGTTGAGGCACATTGGCAGGGACTTGTGCAAAAGTTTGGGCACTAAAAAGCAACCCTCCTATGCACAAGATAGAAGTGATATATTTTTTCATGATTTTTCTAAATAGAATGTTGAATTGAGGTTGAATAAAATGAGATATGTGAAATGAATACCTCGAATTTTATTGACTTACCTCCATCAAATAGATGTCACCTTCAGGAGTATTGAAAACAACTTGATCCCCGACCATATCAGGATATAATGCAATTTGCTTCATTCCTTTAGTCAAGTTTTTACGCTCCTTTTGAGCGATAGAAATTGTGTATATATCTGACTTTGTGAAAGAATCATGATCTTCCTCGGTTATCATGTACACAATCTTGTCATTTGTAACCCATTTAGGATTTTCTAGATCTCCAAGGTCATGAAGAATCTTTCCTTTTAAGTCACAAACGTAGGCAGATACACCTACTAGTTTAAATAGCACTTTTGTTTTGTCAGGAGATAACGAAACCCATATATAATCCTCCTGATCTCCAAATGGTGCAATTCTCTTTTCAGAACCATCCGAGTACGCTACCACAAAATCATTAAGTGTTTCAGAAGTTGATGCATATGATACTTCTTTTTTTGAAACTCTCTTATTTGACATTACTTGAGTTTTTGCCCATTTTTTAGGACTTACTCCTGTGGTTGAAATAGTTTTAGAAGCATTAGAAGTTAGACTTGCTCGTTTAAGGACTGTTTTATTAGTACGTTCCTTAAAAACAACTTCTCCTTCGTAAAAAGAAGGTTGATAACCAGCTCCTCTTGCTTTAGATAAAACAGTTTCTTTCTTGCTTGAAAAGTCAAAATGTTTCAGCCCGATCAAGCCTGGTGAAGTATAAACCACTCCAGAACCATCAGGTGCTAATGCAACGCGATACCCTTTTACGTTCAATTTCGTCACTTTTTTTTCTTGAGCCATGGCTGACGTAACCATGATCATTAAGAGAAGAGTTAAGGTCTTTCTCATACTGAGTCGTTTTTGAGTAAAAAATGTGAATGTATACCCTTATAAGGATGTCCTTGAACACAGATACTAGTCCATTTACACAATGTCCTTTCTCCTCTTTCTTTCTATGATGTGACTTAATAGATATGCTAGTAAAGTGTAAGTTTGTAGCTACATTCATAAAATTAGAAAGCTTTATTAACATTTAAGTCACTAAATACCATGAACACTATAACTGAAATCAGTGATTTTCGGCTTAAAGTGGAAAAAATAGCATAAAATTATAGTGATAAATGTTAAACGATATACATAAACAAATCCACTATCAGACCAACAAAAGTAGATTTACATTTAATGAATTTTGAATCTCTTTAAATTGAATTTCTCATTTTACATGATGTTATATAGGTATTGAAAGCGTTAAAAAGTAGCGATAGAATGGTGTTAAACTTCTATGAAATAAGAAATTGTACATTTTCGAACGCAACTGTCTCAATCCCGAATACTTCTTTTTCTACTACCACAGTTACAAACTCACATAACCGACTAAATAACAACCACTTATGATTTACCGGCACAACTTTGGCATTTTAAAACCATGTACAACAACAGTACAACTCATTCAGATTCAGTGTCAAAATAACTTATACTCAAATGAAAAAATTGATCTTTACTTTCGCTACAACTATTGCCCTTTCTGCAAACGCATTTGCATCAAATGATTTATTCGATTTAGATGCAAACAAATATGATAGACTCAGAAAAAAAGTAGCTCTATCTACTGCGATGGACTGGGAAACACCTTTAGCAGCTGCAAAAGTATGTGTAAAAGACAAGCAAAATATGTCTGAAGCTTATACTTGGATTGAACACTCAATTGCAATCAAGGAAACAGCTTCAAACCTAGAATTGAAAGGTGATTATTTAGCGCTTCATTGTTTAGATCAAATGGCTTTTGAGTATTACCAAAAAGCTTTGGTTCAAAAAATTGAAAAAGGAGAAACTAATTTCTCTAGTATTCAAAAGAAAATCTTAGCTCTTAAAAAGTAAGAAGCTTTAACAATAAGTTTTTCATTCTCCGATGAAATCAATGAGTTACACTACTCTTCATCATAAATTTTGTAGCCATTCAAATAGTTTTGAATGGCTACTTTTTTATAACTAAATACCTGTATTCTTTTCAATCAGAAGAAAACGCAATCCCCAAGCAGGCAATTCTTCACCTTCTTGATAGTTTTCCATTTTATCTCCATTAATATTTGACAAGTAAATATTTGAGACTTTCTCTGAGGTTTCCCATTCTAATTGTTGAGGGGCAGCAGAGGCATTCAAGATTGTTACGAGAACTGTATTGTCTGACATCGGTCTTGAAGCTGTAACAATTGTATGTTCTGACTGTGGAGTTAAGATTGCTTCAAATCCGTTATTTGCTGTTTCACTAATCAGAATTGGCTGAGAGATTTCAGTACTGAATTTTTTGGCCTGACTAGATACATAACTGCCATGTGGTTTTAGGGCAAATCGGAATTGATGCCAGCCATCTTGACTCGCCTTGTAATTAGTTTCCCAATAGTTATTCATCAAGTAGGCATAGACCGTTTGGGTCGGTTTTACTTCTTGTACCCAACCGTAAGAGAGAGCATCGGTTGTGATTTCTCCCAGTTCGATCATTGGAGCATCTGGTGAGGCCCAAGTGATACCATAATCAATATTTGAAACGTCTACATATCGCTGTACGGTAAAGTAGTTTTTACAAGAACCTTGCAACTGCTCTACTTCTGGGATGTATTCACCGAATGGCACATCTATACGAACATCTCCATTTTCTACATTGAACGGGAATGCAATATGGACTCCTTCAGGATCGTAAATGTTGGTTTTATTGATACGGTTATCAATTCCAATAGAATTATCAAAAGCATTGATCGTGATGTAACGTTTCCATTCTTCTGCACCCGGTGCTGATGATGTAATTTCTAAAGTACTCAACACACCTCCTGCTTCTATGATATTGATTTGAATATCATTTCCAGTTGTTTTTGGAGCTTTCGGATTTCTACCTGCTACATAGTAGTAGTCGTTTAGTCCTTTCAGCTCTTTTGTATTTGCAAAATTCTGCTTTCTGACTTTATCGTACAATTTGGTTATAGCGCCTGTCTCTGTGTCTATCTCAAGTGTTAAGAACTCACTTTTGATTGTTGTGTTTTCTGTCGTAAGTGATTTAGGGGCGAATGCATTCCCTTTTTCTACAAAAATTTCTTTTGTACCATATGCTTCCAGATTTTCTACCCAAACAGCTAATTCTCCTGTGTTCAGACGTTGCGAAGGAAGTAGATTTCCATTTTTGTCAACTACTTTATCTCCTTTTTCAGATTGCTCTTTTGACAAACGGATAATTCCCGACCTTTCCCAACTCAATGAATTGGTCAATACAATACCTTCTGATTTTTCTGAAGAAGCCAAAGCTAAATCCAATAATTCCGAGGCAATGCTATCTGCTTTTAGTGCAAATGATTGTTTGACGGCCCATTGTGAATGTACAAAATCAGCTTCTGGTTCAGAGATCGAATTGTAAGCTCCCCAAGTGTGCTCGTTGTAAAGTAAAACACAACGCCAAGCCTCTTCAAATTTCTCATTTGGGATTTGTACTTGGTTTAAAGAAAGCAAAGTCATGGCTTGAGAAAGACGCTCAGATGCATTTCTTACTATTGCTGTTTCTTTTGAGGTAGAACCCGCACCATCTTCCCAATAAGGTGTGAAATCTCCTTTTACAACAGGCAGTTGATCTCCGTATTTGTCTTCAAATGCTTGAAAAGATTCGGTTGTGGTAGAAAGAATTACTTTCGGTGTTTCATAAATTTCATTCCATTCTTTCACAGTTTCACTGATTCCTTGGTCTACAGGGCCATTGTCAGAACCTACTGTATATCTTAAGGTTGTGATGTCGTAAGGGTAATTTCGGTCATTCAATTCGTTTAGATAATCAAATACCGATTTTGGAGTAAGCAGTACCTTTAAGTCTGTAAAACCTAAACCGGTGTGGAAATGAGAATATCCTTTCTCATGAACCCAAACCATGATTTTTTCTTCACCTGATGGCGATATCCAATAGAATGGTCTGTCTCCCCAAGTTGAGATCGTTCCGCCAATTCGGTGGAAAACGTTTGTTCCTGCGGAAAGATATTTCACTCCAGAGTGAGCCAATACGGGAACCAAACCCCATGTATAGCCTGGTACGTCGGTAATCATTGCAGAAGTTAATGGCACACCTACTTCGTCAGAAACTTGTAAGGCATCAAAAGTAGATTCTACCAGCTCTTGCGGATTAGAGAGTCCTGTGAGCATGTTTCCATAGAGGCCTTCTAGTGCAATCGAGCCATTTTTTACAGCTTCTAAAAATGCAGTTTTCTGAGCAGGGCTTGCTTGTTTGAGGTAGCTTTCTACTGCCCACATCACTTCTACTGACCATTTGAATTTTGAGCCTTCAGGATAATTGGCTGTCTTTTGGCTCATCATTACGGCATCGTCAAGGTTTTTCCATTGCATTTTCTCAACCTCATCTTGCGTATGTGTGTAGCCAATATCTACGTGAGAATGATGTAATAAGTAAAGGTCGTATGGTTTTACAGGTGTTAGTGTCAAAGTTCTTTCATCGAGTACCTGTTTATTGACTATGACTTTTACAGGCATTTTTGTTTCCTCTTCTAGCTTTGGCACTTTTACTCTAAAAACATTAGCTCCTACATTGAGTGTCACTTTTTCTTTTGACTTGCCCGCTATAATAGTGGCAGAAGTAGGTTCTCCATAATGTAGAATAGTTGTTCTCAACAGTTGCTTAGAACCTTTAGGTGTTTTGACAACGGCAGGTTCTTGTTTCCAACTTACATTTCCTTCAAGTCCATATCGGAAAAGCATCATCCAACTTGACTTCCCGATACTAGGAGCCACAGCTTTAAATCGGATCGGTTCATCTCTTGGAAGATCTTCTGCTTTTATTTTGAAGAATACATAACCAAAAAGGTCGCTGTAAGTGTCAATCATTGTGCCTTTGAATGTCAGAGAAGATCCGTTAGGTCCTTCTGCGTGTACATCTTGCAAAATGCTTTCTTCGGGAGCTTTGAAGGTGAAATATTTTTTATCGTTGAGGTAGAAATCATAGCTATACATTGCACGATCAATATCAACTCCCATGATCGCCCCAAATTCTACATATTCTCCTTTGAAAGAACTTGGTATGGCTTCGGATTCCCATTCCATACTGTTTTTGCCTTCCATACAACGAATGAGCATGGCTTGACTGGCATCTTCTTGAGGAGATTTGTAAGGCATCAATTCTCCGTGTTTGTGCTTTGTAAACCCTTTTAAGAATAATTTTTCTTGTGCAAATAGGCTAAGTGGTAAAAGGCTTAGTAAGAATAAGCACAGTGTTAATCTTACCGATCTTTCTTTACTCCTTGTCATGTTTATTAAGTGTGTGGTTGTCGTTTAGTTTACTTATGGTAAGTAAGAATGCTTGTTGAGAGTAAAGATCTATAAAATGCGTGAAGATTACATTTATCAATTGTTAAACCATAAATGTTAACAGTTACATATTCAATTTATTACAATAAAAGTAAATCAGAAGAGTGTAAAAACTATTTCTTTAAGAATTGAAAACAGTTATTTAAAAGCAGAAAATCCTACTTAAAATCTATAGCCTCGATTTTAGGTAGGATTGTAGCATTTCACACCAACTAAAAATAGGTCATCATACGATACAGAACTTCATTAAACTAAGATATAATCGTTCCCCTAATAGAATTTTAGAAATTCACCCGAATTGAAAATCACTTTATATCTAACAAAAAATAGTGTTACCACATAAGCACAACACAAACTTAGTGGCAACACTTTAACACATACTCGAGAACTATCTAATAACTATTTATATCACTTTAATTATTCCTCAATCCCCCATAGTTTAGAGAACAAATCAGGTGATGCTTTCAAATATTTTGGCTTTGAAGTTTCTTCTATCCAATAGCTCTTTATTTCTTGATTTAATTGAAGCCTCGCATCTATATCTTGGAAAGTAGGATTCGTCTTCCACATTGAATAGTTATGCCAATCTGTATTTATATAATGAATAGCCTTAACAACATCCTCATTTTCATAGACTACTTGGAAAAATGGTTTGAACCATTGCTCCAATGCTTCTTGTGCTTGAGTAGGATTATCCAACTTTGTTTCTTTCGTCTTCCCATCTGTTTTTATAGTTTCAGTTGGTAAAGTTGGAGTAGCTTCAGCGATCATCACTGGCTTCTTGTGGTCTCTTGCAAACTGAAATAAAGGAGCTGCTTCAGGATGTCTTGCAAAATGTGAATACGCACACCAATCCACGTACTCATCACCAGGATACCAATCTTTTAAATCCATATAAGATGATCCCCAACCCGTACTTTGCCAAACATAAGCAATGTTATCAATCTGCATAGAGTCATACATATGGTAGATTCTTTTATAAGCTCCAAGGTAGCCTTCTCGATCATAATGATTCCAATCATGGCCATCAAATTCATAACCTATTCTTAGAAAAACAGGTCTATTTCCTAATCCTTTGATCCATTCTCCGAGAGCGATAACCATAGAATCCATTTCACCATTGGCTGTTGCATTTTCGTAATCAACTAACTCCAAACCAATTGCAAGTGCCGAATGCTGGAAGTCTGTATCATCAATTTGCAGTTGCATATTGTTAGGTCCATCCCCCCAATCATCTGTTGTTACTAAACCAGGTAACAATTCATACTTATGATTTATTTCTCTTTGTGGAGGTAAAATCTTTGTGTACATCGTGAAACCACCTGGCGTTTCAAAATGGTCTAAATAGCCATCATTGTACTCATCCAATCCGCCTAATGCAGCTAAACTCTGACCTGCAAACAGAATAACTTCTCCATCTGAGGGTTCAAATTTGGCTCTAGGACGCTCATCTGTTGAAGCTTCTAGAGTCGCTTGTTCTTTTTGTTCTCCACATGCCCAAATTGAGAGACTAAGGAGAAACAACGCTAATACTTTTAATCTGCTCATCGTCTATAATTCTTCGTAAGTAAACCAATCGAAATCGGCATGTTTATTTTGTCCCGTCAAATCCTGACAACATACCCCAACAAAACTTCCAGTAAAAGCAGGGCGATAGATGTCACCAAGTCCATCTCTGACATAGTCATCTGATAAAATGCTGCCATCTAAAACCTCCCCCGCTTTTTGCCACTCATTATTGTCTACACTGTAGAAAAACTGAAGTTTGTCTCTGTTAAAATCTGCTCGTAGATAAACACGAGATTGATCTCCCAATTGGATTGGTTTATCCATTGGTTCCGATGTCCCATACTTATTACACGCTATAATATTGAGCACCGATTGTCCGTTTTCATCACCACTTAGGTGTAAATAGTAGTAATGAGAAGTATTGTAATAGCATACCAAGCCTGCCATTTGTTGAAAGCTTTCAGGAGAAAACTCTAAGGCTACTGTGGTTACACTATGAAATGCCTGAACTCTTCTAGCAATTAAACTTTGATGATGTTTAGAGGTAAGAGATTGACGGCCATACAAACGTAGGAATCCTTCTCTTTCAGAAAGACTTAACCAATCCTCCGAAACAGGTATTCTTAAAGACTGAAAATGAATATTTAAAGAATCAGATTCAAAGTCCTCAAAGAATAATGTTGAAGGCTTATAATCTACTTCTGGAGATGGTGATTCTAACTCAACTCTTGGTAATGCACTTCCGCTACTTGCATATAACCAACCATCTTCTCTCCATTCTACTTTCTCAATAGCTGTCTCTCTTCCTAAAATACATCTTCCTATATTGGTTAGCGGTCGCCCAACTAGAAACACACAATACCAATCACCATTTGGCGTTTCTACAATATCTCCATGACCAGCTCTTTGAAGTGGATGTGAAGAATGATTTCTTGCCGATATCACAGGATTTTCTGGATGAATTTCATAAGGTCCCATCAGAGATTCAGACCTAGCCAAAGAAATCGCATGTCCATACTCTGTTCCTCCTTCAGCAGTTAAAAGATAATAATATCCATTTTTCTGATAGATATGAGGACCTTCCGTTATTCCTAACTCACTTCCTTCAAAAATATGCGCTGATTTCCCGATTAACTTCTGTTGCACGTTGTCATATTCTTGAATGATGATACCGCCAAAGAACTTTCCTTTTCTATGGTCTACAATCATAGAAGTGAACCATTTTCTGCCATCTTCATCATGGAAAAGTGATCCATCAAAACCACTACTACTCAGATAAATTGGCTCTGACCATTCACCTCTGATATCATCTGTAGTGACCAAATAATTTGGCGTATCTTTCCAAACTCCATCGAAAGACTTCACATTAGAATAAACCAAATAGAAAGTACCATTATCGTAGGTCAGACAAGGTGCCCATACTCCACAAGAGTCAGGTACACCAAGCATATCCAACTGACTTTTTCGATTCAGTGGATGTCCTATCAATTCCCAATTAACAAGGTCTTTTGAATGATGAATCTGAACACCCGGAAACCATTCGAAAGTAGAAGTTGCTATGTAATAATCCTCTCCCACTCTGATAATTGAAGGGTCTGGATTAAAACCTTTAAGTATCGGATTTTGAATTGTTTTCATAGCCTAATGTCCAATTATTATTTTCTCTTCCACTACTTCATCTGCACTAGTCACAACTTCTCCTATAAGCTCTTTCTCAACCTGTTCCAATGATTTCCCTTTCGTCTCGACTACTACCGTCAATGAGAAGATCAGACAGATGATCATAAAGATTGCAAAAACAAGGAAGGTTGTGCTTGCTCCTAAAAGCTCCAATTCCATTGGAAACATTGTTGCCACCGAAAAACTTGTAATTCCGTTTAGTGCTCCAAAAATTGAAATCCCTAAAGCTCGTAGTCTATTTGGTAAAATTTCTGGTAGCATCGCCCAAGTCACAGGACCTAAAGAGATTGAGAAACCAGCAATAAATCCGAGAATACCTACTAAAACCAACACATCATTAATACTAATACTCTTATTTAAGATCATACTCTTATAAGATGAATTGTATTTTGAAAGTACAGCTTTCTCAATAGCAGCATCTTGTTTCATTCCATCCATCATGTAATGATGAATTTCTCTGTAAAATGCCTCTCCTTCATGATGCTTCAGCTTATTCCCCCTACTTAAAAGCTTAGACTTAATATTGTTGAAGAAAACTAACTCACCGTCAAACTCTATATCTTCAATTGATTTAAGTGTATTTACGAGTAAATCAACTTCTGCATACAGACTTGCTTTTTCAATCGGAGATATCCCTTTTTCAGCGTTTTCAATATTACTTCTTAAATCATATTCAATTGTCATTATACTTTCTTCATTCAGCGTATAAGTGGCTTTATAAAAACCAAAAGACGCAATCAATAAAGAAATAGACATCACAGAGGTTCCAATAACTAGAAGTGGTTTTCTTCCTAGCCTGTCAATCAAGAACATCGATATGATTGTCATTCCCACAAATACCAAACCTACCACTATTGACTGAAGGAATGCCGCATCTTGCCCTCCACCTGTAGATTGGAAAATCATAGGCGCATAATAAAGCACAGCATTAATCCCCGATACTTGCTGAAAAAATGCTATACCAAAACCAATAAGTAGTACCAATTTCATTTTCTTAGAAAAGAACTCAGATAATCCACCCTCTTTTCTATTTTCATCATCTTCAATACTCTTTTTAATACAGTCGTACTCTTCTTCTGCCAAAGCTGGTCCACCTATTTTCTCTAGGATTGTCTTCGCTTTTTGATCATATCCTTTTTTGATTAACCATCTTGGGCTTTCTGGAATGAAGAAAAGTAAACCAAAATAAGCTACTGCCGGAAAGAAACCGACACCCAACATCCAACGCCAGTTCAGTTCTGGGTCATCTACCCATTGTAAAATGTAGTAATTGGAAAAATATGCAATAGTAAGACCTAAGACTATATTTAATTGGTTAAATGTAACTAGCCGCCCACGCTGATCTGGTGGCGCAATTTCAGAAATATAAACTGGAGCTGTAAGTATTGCAATACCAACTCCGTAACCTGCTATGAGTTTAAAAAAGATAAAAAGAAGAATGTTTGGAGCTAAAGCCGTACCTAAGGCTCCTGCCATAAATAAAAAAGAAGTAAAAAATAGACTAGGTCTTCTACCCCATTTATCGTTAAGAAAACCTGCTGTAAGGTTTCCAAAAAATCCCCCTAAAATAATCACCCCAGTGGATAAACCTATCAAAAATGGCTGATCCGCAATATCAAAAGTATTTTTATAGAATGGAACAGCACCTGAATTCACAGTCCCATCAAATCCCAATAAAAAACCGCCAATAGATACAATAAGGGCAACCAATACTGAATAATACGCTCGCTTTTTCATGATTGCATAATGTTTGAAGACTGTTCTTATATCATTTCAATTAACTGATATAAAGCAAAGCCTCCGTACAAAAGTCCTAGAGGCTTTGCTTAACTTCATTACCTGATTAGTAGCCAGGATTTTGTTGAAGAATATCAGCTCCTACCACGTCAATTTCCGATTGTGGAATTGGTAATAACTCATCTCTACCCGATTGGAAATTCTTTCTTTGGAAAGTTGCATTTGAAGTAGCATCACCCCAACGAACTACATCCGAGAATCTATTCCATCCTTCAGTTGCCAATTCTTTTCTACGCTCGCTTTTAACATCGTCCATTGTGTACGAACCTAAAGCTGTAAGCCCTGCTCTTTCACGAACGGCATTCAATGAAGCAAGTCCGTTTCCACCGCCACCCATTGCTGAAGCTTCTGCGTGCATTAGTAAAACTTCTGAATAACGGATGATTTTTTCATTCAATGGAGATTGTGACGGTTGTAATAAGCCATCCAACACATCCCAATCAATGATGTATTTACGAGTGTAGTTACAGTCTTCAAGATTTGGTCTCAACCAACTTACATTCCAATCTAGCACAACACCATCTGTCGCCAATATTTCATCAGCTGAGATTGTTTCATCTCCATTGTAATCTCTTGGAGGACACCAGTTTGCTGCAAGATTTGGAAGATCACCTCTGATATCCATACCTACTGAGATAAACGTATCTTCATAACGAACATCGTTTACTTTATCATATTGATCTACAAGTTCTCCCAATGGCAACATATTACTCCAAGACGTCCATCTACCAAAAATCCAAGGGTAACACATTTGCCACATACCCGAACCTTGTTGGCTTTGGCTTGCTACTTCAAAGAAATCAGCACTAAAACCATCTTCATATTGAATTTCAAGAATTGATTCTTTACCATTCTCATTATCAAGCTTAAAGTTTCTTCCGAAATCTTCTTCTAAAGCATACTCACCAGAATTGATAACAGCCTCTGTATAAGCAATTACACTAGCATAATCTTCTTGATAAAGTTTAGACTTTGCCAATAAAGTTTGTGCTAAACCTTTCGTTACTCGCCCTTCTACTGTTCCTGATTTTGTTGGAAGATCATCAACAGCATCCATCAAGTCAGCGTCAATTTGTGCGTAAATTTGAGCTGCCGTTGCTCTTTCTCCTGAAGGGATTTCAGAAGGTGATGCAATTGGCTCTGTGATCAATGGAACTCCACCCCACATTCTTACCAATTCGAAGTAGAAGAATGCTCTGAGTGTTTTTGCTTCAGCAATTACTTGCGCTTGAAGTCCTTCTGTTTCCCATCCATCAAATTCTTGTGCTTTCGCGATTACAATGTTTGCTCTAGAAACTCCACCATACCATTTTTGCCATAATTTCTGAACACTCACATTGTTTGATTGCATCAATGAGAAATCGTCCATGATGGTACCTGGTGTCCAGAAGTTTGCAAATTGAGAGTGCAAATCGTCAGCTCTGATTCCTTGCCACATCAATGGGAAAACATGTACCCCATCCATTACTTGCCATTGCAATACATCATAACTTGCATACAATGCCGCCATTAGGTTTGGCTCTGTGTTATAGCTATCACCACTTAATTCTGTAACTGGTGATTTATCTAATAATTCATCCGTATCACAACCTACAATTGATAATCCTAGTAAGGCTGCCCCTATTGTTTTTATAAATCTTTGTTTCATGACTTCAGTTGATTAAGGATTAGAAATTGATTTGGAATCCGCCCATTACTGTTCTTGGTTGTGGATAGAAACCACGGTCAATTCCTACATCCAAGAATGCTCCACTGTTTGATTGTCCAATTTCTGGATCAGCACCTGTGTAATCTGTGATCGTAAATAAGTTTTGTGCTGAAACATAAACTCTAACCTTTGAAGCTCCAATCTTCTCTACAAGTTGAGTTGGTAAAGAATAACCTAAAGAAATGTTCTTCAATCTTAGGAAAGAACCATCCTCAATGTAGTAGTCAGATACTTCATCATGACCTCCGTGATAACCGAATAGGTTAGATCTTGCTACATCTGAATTTGAGTTATCAGCTGACCAAGAATCTCCAAAATATGTAGGTCTGTTCAAGTTGATGGCATCTGGACGAAGGAATGCTTTGTAGATATCGTTTCCTTGGCTTCCGAAGAAGAAGAAGTTCAAATCAAATCCTTTGTATTCCAATCCACCCGTAATACCGTATGTAAACTCTGGGAATGGGTTACCGATAAATGTTTTATCAGCCTCTGTGATTCCTTCTTCTCCATCTAGGTCTTTGAATACTATGTTTCCAGCTTCATCAAAACCATCTACTTGATAACCATAGAAACTAGCGATAGAATGTCCTTCTTCTGTTTTCGAGATTGGTGATGCCCAAGATGGTTGAACCACACCTGAATTAATTGGCTGTCCTCCTCCTAAATCTGTCACTTCATTTTTCATGGTAGCGAAGTTGAAACCAAGATTGTATTTCAAGTCACCAGCTACTGTGTTTCTGTGGCTAAGAGCGATTTCAATACCTGAGTTTCTTACACTACCTACGTTAGAGAATGGAGCACCGATTCCTACATAAATTGGCGTACCCACTTGTGCCAACATATCAGAAGTTTCTTTGATGAAGTAATCCACAGAGATTCCGATTCTATTATTTAAGAAATCAGCATCTAAACCAATGTTTGTTTGAGTTACTTCTTCCCACTTGATATCTTGGTTACCCATAATGATTGGTGCAATACCATCTGTTTGCTGTCCTGAAATCACATATTGAGCATTAGAAGTAAGACTTGGAAGGTATTGGTAAGCATCAATTTGGTCATTACCATTTACACCCCAACTCGCTCTAAATTTCAATAGATCAATAAAGTCTATATCCTTAATGAATTCTTCATCTGAGATATTCCAACCTGCAGAAACTGAAGGGAAGTAACCCCATCTGTTATTAGGACCGAATTTAGAAGAAGCATCCGAACGAACTGTAGCTTCGAACAAGTATTTTCCTTTGTAGCTGTAGTTTACTCTACCAAAGTATGACAACCATCCGTTCTCAACAACTGAAGCTGGAGTCACATTGATTTGTGATTTATCTTTCATCATTGCGAAAGTCACATCATCAAAGTTATTTGTGTAGAAGTTTTGACCATTCATTGACGAAGAAGACCATGAATCTTCAATAACTGTCATACCTAGAAGACCGACTAACTTATGATCATTTTGTTCAAAAGTATATTGTAAAGTATTATCCCATTGAGTTCTAAAAAATGTTTCTAAACCTTCTTGGTAATAAGCATTTAGATTTGTGAAAGTTTGCTCTGGATAATCGAACGTAGGTGTGAATGAACGAGTTTTACCCGTTTGACCGTAGTACGAATAATTTGTTCTAAACTTGAAGTTGTTCACTTCATAAGATGCTCCTGCGAATGCCGATACCACATCAATTACAGCATTGTTGTTCGTCAGCTCAAGTGCTAACATTGGGTTTGTAATTGCTCCAATATATGGCAACTCTACACCATTATAAGACTGTACTGGAGTTTGTCTACCTGGGTTAAAGATTTCACCGTTGTCCGCATAAACTGGGAAGATTGGAGGCAAGTTGTTCACATAATTCAAAATAGCACTACCTGTACCTGCACTGTTTTCAGCTAAGAAATTACGATCTGTTTGTGCATAAGTACCTCCAAAATTAATTTTCAATCCTTCTGCTAAATTTTTATTGAAGCTTCCTCTAAGAGACTTTCTTTCAAAGTTTGACTTATCCAAGTCTCCGCCTACCATACCATCTTGTTTGTAAATACCAGTTGCAAACATGTAGTTGTAGCTTTCTCCTCCGCCACCAACGCTAGCATGGTAATTTTGAATAGCTGCTTGATTGAATACTTCGTCATACCAATCTGTATCTGGTAATTTAGCTGCCTCTTCTGCTGTAAATTTACCTCTTGAAGGAATGCCTTCTTCTAGACCGTAAGTGTTATAATAATCTACTGAATTGTTAAAGAAGTCAATGTATTGATTCTTATCCATCAATTCTGGCTTATTACCCAAGCTTTGAACTCCGTAATAACCTGAGAAGCTTACTTTAGGAGCTGTTGTCTTATTATCCCCTGTTTTAGTAGTCACCAAAACTACTCCATTACCACCTCTAGCACCATAGATTGCAGCTGAAGCACCATCTTTCAAGATTGAGATATTTTCAATATCTGAAGAGTTTAGGAAATCAAGATTAGGAACCTGTACTCCATCTACGATATAAAGAGGATTTGAATTGTTCACAGAAGAGTTACCTCTAATTCTGATGGTCATTGGCGCACCTGGTGAACCAGACTCTTGAAGTACAACAACTCCTGGAGCATTACCCTGTAATGCTTGCTCTGCACGAGCTACTGGCTGTTGAGCTAATTTTGAACCGTCAATTTTAGTAACTGCTGTTGAAACTTCTCTAGCTGAGATTTCACCATAACCAATTACTACAATTTCATCTAACTGATCAGCTTCCTCAATCAATTCAATATTAATTACTGATCTTCCTGCTACTTCAACTTGTGTGGTTTGAAAACCAATGTAGCTAAATACAAGTGTACTATTTTCTCCTACAGATAAAGTATAATTACCATCAAAATCTGTAACCGTACCTGTTGATGTTCCTTCTAGTTTTACGTTAACACCGGGTAAAGGCATTTTATCTGTTGCACTAATGACATTTCCTTTTATGATTACCTCTTGAGCTTGTGATGGAAGCACAAAGGCAAAGCTTAAAAGTCCGAAGAGAAGCCATCGGCAAGACATCGTTCTTTGAATAAGTTTCATAGTCTTATAGTAGTTTACAGTTGGCAGCATTCAGCTATCCATATAAAAAATATTGCATGTATTTTCATGCGTACGCCCGGGCATGTACGTCAATAAACAGATGCTTAAACTTAGTGAGTCAGAAATGTGATTTTGTATTCTTTTTGTAGATGCCGAAACACCTGTGATGATTAAAAAGTAATACTGTTCCTTTTTTCTGTCATTGCAATAAAGGGCTAAAACAATAGTAAAAACAACACTTCAACTACTTCAAGGGTACTTCAACCCCCAAATCAGCACACTTCAATCACGCAAATAGCGTCATAAAGACACTTATGTTGATTTTAATTTATTTTCACATTTACTCATCCAATACTTTTATCGCTAAGAATTCTATTATATAAATTTAAAGAACATCTGTTAAGATTTACATTTCAATTGAATTACTTCAAAAAACAATAGAGCTATTAAAAAGAAAAAAGTCCACCAATACACTTGATGGACTTCAATACATATACTTCTAAGATTAGCTTATAAAGTCAGGATAAAATCTTTCAATTTCACTTCTTTTTCTAAGCCTAACTTTTTCTTTAATCTATACCTACTTGTTTCAACTCCTCGAACAGACATATTCAAAGTATTCGCAATATCTTTAGTTGACATATCCATTCTTATATACCCACATATTTTACATTCTTGCGTTGTCAAATCTGGATAGTGATTCTTTATCTTTTTAAAGAAATCGCCATGAACAAAGTCAAAATGCTCCTCAAACTTCTCCCATTCTTTGCTATCATTGATATCTTTTTCGATTCGTTTAATCAAAACCTTTAGTTCTTTCTGCTGAAGTTTTTGATCAACTCCTTTCAATGCTTTTTGTAGATCTTCTTGAAGACTTGATAAAAAGGCATTCTTTTGAGTCAAATGCATGGTAGACAAAGTCAACTCTCTGTTTTTAGATTCAATCTGATCTTTCAACATCTCATCTTGAAGCTGTTTAATTTGCCCATCTTTCTGAGTAAGTTGATATTGAGTTTCCTCCATCAAATCCTGTTGTTCTCTAGCATAATGAGATCGAACAACGTATATACCGACTCCAGAACTCGTCAATAAAATAGCTATATAGCACAAAATAGCCCAGTTTGAGCGATACCAAGGTGGTTTAATGATAAGTCGGACTGAAGTTTCAAAACTAACTTCTTCTTGAATATTCTTTGCTCTTACTTTAAAAATGTAAGTACCTTCTCTCAAATTTGTATAACGTTGTTCAGAAGTTTTATTCCACTTTGACCAACGATTGTCATAACCATCTAAAATGTATTGGTACTCAACAAATTCGCTCCCCTCAAAATTTGGAGCTACAAAAGATAGTTCTATGTTATTCAGTTCAAAAGGTAAATTTATCGTTTTAATCTTATTCGCTTCTGGAAGGTATTTCTGAAGAACAATTTCTTCTTCAGTCCCATTCATTGCTTTTATTTCTCTGATTGAGACTTGATATTCCTTCTGATTATTGGGTTTAAAAGAAGGGTTATAATGAATAAATCCATCTTTACTTGTAATCAAAATATTATGAAGATCAATCGGTACTACTCGGTCAAAATTATCACAGATCATAGGATTAATTCTGAAGAACTTCTTTCTCTCGACCTTATGGTTCCCAAATTTATCTAATTGTATATACCCAAGCTTGCCTTCTTGAAGGAAATAAATATTTCCATTCATATCTTCAGTCATATAAGAAACTCTCTCTTCTCCTAATAACTGATTAAAGAAATCATCCTTTACAAATCTATCTGAAGTTTCATCATAAACATAAATA
The DNA here is from genome assembly GCF_003149185.1 of Sediminitomix flava. Classification (NCBI taxonomy): domain Bacteria; kingdom Pseudomonadati; phylum Bacteroidota; class Cytophagia; order Cytophagales; family Flammeovirgaceae; genus Sediminitomix; species Sediminitomix flava. The sequence continues at coordinate 225,688 of NZ_QGDO01000003.1, read as the reverse complement.
CCTGATTCAGCACAAAATATAAGACGGGAATTGATCTTATACATGTTGATAAGCAAGTTAGAAGGAAAACCTTCGTCTTTACCATAATGCCTGAGGTCCTCTACACTATCCTTTTCGGCATTGAGTTTCATCCGATAGACTCCTTTAAAGCCATGACTTGCCCAAATAAAGTGGTTTTCATCTTGAGCCATTAACCTTGGAGATTCAGTAAATCCTTTCAGCTGACGAACAGGTTTCCATGTTTTATTTTGTTTTTCATAAAGAATGATACCCCCATAAAACCCTTGAAGAACAAAGTTTTCATCTTCAAGTAATTTCATATAGTTCCAAGCTCCATTTTTATTACTCAACTGTTCAACACCATCCTTCTTTATCTTGAATGCCCCATTGTGTTGAGCATAATAAAGACTTCCATCTAATTCTTCTATTTCATGAGCTTGACCTTGAGAGCCTAACATAAATTCAAACTCTAGTTGATGAGTTTGAGGATGCTTATTTCCTTTGAAAAGGCCATTTGAGGTTCCTATATAAAGTTGACCTTCAAAAACTTTTGCAGCATAACCCGCCCCTTCTACGCCATTATTTTCATTAAATAGCGTAAACGGAGAATTTAATTCAACATAAGAAATTCCCTCATTGTGAGTAAGCCATAGATTACCATTCTTTTCCTGATAAATACCATAAACTATTCGATCATTCAATCCTTTTCCTTTGTTGAAATGATGAATAATTTCGCCTTCATCTGAGATGATAAACAGTCCATTATTTTGAGTACCAACAGCGATCTTTCCATCTTTAAGTACTCGAACAATATTTATCATACTGTTTTCAAAAATAGTATGTAAAGAATTTGCCCAAGGGTGAAGTTCCTTGCGATCATACAAGTACATATTTCCTTCTAAGGTAGCAATGAGCAGTTGATCATCTTTAAATGGTACAATAGAACGAACAGTTTGTTGCTCTAAAACAGCACCGCCTTTCACCTTTTTGAAGGAATCGCCGTCAAGTTCCTGCAAGCCTAAACTCCAAGAATTGGCATATACTTTACCTCTCACATAATAGCTATAGAAAGTAGGTGTTTGGGGTAAAATCACCTTTAAATTCTCGCCATCATATCTGAAAAGTGCATTATGAGAACAAAATAGAATTTCAGAATTTTCTAATTCGTAGATATCCCAAACTTCATCAAACTGAACATTTAAGGATGAATCTATTTTGACTGTTAGGTCTGTGTATTGGAGTTGCCCATTCTCTGCTTTTGAGAAAAAACCAAAGTTACCCTGTCCTCCTACATAAATATTTCCATCTGTAGTTGCTAAAAGGGACATCAAATTGTTATTGGGTCTGTTCAAAGCATAGGTTTGCCAATACTTTCCGTCAAACTCAAGTAAACCAGCACTATTTGCGAAGTACATACTCCCATCTTTTCCTTTAGTCACTTCCCAGTTCTTCGAACCACTCTGATAATCAAGGGAACTGTAGGTTTTAGTTAAATGAACTCCTTTAAAAACTCTTTGAGCTGATAAACTCTGATAATAAAAAATAAGACTGAAAAGAAGACCCAATCGTAGATAAGAATTTCTTGATGATATCTTCATGTTGATAGTAAAATATGTGATGTTGTTGTAAAACTCTAAATGCGCCTTGTTTTACAAGATAAAAATTAATTTAGAAAATATTTAATTATTCAAATTTCTAAGGATTCTTCTGTGCCTTAGACCTAATGAGATATATAACTATATTTATTTTGAAATCAATCTAAATTATAAAAAAAGGGATCACAGTATGATCCCCATTTTTCCTAAATAACATGATTACTTTATTATCCCAATCAAATTGTCGCCACTTTTTCGTTTTCCTCAATTTTTTCAATTTCTTTCTCACCCTTCCATAAAGCTTCCATATCTTCTAAAGATTTACCTTTTGTTTCAGGGACATATTTCCAAACAAATACAATTGTTACCATACACATTACTCCATACACCCAGAATGGAAAACCTCCATGAAAATTATCTTGAAGCGTCTGATTATCCATCATCATTGGGAAGGTCTGTGATACTATAAAGTTTGATATCCATTGTACAGCTACAGCAATTGACATCGCTACCGCTCTAATACTATTTGGGAAAATCTCAGATAGCAATACCCAAACTACAGGTCCTAATGATAATGCAAAACAAGCTATATAACCTAGAACAAATACCAACAACCACACATCTGTATTTTGAAAATATGCTGCAGTACCCAATGCAATCATACAAACGCCCATTCCAAATGATCCGATTAGCAATAAAGGTTTACGACCAAACTTATCTACTGATACAATTGCGATCACGGTAAATAATAAATTTACGGCCCCAACTACAATGGTTTGAAGCATTGCCGTATCGGTTCCTCCATCACCCAAATTCTTGAATATTTCAGGAGCGTAATACAAGAATACATTGATGCCTGTTACTTGTTGGAAGAAAGAAATAAGTGAACCAATCACTACAATTTTCAATGCCCATGGAGCAGTAATACTCACTTTTTCTACAAGACCTTCAGCATTGAGAGATTTTTGAATACTATTTAAAGCAGCTTTGGCATCTCCGCCTATTTTTTCTAAAACTCCCAGTGCTTGACTTTCCTTATTTTTCATTGCCAACCATCTTGGAGATTCTGGAACTGTGATCAATAGAAATGTAAATAAACCTGCAGGAATTGCTTCAGAACCAAACATCCATCGCCAACCTGTATCTACATTCCAGCTAATATCACCTTGAAGAACAATATAATAATTCACGAAATAGACCACTAACATACCAAAGATGATAGCAAATTGATTAATTGCTACTAACCGTCCTCTTAGATGTGCTGGGGCAATTTCTGCGATATACATTGGAGATAGTATAGAAGCAATACCTACACCTACTCCACCGATGATTCTATAAACAATAAACTCTGTAAAAGAATCAGGAACAGCTGAACCTACTGCTGAGATAAAAAATAAAATACCTGCAATAATCAATGCTAATCTACGTCCGATTCTATCGCTCAACATACCCGCTACTCCTGCCCCCAATATACAACCTCCTAAAGCACTTGAAGCTGCAAAACCTTGCTCAGCTGATGATAAATCAAAAAAAGTTTTCAAGTTTCCTATTGCTCCCGAAATTACTGCGGTATCATATCCAAAGAGTAAACCTCCTAATGCTGCTACACAGGTTATTAAGGCTATGAAAGTCGTATTATATGATTGTTCTATTTTTGTATTCATTGATTTCTTGGTTATTAGTTTTCTCTATGAGTATTTGTCCATGATTACAATCACATTTTAGTGTAATCATGACACATATTCAATTTCTAACCTCATGGATTTCCAAGAAAGCGGTTTCGCAACCGTTTTCAATACTTCCAAAAGGGATTAAAAAACTATAATTTTTACTGAGAAACTTCTAATTCATCAAGAGGTAAAACCAGACCTTCTGCAAAACTGTAATAGGCTGGTTTAGGCTCCAATTCTTCATCAAAAACCGTTGGCCAATCAGTCAAGTTAAAGAAGGGACGAATCCATGTATCTCGATCTGTAAAATCCCAAAACGTAATCCCAAATTGCTGAGCCGCAGGTACAACTTTTCTATATATTTTTACGATTCTTTGGTATTTCTCTGCTTGAAGTTGTTTGAGCTCTTCTGTCAACTCAGTAATACTTTGTTCTCCTCCACCTTCAGTATCATTGTGTTTATTGAAAATGATGTCAAGCTCTGAGATATGTATTTTTAAACCTGTTTCAGCAGCTTTCTTTAAAGAATTTTCAATCAATTCTTCTGGTGTATCAATACGGATATGCATCTGAAAACCTAAACCTGTAATAGGAACATTTTGCGCTTTCAATTCGGTAATCATAGAGATTACCCCATCCAATTTCTCAGCATCTCTTTCAATATTGAAATCATTGTAAAATAAATCTGCTTCAGGATCAGCTTCATGAGCATATCTAAATGCATTTGCAATATATTTTTTACCCAGATTATTGTACCAAAGCGTTTCTCTATATGCTCCACCTTCAGAAGCAAAAGCTTCATTTACGACATCCCAAGCTGCTACTTTTCCTTTATACCTTCCGACTACCGTTTGAATATATTCTTTCATAAAAGAATCCATCCATTCTGCGCCATTTTCTGCTGTTTGATCTTTTATCCATTGAGGTGCTCCATGGTGCCAGATTAAGGCATGTCCAAAAAGTCTTTGATTATTCTTTTCACAGAAAGAAACCAAGGTATCAACCTTATCCCAATAATAAACACCTTCTGTAGGAATTATACCGTACATTTTCATGTCATTTGTGGCAGTGATACTATTGAAATTCTTTTCTGTGATAGCTTGTAATTTCGGGTCTTTTAATACGTCACTGATATTTACGGCTCCTCCGACTGGAAATTTGCCCCAATCTTTTAAGCCTTTGTCTGTACTTTGTCTGATCTGATCTTGAATAGAAATTGTTTCTTTCTGTTGGCAAGAAACCACGCCTACTAAGGTTGCTAAAAAGCACAAATAAAGCATTGAATATAATTGATGTTTCATGTTGTCAGTCTTTAAAATTGTCATGAAACCCAAAACGTCAGTTTAATACCGATTAATAAAAGATGGTATGTCCACTGACGTTTTTGAGCTTTTTGTTTAAACTACTTATTTATGAATTATTCAAGTCCTTCAAGGAAACCCGTATGTGCTTTCTTGATATTAAAATCTTCATCATAGAACAATGCCCAGTCGGCATGTCCTTGTTGATTAGGAATCCAAGATTCATTGTCTCTTAATCCCCAAATTGTGAGAGCAAACTTGCTTCCCTCTGGTATTGCATTATAGATTTCTACAACTTCAGTTACCTTGTCTTTTTGTGCAAATGCTCTTTCTTCAGTCAATTCAGAAATGTCATTGTCTGGGTTTACTTTCACATCTAATTCTGAATAATGAAGTAAAACACCTTTGTCTGTGACGAGCTTCGTATTTTCTGCAATTCGAGCTTTAGAAGGGCCATTGTAACTGATATGCATTTGGAAACCAACTCCATCTAAAGGGACATTATTAGTCTGAAAGTCATCAATCAGATTTAGTACTGTACCTAGTTTTGTTTGATCCCAACAAAGGTTATAATCATTGTAGAAAAGCAATACATCTGGATCAGCTTCTCTAGCCCATTGGAAACATTTTTGGATATAATCAGCGCCCATTCTTTGAAGGAAAACTGTATTTCTCAATTCGCCATTACTATCATTGACTGCTTCGTTTACGACATCCCAAGATACGATTCGACCTTTGTAACGAGAAACGGTAGTTTTAATGTAATCTTCTACCATTGTTTCAAACTCCTCATCAGTTCCTGCAAAATCTTCAACCCAAGTAGGCGTAGCAGCATGCCAAATAAGTGCATGACCGTGAATTCTCATTCCATTTGCTTCGGCATAATCCACCAATTGATCTGCCGCAGTGAAATCATAACGTCCTTCTGTTGGATACATAATATTCATTTTCATCTCCCATTCTGCAGTAATTTGATTATACTCTCTCTGATAAATCTCATGATGTGTACCATTCAACCTTTCAGTAATAACGGCCATACCTACGTGGAATGACTCTGCGACTTCTTTTAGTGCTGTATCTGGCTCTACATCATCGGCCACTAGAGTAGTTACCTTTTCTGCCACTGAACTTTCAGATCTCAATTCCTGATATTCTGCGGTTACTCTCACGTAATAGGTCTGATTGGCCTGTAAGTCCGTAAAACTATAATTATCATCCTTCACACTTACGCTTTCATATGGCGAGACAAGTTCTGTAAAAGATTCATCGGTAGCCAAACTGATCTCATAACTCTGAGCATTGACTATTTGTGTGTATTCAATTTTAAAACTATTCGCTTTAAGATTGGTCACATTATATATTTCTGGCTGAGCTAGCGTAATGCTTCTCTCCTTGTTTTCTTCGCAGCTTGTGAAAGCTAAAAGGAAAGCAAATAGAACTAGAATGTGCTTTGTGTTCATGATTGCTTCTTTTTTAATGTTTAAAAAAATTAAACTACATATCCGTTTCGGATACTGCATTTACTCTGAAAAATGTAATCTTATTGATCTATAATAAAGACTACAATTCGTGATAGGTGATATTATCGATATAGTAATTACCTGCTGTATTCCCTTGAATCACTACCCAAGGATACGTAATGCTAGGATCAATCTGATCTTTTAGATCATACTCTAGCGTCTGCCATTTTCCTGCTTCTACATCAAGGAAATAGCCTGTTTCAAAGCTTTCTTCTAATTGGAGTTTTAGTGACCCCGCTTCTTCAAAGTAAACATCAATCGTAATTTTATCTGCAGCTATACCTACAATCTCACCATTTCGAACGGCATTTGAAGACCAAGGCTCTGTTTGACTCATCATCAGCACAAATTCAGAACTGTTTTCTGCAGATGGTGACGGATTTGCCACAACAGACACAGGCTGACTCCACGCATTCCATTCTCCGACTTGCTGATCTTCGAAATCGCCATAATTTGTACCTCCAGGTCCTCCAACATCTAAGGCATAATATTTTATGTTATCGATATAATAACTTCCTCCTGTATTTCCTTGAAAAAGAATCCATGGATATTCTGTACTATCATCTACTTCATTTTCAATATCATACTCTAAAGTCACCCATTCTCCCGCTGGTACTCCTTGGAAATAACCTGTATTAAAATCTCCTTCAATTTGAAGCTTAAGATCTCCTGCTTGTTCAAAGTAAACATCTACAACAATCTTTGTGGTTTTACCATTGACTTGAGCCACTTGACGGCAAGCACTATTCTCCCAAGCACTAGATTGTGTCATTTTCAACACCATATCTGATGGATTAACGGCATTTGCTGCAGGGTTTGCGACTACAGAAACATCTTGCCCCCATGCATTCCAATCTCCTACTTCGCCATCTTCAAAATCACCTAAGAGTAAGAAACTATCACCACCTACAGGTGGAAGATCTGGATCGCGTTGGTTAATGACAATCTCTTGAGAAGTGGAATCATATCCCAAATCATTACCCGAATACAGCGTGACTTTGTATGTCCCTTCATTTGGATAATAGGTGGTATCCATTCCCAACTTTCCTCTCACAAAAGGACCATCTTCTTTAAACTTCCAAGAGCTTAGTACATGTGAGCCTGTTGAAGTATTATTTAGAACAATATAGTTCGGATTTTCTTCACTTGGTGTCGCTGTAAACTGTGCTACAACGGATTCTAAACTTGGCTCATCTTCTGAATTATTACAACTGTAAAACAGCCCTATAAGTAAGAGTGAGCTAAAATATATCGCTATCTTTTTCATAGTGAATTTCATAAGATTAAAAATTAATAGCCTGGATTTTGGTCTGCTTCATCGATGACTGGATTTACATCAATTTCTTTCTGAGGAATAGGCAACAGTTCATGTTTTCCTTTCACAAATCCTGTTCCTGCTAAGAAAGATTCTGCCAGATTCCAACGTAGTAAATCATTGAGACGAACTTGCTCTCCTGCCAACTCTACTTTTCGTTCGTGAACAATTGCATCAAAAATTTGCTGCTTGTTTCCGACAGGATAAGAAACATTCATTTCTGATGTTCCATAACGAGGCATACCTACACGATCACGTACTTGATTCATAAGTTCAACGGCCTTAGAAGTATTGCCCAACTCGTTCTCCGCTTCTGCCCACATCAAAAGGACATCTGCATATCGGATGACTCTGTGGTTGATCCCAGAAGCAATTTCTTCATTCGGACGTTGGTAATAGTTTTGGTATTTCTTCCATGCGGCTCTATGATCTGGTAAGCTTACTACCTCTGTACCATTATTAAACATTTCTCCATCAGTATAGAAATTGGCTACATATCTTGGGTCATTGTCTTCATATTCATCAAGCAAATCATCACTAGGATAAGAATTAAACCAATCATTCCAACCATACTCCTGTCCTCTAAGAGATACATACTGCATACCAGAAGCGTCTTCATTCCACCAAGTATCTGCATCAGACCACCCAAACTCTCTAGTGAACCCAACTTCAAATATAGACTCCTCATTATATTCCGTTTCTTCCAAGAAGTTGTCCATATAATCAGCTACCAAGTTATAACCTGTCACCTTCTCAAAACTATCTCTTGCTGCTTGCCATTCTCCCAAATACAAATGCATTTTGCCTTTGAGTGCCCAAGCGGCTCCTACAGTTGCTCTACCTCCATCCGTATTCAAACGATCTGGTAAAAGCTCTGTGGCATAGTTCAAGTTTTCAAAAATGAAATCATACACTTCCTCTTTCGTAGCTCTTGGCTGTGGTATATCTGTCAGCTCTGTATAAATAGGCACACCGCCAAACCTTGTCACCAACAGATGATAATAAAAGGCTCTCATAAAGTACGTTTCACCTAAAGCTCTATTGATATCATCTTGCGTGACATTCTCAAATTTGTCTTGATTAGAAATGACAAAATTCGCCTTATTGATTCCTCTGAAACAATTGTCCCAATAGGTAAAAATCCCTTGATGGTTTGCATCAAAATTGAAATCAAAATACTGTCTTTTATCTGTCTCGTGCTGAGGGTTCAGAGATACTTCATGCGCCATGTTATCGTGCATGAAGAAGAAATGACGAATAAACAAACCCTTCGACTGCATATTGGCATATGCTGCATCTACTGAAGACTGTAACTGTGCTTTATTCTTGAAAAAAGTCTCATCAGTCAGATCATTTGGGTTTGATAATTCTAAAAAGTCTGTACTACATGAGCTTGCGAAAAACACAATCAACAATGATAGAATATTAAATCGTTTCATTTTCATCACCATTTAAAAGTTTAGTTGTAGTCCGCCAATAATTGTGACAGGTGTTGGGTAATTCCCTCTGTCGATTCCCATTTCAGCAGGGTTATTTCCACTTGCAGCAGCAGCACCTACTTCAGGATCTAAACCACTGTAATTTGTCAGTGTGAAAAGATTTTGGGCACTCATATACAATCGACATCTTGAAATGTATTTAGAGATTTTCTGACTCGGAATCGTATATCCTAAAGTGATATTTTTTAACCTCACATAAGAACCATCTTCCACAAATCGATCTGATGTTCGAAGGTTATCTCCAGAGCTATTCAGACGTGGGACATTTGAATCTGGATTTTCTGGAGTCCAAGCATTCAACATCTTCGGCTCGGCATTGAAGAAACGTTGTCCACCTTCCAAATACCATAAAGTAGTGTTGTAGATTTCATTTCCATAGGTTCCGTTTAAGAACATATTCAAGTCAAAGTTTTTGTATGAGAAATCTAGACTAAAACCAAAAACCAAATCTGGTGTAGGATTACCGATCACAACTCTATCATTTTCATCGATCACGCCGTCATTGTTCTGATCTCTGTATTTGATATCTCCAGGAGCTGTATTGTTGGTTTGTTCTGCTGAAGTATAAATTTCTTCCCAAGACCTGAAAATACCCGCTACTTCATAGCCATAGAAATGGCGTAGTGGCTCTCCTTCTACACTTCTCAGAATAGAACCATTGTTTTCGTAATAGCCTTCGTACAAAGTTTCTCCACCCAAATCATTGACCTTATTATTCATGGTACTCAAGTTCAGATTGGCTGACCACTTAAAGGCTTTGTCAAAGTTTTTCACCCCCAAATTGACTTCCACACCACTTACTTGTGCTCCTCCTGCATTTTTGGCTTGTGTTGAATTAACTCCACCAATCGAAGAAACTTGTGAAACATTGATCAATAAATCATTACTTTCATTTTTATAATATTCTGCCGAAAGTGTAAAACGATCTTCAAACAAACCTAAGTCGATACCTATGTTAGTCATAAATGTCGTCTCCCATTTCAAGTTCGGGTTGGGTAAGTTTCCAGCCGTAGAACCCGGAGTTTGATACAATCCATTATTTCCTTGGAAAATATAGTTGTGATTACCCGTCATAATAGATGCAGAATAGCGGTAATCTCCAATATTATCATTTCCTACTGAACCATAACTACCTCTAAGTTTCAACTGAGAAACGGCATCTGTTTCTGGGAAAAAGGCTTCGTCTGCGATATTCCAACCTGCGGAAACGGAATAAAAACCAGCCCATCTATTATTTGTTCCAAACCTTGATGAAGCATCATATCTGTAAGAAGCAGCAAATAAATATCTGCCATCATAATCGTAGTTGAGTCGGCCTAAATAGCCCAATTTTCCATATATAGTTTCGAAAGAACCTCCTGTCAGATCAACATTGGTTATGTTTTCTATCTCGTTTGTAATTTCATTAAAGCTAGACATTCCTGCATTCGAAGATTTCTTTTCAATTCGTTCCGCTACGGCAATCGCATTAATATTATGTTTGCCAAATGATTTTATGTAACTCATTTGCCCTATCAATGTCAAAAGGCTGTGCTCACCATAGGCTCTTTCTATCAATGCTCGATCACGAGACAGCGCAGAACCATCATTGTAAGCCGCTGAGAAAAGCTCATTTTTATAACTGAAATAATCCATACCCGCCTGTCCTTTGGCAGTCAAACCTGGTAAAATTTCATACTCGGCTGAAAGTGTACCGAGCATATTTACTCTTCGATTAGAGATTTGCGTATGCTCTAATACTCTTAAAGGGTTTTCGGCATCTTGCCCATCTAGTTTTACGTCAGTACCTTGAAAACCGCCTAAGTTAGAGGCATTATAAGCTGTCAAATATGGAGGCATCTTAATGGCATGTTCTAAGGCAGAACGTCCTCCACTTGTTTGTTCGGGTTGTTTATCTGTATAAGAAACAGAAAACGTTTGATTTACATTTAGTTTGTTTTTGGTATAAGAAGAATTGGCTCTAAACATATATCTTTCGATACCTGTATTTTTTAGAACACCATCTTGATTCATGTAATTTGTACTGATTCGGTAAGTTGCATTTTCAGAACCTCCCGAAAGGCCAACATTATAATTTTCAATTTTCCCTGTTTGGAAAATCTCATCTTGCCAATTTGTATCGTATTTGCTGATATCCATAAACTTCGGATTATCCAATCTTCCCGAGGCAGGATTTTCCCACATTCCCGCATATTGAATATACTCGTCTCTGTTCATTACATTGTAACGTTGATTCACGGACTGCACTCCTGTGTATCCATCTACATCAATTGTAATTTCTCCTGTCTTTCCTTTTTTCGTAGTGACCAAAACAACACCATTTGCACCTTGTGCACCATAAATTGCTGTTGTAGCAGCATCTTTCAATACTGTCATATTTTCGATATCAGAAGGGTTCAGATCTCCTAAACCTTGTACAATAATACCGTCAACAACAATCAGTGGAGAGTTTCCGCTTGTACCCATCACTCCACGAATTTGAACAATCGGGTCATTTCCGGGAGAACCATTATTACTCACCATTACCCCCGGTGCTCTACCTTGTAAGGCTTGATCTGCCGTATAAACGGGCACTGAAGTAATTTCTGCTGAACCTACGGTAGCTACTGCACCAGTTACCTTAGCTCTTTCTTGTGTACCATAACCAACTACTACTATTTCTTCCAACTGCTGTACATCTACTTCAAGTGTTACGTTTATCTCAGTCTGTCCTAAAACCTCAACTTCTTGAGATTTATACCCTACAGAACTGAAAACCAAAACGCCTCCTTCTTGAGGTACACTAATAGAAAATTCACCATCAAAATCGGTGATTGTTCCTGTAGAAGTTCCCTTCAAAAGTACGTATGCACCTACTAAGAATGTCCCGTCACTTCCATCTGTGATCGTTCCTTTAATCACCCTGTCTTGTACGCCTTCTGCCAGAAGCGGAATCGAATAGACATTTAGCATAAACACTCCCAAAAAAATGAGTGCTCTATGCCATTTTTGAGGCAAAATCACTTTAAGTTGATTACAATTCATTGTATTTTGCGTTAAAATAAACATTGATTAAAAAAGCTGCCGATGCCTGCACAGCATTTGGCAGTAGTCAGTAAGCCTGCACGCTTACTGACTTTTTATCTTTATTTCATTTTCAGATTAGCGGTTATGACTTCAGTACTTGAGGCATCTGCTACTCCTTCAAACCCTGCTTGCTTTCCTCCTACCGAAAACTGTACCGTTCCTTTATAATTGATTTTATTGCCTCCCAAAGTGATCACCTTCAGTTGTTCTGGCTTTAAATTAAAAGTAACTCGTTTTGTTTCGCCTTTTTTCAAATGAATTCGGTCAAAACCAATTAAAGATCTAATCGGAGCTAATTCTGCATCTGGCATACTTACGTAAAGTTGTACAACCTCATCGCCATCATAATCTCCTGTGTTAGTTACATCTACACTCACATTTACCTTTTTGCCTGCTTCTAGCATTTTAGGAAGATTCAATTCAGAATATTTGAATGTCGTATAACTTAGACCATGACCGAATGGGAATAAAGGTTCTCCCTTGAAGTATTTATACGTTCTATTCGTCATGTCATATGATTTGAAATGTGGCAAATCATCTACGGACTTATAGAATGTGACTGGCAAACGACCTGCCGGATTGTAATCTCCAAATAATACGTCTGCGATCGCTTTTCCTCCAAATTGCCCCGGATACCAAGCCTCCAAAATTGCGGGTACGTTTTCAGCCGCATAATTCACCGCCAAAGCACTACCATTCATGAGTACCAATGTCACAGATTTTCCTGTTTTCATGATTTCCTGAAGTAACTCTCTCTGAGGTTTCGGTAATCTAATATCAGAACGGTCTCCTTTGTCAAAGCCCTCCAAAAGAACAGGCATTTCCTCTCCTTCAATATCTGGACTTAAACCAAGACACAAGATCACTGCATCTGCTTCTTTTGCTGCCTTTACGGCAGGAGCGAGTAAGTCTTCATCCATTCTACCCCAAAGCAATTGAACTTGTGGGTCTGCATGGAAATTGTAATAGTCAACTTGAACGGCTACCTTTTCTCCTTCCTTCAAATTCATATCATAATATTTCATTTGAGGCTGGTGATCATCCGAAAATTCAAATACTTGTTCTCCATTCAAATGAAGTTTACCAGAGTTACAAGCTCTTAGTCCAATACGGTAACTTCCTGCTTTAGGTGCCACTATTTCTCCTTCCCATCTGACCGTCATTGTATCTGATAAATGCCCTTCAATTGGTCTTTCAATCCAAACAAAATCTACTATTTCATCTTGGCGAACAAAAGCAGGTTCTCCGTTCCAATTATCATTTGTAAAATAACTTCCTTTTAATCCTTTCTGACCTTTACAATTCAAGTTTTCAGCAGGAATTGGGGTTAGTAATGGCCAACCTTCTGCAATCTCAGTTCCTCTTTCATATACCACTTCTGCATTTGGTAATTTGGTTTTAATCGCTTCTAGTGGTGTAATATATGTTTTTGGCGTACCATGATAATTCCCTAGTAAAGCCTGCTTTGAGTGTGCGTTAGGACCAATAACAGCTACTTTTTTCAAGTCTTTAGAAAGTGGCAAATGCTTATTTTCATTTTTCAACAATACCATCGACTCTTTAGACATTTGCTCAGACAAAGCGTAATGCTTTTCACTTGTTACTACATCGTAAGGAATTTGTGCCCAAAATACTTCTTTTTCATCATCAAACATTCCCAGTTTGAAACGAGCCGTAAATAATCGTGTAAGTGCAATATCTAGCTCTTCTTCATCAATTATTTTCTCAAGAACAGCTTCGGCCAAATGTGGATCATAAGTGTTTCCACAGTTCAAGTCTGTTCCTGTTTTCACGGCCAAAGCAGATGCTTCTTTTCCATCTGAAGAAACGCCATGACGGTTTGGAAAATAGAAATCATTGATGGCCCAACAATCTGAAACTACGTATCCATCAAAAGCCCAATCTTGTCTTAAGATCGAATCTAGCAAAAGATTACTTCCACAACATGCTTGATCGTTATGTCTATTATATGCACACATCACCGACGCTACATTGGCTTCAATAATTGCAGCCTCAAAAGCAGGTAAATAAGTTTCGTGCAAGTCTTTATCTGTAGTGATATAATTATCTTCGTGTCTTGACTTTTCTGGCCCCGAGTGCACGGCAAAGTGTTTTGCTGTTGCTACCACTTTCAAATAATCATCTCTATCCCCTTGAAGGCCATTAATAAAATTCACTCCAATTCTTGAGGTCAAAAATGGGTCTTCGCCATAAGTTTCTTGTCCACGTCCCCATCTCGGATCTCTGAAAATATTGATATTGGGCGTCCAGAAAGTTAAACCTTGATAGATTCCTCTTTTTCCTTCTTTAATAAATCTATGGTGCTTTGCTCTAGCCTCATCTGAAATGGCTGTTGCAGCCTCAAATATAAGCGTAGTATCCCAAGAAGCCCCCATCCCGATTGCTTGCGGAAAAACCGTTGCTTCTCCTGCTCTACCTACTCCATGCAAACATTCATTCCACCAATTATAAGCAGGAACATTTAGGCGTTCGATGGCTGGCGCATCATATTTCATTTGAGAAACTTTCTCTTGGAGTGTCATCTGACTTACCAATTGTCTAGCTCTCATTTCTGGTGTCAATTCATTTTCTACATCCTTATTAAAAGTATATGCAGAACCTGCCACCACAATCGTGATAAGCGCTAAGAAAAATATCTTTTTAGGTTTAAAAAAATGTTTCATATGTCAGTCGTTTACTTTTTATACAAATCGGACAATTGCAATGATCAAAACTATCAACAAGGTGATCAGTAAGGTCTCAATGATGATCACCTTTTTAGAGATCGTTGGCTTCTTCATGGCTTTCTCGTTTTCGTTCTTTGCAAGAGCAAGCTACATAAACGTACGATTGACACCTATAACGAATCGTTCACGAAAGTGTATTATTGACGCATTTGAGGTGGTTTTCGCATTATTGCACGATATGTTTCATGCAATGCATCATCATTTGCACCACTGACAAGATATTTTTATTCATTATTTAAAAAATCTAAAAGTGTAGCAAAGCATGGGCTACATTTCTTCTAGTAAAAAAGTGTGAGTGTGTATAAAATTAGGGATTGAAAACATTCAGAAATCTTGAGATATACTAAACTCCGTTTTCTTCTTCTCCAATGGAGCTAAACTTGTAGGAGTGTAAAAGTATTTATTCCTGGAAAGTAAAATTTTTCTATTCGTAGCGTTTTGGGAAACTATCTACAAATAGAGAAATGAATATAATCGGAAAGCTTATTTTCACTTACTCGAATTAAACTGTTTTTTTATATTGAGTCTGAAGACTCTTTTTTCATATTCCAGTTTGAAGATCGCTACGCTAACTCTTCAAACAGTGTTTTGTATGATTTCCATTTCCTCATACAAGACTCATAAGGAGGAGGGGAAATACTTTACTAAATAAAGTTTTATAACTTACCTCTTCTCAGATGAATTTATTTCATACCAATTCTCCCAACTTTTTAAATCATTATTTAAATTCTCTATAGTCCGATAAGGTAAACCGTTAAGTGAATAGACTACATTTGGTTTTATGCCTGTTAGATTATGGAGGTAGTACAAACTTTTTTTATACTCTTTAATTTCTTCATCAGTCACCCATTTTTTACCATTTTCAAAATTATAATGTTCTTTCACTATGTTTAAATGATAAAGAAATTCTCTCTCATCAAAACTCTTTTGATCAGTAGATAAGCATGAGGAAAAAGTAAAAAAGTAAACGATAAGCAATACTTTTTTCATGTTATAGATTTCTTTTTAAAATTTAAGAGACTGATTTGTCATTACAGTCACTTCACATTTTTTTATCTGAAACTACCTTTCCTTCATCACTTGGCAAAATCCCAAAGTATTCTTTATAACATTTCGAAAAATAAGAAGGGGATGAAAAACCAACTTTATAGCCTACATCACTAATATTCGTATTTCCTGCTTGAATCTGTTTTTTGGCTTCTTCTAAACGTATTCGGCGAATAAACTCAGTAGCAGAAACACCTGCTAATGCCTTCACTTTACGGTATAACTGACTCCTGCTTAAGTATACTCCTTCGGCAATGACTTCCACCGATAACTCTGGGTCACTTATTTTTTCATAAACCAATTTCATGACTTGGCTTAAGAAATCTTTGTCAGCTGTTGTGGTATTTTCTAGTTTTTCTTTTTCGCTAAAACCTCCCAAGAATTTCTCAAATAATATCTGACGAGAATGTAATAATTGCTTGAGTTGGACTTTCAAGTGAATGATATCAAAAGGCTTGCTTAAGTAAGCATCAGCACCTAAATCAATTCCTCTGATCCGATCTTTCAGAGCTGTTTTTGCAGTAAGCATTAGCAATGGAATATGACTTGTTTTAAGATTTTTCTTTACTTTTTCACAAAGTTCAAATCCATCCATTTCGGGCATCATCAAATCTGTAATGATCAGATCGGGAGTATGTTTTTGTGCTTTTTCAACTCCTTCTGCTCCATTTTTGGCCAGAATTATTTTATAAATAGACGCAAGTTCAGTTTTCAAATAGGTTCTGAGTTCGTAGTTGTCTTCTACAATCAGTACTGTTGCTTTCCGATCTTCTTCTATATTTTCTGAAAAATTATAGATTGGAGTAAAGTCTATATGTTTATTTTCTACTTCATGTACTTCCACTAAAGTATTTTGAATATATTCTGCATTAAAAGACAACGGGAAATACAAATGAAAGACCGTTCCTTTCCCTAATTCACTTTCCACTTCTACACTTCCTTCATGAAGTTCCATAAAGCTTTTGACCACTTCCAAACCAATACCTGTACCGCTGTAATACCACTTATTTTGATGTTCTACTTGGTAGAAGCGTTCAAAAATATGCGTTACGTCTTTTGCTGAAATACCAGGCCCAGTATCTGCTACAGAAAGTTTGAGATAGTTCTTCGTCAATCCTTCTTCTTCCTTTTGTTGTTCAGCAATAGAAATGCTGATTTGCCCACCATCGGGTGTCAGTTTAAAAGCATTTGATAAAAGGTTAAACAGAATTTTCTCGACCATTCCTCGGTCTACTTGAACAGGACTATCTTGAGGTGTAGGCACCAACAGATTTATTTTACGGCTTTTCGATTCTTCTTCAAAATGAGAACTGACCTCACTCACAATATCCATCATCTGAATATCTGATTTCTCTAGTTTCATTTTATTAGAATTCAACTTGCGGAAATCCATCAATTCATTAATCAGACGCTCCAAACGCTGTGCATTTCGTTGAATCGTCTGAAATTTTGAGAAAACTCCTGTCGGAACTTGCTTATTGATCACCAAATCATTCAAAGGATTTAAGATCAAGGTCAGAGGTGTTCTGAACTCATGAGAGATATTTGTAAAAAATTGAAGTTTTCGCTGATGAAGTTCTTCCTCTTGTTTAAACTTTTCTCTTTCACGCATTAGTTCTTCTTGCTCTCTAAATCGCATTTGAAATAAATAAGAAAGTCCAATAACAACCAACAGCAGTGAAATCACATAAGTCAGAATTGCCCAATTACTTCGGTACCATGGTGGTAAAACTTTGATTTTTAATGTTTTTCCTTCTGACCATTCGCCATCACCGTTTAGAGCTTTCAAATGGAAAATATAATCCCCCCTTTCCAAAGTGGTGTAAGTTGCACTTCGTTGATTACTCACATAATTCCATTCATTTTCCAAACCTTCCAAATAGTATGCAAACTTGAATCGGTCTGGGTTTGTGAAATCTATGGCCGTAAAATCTATGGTAAAAACATTCTGTTCATGATTTAGAGTAATATTTTCCGTCTCAGAGATATCATCTGACAGTGGCGAATTTTCTTGCTGAGGTAAAGTAATTCGATTATAAATCCTTAAATCTTTTAGGTAAGAAACCACCTTAGAATTCATCTGATTGACGGCTCTTGGCTTGACAATATTTAGCCCTTTAAGGTTTCCTAAATAGACTTTCTTCTGTACATCGGAATGAAGAATTGCATTGTAATTGAAGCTTTTAGAAAAAAGTCCGTCATTCAATCCAAAGTTACTCACTTCTCCTGTTTCTGGATTGAGCAATGACACGCCAGACTTCCCTGTGATCCATAATTTCCCATCTTCAGATGCTGTAATACCACAAACGATATCTTGCTCTAGCCCCTTACTCTTGTTATACCAAATAAATGCATCAGATTTAGGGTCATAACAATAAAGCCCTGCCCCGTCTGTTCCTACCCAAATACGGTGAGAAGCATCTTCAAAAAGTGTAAGTACATAATCAAAATTTGGATGATGAGGCTTAAATTTCTCGGCATCTCGGAAAGATCGAATATTGAAATCATCTCCGTTTTTATCCATCAGAAAAAGTCCATTTGTCGTGCCTATCCAAATTTTATGATCATGGGCTACCAAGACTTTTCGGACATCACTTACGTCAATCTGATGTCTTCGTATTTCCTTTTCTTGGTGATGTGTAAAAGCATTTTTTTCATAAGAATATGAATGTAAACCAGCTCTAAAAGTTGCTATCCAAATTGTTCCTTCTTTATCCTCATCAAAACCAATCACTTTATTACTCGCTAAAGCACCATTGGTATTTTCATGATTATAATGAATGAAATTCCGACTTCCTTTGGCTAAGAAAAAAATGCCTCCATCCCAACACGCTACCCATAAGTTTTCTTTACTATCTAAGAATAAACCTTGAACAGCATCATTGGTCAGTCCAGAAATGTAT
Source organism: Sediminitomix flava (assembly GCF_003149185.1). NCBI lineage: Bacteria > Pseudomonadati > Bacteroidota > Cytophagia > Cytophagales > Flammeovirgaceae > Sediminitomix > Sediminitomix flava. The sequence continues at coordinate 207,025 of NZ_QGDO01000003.1, read as the reverse complement.
GTTTGGTCTTGTGAATTGATATGTTCAAAACGATTCTGATTGATCATATATTTATCAATTCCACCACCATCCATACCAATCCAAAGTACATTTTTTCCTTGAGCAACCAAGGCATTCACAGAGGCTGACTTCAATGAATTCGAATGAATCGGATTATGCTGAATCTTATCAAATTTATAGTAATTAGGATCAAACAATCCTATTCCATAATCATAATAGCCCAACCAGAGTTGATCGTGAGCAGAAGTATATAAAGCCCAAATTGAGTTTGACTCTAAAGAAGCATTTTGTAAGACATTTTTCTTAAGTTGGATAGCTTCTTTTTTTCCTTTAGGGAAAAGAAATAGTCCATCATTTTCTGTAGCAAACCAAAGTCCATCGCCTTCCGTTTCTGCAATATCCATCACTCGGTTACTGGTCAAATCAAAATGTTTCAATGTAACCAACGGCTTTCCTGTATGCTGACTCAGCTTAACTTGGTACAGCCCATTCTCAAAAGTCCCTAACCACAATTTGCCTTCTTTATCCAAATAAATAGACTCTAAAGCTTGATGTACTAGCTCAGAATGATTCATGGCAAAAGACGGATAATACAAATGTTCGTAGTCTTTGGAATATTTTAATAAGCCTTGATTTGTAGCTAAAAATGCAGTTTCGTCTTTATCGAAAACAATATCATATACATTCGGGTCTGATTTGTCACTTCCTTCAGGCTTCCAAATTCTTTGAATCTCAAAAGTTTCGGGATTGATTTTTACCAAACCAAAACTATGTGTTCCTATTAAAATTTGGTGATCAGAATCTTCCGAAATACAAGCGACTGAGACTGGGAATCCTTGAAAGGAAAGTTCTATTCGTTGGAAGTTACGCGCTGTTTTCTGATACAAATTCAATCCTTTTTCTGTTCCTACCCATAGCCTTTGCTGGCTGTCTTCAAAAATGGCTTGAACAAAATTGCTACTCAAAGACGTTGAATCTTGCCAATCGAAATGAAAAGCATCATAATTATGTCCGTCAAAACGGTAAAGTCCGCCACCATAAGAGCCAATCCACAAATAACCCAAATGATCTTCTTGAAAAGAATTGATCGGACGATTCGCTATATTTTCTTCAAAAGAAATAAAATGTTGGAAATCGTTATGCTGTGCACAAAGAAGGTTTTGGCCAAATAAAAAGGTGATTAAAAATAGATATTGAAATCCTTTAAAAAATTGATGGTTAGTCTTCATTCTTCACTTTCAAGTCCCAAAAAGCATGATGTATTATTGGACTAATTTACATAAATAAATATGGTCTAGGAAGTAGCTAAGCAAGAATATAAGTCAAAAAAACACTTATATATTGATATTTAGCTACATTCCATTTAAAGACCTATTTAGATTCTATATTTTTCACTTTTTTACTTGCCCAATATATCCCTCCAAAGATGTGTTTTAAGAAGTTTTCATCTTTGTAAACTTCGGGTTTGTGCCCCAATGAAGTATAAAAAACACTTCCACCTTCAAAATGATGAGACCAAGCCACAGGATGGTCTTTTCCCATGCCTTTCAAAGGGATTTCATCATAGCCAAGTGTATAATCATAAGTAGATTCATCTACGGTAAGGATCACATTGAGTTTGCTCACATCAATATGAGAGAAATTATACCATTCATCACTCCAAAGCCACTTCTGAGGCAAATGCCAAGTAGCAGGAAAATCGCCCACATTATGAACTACTCCTGCTTGCAATTTCGGATGATCTACAAAAACACCACCTACTAATTTATCATACCATTCATTTCGTTTTATGGATGCCGATGCACCATGAATCCCTACAAAACCACCTCCTTTGTGAATAAACTCTTGCAATGCCTCTACTTGTGAGCTATCCATAAAGTCAGTATTGGTATTCAGAAAAATAACAACATCACACTGTGGCAACAATGTTGGAAGCTCATTTGGGCGTTGAGTCCATCGGAAAGCAAATTGATTTTTCTGAGCCATGTCCTGAAACGCTTCAACAGCTACAGGAATACAGTCTGAGTGCCAATCATCATGATGTATAAAAAGCAATACCTTAAATTGATTTTGCGCTGGAGCTTCTTCAGTAAAAGACATAAGTAATAGAGTTAGAATCAAAAATTTGTGGATAGATCTCATTGGCTGATTTCATCTAATAAGTCATAAAAAATATATCTCCATGCCAAATTCACACTAAATAAAGGCGGATAAGAATAGTCTTCTACTTCTGCAACCAAATATTGTAAGCCTGCTAATTCTTTTAACTTGATCAGTTCTTTAAAATCAATCTTTCCACTTTCTCCCAATTCTTTTTCGTCCTTCATATGCCAGCTCACAAAACGTTTCGGGTATTTCTCAAAATAATCTTTTGGATCTACTCCTCCCTTATACATCCAATATAAGTCCGATTGAAATGATACATATTCGGGATTTGTATGGGCTAAAAAGTAGTCGTAAATAGGCTTACCATTCACCTCAAGAAATTCATCGGCGTGATTATGATAAACGAAAGTCAGACCGTTTTCTTTACAGAGTTTCCCAACGGCATTATAGTACTTACAATAAGCTTCCAATTCTTCTTCCGAACGGACTTGCTTTAGCTGATGATTTGAGGTAGAAAGATATTCCACACCTGCTTTTTTATGATCTGCAATACAATTTTGCCACCACTTCATAGCCTCTTCCCATTTTCCTTTTTGAGGTAAATCATAGAAAGTCATTGAACCCAAAAACTTCATTCCTTGCTTTTCGACTGAGGCTTTAAATTCTTGAGCTTTCATTCCATAGAAAAGCCCATCTGAGTAGACAAAAGTCTCTACAAAACTATAGCCCATTCGCCCCAATTGTTTTAATGTTCCTTCTGGATCTTTCAGCATATCTTCATGAACAGAAACCAACTGTATTCCGATATTTTTCCTCTTAGAATTCTGTTTGATATACTTCACTTTCCAAAGTGATTTTTCAGAAGGGTCAAAACCTTCAATAGATAAATCAGTGAAATTATTAAAGGTAAATTTAGCGGTCATAAATGGCTTTCCACTCATATCAATATCAAGCATATCCCAGCCATTTTTATGATTTGAGAATGTTCCTTTTCCTAAAAACAACACCCCCTCACCGTTTTGCCCTAAGGCAAAAAGAGAGTCAGATTTCTGATCATAACTCAACTGTTCTGAGACAATATTTTTATAAACACCATCTTGCATTTGAAAGACTTCAACCTGCAACGATTGGTTATTCATTGTTGGACGGCAACTTACTCTTAACTCTGGTTTTTCAGCTATACTATCCGAATTTGAAGAGACGGAACTTACCCAATCTCCTGCATACCACATGATTCTATCTTTATGTGCCGTTTCTGACAAATTGGATTGTCCGAATAAATTAAATGCTAGGAGGTAACTATTAAGAAAAAAGAATATTGAAAGTAATCTTCTATTTTTTTTGAGGAATATCATACGAGAAAAGTTTTTTAGGGATAAAATATTATGAGAAAAAATACCGCCTATCAAAATGACAGGCGGTATCTCATAATCATGACTGAGGCCTTCGCCTCTTAACAATTTCAAGTTATATATTACTCACTTAGAAATGTTCTAACTTCATTGGCAACATGTGCTGCGGTAAATCCAAACTTCTCATCAAGTACTCCTGCTGGAGCAGAGTACCCGAAGTGATCCAGACCACAAACTTTTCCATTCTCTCCTACCAACTCTAAAAGGGTTACTGGCAAACCGGCTGTAAGTCCCAATTTTGGCACTCCTGCTGGCAATACTTCTGCTTGATAAGCTTTGTCTTGCTTTCTGAACAGTCCTTCTGAAGGAACTGCTACAATTTTCACTTTATACTCTGTCAATAATTCAGCACCCGCTACCAACGTAGCTACTTCAGAACCACTTCCTAGCAATAGGATATCTGGGTTTTCTACATCAGTAACTACATATGCTCCTTTTCTAGCTCCTTGAGCTGCCTCACAACGAGTACCCTCAACTACTGGAAGATTCTTGATATTTTGTCTCGAAAGAATCAGAGCAGAAGGCGTAGCTGTATTTTTAAGTGCCATTTCCCAAGCTACTGTTGTCTCTTCTGCATCAGAAGGACGAAGTGCCAACATCGAGTTTTCTCCATGATGGTTTTGTAAACGTTCCATCAAACGGATTTGCGCTTCATGCTCGATTGGCTGATGAGTAGGTCCGTCTTCACCCACACGGAATGCATCGTGAGTCCATACATACTTCACCGGAAGCTCCATCAAAGCAGAAAGACGGTATGCAGGCTTCATATAATCAGAGAATACAAAGAATGTTCCGACTACAGGAATTACACCTCCATGAAGTGCCATACCATTTGCCAAACAAGCCATTGTAAGCTCAGATACCCCTGCTTGAAGGAATGCGCCTCCATAATTATCTTTTGTGATTGTTGTCGTTTTCTTCAAGAACCCATCTGTTTTATCTGAGTTACTCAAATCTGCTGAAGACACAATCATGTTTTCTACTTTCTCTGCAAATGTGGCCAACACAGCCGATGAAGCTGCTCTAGTTGCTACATTTTCTTTTTGTACGATACTTGCAAAATCAACATTCTCGATGGTATTCATTTTGAAGAAATCATCCAATTTCAATGCTAAATCTGGATGCTCTTCAGCCCATGAAGTTTCTGTTGCTTTTCTGCTTTGTACATACGTTTGATTGTAAGTATTCACCTCTGCATAAAGCTCTGCTACTTCAGGAAAAATTCGGAATGGATTTTCAGGATCTCCACCCAAGTTTTCAACTGTCTTGGCAAAAGATGCACCCGCATTTGTAAGAGGCTGCCCATGAGTAGAAGTTTTAGCTTCATAAGATTCGCCTTCAGCACCAACAGCTCCTTTACCCATTACGGTGTTACCAATAATTAGTGTTGGTTTGCTTTCTTCTGCATGTGCATCATAAAGTGCTTGACGAATTTGAGCATGGTCATTTCCATCTATCTCAATCACGCTCCATCCCCAAGACTCATATTTTGCCTTTGTGTCTTCACTCGTTACCTCCTCTACGGTAGTCGAAAGCTGAATTTGGTTTGCATCATAGAACATAATCAAATTGCTCAAACCTAAGAAACCAGCTATTCGCCCCGCTCCTTGAGAGATTTCTTCTTGAATACCTCCATCAGAAATATAAGCATACGTTTTATGTGCTGTCCACTCACCAAACTTAGCCGCCAAGAAACGTTCTGCAATTGCTGCTCCAACAGCCATAGCATGTCCTTGCCCTAAAGGACCAGAAGTGTTTTCCACACCTCTTTCGACATCTACCTCTGGGTGTCCTGGAGTAGGGCTTCCCCATTGTCTGAAGTTCTTTAATTCCTCTAAAGTATATTTCCCTTGCAATGCCAACACACTGTAAAGCATTGGAGACATATGACCTGGGTCTAGGAAGAAACGATCTCTGTTATTCCATGTAGGGTCTTTCGGATCAAACTTCAAAAATTCGCTGTAGAGCACATGTATAAAATCAGCTCCTCCCATTGCACCTCCTGGGTGTCCTGATTTTGCTTGCTCAACCATTGCCGCAGACAGAATACGGATGTTATTCGCTGCTAGCTCTGATACATTTATATCTTGTAGAATATTATTTTCCATGATGATCGAAAAGTCAAGGTATTTGAAAAAAAGAAGACGGTGATCAATTTATCCATCACCGCCTTGCCCCAAAATATGAAAATGAAAATCTTAAGAACTAAGACATATTTAATGTGTTTTGCTTTCCATTAAAAATATCCTTACACAGTGGACTCAGTAGTCCTTTGACATTATTGTAGCCTTCATTTTTTGTCTTGACACAAAAAACGAAGCAAAAAAAGTCAAGTCCCATTCAATCGTCCTCCCCATAAATCTACCCTAGCTCCGCACGATGGGACAAGCAGCTCACTTATGCGTATTAGTGGGTTGTTTGCCACAAAAGCGGAGAAGCGAAAGCTAGTGGACTGACCGTTTTTTATGTGGCTTGATTTTCTTTGGTTCGTTTCTTTCATCAAGGAAAGAAATGAACACTACAATTTGAATAAGAAACACAGTCTCCACAATGCAAGAGATTTTAAAAATAAAAACGAACTCATGTTCTTATATCTTAGCACAAAAACCTAATTCTTATGCCTCTTGTGCGACTTCAGCATTTACTTTTGCATGGTCTGTCAAGAATTTCTCCAAACCACTGTCTGTAAGTGGGTGGTTTAATAACTGTAAGAATACTTTTAGAGGAGAAGTTGAAACTTCAGCGCCAAGTTTAGCACAGTCTAACAAGTGCATTGGATGTCTGATCGATGCACATAAAATTTCAGTACCAAGATCATAATTATCAAAGATCGTCTTGATATCTGCGATCAAATCAACACCAGACATACTAATATCGTCCAACCTACCTAAGAAAGGAGATACGTAAGTTGCTCCTGCTTTTGCAGCTAATAATGCTTGCCCTGCTGAAAAAATCAATGTACAATTTGTACGAATTCCTTTGTTTGAGAAATAACGGATAGCTTTCACACCGTCTTTGATCATTGGTAACTTCAACACGATCTTAGGGTCGATTGCAGCTAATCTTTCTCCTTCTTCAATCATTTTTTCATAAGTAGTTGAAATAATTTCAGCACTTACTTTATCATCTACGATATCGCAGATTGCTTTATAATGTGCCATTACATTTTCTTCACCTGCAATACCTTCTTTTGCCATTAGTGAAGGATTGGTCGTAACACCATCCAATACACCTAAATCATAAGCTGCTTGGATTTCTTCAAGGTTTGCTGTATCAATAAAAAATTTCATTGTCTTTGGTTTAAAATGGTTATTTGTAGCAGTTTTCTTAATGGAAGCGTGAATGTGTTTTGTAGAGACAAGTCATAAACAATGTTAGTGCTTGCCTCTACTAAGATTTCAAATAATCAACACATTTATAAAGCTTATCTCATGTACATGTTAATCAAGTTCTCTAAGTACTCTTGTCTTCCACTGATTCTTGCAGGCTCACCATTTTCAACAGCATGATAATACAGGTCTTCCAACTTCAAAATACCCTCTTCAAACTGTTGACCTAATCCACTATCGAATGAAGCGTAACGATCAGTTCTGATTTGGTTATACTCAGAATTTTCTAAGATATCATTTGCAATCAGTAGAGCTCTAGCAAAGTTGTCCATACCACCAATGTGTGCATAGAACATGTCTACTAAGTCAGTTGAGTTTCTTCTTACTTTTGCATCGAAGTTAACTCCACCACCTTGGAATCCACCACCAGGTAAAATGACAAGCATCGCTTCCACTAACTCATAGACATTTGTAGGGAATTGGTCTGTATCCCATCCGTTTTGGTAATCACCACGGTTGGCATCTATACTACCTAGTTTTCCTGCATCTACAGCTACTTGTAATTCATGTTGGAAAGTGTGCCCCGCCAAAGTAGCATGGTTGACTTCTAGATTTAAGTAGAAATCATCCAATAAATCATATTGTCTCAAGAAACCGATTACAGTTTCTGAATCGAAATCATATTGGTGCTTACTTGGCTCTGCTGGCTTAGGCTCAATAAAGAAGTTACCTTTAAAGCCTTGCTTACGTGCATAGTCTTTCGCCAAGTGAAGCATATGAGCCATATGCTCTTTTTCACGCTTCATGTCTGTGTTTAGAAGGCTCATGTAACCTTCACGACCACCCCAAAATACGTAGTTTTCTCCACCCAATTCAATAGTTGCATCCAAAGCATTTTTCAAATGAGCTCCAGCATATGCCAATACATTGAAATCAGGATTAGTCATCGCTCCATTCATGAATCTTGGATTCGAGAATAAGTTTGAAGTACCCCAAAGCAATTTCATTCCTGAAGCTGATTGCTTTTCTTTTGCATAGTCAACAATTGCTCTCAAACGCTTTTCTGTATCCAATACATTCGCCCCTTCATCTACCAAATCAATATCATGGAAACAGTAATAAGGTAAACCTAGCTTTGTGAAAAATTCGAAGGCAAAGTCCATTTTAGCTTTTGCTTTCTCTACAGGGTCTTTAATGTCAGCATATGGGAATAAACGAGTAGCTGCACCGAATGGATCACCACCATCTCCACACATGTTGTGCCAGTACGCACCAGCAAACTTGAAGTGCTCCTTCATTGTTTTTCCAGCTACTACTCTGTTTTCATCATAGTACCTGAATGCCAATGGATTTTTTGAATTTGGACCTTCGTACTGAATTTTCTCAATACCTTTGAAATACTCTTGATTGCCTAATACTACGCTCATCGCTCTTATGGATTTATGAATGTGAAAATTTCTTCTATATATCTTATGTGACCTTCAGCGGAAAAGATGAGAGTGAAGTAAACACCTCAAACAACCTCACTCATACATCTTTTATAGCATTACAGAACTCTTTCACCTTTTCTTGTAATAATGCTTCCGTTGTCAGTTGATCACTTTTTATTTTCTTAATTATTTGACTAGCTCATCAAACTTGATTTTCCATTGCTGATAAGCATTCTCGTACTCTTCTAACTTGTTTGTTTCTGGCTCAATCACGCCTAATTTATCCGTAGATTTAAAGGCTTCATCAAATGAATCGAAATAACCAAAACCGTAAGCTGCACCCATTGCTGCTCCCCTACTTCCATCTGTTTCGTAGAGTTCAATTGGAGCACCTGTTACCCCAGCCAAGGTTGCTGTAAATACAGGGCTCTGGAACATATTCGCCTTACCAGCTCTAATTACTGTAGGATTCATGCCCATCTCTTGCATGATCGAAATACCATAACGGAAGGCGAATACAATTCCTTCTTGAACCGCTCTACAAAGGTGTGCTTGTGTATGTTTATTAAAGTCGATATTTTGGAAACTTCCGCCTACTAACTGATTTCCCAATACTCTTTCAGCTCCATTTCCAAAAGGGTAAGCTAGCAGCCCTTCAGAACCAATGTTCACACTAGCTGCAGCTGTATTCATTGCTTCATAACCTAATTGGTTACTCATTGCATTTTTTAACCAACTATTTTGAATGCCTGTTCCATTAATACATAACAGAATACCTAAACGTCTTTCTTCTTCTGTATGATTAACGTGAGCAAATGTATTTACTCTAGAGGCAGGATCGTACTTCAACTCATCACTTACGCCATAAATTACTCCTGAAGTTCCTGCAGTTGCAGCTATTTCTCCTGGGTTCATTACATTAAGTGATAAAGCATTGTTAGGTTGATCTCCAGCTCTATATGTAATTTTTGTACCTTCAGCTAAACCCAACTCTTCAGCAATTGTAGCCGTAATTTTCCCTTGCTCACCAAATGTTGGACATAATTCTGGTAACAATTCTTTGTCAATTCCATATTCTTCTAAAAGAATCTGAGCTGGTTGCTCGCCTTTAAAATCCCAAAGAATTCCTTCAGACAAACCACTAATTGTTGTATTCACTTCTCCAGTCATGCGCATCGCTATGAAATCGCCTGGCAACATGATCTTATAGATTTGCTCATACACACTTGGTTCATTTTCCTTGACCCATTTTAGTTTTGATGCAGTGAAGTTGCCCGGTGAGTTCAACAAATGCTCAAGGCACAACTCTTCTCCTAACGACCTAAATGCCTTGTCTCCAAGTGTGACTGCTCGACTGTCACACCAAATTATAGAAGGACGCAAAGGTTGAAGTTCACCGTCAACTACCACCAAACCATGCATTTGGTAAGAAATACCAACACCAATAACTTTTTTTGTATCTATCCCTTTAGCTCTAAGCTCTTTTGTTGCTTCTTTCAATGAGTTCCACCACATTTCTGGGTCTTGCTCCGCCCAAGCGGTCTGATGACTCGTAATAGGTTGTTCCTCTTTCGGAAAATAAGCCGATGCTTCCAACTTACCCGTATCCGCCTCTATGATACTCGCTTTTACCGATGATGTCCCAATGTCATATCCCAGAAAATACATATTCGTGTTAATTTATGGTTTCACTCTATTTGTCCGCTGTGGACATTACAATGCTAGTGTAGACTAAACACATAATCAAGGTTTGTGACCCAACTCAAGATCAAAAAGCGGTTTCGCAACCGTTTCCAATTTTCAAAAACAGGAAGGATTGCCTATATTTTGTGTGTAATTTTGAGCATACATAAGATTTTTTCAAGAGGGGAATTTGCAGGACACATGAGAAAAAAAAACTATACTATCACAGACCTTTCCATCAAATTAGGTGTATCCAAATCAACAGTATCGAGAGCACTGAAGGATCATCCTGATGTAAATCCTAAAACACGGGCTAGAGTAAAAGCTCTTGCTGAGGAACTTAACTACCAACCAAATTTATTAGCATCAGGCTTAGCCAGTAAAAAAAGTAGTATTATAGGTGTAATTGTTCCAGAGATTTCGAGGCAACATTTCTTTGCTGCGGCTTTAGAAGGCATTCAATCTGAAGCAAAAAAGAGTGGTTATACAATTATGATCTGTCAATCTGATGAAAGCTTTGAAGAAGAAGTCAAACAGTCGCAAATCTTACGAAATAATAGAGCTGCGGGTGTTTTGATGTCTCTATCTCGCGAAACACAAAATCATAACCATATTCTTAACCTTAAAGATAGTGGCGTACCCGTTGTTCTTTTTGACAGAGGAGCAGAAGGACTTGATGTTTCTCAAGTAATTGTAGATGACTTTAAAGGGGCTTACGAACTGACAGCTTACTTGCTCGAAAAGGGCTATGATGATATTGCCTATTTCAGTGGTCCGATGAATCTTGAAATTAGTCGAAAAAGATATGAAGGTTACATCCAAGCTTTACGTGACTATGGGCAAAGAGTATCTGAAGCTAAAGTTTACGAATGCGAACGCCTTTCATTAGACGTAAGAGATGCTATTCGTAAGGTATTCTTGGAAGAAAATCCGCCTAAAGTCATCATGTGTATGCATGATTATATGGCTGTAGAAGTGATCAAAAGACTCCAACAAAGAGGATTAAATGTTCCAAATGATATTGCTGTAACTGGTTTTGCTGGAGACCCAATCACCGATATCATTACCCCTAGAATTACAACAATGGAACAACCTGCTTTTGAAATAGGAAGAGCCGCAGCAGCTCAGTTGATCAAAGAAATAAAAATTGAAGAAGAGGAAGAAGTACTTCCTCATGAGATCAAAGTTTTTGAAACTAAACTCGATGTCAAAGAATCTACCTAATTAATAAAAAAATAGATCATAAAAAGTGAAAGGGTTTTAGCGATACTAAAACCCTTTCTTTTTTTTAAATTCTATACTGAGATAAAAATCAATCAAACTTTTCCATAATCTTCTTCATCACACTTTGGAGATGTTTACTTACTTCCCAAGGCACGACTTCAGAGGACTTACGACCTTCTAACAAATCAATACTTACAGCTTCTATCTCAAATTCAAAGCCATTCCCATTTCTATGATCTTCAAAGACTTCTACACAGTCTTCCATTTTATACCTTCTACATTCTTTTGCTCTCCAAAAATCTGGAATCTCGATATAACCTTCCTCACCTATAATGATACAAGAGTTGGGAAGTTTACACCTAAAGGCTGTCGTCAAATTCGCAATCTCATCTTCATAAACTAATAATGTTGTGACATCGTGATCTACACCACTTTCTGCTTTACGAGCTACCACATGAATATCTGAAGGTTCTTTTCCATCAAAAAAGAAACAAGCCATGGCTACATTATATACCCCCATATCCAAAAGTGCTCCACCTGCCAATTTTGGGTCATAATATCTACTTGAAGTATCATAAGGAACAGGATAACCAAATTCAGATTTTACATGCTTTACTTTTCCTATTTTTCCTTCCTTTACCCATTGTTTCGCTTTCTGAATTACAGGTAAAAAATAAGTCCACATTCCCTCCATCAAATAATTACCTGATTGTTCTGCAAAAGCAATCAACTCATCAGTCTGTTCAGCAATATGCGTTAGGGGTTTTTCACATAAAACGGCTTTGTTTGATTGGAGAGCTAAAAGCGTTTGATCGTAATGAAAATTATGAGGTGTTGCAATATAAATCGCATCAATTTCTGGGTCTTCACAAAGCGATTCATAAGAGGTATAAACCTTCGGAATTTTATATTGATCAGCAAATTTTTTAGCTCTTTCTTCATTTCGAGAAGCAACTGCCACAAGTTCTCCTTTAGTAACATGAGCAAAATCTTGTGCAAAACTATGTGCAATAATTCCAGGACCAATAATTCCCCATTTAATCTTTTTCATAAATCATTTATATGGTAAAAAATAAACCTTATTCAGGCGCTATAACAATTCTCAAAAAACAAAAAAATATAGCAAAGTATACACCTTAAGCTACTTCGCGACTACTTCATTAACGTATTTTACACACTTCATTCTTTTTTGGAGCTACCTACTTGAAATTAATTTTACTTACTTCTACTCCATAGTTCTATAATTTTTTGACAAGAACTCTTTTTCACTTTTTACTAACTCCATAAAATATACTAAGAGTAATGGATATAACAGCTTATGCACAACAATTTTGGGAAGAAGGATATTTAGTGATTGAAAACTTTTTTGAAGATGAGTTGATGGATCAACTAAATCAAAAAATCATTGACCACTTCGGGATGACTCCTGATTGGGATCATTCTGATGAATTCATTGAAAAATCAGCTACAGAAGTAGTACCATGGTTCCCTGCTCGAGAAGGTGTTTTGGACTTTCAAGTGATCGAAAACGACCCAAGACTTAATGAACTTACGAATCAGGTTTTGGGGGATAAATGGAATCTTCTTTACTGTATGATTATGTTCTCTAAACAAGGAACAAAAGGACAGGCATGGCATCAAGATTGTCCGCCCGAAAACTCAAAACAATTCAATCTAAATCGACTCATCTATACCCACGACATTACACCTGAGATTGGAGGGGAAACCTTGGTTTACCCAAATTCACATAAAATGGGAGAACTTACTTCTGGCAAACCGGATGAAGCTCTCGATAAGCAAGTAGTTTTGACTCCGAAAAAAGGAACACTTGTCCTTTTACATGGTCATACTTGGCATCGTGTGCTTCCTATAAAAGGAGCTTACAGAACTTCAGTCAATTTCCGTTCAACACCATTTGGCACTCCAGAAGATATTACAGATATCGCTGTTTACAGAAACATGAGATATAAATTTTCTACCAGTGAAGTGATCGAAGAAAGAGTCTAAAACTAGGGCATATATTTATCATTGATATACGTATTAAACCACCTTAGGAAGTAACCTAAGGTGGTTTATTTTTTAATTTCCCCTTAACTACTATCTATTTCTCACCTTAAAAATCTTTAAATAATAAACACTCAACATGATGCTCTTAAAAAATAACAAAGCATAAAAGAGTACATATTACAATTAATAAACTCCTTACTATAAGTAACTTATTTAAAAACTTATACCAATAACAAGATGAAAAGAGCATCTCTTGCCATTTCAATGATGATTGGCTTACTCTCATTGAGTGCTTGTCATGAAGAATCGCAACTTCAACAAGAAATCAATGACCAAATCCCATCTCAGAGTAGTCATTTGAGGTCTGCTGTTACTCAAGCAGATTGGACACCAGGTTCTATTTCAAGTATTGTTCCTTTGGATCAGCTTGAAGATTTGGGTGGTCAACCTACAGAAAAAGAAGTATGGAAAAGTAACAACCCTGAAATTTTTAGAGGAACGGGGTGGCTCATGCAAAACTCTCGTACAGATGCAACTCGTGGAGGTGCTCCAACACCTCTTTCAGGTACATTTCCGATCTACCTTTTCCACATCAACCAATCTGGAAGTCAAAAGTATGTACACATACTTGTCACTAACCCGAATAATTCAGCTATTACAGTTTCGGGTAAAGGTTCTATGTACACCAACTCTGAAAAACCTCTTTTAGGAGCTGGAACAGGTCAGAGTTTTCATGTCGCTAAAGATTGGCTAAACAACACTCCACGCTACTCTTTCTCTAATGTAAACATCAACAAATACAAGGCTTATGAAATAGCGAGACTCCCTGTAGCCAATAACAGTATGATTGATGGTAGATTTGAAGTAACTGCTAGTGCTGGTGCTTATGTATATACTGTTGTTACCTCTACGGGTAGTTTGACAGATGCCATAAACAAGTCTCAGAGCGGACCTGCTAATGGAGATATTTATTCTCCAAACCCTAATGCTTACGGACGTGAGGCAGGTGTTTATGAAAGTAGTGAATGGGTAGGTAGTACCGATATTTCGCTGCCTTCTTCGCAGTCTTACATAGGATTTGCATTGAACACAAGTGGTAAATTTGCTTACAATGGAGTGTATCAACAAGATCAGAATGCGCCAGCAGTAACACGCCTTTCTGACTCTGCCGATAAGACCTACGGAAACTACGGACACCGCTATGATATTACTTTAGCAATGAACAATCCGAATAGCACTGCCAAACAGGTTACCTTGTACTTCGCATCTAATTACACCAATAGTGTAAACAGTCCTTCTTTCACTTATAACGGACCGTTACGTATGAATGGAGTCGTGAAAAATATTTATACAACTCCAACTGCTCCTCGTCAGTGGTTAGCAACTTGGAATATTCCTGCTGGAGCAAACTTCAACGGAAAGCTAGATTTTTACATTCCTGGCTTAATCACTACAGGTCAACAATTGATCTTGCAAGTCAACTAGGTTTATTCCTGTTTACTTTTTAGATCATAAAAAAAAATCGGAGTCGATAGGTGTCGACTCCGATTTTCATTATAAAAACAGATTATAAATCAAACATTCTAAAACTCTGATGTTACCTGTAACCCAATACCTGTAACATATCTTGGCTTGTTTGTTCTTCTCGATACACATAATCTGTAAACGCTCCATTTTCATCTTTATCAATAATGATATGCTTTGGAGAAGGAATCAAACAGTGTTTAATTCCACCATATCCTGAAATAGATTCTTGATAAGCCCCTGTATTGAAAAAGCCAATATAAAGTGGATCATTCATTTTAAATTCTGGCAGATAAATAGCATTGATATGCTGTTCTGAGTTGTAATAATCATCACTATCACAAGTCATTCCACCCAAAAAAACACGTTCGTATTTATCTCCCCACCTATTTATCGGCAGCATTACAAAGCGTTTATTTATAGCCCATGTGTCTGGCAGTGTCGTCATAAAAGAGCTATCAATCATATTCCATTGCTCTTTGTCATTCTGTTTCTTCTGATTCACTACAGAATAAATTGTTCCTCCAGATTCTGCGACAGTAAATGAACCAAACTCCGTAAAAATATTAGGATGTTCTGCTCCGACACTTTCTGCTTCTTGCTTAATCTGAGCAACGATTTCAGTAATCATGTACTGATAGTCAAACTCAAATGCAAGAGAGTTTTTTATGGGAAATCCACCTCCAATATCTAGATGACAAATTGGGGCATCCGCCTTAATCAGATCTGTGTAAACATTTATGAATTTTCGAAGTTCGTTCCAATAGTAGGCATTATCTCTAATTCCTGTATTCACGAAGAAATGCAGCATTGAAACTTTAAACTTCGGATGCCCTTTCAATCTTTTTTTGAAGAAAGGAACAATATCCTTATAGCCAATACCGAGTCTAGAAGTATAAAACTCAAACTTAGGATCTTCTTCAGATGCAATTCGAATTCCAATTTCCAGAGGAGTATCGATCATTTCATCTAAAATTTCAAACTCGTCAAAACTATCAATGATGGGTATGATTCTATGAAAACCTAAATCAATTAGCTCTGCTATCTTGAGTATATACTCCTTTGTCTTATAACCATTACATAAAACATAGATATCATCATTGAGTAAACCTTGATTGAAAAGGTAAATGATAATATCAATATCAAAAGCTGATGATGTCTCAATGTTTACTTGTTTTTTGAGACATTCTTTAAGTACAAAATCAAAATGAGAACTTTTTGTGCAATAGCTATAATGGTATTTCCCCTTATAATTATGCTCTTCAAATGCGTTCTGAAACCACTGTCTACATAAATCAATCTTTTCACCGATCACAGGTAAATATGAAAACTTGAAGGGTGTTCCATACTTCTTTACAAGTGCATTCAAATCAATATGATGGAAATGAAGTTGATTGTCAGCTAGCTGAAACTCTGCTTGAGGAAAGTCAAAGGTCTGCTCTATTAAGTCTCTATATTTATTCTTCATTGGCTTCGACTCATACAAACACTAGGTTGTATTTTGAAGTTCTAAATTACAATTAACATTTAGTCATTTTAGCCCCAAATTTCAGATACAAAAGTGAATTTATTTGCATAACAATATTATTTTAGTAATAATTACTACCAAATAAGTAATTGACATATATTTTAAATGAAACTAGACGATATTGATATCAGAATCCTTGAAAAACTCCAAGAAAATGCCATGATCACAGCTAAAGAATTGGCTTCGGAGTTTGCGCTAACGACTACCCCTATCTACGAACGGATAAAAAAACTACAACAATCAGGAATTATTAAACAGTATGTAGCCCTTCTAGATGCTGATTTAATTGGAAAAAGTATTACTGTTTTTATCAATATCACGATCAAAGACCACCACTCCGAAAAAAGAAATGAGTTTGTAAAACGTATGGAAAAACTAAAAGAGGTTGTAGAATTTTACCACACTTCAGGTAGTTTTGACTTCTTGGCTAAGGTTCGGTTTTCAAACATTCAAGAGTTCCGAAATTTTCTTGTAAACGAGCTCTCTTCCATCCATAATATCAGTGATATTGAAAGCCAAATTGTACTAGAGGAGATCAAGTACTCTACTAAAATCATTTTAGATAAAACTGGGTTGTAGTAATGATTTTTATAATCAGATCAATAAAATTAAAAGCTCAAACTAGTACCTAACTAATTTGAGCTTTTTCATTACTTCTTCTTTGGTCTGAAAGGTTTGATGACCTCTTCATTACAAACTAAATAAGGTCCTTCCATAAGATCAATACAATAAGGTACTGCTGGGAAAACAGCATCCAAACATTCTCGTATTGACTTTGGCTTTCCTGGTAAATTTATGATCAAACTGCTAGCTCTTAAGCCTGCCGTTTGTCTTGATAAAATGGCTGTAGGCACAAATTTTAAAGATTCTGCCCTCATCAACTCTCCAAAACCGGGCATCATTCGATCGCAAACAGCTTCTGTGGCTTCTGGTGTCACATCTCTTTTCGCTGGACCTGTACCCCCTGTTGTGACTACTAAACAGCAATCTTGATTATCGACCATATCAATGATTGTGCTTTCTATAATCGCTTGCTCATCGGGAATCACTTCATATACTTCTTCCCAATCAGATGTCAGATATTCATTGAGTGTATCGATGATGGCTTTGCCACTTAGATCTTCATATACGCCTGCACTCGCCCTATCACTAACTGTTATGATTCCTATTTTAGCTATAGACATAGTTTAATTCATATAGAGTTATATATCAGTATTAAAGTTTTCACCTCGCTATAAGCATAAAGTAAGATGAAGTATTCGCTTGGTTTACTTTAAAAACAAACAGAAAGATATAGTATAAATAGAAAAGCCCAAACTAGTTTTTATTCTAATTTGGACTTAGACATATTTTATGATTTCTATTCGGGTACATAAATGATTTCACCACTTTCCAACTCATAAGCTGTACCTACACGTTTGCCTTTTTTATTTGATTTACCCTTAGTCTGATTCTGTTTGTAACGATTGATTTCTTTCCCCTTTTTCGTAATGATTTCCATATTCTCTTTCCCAGGGTTTTTCACCATTGTAAAATCTTCTTGGGTCAAGATTTCTGTCATATTGAAACGAGTAACTAATGCAACCATCAGAGCTACGGCAAAAACCATGGATACATCAAATAGATTGGCAACCAAAGCAATAGGATCATCGGTGCTTTCAGTTAAGAATTTGTTCTTTCTTCTTCTCATTTTCTTCTGTGATTAAATCTGCGATGTAAGTAAGATTAGAAAGTTCTTTAGCAAACCATCCTTGTTTGATTTCAGTAAGTAAGAAACCAATCGCTCCTACCACCAACCCCACTACCGTAGTAGAAAAAGCAACTTGCATATTCTGAGCCATTGATCCAATATCTCCAGAAGCCAAACCAACCAAGGCTGGGCCCATGGGTATCAATGTTCCTAAAAGTCCTAATACAGGACCTAACTTTGACATGCGTTTTGAACTTGTCAATTTTCTTGACATTTCAATTTCATAATCATCCAAAACTTTATCTCTGAATACAGCAGACCTACTGTTGATCAATTTCTCTACAAATGAAGAAATCATTGTATCATCTTCTAGTTCCGAACGCTCTATACCTTTTCGCTCAATTTGAAGTAGATATTCATCCAAGAATTTTCTAGACTTCAATTGTTTCTGATAAAGTCCGTAAAATCCTCCGATAGCCAATAATGCTCTGATAAAGAAAAAACATAAGATCAACATTACAGGAATCATCAGTCCTGTGGAGATCCAGTATAATATTTGATTTAGAATTTCCATTTGGTTTGTAGTTTATCCTTGAATTTGTATCCAATCCACCCCACTATAAAAAGAACGACAGTAAGTACACAGACGCCTATAAAAGGGGCTAATTCATATTCATTAATCTTGACCAATTCCTTTTGAGATTGGCTCAAAATAAGCATACAGACTCCTGCGAAAAACTGAGCAATTTGAAATAGGTAGATCAACTCAATTCTTAATTGCTTTGGTAAATGTGCATACTTCAGCATCATTGGAATCAAGCCAATTGAGATGAATATCGATAAGCCGAAAGCTAGGGCTAGATACTGGTATTCAATACCATCAAAACTGTAAAAAATTTTACTTTGAAAATATAGAATTCCACCTAGCAAAAGAATACTTGGGTAAAAACGAATAAGCCTTAAAACCTTCTTTAGCCTGTAACCAGATTCTTGCTTTAGTTGAAGAATGCTAAAAGCAAAAAATAACATTGCTTCTGCAATACTAATCGTTGAAAGTAGCTGAATATTTTGTCCAATCCATTGATCTATTTGTTTGGTACTAAAATCCAGAAGCCATTCAAATGATAGATAAGAAATGCATGCTAGTAGTAAAGCTACTAGCATACGTAATTTCATTTTCCATAAACTCATTTGTACAACCGAAGTCGTAAAAGCAAGTAGAAAAGCAAACTGGACTAAAATGATAAGATTAGCCATTTTTCACTCGTTTTGCAGCTACTACAAAAATCACTACAGCCACGATTCCGATAAGTAGGAAAAGAATAGTCTGATCGGAAGATTCTTCCGCATTCTTTGGCTGATCATTTGTTTCATCAGCTTGCAATGTTTCTTTCTCCAATACCATTCCTTCCACTTCTGTCTGTACTTCTCTTACTTTTTCTAATGCCGAAGCATAAGCTTGTTGGTTTTCTTCTGATAACTGCTCAGAGATAAAGCTTTTCAGTTTTGTATTGTCACATACAAATCCACTACATCCTGCATTATGCTTTTGAATAAGTTCGGTATGTAATTCTGAAAGCTTTGCAATTTGCTGCTCACTTGCTTTCCAATATCCCTTCCGAATTGTCTCAAGCATTACAGCTGTCATTTCTTCTAAGGCATAAGGATTTTCTCTTTCGAAAAACGCCTGTACATTCAGATTAAGTTGATCTTCCACATAAACATCATACAGATTATTCCACAATGAATTATCAATTTCCTTTGGCTTCATTACGTTCCAACCATAAGTATTTCGGAAAGTCTCGGCAAAAGATTCGGCAGAAGAAGCACCACCTTTCATGTATTCTTTGATGTATTTCGGATTCAACAAGGTCGAACGTGCTTCTACCCAAAGTGCTTCTTTCAAATCTTGTACTTTGGCTTTAGAAGGATTTCTAAAATCATTGAAATATGCATCTGGATCTTCTCCTGTGACATGCCTAACAGCCATACTCAGTCCACCCATAAATTCATATACGTGATCGAGGCTCAGACCACCCCAAGTATTACTTTCTCTTGGCTGAACGACAACTTCAGTATTTTGAAGAGCAGCTTCAAATACACCTTTTTGGAATGCGCCCCAATTCTCCCCTTTATCATAGATTGCGCCCATATTATTGAGGTAAGTTTCCGCAATCTCGGCTTCATCATTCCAACCACTTCCATCTTCTACCATACCCATGATATTTGTTCCGTAGGTATTGTTCTGTCCTCCAAATACACGTTGAGTAGCCCATTCTCTGGCCTGTTTTGGAGAAAGACCATTTTCTTTCATATATCTTTCAGCATCTAAAACTCCTTTTTTGACAAAATTCTCTTGGGTATCTTTTGCCTCAGCAGCCATCGCAACAGCTTTATTGATCAAATACATTCTAGAAGCTGCCAAATCACGGAATTGTCCTGCCGTTTGCACAACTACATCAATTCGAGGTCTATCCAATTCTTTTTCAGGAATCAAACGAATATCCATTACTCTTTTGAAAGGATCACGAACAGGTTCTACTCCTAATAGATAAAATATTTGAGCAACCATTGCTCCTTCTGTTTCGATGAAATCTCCTGGCCAAAGTGTAAAACTGATCTTTTGAGGATATTTACCATGCTTTTTGAAATGTGTACTCAATAAGTTTTTAGCTAGATCTTTTCCAACATTCCAAGCCTCTGGAGAAGGTGTTTTTTGCGCATCAATCGAATACAAGTTTCTACCCGTTGGTACCGTTGCAGGATTCGTGATTGGGTCACCTCCCGAAGATGGAGCGATATATCCACCATTCAAACCATTTAGAATTGCTTGCGTCTCTGCAGCTGTACTAATGGCTAAACTTTGCTCATAATGCTTAATGCTATTTACATTCTCTTCGATAGCCAAAACAGCTTTTACCCATTCAGCTTCTTTACGATTGAGTTCTGAAATCACCAATTCAATTCGCTCAATACTTAACGAAAGTTGTTCTTTAAATCCTTCTTTAGAAGTATATACTGAAAGTGCTTCCGAATTCTTTTCAATAATAAAATCCCAATTCTTTTGATACATCTTAAGCGTTTTAGGAAGTGCCATGAGTACTTCTTTTTGCTCAAAAGGAAGCTTTGTTCTTGGACTTACATACTGAAGCGTACGTACATTTTTAGCATCTGAAAATTGGGCGAGTAACTCCTCTTCTTTTTTGATTTTCTCTTGTGCTACTTGCTCTGCTAAACTCTCATCTTCCATCAATTTGAAAGTCATCTGACGCAAAGGTTCTTTTTGCATCATTTTGAGCAGTCGGAACACATCTTCTTGTTGTCCTATTTCAATTGCTTTAGCCATAGCAGGAATTGCTTTCGCAATCTTCTTCGCTTTTTCTAAAGTTTGAGGGTCAAGAATTCCAGAGCTTTGTTTGAACTGTTTATCAGATTTCAGATTGAGAATAAAATCTTTACGTTCTGGGTATGGAGAAATCGCAATCACTAAGCGTTTCAATTCGTCAATTTCCTTCTGACCTACTTGATTTGACTTCTTTTTAGCCGCATGAGGATGTTTTTTCTTCGCAGACTTTGTCCCCATTCCGATAAATCCTTTAATGATTTCTGCATCAGACATTCCTTTGTTTTTCAACACCCATGCCTTAGCTTTTTCTAAATCACTTTTAGATATATACTGCTCTAAAACTTGTGTAGAATTCTGCCCTTGATAAAGAACTTTTTCAATCAATTTTTTAGCTTTTTGTCTGTATTGTCTATCAAAGAAAAGCGCATCATCCAATTGTTTTTGACTTACTTTTCCTTCTATTTTATCCAATGTTGCCAAACTATATGCTATCGGATCTAAAGCCATTAACAAGACCGTATTTTTCTTCTGATCTTGATTGTAAGCATTACCAAGTGTGTACAATCCACCTGTTACTTTAGAATTTCTGACTTCCTCTACATAATTCGAAAGTTTGAACAGTTCATCCTCAGAAAAAGTATTGACACTGTCAAGTGCTAAATCTTTATGCAATTCTAGCTTCTGAGCTAGTTTTGTAATCCCTTTTTTGTATTCCTCTTTTACAGCGCCTTTTGTCAGAGAAAAAGTATTTAATTGATCGCTCAATTTTTTCAAATCCCCTGTCAATTCTGATTCCATAAATGGAGGAGTCAGATAACTTAAAGTGGTTGCATAACTTCTTCGCTTTGCGATGATTCCTTCGCCTACATTACTGATTGTGTAAATATAAAAATGTGGCGTTGTACCAATCAATGCATCTGTCCAATCGTATCCCGAAAGTGCGACTTGCTTACCCGGAGTAAATTCTAAACTTCCATGAGTTCCTAAATGAATAATAGCATCTGCTTTAAATTCATTTCTTGTCCATAAATAGGAAGCAATGTAAGGATGTGGAGGTGCTACTTTAGCTCCGTGTACCAACTTGAAGGTATCTTTCCCAACTCCAGATAAAGGTTGAGGTAAAAGGGCTACATTTCCAAATTCCAATCGGGCAACAGCTAAATAGTCTTTATCCCCTTCAGAAGTTGATAAATACTCACCTGGTGCTTTTCCATATTTTTCTACTACAGCTTGATAACTTTCTGATTTGAGATCTTTTTCTACCCAAGATTCATACGTATCTGTATCGACAAGAGCAGGATTTCCTTCTTTCAAATACGTATCAAAAGCACCTTTGGCGTAGGGTCCTAAAACCGCCCCTTGCTTTTTGATCATTTCCCAAAGTTCATCAGAAGAATTGGGCAAATTGTCAACTTTGTAGCCATTTGCTTTCAACTCTTTAAGCGTATTAAAAAGTGAAGGAACTACTTCCATGTTTGCGGCTACCATCGAATTCAAACCAGGACCTTTGAAATAATAAATCGCTACTTTTTTTTCCTTGTTTTCTTTCTTTTTCAGCAGAAGAAAATCTTCCACCATATCACCAAACTTTTGTAATCGTTCTGGAACAACTTGAAAGCTCAGATAACCGTTTTCATCTTTGTATTGAGCAATGATTGCATAAGGATTAATTCCACCATCTAGCTCTGGAAGTACCACACTCATCGAAAGTAATGAGCCATCAAAACCTTGTGGATCATCTACCCATTTTTCATATTCTTGGAATACACTCAATGGACTAAGCATCGGTATATTTTTCTCTTTCAGCCAAGCAATTGCCTCTTCTGATTGCCCAAGTGTGAGTCTTCCATGAGGCATCAAGATCACTAAATCGGGATCAACCGCTTTCAAAAACTCTAATCGTTTTGTGGCGGCACTGATCGTATACACATTTAAATTTCTTTGTTCCAACATTCCGATCAAATCATCAATATGATCTCTGTTGGCATTAAATGGCCCGGGTACAGAAGTGATCAGAGCCACTTTTGGCTGTCCCTCTTTGTGAAAACCATTTTCTTTTAGGTAAGTATCGTAGGCAGGAAATTCTGTGAAGAGTTTATCTTCATCCAAATGAATAAATACATCATTTGGAATTGGCTGAGGTGCTTTTGGCGTTTCTATAAACCATTTTTTACCGTCCAAATTTTGACGAACATAGGTAAGCATACTATTGTAGTTTTGCGTACCTCCAAATTTGAAATAGTCCGTAATCATATCTAGATGAGAACCTTTCAAATTGGTCACATCTACATTTGGATTTGTAGCAGCTTCCATAAAAAGATGCACACCACTATAACCCGCATTTTCGAGTTGTTGCTTTTCTTCGGGAGACATCTGGAAGCCTCTTCCGAAAAGAAAAATAGCTTTGTAATCTCTTGCTTTGTCTAATTCATCGAGTTT
Organism: Sediminitomix flava; assembly: GCF_003149185.1. Lineage (NCBI taxonomy): Bacteria > Pseudomonadati > Bacteroidota > Cytophagia > Cytophagales > Flammeovirgaceae > Sediminitomix > Sediminitomix flava. The sequence continues at coordinate 183,307 of NZ_QGDO01000003.1, read as the reverse complement.
CAATTCATCGATCTGAATCCATGAATTAGTGTTCGATTTATTGATTCTTGAAAGTTGAAAACCTTGATAGTTGATGAAAGCAACTTTGGTAGGACTTACATTTTTGGCATAATAAAAATAAGCAAATCCGATAAGTATGATCAGAAATGCTCCTATGCCCAATTTTTTCCAGATCGAGAATTTTGATTTCATAAATAGAGAGAAACTTAGAAAGGATGGAGTATTAACTCCACCCTTGCAGTGAACTGAAATATGTTTGTTGTAGTTTAATCCTCAAGCGATGAGTATTCGAATGTTGGATAACCATTTTCTGCATTACCTCCACCTTTATAAGCAAGGAAACGGAGTTTGTAATGATTTCCATCTACATCTTTCACCAAATACGTTACAAAGTCATATACTTTAAAAATTCCACTGCTGTGTGGAGCCAAAATGTACAACCATGAACGACCAATTGCATTTGCTGCAGAACTTGGTGAAAGTTTATCGTAATCTGCTAGTACTAAATCATCATAGTTACTTTCCTCAATTCCGTACTGATTACGCTCTGACTCAGGGTCATCATTTACTTCCAAGTGAGCGTAAGGATCATCTTTAGCAACAGATACACCTGCATAATTATTACTAACTGTAGAAGCAGTCAATCTGTAAATATCACAGTTTATACCAGGAACTGCTGCTGGTCCCATAGCGGCACAAGGAGCTCCTGTTCTTACTGTTACTGCAGAAAGCATAATATCCCAATTCTTAGGAGCAACACTTACTGACTTATTATTTATGAATGAAAAGTATGTAAAGTCTTTATCTGTATCTAAATCAAAAGTTGTTTCTTGTTCATCTGAACCATCTAGGCTAGCAAACTTGATTGTCACTTGTGTATCATTAACCGCAGCGATCTCAAATTTGATTTTACCTAAAGCATTTCCATTTTCATCAATTCCTAAATCCAAGATGTAAGGACGGCTCTCTTCCCAACCAGCTAAGGCTGTTTTATCTAAATCTCCATCTTCTGCATCATAGAAATACTGTAAGCCTTCATCAGAAGAAACATCTACAAAACTATCTTCTACAGGAGTAGCTGCACTTACTTTTTTAGCTGTATTTGTACGAATTCTTTTATTTGAGTTTTCGATAGCTAAATCCCATGAGTTTGTAGCAACTTTTGTCATTTCACCTGTACTTAGGTCTACATAAACTTGGTATGCAAGATTACTCCCCATTTCAGCGGTTAAAGTAGAACCTAGTAATGGTGGATTGTCAGGGTTTGTATTCGTATCTTCATCCTCACAGCTTGTCAAAAAAAGAGCTGAAAATAATAAAGCGATTAAAGAAAATTTTTGAATGTTCATCTTTCTAATCTAGTTTGAAATCGTATAATTAATTTTTATAAAAAAGCTACGTCCCCAGCTAATAGGATAAAAAGCCTCTCGTCCTGTCTGAAGAACTAAACCTTTACTCCCATCTCCATCCAAGCCGATATCGGTGATATCAAATAAGTTTTTAGCTCCAGCTGTTAGCGTAATATTTTGCTTTAAGAAGAGTTTTGAAATGGTAAAATCCATAGTGTTGTAGTCGTCCAAAGTGAGGACACCTATACTACCATCTTCATTTTTAGAGAACTCAGACATTTTACCATTGTATTTATAGAAAATGTTGAATCTTATATTTTTTTCGTGCCAATTGTAGCTTCCGTTCAAGTTGGCTTCATAACTCTGATAGAAATTATCATCTGCTTCACTCCCGGAACGCGCTAAAAGACTTACTCCAGGATTCAACTCTAACCTTTTTCTCCAATTCAATGAAGCTGCTAGATTGAAACCGTAAGATTTAAAGTTTGGGATATTCTCATAAACCCTTGCAACAGGTACACTTTTAGGCACTTCTTCTGGAAGAGTATTCCGGTCAAGAATCTGTACTAATTCTATTTTGTTGTCAATCTTCGAGAAGAAAACAGTAGGTGTTAAGCTTAGCTTTAAAGAAGAAATCTTTTTGGTCCAAGTCAGTGAAGTATTAAAATTACTTCCCAATTCTGGCGATAAATCTGTATTTCCTACGATATAATGATTGGCATCTATAAACTCATAATAACGTTCTCGAACCGATGGAGTACGGTAGCCCATTCCATATGCAAAACGTACCTTTAGATTTTTATTAAAATCATACATCAAATTCAATGATGGTAGAATTGGTAGATTTGCATTTAGGAAGTTGATTTTCTTCGTATCGTAACCATCACTATGGATAAACCTCAATGCAGGCTGTACTTTAAAATGTTCACCAATAGGAATTTCTATTGCTGAAAACAATCCATATTCATTGAGATGACTTTCTGCATTCTCACTGATTCTCCCCCCTTCTGCTTGGTTCATATTGACCTCATAACCCATTGTCAGAAAAACGCCTTCGTCATTCTGATTATCTCCGATTACATAAGTTCCTCTTGATGTGATCGTCGAATAAGTTGTTGTGTCATGATCACTTGGTCTAGAACTTTTCCACTTCATATCATCAATTACATCTTGAATATATCTAGTCGATCCTCTTGTGTAGGTAGATATTCCATTCACAATATTGATGTATTGCTTGTCTGTTATTGCTCCATCAAGCGTCAAAGAAGCATTTACCCTTTGCGTATTGTAATAGCTATCACTTGCAATTTCTGAGAGTTTACTCGTATGCTGATTGAAGGCAGTAGTCGCATTCCCTTGACCTATTGCATTTTCCCAAAGCTGACCGTAAGTACCTGTAATATTGAGCCTTTTCAATCTTGCTTTGAGCTTTATATCCGTAATATACTGTGTGCGAGGATTCCAGTTTTGTTTTCGCTCACCTGTAGAAGAAAATCCATTAAACTGATTCCTGGCTCCATTTACACTTACAGAAAAATTCTCCCAACCTTTAGCCAAAGATAAATCTACATTGTATTGACCAACACTTTCAACATATGCATTACTTGCTACTAAATACTCCTCACTCTCATAACTTTTAGAGATAATATTGATAGTTCCAGCTAAAGCATTTGTCCCGTATTGCACAGACAAAGGTCCTTCCACAATTTCAACTCTTTCAACACTATTCAAATTGAGTTGACTCAAGTCAAACTCTCCACCTTCACCATTAACCAAAGGAACTCCATCTATCAACATTTTGACATTAGGACCAGAGATTCCTTGCATTACAATTCGGGTACCCAGTACATCGTCTTGAATGGTTTTCAAATTCAATTCTCCTTGTAAAAGATCGCTCAGATTTACTGCTGCTTTCCCTTCAATGATATCTGAATCTATTTTTTTAACTTGATATAACGACTTACTAGCTGTTGTAGGAATGAAAGCTCCTGTAACAACTACCTCATCAAGGTCACTCAAGTTCTCTTCTAGTTTTACCGTTAGGGTTTTAAAAGGAGTCGCCCATTTTTTTATACTCTGATGACCTAGATATGAAATCATCAATAAAGTTTTCTCTTGAATATCAATGACTACTTCACCATTCAAATCTGTAATCCACCCTTTCCCCTTTGCATTTTCAGTTACAATTGTCGCACCTACTAAAGGGAGTTGATCTTCAGTAGAGATTACTCTGATTTTAGTTTGCTGTTCTTGGGCATATAGCGATTGTATTGCGACACTGAAAAGCACGCATAAGCCCAACAGAACCTTATAACTATAAGATTCCACTAATTTGTTCGTATTCATCCTTATTAAAATATAGGATAGCAGGTCCTAGTCTGTTTTCTAGCTGTTAAACAGATAATTTATTTAATTATGAGATAGTAATTTATTGTCATGTACTTATCGAAAATCCATTCAATACTGAAGTATTTAAACAAAGGGAGGTCCTCGTAAATGGTTGAATACGAATACTCCCTTGTTTAAAAAAATACGATGAATATTAACAAATGACTCCCAACCTAGGACGTCAATAATGTTCAAAATTTGAGAACCAATACCTGATTCACGCGTGAAAAAAAGATCACAAAGATCACAGTCTGTGTCTTTGTGATCTAAAACTAATTCAAGAGAGACATCATCATGGTGCAAATGACGATGTTCTAAGGCATGTAACATATACAGGAAAGGTAAGGCTATATAAAACCCTACGAAGAACTTCACTCCTATGTTTGCTACACTTTTCACACTGGTAAAGTAACAATGATTATTTATTATATGCAACAGTGTCGCATTTAATTTTTAAATAAAAATAAAACCTACATAAAAGAATGAAGACTCTTATGTAGGTTTTGAATAAAAAAAGAAAAGTACTTTTTATTCGATTACTAAAGATGTGGAATGATTAAACTCTCGACCAATTAATGTTAAATGGTAGATTCCTTGAGACAAATCAGCTAGGTTAAATTGAAGTTCATGATTTCCTCTTTGCATCAACTGCTGACTTATTAATTTCTTCACTATACGTCCATGGTTATCATAAAGATTGATAGAAATAGAATCTGTTTTTTCTAATGTAAATGTAAACTGGAAAAGTCCATTACTAGGATTAGGAATTAATTTCATACCATTTTTGTACTCAGTAAAACCTCCCAATATAGTTTCTATACTATTTTTAGAAATCTGAATATTCAGTAATATACCATTATTGTGATTTGTATTCACCAAGATATTTCCATCTACACCTTCAGTAATACAGATTGGTAAATCATACTTATCTGTGATTAACGCTAGACTTCCATCTTCTTTTCTGTACTGATAAATCTCTCCTGCTTCGGTATCATTGATATAGATGTTTGAATCGTCATCTATTGCCAAACCTTCAGGATTCTTAAAATCAAAAGGAAGTGTTTGGATTACTTCTCCTTCAAGAGATATTTCTTTGACTCTTCCTGAAACGCCCACTCCTACTTGTTCAGAAACGAAAAATGAATTATTATTTGAATACACAATATCAAATGGGAGTGCTAGGTCTTTGACAAGTTCTTCTATAGCACTCTCTCCTAGTTTAAGAATTGAGCCAGTATAGGTAATCGCAAAAACATTTTCACCGTTATGAGTCAAATTCCAAGGTGAAGTAACAGCCCAAGTTTGAAGTTCATTAAAGTCTTTGTCATAACTTTTAATCATGTTTTCATATAAAAAAGCTACGTAAAGGGTATCCTCCATCCATAGTAAACCACTAACTCCCTCTCCTTTTATCCCTGTTAACTTAATATTTCCTGTGTACGGATAAGTCAAAGAATATACTGCTTCTTGATTTCCGTAGACTTTAAATGTATCTGAAAAATACAAGGTACTATCTTTTGCAACTGCCATACCATGAACAGCTGCAGGAAATGGGGAAATCTCCTTTATTTCAAACTCATAATTTGAACGAGATTGAGCATCAGTTTTATGATGTAAAAAAACGAATGAAGTAATAGTTAGAATTATACAAAAAATGGATTGCATTTTCATGATGTTCATGAGTTGCTATTTAGTAAATAAAAAATGATACAGTAAATTCTGATCAAACACTAAAGACTATCCAAAGAATTTCGTGTCTGATTAGATTGTTTTTTGAAAGCTGTAGGTGTCAGTCCTGTTACCTTTTTGAATTGACCTGAAAGGTACTGAACACTACTATAGCCCATTTGATAAGCAATTTCACTCATACTCAGCTCTCCGTACATAATCAATTCCTTGATACGCTCAACTTTCTGAGTGATGATATATTTCTCAATGGTAGTTTCCTCCAAAGAACTAAAAAGGTGAGATAAATAAGAGTATTCTTTTCCTAACTCCTTTTCCAATAAACTTGAGAAATTCTCCTTCATTTCCTCTTCGGAATGATGAATATGCTGGATAATTATTCCTTTGATTTTAGTGATCAATTGCTTTCGAGAATCTTCCAAGAGTTCAAAACCTTCCTCTTTCAGCTTCTCAGAAAGCTTTAATCTTTCATCCTCTGTCAATTCATGATTAATTTCTACCTCTCCCAATTCAATGCTAAGAGTTGGTATAGACAAATTAGAAAAAATATCCCTCACTGCTTTTACACAGCGAGGGCATACCATATTCTTTATATATATTTTTTGCTCTTGATTATTCATTCCAAATCCATTCACCACTTGTAGACATGTACTTAACCTTCCCTTGATTCTCTACTCTTATAACATCTTCAGAAACTCTTTTGACTATCTCACATTCGGGTTTCACCAAAAATTCACCTTGTCCGTTTACAACGCCTGTAAATCTATTCAACTTCACCCAGAAACCCTCATCATCTTGCCCTAATTCATTAAAAGTAGCATCATTTGGATAAGCTCCATCTTTGGTCATCAGTCTCCAAGTTCCTTCTTCTACTTTCTCGAACTTAATATCTTTCAGTACGTGACCATCAGCTGTTTTTATTGAGCGAGTCTTCCCAAATTTATTGATGTATTCTCCATATTTCTTTTTGGTCATCTGCACACGATAAGTCTCCTTTTTATCTCTCTGGCGAGTGATTTGCCACATTTCTCCTTTTTTGGCAAAGGCAAAATCGCCATAGAAATCTGTCACTTCATCAAATTTGGCTTTATAGATAGCTTTACCTGTAGGAAGGATATGATACTGTAAACCATTGGCTAAAGTCACCACAGCTCTATTTTCTTTGAAGCTTGAAGAAATTTCTCCTTCACTAATTAAACTGCCAACCTTTTCTCCTTTTCTATCTATGATTTCTTTTTCATTTACGACTGCAAAACCATCTGAGAATGCCATCGCATTATTGAATTGGGCTTGAAGAATTACCTTACCCGTATTATCTATATACCCCCACTTTCCTCTTTGCATGATAGCTGCTAGCCCATCTGAGAAGTTTTGTGCATTCTTGAAAGTACATGGAATGACTTGCTCTCCTTCAAGATTAATAAATCCATATTTACGCTCAGAAGATTTATCTGACTGAATCTGAACATAAGCAAGACCCTCTGAAAATTCACCGATACGTTTATAAAGGAATTTTGTAGTCGCTTTTCCATCTTCGTTGATAAGTGCCTGCCACTTTCGTCCTTTCTTAGTGATCTCACCGACAGCTAAACCATTTTGATCGTAGTCTCTTACAATCTTATATTTTCCAGAACCAAGACTTAAACCTCCTTCAGCCAATTCTTCAGAACTAACATTAGTTGGTTCCAACATGCCTTGCGCATTCAATCGGTAAGTTGCATCAGCATCCGTATAAACTTTAAGTAATTGTGGTTTTGTGTTTTCTATAAACTTCACACCCGAATATTTAATAGGAAGAATTTCTTTATTCTGCTCATCTACAGCTCCCCATTTCCCATCTTGCTCAACGATTATAATTCCTCCCTTCGGATCACTTACAGAAGTGTATGCAAAAGGTATCACAACATCTCCTTTATAATTAAGGAATCCATATCGGTCATTCATCTTCGCTTTTGCCAAACCTGATTGGGCTTTCCAAACTTGCTTAAAGTCTTCAGTCACTCCTTGATAACGGATAGGCAAAACTTCATTACCGTTATAATCTACAAAACCAATCAATCCATCTTTTTTGACTCTTGCTAATCCTCGGTTTTCAGCCCATACTTCTTCGTAATTCTCAACCCTTTCATAAATTGCATCTAAAACAATATTACCGTTGTAGTTGATATAACCAATAGACCTGCCCTTCACAATTCTAGCTATCCCACGTTTTGCCGCCCAAATCTCTTCAAATTTGTTAATACTGCTATAAACTGGCTCAACTAGAATCTGACCATTTTCTTTAATAAATCCTTGAGTACGGTAACGAACTACAGGTTCTTTGCCTCTATTAATCGTGTATTTTCCCTTATAAATTGGAGCAATTCCATTCTTAAATTCTCCCATAAAATCACAATCAATCTGAGGAGAGAATAGTAAGTGCCCTTTATTATTTACTAAACCGAAAAGTCCATCTTCTATCACATACGCTTTTCCATTTTTGAAAGAGCCCATTTCATTATACTTGAAAGGAATTATGTTTTGCCCTTTGGAATTGATAGCCCCCCAAAGTCCATCCTCATTCTTTACTCTAAATAACCCATCTTCAAGATTTGAAATGCTTACATAAGTTGGTTTTACTACAACCTCTCCTTTAGCATTTATAACTCCAAACTTTTTATCATTTCTGAAAACAGCTAGACCTTTATAAAAATCACCCGCTCTTTCAAAAGTAGGTTGAATAAGAATATCTGCATTTTCGTCTAGGAATCCATATTTATCATTCGAGAATTTTATCCAAGCTTTCCTTTCTCTATACTCTCCAATATCTTTAATTCGAAGTTCTTTCCCCTCAACTTGAAAAGCTTTTACCAACTCACCTTCTTTGCTAATAACGGCATCCCATGTTGTGTCATCTGCACACCTCGCCCAGTTGCTTTCAGCAAAATCAGTTACCACAAAATCAATGAGATCTTTTTTCTTGAATAGTATTTTTCCAGCATTTCCATCAATCAAGAATAATTCTTCTGTTCCTTCATGGTCAACTGTTTTTGCCATAGAAAGAGCTGTCTTTTCATCCTCATTTACCCAATAAAACTGCTTTCCCGAAAGAACATTGCTACCTAAAGCATTCTCAAGTGTAAAAACACCTCCTTTCTTCATCCATCTCAATTTCTTGATATCAGGATTAGTCTTAGCTTTCTCAGCCAGTACTTTTGCCAAAATCTTTTTCTGAGCAAGTTCAAAGGCTTTCTGATTGACGAATTCATTTGTTTCTAGCAACTCACCTTTGTCATCTAGAATAAATCTTGTCCTAGCATTTCCGATATGCCCTAATATTAGATCCTCTTCAAAAAGGATTTTATCATATTTTGGTTCTGCAATTAACTCTCCCAAGCTATTCACTAAGCCATACTTATTTTCTTTATTTATTCTAGCAATATTTTTTTGCCCTAAACTTTCAATAGAAAGATATTCCGTTGGTAAAATGATTTCTCCATCAGATTTTGACAACCCAAATTTCCCATCTTTTAACAACCTATAAATACCTTCTGTTTCAAAAGTTATTGCATCAAAAGAAGGTTTAATGATTTCTTTATTTTCAAGAGTGACCACTCCTACCTTAAAATTCTCCCATACAATAGCCTGCCCATTTGATAAAGTCTGAACTTTCTGAAATGAAAAAGGTAAGATTTCATTTCCGAGATGATTGATAACGCCTTTACCATTTTCAGTTTCTGCAATGGCTAAATTTTGAATATTAAAAGAAGAAAGATGTTTGTAAGTAAAAGGTATAATTACTTTTCCAGTCTTATCGATTGCTCCCCATTTCCCGTCTTTCACAACAGGAAAATAATCTTGTGCAGAAGCAACCAATGATAAAAAAAATAGAAAAATAAAGTGATAAACTCTCATAGTATACGTTTTCTTGCGATCATAAAATTATGCGCCAACTTGGATCAGCAAGTATAAACTTCCGAAGAAGAATGCCATTGCTAACCACACCCATTTCCCTATTTGATTATTGATTTTGGGAACTAGGAAGTAGAACACAAGGTGAAAAAGAAATGCAAAAATGTACCAAGCCAAATAGTTTTGAAATGGAATAGTTGCATCTGCCCAATTCCAAAAGTCGTACCGCATCGCTACTGGCTCCATAAAATAATCTGTTAATACCATCAGAGCAGAACCAAAAATAGCTTTTGTCCACCATTTATTTGAGAATTGTTCAACTACACAAGCGGTAGTATAAACCATCAGAACCCAATTTACCCCCATCATAAGAGGAACATCAAACAAAGCAAAACCTAATGTATCCCCATAAGCATATTCGCCGAAAATCACTCCAGTTTTAACCCCAAGAACCTCTACGCCATAACCACCTAAGAATACAAGAATTAAAGCTATTACGAGCTTCAAATTATAAGCAGGATGATAAATGAGCAGTAACCCCAAAGTCATCACCAAAGTCATAGGTGTTAAGTCTTGAAAAAGTGAAGCAAAAGCATACATCCCTACAATACCAACACTATAAAAAATGAATAAACTTGGTATTACTTTATTTAGCTTATTGGACAATGATATCTGATTTATAAATGACATACTGTATTTGCTAGTTTAATTCTTATAAGTATTCTTTAAGTGCTATATCGGTACTTACTTTTGCTGATAGTAAACACAATGGAATTCCACCACCAGGATGAACACTTCCTCCACAGAAGTATAATCCCTTGATTTTTGATGAGAAATTTGGGTGCCTTAAAAATGCTGCCATTCGATCATTTGAACTACTACCGTAAAGTGCTCCTTGCCAAGAAGCGGTATTTTGTTCAATACTTCTAGGGTCAAGAATTCGCTCAACTTCGATATGATCTGCGATATTATAGCCCAAAGATTTTTCTAATTTTTGAATTATATTTTTTCGACTTCGTTGAATGACTTCATCCCAATCTTGTGTACCATTATTTGCAGGGACATTGATCATCACAAACCAGTTTTCTGAATTTACTGGAGCATCTGAAGCTACTTCTTTTGAGCTAATATGAACATAAACCGTAGGGTCATCAGTCACTTTTTTATACTCAAAAAGATGATCAAATTCATCCTTATAATCAATGGAGAAGAAAATATTATGAACATCAAGTTCTGACTTCAAACCTTTCATACCCCAATAAAATATCAAACCAGAAGATGAACGTTCTTGTGCCAATGCTTTTTCTGGTGCTTTGGCTTTTGGCAATAATTTTCTGTAGGTAGGGTAAACATCCATATTGCTAAAAACAGCATCAGTAGTGTATTCATCTTTGTCTGTTTTTACACTAATCACTTTATTGTTTGAAAGTAGAATCTCATCTACACCCTCATTGAGTTTGAATTCCACTCCCAGAGAAGTTGCTAATTCATGAAGTTGATTTACAATATCTCTCATCCCATGAAGAGGGAAAAATGCACCTTCTGTAAATTCTAAACTTGGAATGATATTTAAAATACCAGGAGCTTTATAAGGATTTGAGCCATTGTAAGTAGCATATCGATCAAACAGTTGAACTAGTTTAGGATGTTTTAGTCTACGTTCATTAGCTTCATGCATACTCGTGAAAACATCGAACTGCGGAGTTCGGACTAATGCTTTCAGTACTTTAGGGTCTAAGAAAGTTTCTAGCTTATGTAACGATTTTGTAAGAAAAATATCACCTACATTTTGATCTATATTCTGACTGTATTTCAAATAATCAGAAATGACATCAGCTGGTACACCCAATTTTTCTTCTACTTCATTCGCAAACTTTTCAGATTCTGCATAAGCATTTAGTTTTGTTGCATCATCAAAAAAGTACTTACAAACAATGGGTAGCTGCTGGTATTTGAATGTGGATTTTCGACCTGCCAATTCAAATAATTCATCAATGAGGTATGGCTTAGTCAAAAGAGAAGGGCCCATATCAAAACGATAACCCTTTTCCTGAAACTCATCTAGTTTACCACCAACTTTATCATGTCTTTCGAATACGGTTACTTTGTGGCCTTTTAGAGCTAATCTGATTGAGGCAGCAATACCCGCAACACCAGAACCTACTATATGAATGTTTGTTTGAGCTTTCATCATTCAAAAAAATCTTTGATCGAAATTAAAACTAGCTCACACAATTTAAGTTTTTTGATTTTGATTTTTTAATGGAGTCAAATATTTAATCCATTGATTTTGGGTTTGCTAAATTCTTTTCTTGGTTATACTTGAACTGTGTTCTTCGAATTCCGACTGCCTTAAATGCGAAAAGAATCAATAGTGTAATCGCTACAAAAAAGAAAAAGGAACCCAAAATCAACACATAGCTTGGAATATGCTCATTTTCTACCTCATGAAAAAAGACAGCTAATATTCCTGATAGTACATAAAAACCTGCAGATATGTACAACAATACCGATGCTCGAGTCAAAAGACCTAATTGTTTTATTTTCTTTTCGGCAATTTCACTTTGAAACTTATTACAAGGTGAGTTCAAGAATTTTTCAATTTCTGTACTCAAACTCACAATCTGACTAACGGTAGACATAATGATCATGCCTATTCCAGGAAGGATAGTTATCGGGAAATACCACTCCATTACACTCATAAAAGATGAATAAAAAAGGCTTAGTATCACTACTAAGCCTTCTCAATATGAGTGGTTAAATTATTCTTGGCAAGGTTTGGATTTGTTTAGCTCAATAAGTTCTTGAACTTCCAATATTTCAAGACGACCTTCTTCACCTTCTGCTCTCTTTTTTTCTTGTGCTACAAAAGTAGCATAGACAAATTCAGCTTGAGCGCCCAACTTAAGGTATTCTTTCTCTAACTCATAAGATGATACCGCATAGATTTTACCTGTTTCACAACACTCAAAAATCGCAGCATCAGCAAAGTATTTATAACGTCCTTCGTAAAACTTAACTTTTTTAAAGTACATCTGCCCCGTCTCCAGTTTTATTTTTTTTAGCTGAAGCTGATCATGATCTTGAAGCATGCTACTCTTTTTGGTATTCTCCGTAAACTTTAGCGTATCTAAATCAGGTATATTTTTAGGTGAAAACTCTAATTGACGAATCCTTGAACGCTGAATATTTTCTCCATCATAAGTATTCTTTATCTCCTTAAAACAGCTTGTAGCCCCTCTCCCACATAAACGCTGTAATTCTTTATTTTCAGTTGCTAGAAGAGAGTTTCCACTTTCATCAAAAAAGAATTTGTATTCAGAATCTTTATAGCTAGAATGGTAAGATGCAAACAACTTCACTAAGCTATTTTCTTGATTAAAATACTTCACACAAGTCACTTTCACATCTCCAATTTGTTGTGAAGCACTTTCAATTTTAAGTTCTTTGTAATTTAAAATGGGATTCTTTTTACTCTGACAGCTTGAGAAAACAAGCGCTAAGAAAAAAAATGGAATTAGTAATCTTTTCATAAGTCTGCCTTAGTAGTATATAGTATATACTCAAAATTAGGAATAAATTAACATTTGAAAAATTATAGTTCAATAAAATCCTATCTTAAAACATTTAATAATCATCAATTTAGACGTGTAAGCAAATATGATCATTGAAAATACAATAGCATACGTGAAGGAAAGTTTGGCTGAGGCAGAAGGTGGACATGATTGGTGGCATATTTATAGAGTTTGGAAAACTGCTAAAACAATAGCGAAAGAAGAGTCAGTTGATCTTTTGGTGGTAGAATTGGGTGCTTTACTCCACGATATTGCAGATTCAAAATTTCATGATGGAGATGAAGAAATCGGTCCTAAAAAAGCAACTGAATTCCTAAAATCACAACAAGTTGATGAAGATGTTATTGCACATGTAGTCAATATTATCAAGCATATTTCTTTCAAAGGCGGAAATGAAAAACAAATGTTTAAATCTCCGGAATTGGATGTAGTACAAGATGCAGATAGACTTGATGCAATTGGTGCCATTGGCATTGCTAGGACATTCAATTATGGTGGTTTTAAAGGTAGAGAACTCTATAATCCTGAGGTTAAACCTAACCTAAATATGAGTAAAGAAGAGTATAAAAAGAGCACAGCACCAACCATCAACCATTTCTATGAGAAATTATTATTGCTCAAAGATCGTATGAATACTGCCAAAGGAAAAGAAATAGCTGAGCAGCGTCATTCGTTTATGGAAAACTACCTCGAACAGTTCTATGATGAATGGGAAGGTAAAAAGTAAACGCTTATCCTAAAATTCCTTTGTGAACATACTGATGAAATGCTATTTTTATCTCATATAAAAACATGTCATTCAGCATGTTCACATTTTATCGCTTAACATACCAATATCATGCATACTAACAACACAGCTAATTCTACAATCAGTCTTGAACAAACCGATTTTTATGAAATCGAAGACCTATTGACAGAAGAACAAATTCTGATTAGAAATAGCGTTCAGCAATTCGTTTCTAAAGAAGTTTCACCAATCATTGAAGAAGCATACGAACAAGCTATTTTTCCAAAACATTTAGTCTCTCTTTTTGGCGAAATGGGAATTTTTGGGCCTATGGTTTCTGAAGAGTATGGCGGAGGTGGCATGGACTACATCAGCTACGGACTCATGATGCAAGAACTCGAAAGAGGAGACTCAGGTATGCGCTCTACAGCTTCGGTACAAAGCTCATTGGTTATGTATCCTATATGGAAATACGGAACTGAAGCACAGAAACAGAAATACCTTCCTAAACTTGCTTCTGGTGAATACCTTGGTGCATTCGGACTTACCGAACCTAATCATGGATCAAACCCGTCAGGTATGGAAGCCAAACTAGAAGACAAAGGAGACTATTACATTTTGAATGGAGCTAAGATGTGGATTTCAAATGCTCCAGATTGTCATTTAGCAGTCATTTGGGCAAGAGATACGAGCACAGGTCGTATCAAAGGAGTTATTGTGGAACGAGAGATGGAAGGATTCTCAACTCCAGAAATTCATGGAAAGTGGTCTCTCAGAGCTAGTTGTACAGGAGAATTAGTTTTTGAAGATGTAAAAGTCCCTAAAGAAAATGTACTGACAGGAAGAGATGGTTTAGGAGCACCTCTTTCTTGTTTAGATTCTGCTCGTTATGGTATTTCATGGGGAGCTATTGGAGCTGCAATGGACTGTTATGAAACGGCAAAACGTTATGCTTTAGAAAGACATCAGTTTGATAAGCCTATCGCTAGCTTTCAGCTTACACAGAAGAAATTAGCTGAAATGCTCACAGAAATTACAAAGGCTCAACTTTTATGTTGGAGATTGGGTAAACTTATGGATGAAGGACGAGCGACTACCGCTCAAATCTCTATGGCGAAACGAAATAATGTTGAAATGGCACTCAATATTGCAAGAGAAGCTCGACAAGTATTAGGAGCGATGGGTATCACCAATAGTTTTTCCATTATGAGACATATGATGAATTTGGAATCTGTGATCACTTACGAAGGGACACACGATATTCACCTTTTAATTTTAGGAGCCGAAATCACAGGAATTCCAGCTTTTGCTTAGAAGATGGGAGATATAAAAATAAAAAAACTAGATGGAGCTGAGTGTATCTGCTTATTGGTTCACGGGATGAACAACAGTACAGAGGCACTCAGCCCTCTTTCTGAACATCTTCAAAAGATGCTCAAAGCACATATGCTTATTGTTCAGCTATCTGGTCATGAGCAAAAAGTATTGATGGCTGGAAAAATCAAAAGAAATTTTTGGGAAGAAGACCTCGTACAAGCCTATGAGCAAATCGAAGAATTCCAATATGAGCATATTTTTGAAGAGCGTTTACCTGTTTACTTTTTTGGATATTCATTAGGAGGCTTACTTCAATTATTACTACAAATGGAACATCCAGACCTTAAAGTGGATAAACAGATCTTTTTTGCACCCGCTTGTTTTTTGAGAACTAATATTGTTCGCCTAGATTCACTTCCTCAAATTTTAGACAGTTTACCCATACCAAGTCTTGCTCCAGATAGAGTTAGAAATACTTATTTTGTTCCTTTTCAATTTTACCGTTTTCTATTCGAGTCTGTAAAAGAGTTTGAACTGAGAACCGACGAGATTCCTAATACTCCTACCCTTGTTTTTTGTAATCCCGAAGATGAAGCAATAAGTATAAAGAAAGCCCACAGCTTTATCGATCAACCTCATCTCAGCAATTGGAAACTGGAACAAGTACATGCAGTTGGTAAAACAAAGCGAAAAAAATGGCAACACTTGATTATAGACCCTGAAACTATGGGAGATTCTGAGTGGGATAGAATGATGAAGTTAATACTTGACTTTTTAGGTCAAAATCAACTTCCTTCAGAGTAGGAAAATAGCATAATATTGTGATTTCCTTTACCTTCGAGAAAATCACAACCAAAAACTACTTTTTAAGAGCAATTCAAATCTTATGAAATACTTTTTTACACTGATCGCTTTATGCTTTTCATTTCATCCGATTTTTAGTCAAGAAAAACTAAAATATAGTGTAGATGAAGTTAAAGCAGATCTAGATTTCTTGTATTCAACTTTACAAGACACACATTACAATCTTTACATCAATACGCCTAAAAATGAGTATGATATAGCCTTTTCAGAACTCACAAACTCCATTACCGATTCATTAAGTTTATTAGACTCATACCGTATTTTACAACCTTTTACTGCTTTATCTGAGCTTGGACATTGTACATTTGATTTACCGTTTGCAAGACTTTATGGTAACTATATAAATGAAGAAGGTAAGTTATTTCCCTTAAACATTCGAATAGAAAATAATAAAGCATTTTTGACTCACAATCTATCTTCTGATTCTACATTAATGATAGGGAGTGAAATCGTTTCCATAAACGGAAAACCAATTGAAAATTACATTTCAGAAATTCATCATTATTTATCGGGGGAGAATTCGTACCTAAAAGATACATTTTTCGACCTTGTTTCTTTCCCAAGAATGTTGTGGGTTTTAGAAGATATAAAAGATAGCTACACCGTTAAAGTTAGAGTAGATGATAAGTCTATTTCTTCACATAAAATTCAAGCAATTTCAGCTTTAGAATTTGAGACCGAATTCAGCAAAGTGCCACAGATTTTTGATAACAGAAGGACTTTTAAGATCATAGATAACATTGCATATCTCAAACCAGGTCCTTTCATGAATTTGGAAAGTAGTGGTAACTCTTCTGAAATCGAAACTTTCAATACTAATGAATTTAAGAACTTTGTAGATTCAGCTTTTCTAAAAATCAGAGAAGGCAAGCATAATCAATTGATTGTCGATTTAAGGAATAACAGTGGAGGTAGTAATTCTTTTAGTGATCAGATTATAGCATATTTCGCTGATAAACCTTTCAAATTCTGTTCAAAATTTGAAGTGAAGACCTCTAAAATCACGAAAGAATTTTGGGAAAAGGTAGAAGACACTCAGAACAAAGAATTAAAAGAGAGTATACTATCTCATAAGAATGGCGAAATTTTCACTTCAGATATATCACTCAATCAACCACAAGCTGATTCTCTTCAATTCAAAGGAAAAGTTTATGTATTGATAAATAGATATAGCTACTCTCAAGCCACAGTTACTGCAGCCATGATTCAAGATTATAAGTTTGGAACACTTATCGGTGAAACTACTGCAGATGTGCCAACTACTTATGGTGCAATTCATCAATTTGAACTACCAAACACTAAAATCTCAGTTAGCTATCCGAAAGCATTTATTATAAGACCAAATGGAAACACTGAATTAAAAGGTACAACACCTGACATTAAAGTGACTCCAAATCGATTTACAGAAAAGGATGAAATACTAGATTATGCGATAGAGTTTATCAAGAAAGATATCTAGTCGAATTTATTCGTCATATTTTTCTAAAAAACAAAAGCAGTAAAACCTCTGCATGGATGTTTTACTGCTTTTGTCAATTAATTTCACACCTAATTTATCGTGTAAATCGAATCGCTCCACAAGTTCCTAAGTCAGAATGCATTCGTCTTACTTTTGCTTTATTTTTAGAGCTGATCAAAATAGCTGCAGTACAAGGAGGCGTATCACCTAAGCTATGAGCAAACATGACAAGCACATTTTCCTTTCCTTCTTCATACTTCAAGTCTACTTTTAATTTCTTCTTTTCTCTTAAAGTATAATCTTTCAACACCCATTTTCCATTGAAGAGTAAAGAAACGATATCGCCATCTTCAGTCTTATCATCCCAAAGTCTCACAAAAAACTCATCACTGTCCAACTCAAAAGTATATTGCTCTTCAAGTTCTCGTCCTTTCAGAGGGTCATCTTTTTCTTTTGGCTTTTCCTCTTCTACTTTGGCTACAACAACTTCTTCAACTACTGCTGTTTGCTCGCTTTCTTCAGCAGGCTTCTCTTGTGCTATGATCTTGACATCTTCACTCAGTTCATCTTTTGGAATATGAAACAAAGAAACTTGATCTACAAACACATAAGCTTGAGGGTCTATATCATAAAATAAATATTTGATATCTAGATCATGATCAAATTTGAAATTACCGATAGTAAGATATTGATAGTTTTCTTCTGCAATGAAATCAAAAGTTACCTTTTGCCATTGAGTTGTGTAAAGAATATCTTCAATACTAAAATGTGGAATAACTTCTAGAGGCTCATGTACATATTGTTGTAAACGATCTTTGGTAAAGCTAACTCCAAGTCCATTTGTTACTATATTTCCAAAAGTTGTTTTATTTCCTCCATTCACATAAAATGTAAATCGGTAGGCCTCTCCTTCCTGTAAAGGTTGAAGCAATTTCACTTCTCCATACTCTCTGTAATTTGAAACTCGCTGCATATAGGTAATTAAACCCATAGCTGATTTTCCATCTTGAGGATAAAAAGTTGATTGGAGTTTTTTAAGATCATATTTATCATTTAAAAACATATGATCGGGTGTTCCATAGTACTTCCCAGGCTTCAGTTGATTGGCATTTTCCCAGTAGCTTGCATTTTCTAAAAGAGATTGCCCTATTGCTTCCTCTTTGAAAGACTCAAAACTTGCATTAGGCACTAAGTTTTGGGCGTAAACAGAAGATATAAATAAAAGCTGAAAGATTATATAAATTGAATATTGAAGGATTTTCATTCCTTATTTGATTGATCGTTGAAGAATGTTACCAGTTTAAATGTTCGACCTCACAGTTTGGGTAGAATGCTAAAGGTGCAAATGCAAAAGAGCTTTTAAACTCCATTTTTTTAAGTTGTTGTCCATGAAGATCACCTTTCACGCATTGTCCTCTAAAATTCCAAATGGACTGAGTTTCTTGATCCATAAAATGACCTTTCTCTGCCTTTACAAATGTGAGATGTTGTCCATCATGAAAAGAAGAAAAGACATTAAAAGAGCCCACTTCAGCACCTTCAGCAATGACTTGCTCATCGAGCATTGATTTTACCCCTTCTTTATAAAAGATGGTTATAAATTTATCTTTAGGCTCTAAATTTAAAACCCCTTGTTTTCTTACTTCTTCTTGAGGCAAAAGAAAGTGACCATCAAATATTTTTATACATAAAACTCTTTGCATCGCCATCAGACGACCATCAATAGGCCCATCATAAAGCAATGGTTTTACCTTATAAAGATCATCGTACTTGTAATAAGGTGTTTGGCCATAAGCTAATAAAGGGTCTAATTCATGTTCAGTCATGAGCATCCCCCAATCATATAGTTTGAAAAAGTCTTTTAGGCTCATAACTTCAGATGGTATTTGCTTTAGTTCAGTACCAATCAAATCACCCGTTAAAGCTTTACCTGTATATTGTTGCCACCAGGTTTCAGTCTGCTTGTCATATAAAACTGTATTTCCTCTACGAAGCATCCCACTTACCTTAAAATCTAATTCTCTTTCATATCGATCTCCATTTGTATTACGCTGAAATACTGTCAATGCGTCTGAAATAGGACAATAAGAAACTAGAATTGGAATTCCTCCTAGTCGATCATTTATAACTTGATGATACAAAAGGGCAGAATATGGATAAGCTTTGGTTTGACCACCATAGCTAACTACAACTACCGCATCATGCAATTCATAGGGATTATACTCTACTGCAAGTCGTCTAAAATAAAAAGAGGGATAATTTATAGGCTTGAAAGCATCTCTTTTGACAAAGGCCGAATATTCTGAAAGATTGACTTTTGTTTTGTTTTTATTGGTCTCCCAATAACTCGTTGCCCTCACTTTATCTTTTTGAGCCCAAGAAGCCAAAGGACTCAGCAAAAGTATGAAAAATAGAAGCTTATACATTTGTTTGTTGTTTTGTAAGCTTTGTGTGCTTAATACCTAAGCATAAAGGATTATTAAATTCTTTTGGTTTCTACATGCATACTTAATCCTACTCGTACATTATTTATTTAATATGAGAAGGAACTTAGATGCAAAAAATATAGTGTTTGTAAATATAGGAAATATAAATAATAGGATGAGTCTCCTACAAAAAGAATCATTTCCATTTTTAATATTCAGATTCTAATAAAAACAGACCATTCTTTAGTGTTTTTCAGAAAAACACTTACAGCTGTGGAATAGAATCGAAATGCATTTAGTTTAAAGATTAGCATTGAGACCAAGCCCTGCTTTGTTGAAAATGTAGGAAGAAAGAGTTGTGACTGAAGGTGGGCATTAGATCGACTGACTATGAGTAATAAACAAACACGCATCGATAGTTTATTTGAAGAACTACGAAACATAAAAGATCAGCGATTAATCAAACAAACAGAAGAGCAAATACTAGCGATTTGGCTTGAAAGTGAGGATGAATTAATCAAAACTCTAATGGAAAAAGGCTTAGAGTTTATGAAACAGAAAGAATATAGAAACGCCATCACTCTATTTTCAGAGGTGATTGTATTAAAACCTACTTATTCAGAGGGTTGGAATAAAAGAGCTACAGCTTTTTATCTTACTGGTGAATACAAAAAAGCAATATATGATATAAGAAATACACTAAAATTAGAAGAAAGACATTTCGGAGCAATGTCAGGGTTAATCGCAATTCTGATTGAAATGAAATTTTATGAAGAAGCTATTAAGCAATTAGAAAAGATAAAATATATAACTCCCAACAGAAAAGGGGTTAATGAGCAAATTGTTAAACTCAGGACACGACTAAGTTGTTAGATACTTTTTGATCAGACTAACTCTCCTTCAAGGTGTACCTTAGAGTGTCGTGACGATGGGTCATCTTGATCGGGAGGTAATATATATACTCCAGGAGGTAGGTCTATTTCTGGTTCATCAATCGGAGCATCCCAGCCGCCTCCATTACCACTTCCATCATCATCATCCCTTGTACTATCCCTATGATAAGATGATTTGACATAATAAATCATCAATACAATCAGAAATACATAAATAAGGACAAATATGGTAATATTTAATGTCGACATTGGGCTTAAATTTTAATTACTAAGTACAAGACTCAGCTAAGTTTTTAGAATTACATCTATCGTCAGATTATGTTTATTTAATAATTTAAAGAATAAACTACTAATAACATAATTTATGTTTTTCACCCTACCAATTTTCTTCACTGCTGAATAAGTAACACTTAAATAAAAGTGTTTGTTTTACATTTTAATATTCTAAATCATACAAAACAGAACTTTTAACACTAATTAGAAATTTTCACTTCTTCTTTATTGTAATAGGTAACTATTTGATAAGTATTGTCATAAAAATTATATCGGAGCTCATCTTTCGTTGGGAACAAGATTGAATAGCCGTCAATTTTATCTAAACCATACTTGCCATCTAAAATTGAAAAAATGTAGCCATTTCCTAGATCAATGATGTCATCATACTTCTCATAAATAGATTGATCTCCTGTGTAACTTAAAATACCAACTTTACCTGCTTTTTCAATCAGCCAATTCCCTTTAGGACTCGCCTTGATTTTATCATATTTATAAGGGATTAGTAGGCTCCCATCTCTTTTTATCACTCCAAACTTACCATTCAGTTTTACAATTGCTGTTCCATTGGAAAAAGATGATGCTTCTTCCCAATTAGGCTGAATCTCGAATCGATCTTCTTTATTCAAGTAGCCCCATCGATGATTGATTTTCACTGGTGCAATTCCTTCAGAGAAATGTTTAGCATCATCGTACCTTAGAGAAATACGGAGACGTCCTAAATAATCTACAAAACCAAAAAAGTCACCTTTTTGAATGACAGCATATTGTTCATGATGAGTATCAATTCGATCTGCAAAATCATAACAACCAGGTAATGGAATCTTTGACTCATAGATATTCATAAAATAGTCTACTCCATCACGGCTCATACTCACTGTTTCATCTTCCTTGATTAAAGAAATTTTATCATATACTACAGGCAGACAGAATTCACCTTTGTCATTTAGTAAACCATATTGATTAGCATACTTTAAAAGTACACTTCCATCTTCTCTAATTTTATATGTTTCCCCATTTGATCTAAACAACTCTATTCCATTAATATCAAGAGTTTCCCAAATACCTTGATCTCTGATGAGGTACAAATCTTCACTTATTGATTGCATATAATCTACTACTGGGCTAATAATCCAATCTTGTTGTTTGTTTATTACGCCATAGTAATCATCTCTTTTAGCTACTGCATGTTTCCCAATAAATGGTTCTGCATTTTTATAAATAAATGGAATAGTGACCTTAAGGTTTGTATCTAAATATCCAAAACGAGTTCCTTTTTTGGCTAAGAAAAGCTCCGATGATAAAGAACTAATAATTGAATACTTATGATTTGTCAGGTTCTGACCTTGGAAATCATATAAATCAAATGTCCCATCAAAGTAACAGACACGGTATATGTTGTTCTTTTCAAGAAAAATATCTTTAAAAATAGGTTGTAAGATGATTTTTCCATCTTGATTAATGATTCCTTTATTCTCTCCTTTTTTAACGAGAGAATGTCCATGTGACCAATATGTATCTATCCAATCATAACCTTGAAAAATGATTTGATTATCTTTTGAATTCCATACCCCAACTTTTTCATTTATGTGGTAACGGTATAAATTTGGATAAATATTTATAATAGAATCAGCGTGAAGGGTATACTGTATCTGACCTTCATTATTTATGATTTCAAATTGAGTTGCTTTTTGGTAAAAATAAGAGGAGTCTGTTATGGAAATACTCTTGTGAATGAAAGGTTGATTGATACTGATGTCTTTGTTGAAAATCCCCCAAAGTCCATCCTTTTGAGCTAAAATATGACCAAAGTTATTTGGTGAGTTAATCTTTTCAAATTCAAACTTCTGTAGTTGTTTGCCCTTTTCATTGAAAATTCCCCAAAGCCCGTTCTGAGATTTTACAGCATATAACCCATTTTTTAAGCTTTCTATTTTAGGGTAAGAACAACCTAAAACTTCCTTTCCATTTTGAGTTAATACGCCATAGAAATATTGATTACCAATACTTTTTTCAACTAAAACATTTGAAGAACCATAAATAGGTCTAATAGAATTATAAATAAAAGGAATGATTTCTTTCCCTGTAAGATTTATCGCACCGAAATTATATTTCTTTGTAAGTGAATCATACTGAGCAACAGGAGCTAGTTTTCGGATGAAATAGTGAATGCTATCATAAGAAGGTTTTACAATAATTTCACCTTCTTTATTTATCAATCCCCATTTACCATCCTTTTTGAATCCGATATGATTGAAATAAAAATATGAGTAGAGCGCATTTGCTTCATCATCAGACCAACCAATTTGTTCAAAAGGTTCTTCATTAATTGGGTTTCCTTTGGAATTAATCAAAAAGAAGCCTGCTTCAGTTTGTACCCTTCCATAGTTTTCTATAAAAGGATATGCAGAAATAAACTGTGGTGCTATCTTGAATTCAGAAGTATCATATTCATATACATACCCATATTTTTCTTCTGCCTCAGAAAACTTGGGCACTAACTTTCCCTGTGCAAAAACTTTTGCAGTAATCAAACTCAACCCACAAAACAAAAGACTGATGAAAATTCTCCTCATTATATCCAAATACCTTCTTTCAAAAATTGCGGTAAAGATAAGGTTTTTACCATTTTGATTATAATCTGAAATAAAAGAACCCAGCCTTTATTTCTAAAGACTGGGTTCAATATTTATTAAATCAAACTAAATTAGTTTTTAGCTACAGATAGTTTCACGCTGATTCCATCTAAATCGATTTCCTCTGCATTCGCTACTGCATCTTCTAATTTCAAGTTGATAATTTGTGTCTCAACACTGATGTAATCGCCGTAGTTTTCGACTGCTTTTACAACCAACTCCTCACCTTTCTCAATGGCCACATCAATTTTGTCTTGTACTTCCAAGCCCATGTCTTTACGCATGTTTTGGATTTTGTTTACAAGATCACGAGCGATACCTTCTTCTTTCAACTCGTCTGATAAAGTGATGTCAAGTGCTACAGTGATTCCTTGATCTTTCGCAATTGCCCAACCCGGGATATCATCAGACTCGATCATTACATCTTCCAAAGTCAAGTTTACAGCTTCTCCGTTTACATCGAAGTTCAAGCTACCCGACTGCTCAAATGTATTGATTCCGTCTTGATCTAATTTGTTGATTTCAGCAGAAATTCCTTTCATCAATTTACCATACTTTTTACCCAATACTGGGAAGTTTGGCTTGATCTTCTTCACAAACATGCCTGCATTTTCTTCTGTCAAGAATTCTACATGCTTGATGTTTGTCTCAGATTTGATGATTTCTTCTACGTGCTTGATTTGCTCAATCACGTGTGCATTGATTACAGGAACCAAGATTCTGCTCAATGGCTGACGAACTTTCAATCTTTCTTTCTTACGGATTGAGTGTGTAAGAGAAGAAATATTTTGAGCCAATGCCATTTTTTCTTCCAAATCCGTATCGATAAAGCTCTCTTCTACTTTAGGGAAGAATGCTGTATGTACCGAGATAGCGTCTTCTTGTTTTGCTACTTCGTTCAAGTCTTGGAACAAACGATCTGCAAAGAATGGCGCAATTGGAGACATCAACTTAGATACTGTAATCAAACATTCGAACAATGTTTGGTAAGCAGCCATCTTATCTTGTCCGTATTCTCCTTTCCAGAAACGTTTACGGTTCAGACGTACATACCAGTTAGACATATCGTCAATTACGAATGACTGGATTGCACGAGCTGACTTTGTAGGTTCCATATCATCGAAACAAGCCTCAACTTCTTTCACTAAAGAATGAAGTTTAGAGATGATCCAACGATCAGACTCTGTACGCTCTTCCATGGCTACTGGCGCTTCAGCATAAGTGAAGTTATCCAAGTTTGCATAAAGCGAGAAGAACGAGTATGTATTGTAAAGTGTACCGAAGAATTTACGTCTAGTTTCTTCAACACCTGCCAAAGCGAACTTCAAGTTGTCCCATGGAGAAGCATTCTCGATCATGTACCAACGAGCAGCATCAGCACCGTATTTATCCATCGTTTCGAATGGATTGATTACGTTACCTGTACGCTTAGACATTTTATCACCGTTCTTATCCAAAACAAGACCGTTAGAGATTACATTTTTAAATGCTACTTTCTCTTCGATCATTGTTGCGATTGCATGAAGTGTGAAGAACCAACCACGAGTTTGGTCTACACCCTCAGCGATAAAGTCTGCAGGGAAACTTTCTTTAAAGATGTCTTCATTTTCGAATGGGTAGTGCCACTGAGCGAAAGGCATCGCACCAGAATCAAACCAAACGTCGATCAAGTCAGTTTCACGAGTCATTGCTTCACCTTTGTCACTTACCAAGATCAAATGATCTACGTGAGGACGGTGCAAGTCAATATCTTCGATCAACTCTCCATCTACAATATATTCAGAGTCAGCTGGCATTACACCTGCTTCTACTGCTTTCTTGATTTCTGCTCTTAGTTCTTCAATAGAACCAATACATTTTTCTTCTGTACCTTCTTCGTTTCTCCAGATTGGAAGTGGCGTACCCCAATATCTTGAACGAGAAAGGTTCCAGTCTACAAGGTTTTCTAACCAATTACCAAAACGTCCTGTTCCTGTAGCTGCAGGCTTCCAGTTGATCGTTTTGTTTAGTTCAACCAATTTATCTTTTACAGAAGTTGTACGGATAAACCAAGAATCCAATGGGTAATAAAGGATTGGCTTATCAGTTCTCCAACAGTGTGGGTAACTGTGTTCGTACTTCTTCACGTCAAAGGCTCTGTTCTCTTCTTTTAGCTTAATCGCCAAACGAACGTCCATTGACTTATAATCTTTCGCACCAGAAACTTCGTCATCTTCGTACTCAGCTTTTACAAACTGACCACCAAACTCACCCATTTCGGCAACGTAACGACCTGTTTTATCAACAAGTGGAAGCTCATTTCCTTTTTCGTCAGTTATTACGATAGCAGGAACACCTGCCAATTTTGCTACTCTCTGGTCATCTGCACCAAATGTAGGAGCAATATGAACAATACCAGTACCATCTTCAGTAGTAACGAAGTCACCAGGAATAACTTTGAATGCTTTATCTGCATCAGTTAATGGCTGAACGTAAGGCAATAATTGCTCATAACGGATATCAACCAATTCTTTTCCAGTGTACTCGCCCAATACTTTGAATGGGATCACTTTATCACCTGCTTGGTAAGTATCGAAGTCGGCATCTTTCTGCTTTTTAGAAAAATATGAATCGATACGTTCTTTTGCCAAAATCACAGTGATTGGCTCGTGAGTATATTGATTATATGTAGCTACTTTAGCATAAGTAATTTTTTCACCTACTGCCAAAGCTGCGTTAGAAGACAATGTCCAAGGCGTTGTCGTCCATGCAAGGAAGAATAATTCGCCATGAACATCTGTGAATAATTCCTCAGACTTCTCATCACGAGTGACCTTAAACTGTCCTGTAACTGTTGTATCTTTCACATCTCGATAACAACCTGGTTGGTTAAGTTCATGCGAACTCAAACCTGTACCTGCTGCTGGAGAATAAGGTTGGATCGTATAACCTTTATAAAGAAGATCTTTGTTGTAAAGTTTCTTCAATAAAGCCCATAACGACTCCATATATTTTGGATCAAAAGTGATATAAGGGTTATCAAGGTCTACCCAATATCCCATTTGTTGCGTCAATTCATCCCATTGCTCTTTGAACTCCATTACAGTTTGCTTACAAGCTGCATTGTATTCAGCAACAGAAATCTTTGTCCCTATATCTTCTTTTGTAATTCCTAACTCTTTTTCAACTTTAAGCTCTACAGGAAGACCGTGTGTATCCCATCCTCCTTTACGACTAACCTTAAAGCCTTTAAGCGTTTTATATCTACAAAAAATATCTTTAACAGTACGCCCCATTACGTGGTGAATACCTGGCGCACCATTTGCCGATGGAGGTCCCTCATAAAACACAAACGATGGGTGACCTTCTCTTGTCTCTACCGACTTTTGGAAGACATTGTTTTCTTCCCAAAACTTGCGGATATCCTTATTGATTTGAACTAAATCAAGTCCTTTATACTCTTTGTAACTCATCTTAATTTATCAATTTCGCACCCGCACATTTATGTACGTAGTTGACGTAATTAGAATCCTTTTTGTATAATCAGACAAATTTATAAAAATTTTCATCCTAATTGTTCAGAATACGAAACAAATACGGAAAGTAAAGAAATCAGAAGAAATTGGGAATGGAAATTTACAATCATAAACAGGCTAGAATCGTAATTAAACAGTTTTATTATTCAAAAAATAGAATTTTAAAGCTTTGAAATTAGACGATTGGATTAACATATTTTTTATAAATATTTTAAATATTTATTTGTTCTTAACATTATACAGCTATATATTAGAGCAACCTTTAATTTTAATAACTCTTTAAAGGTTTACTTTTTTATCTTTTATGTTAATCATTTTTTATCAGATACTTAAGTATCATTTTTTCTAATTTTATAATTGATTTTTTCAAGTGTGGTTCATGGACACAACCTTTGGGTTGTGTCTTTTTTTATACCAAACTATTTATCCTCCCTTAATTTGACTCCAACATTTTTCATTCACAATTAAAATAGATATACACGTAACATTGTTTACACTTTTTCAGTATAAAATGTAAAGGAAACACGATTAATGAAATTTTATTTTAAACTTTACTTAAAAAGTTTAAATAATCACTTTAAAAAAGCACTGCACATGAATATTAATTCGCAGATATTGAATATTTAAAAATATTTAGATACCTTTATTAAAATTCAACAACAGACAAATTCATTTTTCAACCTAACTTAACTTATATAACCACTATGAGAACAAACAAACAATTCAATATTCGAACTTTCTTACTTTTAGCCTTATTCATACCATTTTCATTCAATGTTTCTTTTGGACACTCGGACACACAAGGTAAGTCTCCTTTCAGAAGTAATAATTACAACTCAGACAATGCCTTCCTAAGAGCTACAGGTTTTGGTCAAAAAGCTATTTTGTCAGCTTCAATAGGTGCTGCTGATAAAGATGCGAAAACACAGCTACAAGGATTGCTTACTCAAAAAATGAATTCCATCAACAATAGCTTTTTTCAGATAGCGAATTCTACGGAGCAAGAAAAAGCTATTTTGAATAAACTTGGGAAATCAATCATCAAAAACATAGAAACTCAACTTATTGATCGAGTTGAATACTATACAGATAAAGATGGTTATTATAAATCTTGGAGAGCACATCAGATTTCAAAAGGTGAGATCATCAAAAAAGTAAACAATTCACTAATCCTAAAATCGATTGACCAGCAATTAAAAATAAAATATATCTCTTATTTAGAGTCAAACATATAAACAAAAGAGGCTAAGATTAATCTTAGCCTCTTTTGTTTTAACTATTTAAAAACTGAATTAGTCTATTTAACATTCCATCGGTAAACCGACCTTTTGAAAAACTAATGAAATTTTTAAGTGGCCAATCCATTAGCATTGCCTCTAACATTTTTACTTGTTTTTTATCCTCAAGTGACCATTCTTTCTTCTCTTTCCCAATCATTACGGTGGTAAAGTATTTAATCATATATTTTACTATCTGATTACTAGCTTTACTTTCCATAACTTCTTTCACTGTAGAGTACTTTGTATAAATTCTTTTCCTAGGACGTTGGAACTTTAAACTAACCTCCTTCTCTACTGAAATATCTGCTGAAGATTGTCCAATTTTTATGGAATACGATCCTTCATCATAAGTCCATTGATTTAATTTCGGATTGAAATATTTGAAGTCATCCACTGATAGTTCAAAACAAACCTTCAGAGTTTCACCCTTCTCTAATTCAACTTTTTGAAAACGTTTAAGCTCTTTTATAGGACTTATAATTTTTCTGCATAATTCACCTACATATAATTGTATGACAACCTTTCCCTTTATACTTCCAACATTTTTAACATTTACACTACATTCTAATACTTCACCTTCCGATATTTGATTTGTATTCAGTTCAAAGTTAGAGATTTCAAATTCAGTGTAAGAAAGACCATATCCAAAGGGGAAGAGCGGTTTTATATTTTTCTTCTCATAGTAACGATAACCTACAAAAATCCCTTCACCATAATTCACTTTATCAATATCTTCACCCCAATTCAAGAAAGAAGGAGTGTCTTCAACTTTTACGGGGAAGCTTTCTGCAATTTTCCCAGACGGATTCACATGCCCCAAAACGATATCACTTAATGCCTCTCCTCCTGCTTGTCCTGTAAGATAAGCTTCTATAACTCCATCTACCTCTTCAATCCAAGGCATTTCTACAGGCGCACCATTAAACAATATTATTACAAGTTTTTTCCCAAGTTTAGAGAGTTGGTCTATCAAGACTAAATGACCTTCAGGAAGAGTAAGATGTTTTCGATCAAATGCCTCAGACTCATAACTATCGGGTAAACCTACACATAAAAAAATGAAATCAGATGATTTAGATTTCTCCAACGACTCCCCTATAAATTTCGCATTCGTATTCCCTTCATGATCATAACCTTGAGCAAATTCTACAATTGTATCTGATGGAATTTTCCTTGAAAGTGATTCTAAAAAATTAGTGATTTGATAGGGACTTACCAAAGAACTTCCAGCACCTTGATACCTAGGGTTCAAAGCAAAATCACCTACAATAGTTATTCGTTTTGTTTCTTGAATGTCTAAAGGAAGGATGTTATTTTCATTTTTAAGTAGAACAATAGACTCATCTGCTATCTTTTTAGACAAATTATGATGAGTTAACATCATCTGATTTTCTTCTAAATGACTGTTCCTAAAATCTACTTTAGCATAAACTTTCAAATAGTCTTCAATCAGTTTATCTAAATCACTTTCTTTTATATTTCCTTTTTTTACCGCTTTAACTACTTTGTCTATGCTATAATTTCCATCTCCAGGCATCTGAAGGTGTAAACTAGCTTTTAGACTTTCTACCCTATCATTTACAGCACCCCAATCTGAAATTACAATCCCTTCATATTCCCATTCTTTTTTCAAAATGTCATGTAAAAGCCATTTATGTTCTGCACAATAAGTACCATTTAGTTTATTGTAAGCGCACATTACCGTCCATGGTTGAGCTTCTTTTATCGCAATTTCAAACCCTTTCAAATAGATTTCCCTTAAACTCCGCTCATCAACTTCAGCACTAATCACCATCCGATCTAGCTCCTGATTGTTCACAGCAAAATGCTTTAAAGATGTCCCTACTCCTTTTTCTTGTACTCCCTTAATATATGCTGATGCTAACACTCCGCCTAAGTATGGGTCTTCAGAAAAATACTCAAAGTTTCTCCCTCCCAGCGGAGACCTCTTAATGTTTATTCCAGGTCCCAATAAAATATGTACTTCATGAAGCCTCGCTTCTTCACCCAATGCATTACCTAACTGATACATTAGGGCGGTATTCCAAGTCGCCCCTAAAGCAGATGCTGTAGGAAAACAAGTTGCAGGTACACTTCCAATTATTAATTCGCCTTCTATGCTTTTACGCACCCCATGTGGTCCATCCGTTAAGAATAAAGGTTTTAAACGTAACCTCTCGATTCCATTGGTTTTCCACATTCCATCTCCAACACAAAGTTTAGCTTTTTCTTCTAAGGAAAGTTGTTGTAGTATATTACTGATAAAATTTGCTGTCATGAGTTAATCTACTTCGGTAAAAAAGACCTAAATCAAATTTGAAAAATCAATCTTCATTTTTAAACCAGATCATAATATCTCACAAAAAGTTGATCAAGACATTTGTATAAAACTAAAGACAGGCAGAGTTAATCTATAGCTACAATTTTTTATTGGGAAAGAAACAATTAGTTAAAAAATAGGTCTAAAAAAAGTCATACATCTATATGACGTATGACTTTTATATAGGTAAATCTTAGATTTGTAATTACTTGTAACTTATAAGGTTTAATTTTTTCCAAGCAGAATCATTCAAATAATCCATACCCGTTTCATACATATCCTCATCATCATCTTTGTAATACCAATTCACTTCAACTTTGCCTTTATCACTTGCATCATAGTTTTTCAATTTCTCTATAATCTTATAAAAGCATTTTGAGGAAGAAGTATTAAAATAAGACATCCTAAAATTAAACTGAAGCTCTTTACCTGGTTGATCTAAATAAGTATCCAACCATTGAAAAATTGGTTCATAAAACTCAGGAGTCCCTTCTTGATAAGAATTGCCACTTATTTCAAGTAAACCTTTAGACGCTAAAAAAGAAACTTTCGGAGAAAATCCCTCTTGAGGAATGATTAAGTCTTGCATAAAAAAGTGGTTTTAGAGTTATACTGATTGAAGTTGTTATCGAAAACTATATAAAAAATGATGTTTAACCAATAATATTGAACTTATTTTTTAAAATCAGATAAAAACACAGCTTTTTATTGAACTATTCTAAGATTTACTTCTCTTTTTAAAAGACCATGTAAAATAAAACTCAGATACTATTGTACCATCAGCCATTTTGCCTACAGTCTTGGCTGTAATCGTCTGCGCTTCTGTTGAGAGACTTGCTTTCTTTACAGTTTCTCTGATTTCTTCTCCCATTTCACAAGTGAAAGTGATGCCTTTTACTGCCTTTTTATGGAATTCGGCTTTCATATCTACTAAGATAAATGCAATAGACTCCTCAGCTTCATAAAGTGCTAAAACTCCTAAAGCTGCGGTAGACAATTCTGCGGCCATACTTTGCACCGCAAAATAAATAGATGCGAAAGGGTTTTTATTGATCCACCTAAATGGTAGATAAGTTGTGCAAGCTGTTAAAGTCACCTCTCGAACCTTCATTCCACAAACAAGTCCCATTGGAACTTGAGTTAACAAGAACAAGAAATACTTAATTGGAGAAGTAAATGTGCTTAAAAATTTCTGCTGTTTTTTCGTAAAAGTAGCACTTGTGGTTGTTGTTTTTGAATTCATTGGTGTATGTATTATTGGTTCATGTATAAATAACAAAAGCTTTATTTTTTCGATCAGACAATGAATGACTTATCACTTTATACTCATTCATTAAATGACTTTAGATAGGTTATTTCATTGAAATGAATCATCTTTCAAACTGACTATTTTATTTGTTAATGATAATTTTTTCGAAAAAAAAAGTCAAAAAATGTCACAGACCTTCTCAACTCTAGTCTTAGGTGTTGAGTGAAACTATAACTTATTGTATAATGGCTATTTTAATTTTCTTTGTTTTACATTGGTATTCATCATTGTTCTTTCAAACATTCTTCTTGCATAGATATGCAGCACACAAGATGTTTACAATGTCTAAAACTTGGGAACGAATTTTCTTTGTTCTTACATTCATTTTCCAAGGTTCAAACTACCTAAGTGCTTATGGATACGGTCTGATGCACAGATTGCACCATGCACATGCTGACACAGAAAAGGATCCACATTCACCTAAGTTCTCAGCGAACTTGTTCGATATGATGTGGAAAACTAAACTTTTCTACTCAGATGTAGTACGTGGTAGAGAAAGTGGAATCGAAGAAAAATACTACAAAGATCTTCCAAGCTGGAAATCATTTGATATGTTTGCAAGTAACTGGTTCAACCGTCTTGCATGGGGTACAGCTTATGTAGCATTCTATTATGTTTACGCAACAGAATGGTGGATGTATTTATTATTACCAATCCACTTCTTGATGTCTCCTGTACATGGAGCAATCATTAACTGGTTTGCACACAAATTTGGCTACAGAAACTTTACAACAACAGATACTTCAATGAATTTCCTTCCGTTTGACTTCTTGATGATGGGAGAAAGCTACCACAACAACCACCACAAACACGGTTCAAGAGCGAACTTTGGTGGATTCAGATGGCATGAAATTGATCCTACATACCAAATTATCAAGTTGTTTAACTTCTTAGGAATTATCAAACTGAGAAATACAAAGAAAGAATTAGTTGCTAGCTAATACCTACGAACTAATCTAATCTTCTAAAAGGCAAGGCATTTTACATGTTCTTGCCTTTTTTGTATCCACATACCTCTAAGCCGAATTAAAAACTAAGAAGTAACTTCTTGATTCGCTTTTTTATATTGCTCAATCAAGTCATTAACAATATCTTTTACTGATCTAATTTCAGTTGTATATTCAATTGAAGGCCCTGCACACCAAACAGTTTTGTAAGTAGCGCTAAAAGCTGCTTTCTCAATCATCTTCATTCCTTTATAGAAAGTCAGCATCTTCATGAATTTCTTGAGCTTTTTATTTTTATTGAGAAGAGATTCAAAGGCACTTTGTTTTGTGCCAATTGCTTCTACATAAGGAGTGTTGATCACAGTACAAGGTGTACCCGAAAGTTTAGTCGTCATGACAATATCTTTTGCTCCATACTCCACACAAGCATTTTTGTAAGCATCTGAAACACCTGATTCATTGGTAGCAATAAATGGACTTCCCATTGAAATACCACAAGCTCCAAAGTCCAGTTTTTCTTTCAGTTGTGCACCAGTTCCAACCCCACCAGCAGATATCACTGGGATATTACAATTTTGAATTAAAAGTGGTACTAATTCCTTTGCAGGAGTTGGTCCTGCATGCCCTCCAGCTTCTTTATTCACAGCAATAATAGCATCAGCTCCCAAGTCTTCAACTTTTTTTGCATACTCTAAATCAACTACATCACAAAATACCTTTATCCCTTCAGGTTTACACTTCTCAATCACTTCTTGAGGACTCCCCAAAGATGTAATGATGTAATCTACTTTCAGATCAATACAAGCTTTTAATTGTTCTTTGTATTTTGGATTTGATTTGTTCACTATCAAGTTTACTCCGACTGGAGCATTCGTAGCTTTTCTTACGCTTTCAATTCCTTCTTTAAAAGCTGCAATTGTTCTAAAGTTTAGCGCAGGAATTGACCCTGTAATCCCTGCCTCGCCTGCAGCTATAAGCATTTCGGTATTTGAGACAAGAAACATCGGAGCCATGATGATGGGATACTTAATCCCAAGCATTTCGGTTAGAGGTGTGTGCATGTTATTCATTGTTGGTAAATTAGTTAAGGGATACAATTTCAGTTATGATAATTGAACTAGAAGAACATCATAAATGAATACATATTCATCTTTAATGTAAAAGAAAACTTTTCATAAATCCATGAAAAGAGCAAAAGAGTCTTTCTTATCAACTCAAAGAAGCTTGAAAAGCTTTCATAAAGCGTAAAATCAACACCCAATATACAATTAATTATTGATTATAATCCTAACCTTATACTTTTAAGAAATTTATACTCAAAAATTAATATAAATACTCCATGAAAATATCTGCTCTTTCATATGGAGTATTTCTATCCAAAACCTCTTTAAATCCCATTTTTTCATAGAGCTTGATAGCTGTGTTTAATTTCCTGTTACTTTCTAAATATAAATTTCTAGCTCCTAATTCTTTTCCCTTTTCTATCGTTGCCTTTAATAGTACTTTCCCTATTCCTTTTCCTTGAACTTTAGGAGAGACAGCCATTTTAGCTAATTCAAAATCATAAATAGGATCATCCATCTTTATTAAAGAACAAACGCCTACCGCTTCTCCATTATATAAAGCGACTAAAATTGCTCCACCTCTATCCAAGATATACTCATTAGGCTTATCTAGTGCTTTATAGTCTGACTCTTCCATCTTAAAATATTTCTGAATCCACTCAACATTCAATGCTCTAAATACCTTCTGATAATCAGGTGTATAGTTTACTACTTTTATTTCTTCTATTGTATTCATAAATACTAAAATGATATTTCCACTTAAAATTAAAAAACGACTCCAATTCATATTTTTGGAGTCGCTTTGAAGACAGTTAGAAGATTTCTATTGGAATTTAATTTATAATTCGAAGTTCTGTTCTTCTATTTTGTCTACGTCCTTCTTCTGTTTCATTAGAAGCAATTGGCTTTGTATCTCCATAGCCATTTACTTTTAATCTTCTACGATCAACTTTATTTTTGACTAAGTAATCTACAACTGATTTTGCTCTTTGATGAGAAAGTATCTCATTTTTTGTTTTAGAACCAACATTATCCGTATGACCTGCAATTTCGATTCTAACAGATGGATTTTCTCTCAAGAATGAAATCAAGTTATTCAAATCAGCTTTTGAACTCGCTGAAAGTGTAGCACTACTTGATTCATAAAACATATTATTCAAGATAATCTGACTTCCTTTACTGATTGGCTGCATCAGGATTTCCTTATTAATCACTAAAGCTTTGCCTTGCTCTGAATAAAGGTTTTCAGAAACAAATAAATGATCTGCAGCTTCAATAGTAATAGAATAATTTCCTTCCGAAGGAGCTGTAAATGCTAAGTCTCCAGTAAGGTCATCTGAATAAAAAATCCCGATTTTTTCCTGTGAATTGTTATTGATTACGGTAGCCTTAGCGAATAATGGTTTCTTAGAATCTTTATCTAAAATTTTGGCATGGTATGATGACAAATTTAGATCAGCCACTAAGAATTGATGGTCAATTTCGGGAGTAATACTCGCTACCAATGGTGCTTCTTGTGTAAACTGCGGAATACGTTCTTCACCTATAAGATGAGCGACAAAAATGTCGAAACCACCTTTTCCTCCCATATTTTTACTTGAGAAGTAAATACGTTTTTCATCTTCACTCACACTGATAAAAATATCATCGTCAGGAGTATTTATTCCATCGCCTAAATTGATTGGCTTTGTCCATTTATTTCCTTTCTTCTCAGACTTGAAAATATCATACCCTCCAATACTATTATGCCCCTTTGAACTGAAGTATAAAGTTTTTCCATCTCTTGTCAGAAAAACGCCATCTTCATCATAAGGTGTGTTTAATATTTCAAGATTCACTGGTTCTTTCCACTCTCTTTTTCCCTTTTTATTTCTAAACTGCTTACTGCTCCAAATATCTAAACCTCCTTTACCATTCGGGCGATCTGAAGTAAAGAAAATCACTTGACCAGTACCCGTAAATGAAGCTGAGGTTTCTCTAAAGTCAGTATTCACAGGACTAGGCATTCGTTCTGGAGTTTTAACCTCTCCTTTTTTTGTAATTCTACTTAAGAATATATCACCATTATTATCACCTCTATAAATCATTAGAGTCTTTTCAGAGGGAGAAATTCCAATTACAGCATCATGACCTTTGGTATTTACATTTGCTCCAAGTGGTTTGGGCGAGTACCAATCACCTGAACGGCTTTTCTTACTCACAAAAATATCCTCATAATACTGCCCATCTTGAGTATCATAGCCGGTAGACTTATCTCTTCTAGAAGTGATGTACATTCGGGTTTCCTTTCTATTTATCACAGGACCTATATCATCTGAAGAAGAATTTACTCTAGCTATATTTTCAATTTTAAGTCGTAAACCTGTCCCTGCCACCATTTTTCCATTATGGCATTCCTCAACTCTTTTCTGAGCTAACAACCACTGTTCTGTACTGTCCGCAAATGAAGCTCCATATAGCTGATATGATGTAGAAGCTTCATCCCATTCCTTTTGAAGATGATGAGCTCTTGCTAACAAATAGTGTACATTAGAAGAGAAAAGAGGACTTATCTGCTTTGCTTTATTAAAATATTCTATAGCTAGTTTAAGATCAGGTTTCTTTTGGTAGAAATAACAAACGCCCATCTTATAAATAAGCTCATTGTGAGTCGGATTATATCTTTCTGCCTTTTTGAATTCCTTCAAAGCCTCTTTATAATTCCGATCCAACTCCATGTACTGCTTTCCCAATTGAAAAGACTTACGACCTTTTTTCATCTTGTCTGTCTTTCCTTTAAAATAAGTGGCTTCAAAAGGTGTATGCTCTTTTTCTTGTCCGTACGATTGAGACATAGAAAAAAGAGTTAAAGCAAAAATATAGAAAGCAATATTTAATGTTTTTGTCGTATACAAAATTCGCATAACTACTTCTTGTTATCAGTCTGACAAGCATCCAAAATATATACATCAGCTTGAGAAAGCCCCAAAGCAAGTGCTTTCTGCCAATCGTCACAGGCTTGAGCATCTTCACTACTTGCCTCCAATGCAATCCCTCGATTCAAATAAGCCTCTGCCAATTGATTATCTATCTCAATTGCTTTATTGACATCTGCGATTGCTTGTTCATAATTTTGAAGACGAATATGAGCCACTGCTCTGTTATTATAAAATAGGGCTGAATTCTGATTCTTTTCAATCGCTTCATCAAAAGCCTCCAAAGCATCTTGATAGCTTGCTAGACTGAATAAAATTTTTCCTTTCAGATTCATAAACTTATCAGAATGTTCTGAATCTATCTGTAAGCATTGTTCTATATCTGAGAGGGCTACATCAAACGAATCAACCAAAAAATGAGTTAGTGCCATGTAGTAATGAATATCTGTACGAAGAGAATCATTATCGGCTACATATAATTTTTGAGCTCTTTTCAAGTTAAAAATCGCATCTTCAAAAGTAGTTTCTTCAAGCTCAATCTTAGCTTTCAAATAATAACCTTTGTAATTAGATGGATAATCTTCAATTAACTGATTTGCATATAAAAGAGCTGAATCAAACTCTGCTTTATGGTAGTAAATATCCGCTACTTGCTGAACCACTTTCTCACTAGCAATATTTTGATTCATTAGCTCCTTGTAATTAGCTAGAGCTTTTTCATTTTCACCCAAATACTCAAGACAAATAGCTTTTCCATACAATGCTTTTGGGTGTTCGGGGCTTAATTTTAAGGCTTGATCATACAATGCTAAAGCTTCATCAAATTTGTTCATTTCAAGTTTTAGAACTGCTTTGTTGATATAGGCAATCTCTAAATCAGGCATTAGCAGATTTACAGAGTCTAGCTTTGCTAAAGATCGGGTTCGGATTCCTTCTTCCAAAAGTGCAAAAGCTAATTGTCTTCTATGTGATTCTACTAAAAGCTTTTCATCTCCATCTAATGAACTGATCTCAACTTTCTCTCCATTCAGCATCACTTCATGATCATTGATAAGATGAATATGAGGTGCATTTTGTGCAAAGCTTGATAAATGAGATAACAATAATAGGATGAAGAAATTATATAAATAAAATTTCATTCTTACTGAGTTTATTACAAAAGGTTAATACTTTGATTTTATAGGTAAACCTTAAATATGAACGACCTTTATAGATAAATGCGTATAAATAGATACTTAAAAATGAATCCCTGTAGAATCAAATTTAAAATCTTGCCATTGGTTATTTTTCAACACACGCACTGTCTTATATCCAATTTCTTGAAGTAATGACGCTGTCTCTGAAAAGGCTTTTGTTAAGTCTGAAGGATGATGTGAGTCAGAATTAATCTGAACAGGAATTCCTAACTCATACATTCTTTTCAATCCCCATTCCCCAGGATATGCACTGTCACATTTCTTTTTATAGATTCCTCTAGTATTAACTTCTACGATTAGATTTTCATTTTTAGAAACCAACTCTAAAGTCTCCGCAAAAGCGTCTTTGTACCATTTAGAATCTTCAGAAAATAGCTCTCCATTCTCTGATTGGATTTTTATTTTATCAATATGACCTACCACCGTAGGGCAATCATCTTCGATCATCATACGAGTTAGCTCAAAATAACGCTCGATTGCTTGTTGAATATCTCTATCAAAAATTTTCTCTAAGCCCTCTAAAAAGAAATTATGGTTTCCATCTATCTCCCATTTTGTGTTATCAAACTGATCGACATAATGAATTGAACCAATTGTATAATCTAAATTTGCATTTTTGATATAATCAGAACTTGGCCCTACAAGCTCAGGAATATAGTCAACCTCTAGCCCTCTATAAAGCTCAATTCTATCACTATATTTATTTTTCAAAGCTTTGGTTTCCTCTAAATAAGTAGAGAGCTTCTCCAACTTCATACTCCAAGTATTATCAAAAGGCACAGGACAATGGGATGAAAATCCAAACACCTTCAACTGCCCTAAAGCACTTTCTACAT
The DNA here is from genome assembly GCF_003149185.1 of Sediminitomix flava. NCBI lineage: Bacteria > Pseudomonadati > Bacteroidota > Cytophagia > Cytophagales > Flammeovirgaceae > Sediminitomix > Sediminitomix flava. The sequence continues at coordinate 144,441 of NZ_QGDO01000003.1, read as the reverse complement.
GAGCTTCTAATTGATCCTTCCCATCACAATAATTGGAGTGGCTATGGTAATTGGTCCAAGACATAAAAAACTTTTTTTAATGTTATAAAAGTAAAATTAAGGAAATCCTAAAACCTAGCCCGAATGATATCCATATTTTATCCTCTCTGTGTCAGATTTTATTCTTAAATGAATGTTATAACTTATTAATCTTTTGGAAAATATAAAGATGGCTTATTCATTTGTCTATATCACTTGAAATTACATATCATGATAAAGATTTTTCAACTCTTCTTATTTCTAATTCTGCCACTATTCTCTATCGCTCAAGATGTTGGTACTTACCATGGAGAATTAAATGGTAGAGGACAAAAACATGGCTATGGCACCTACACATGGACAGAAGGCGGTTCGTATGAGGGGCAATGGAAAAACGATATGTTTCATGGAAAAGGTACGCTCATATTAGCTGATAGTTCCAACTACACAGGTTACTTTGTACAAGGTAAAATGCAAGGAAATGGAACTTATAAATGGGCTAATGGCAATGAATATAAAGGGTATTTTTATGATGACCAGCCCAATGGTCAAGGTGAAATGTTCTTTGCGAATGGAAGTTATCATGAAGGTTCGTGGAAAGAAGGTTACACCTTCGGTTATGGAAGACACCTTTATGTAGATGGTAGTGAGTACTTAGGTAATTGGTTAGGTAATATGAGACACGGCGAAGGTATCATGATATATCCTGACGGTAGTATGGAGCAAGGGACTTGGCAAAATGACATTTACATGAATTGTAAATGTAATACTGATGCACTTCCTGTTGAAGATGCTTATGCAAGCTCTGATGCTGTTTTCTTTGGTGAAGTAGTAGAGACTGCGACGATTGACAACCAGAGTTATGATGTGGTTGCCTTTAAAGTAGAAATGCTTTGGAAAGGAAAAATTCAGCCTAAAGGCATTATTTACCTTAAAAATGGATATAGTTCTTGTGATATCGTATTTATGGAAGGAAATCGATTCTTAATCTATGCTACACAAGTTGGAAGCACAAAGCTTTACGAGACTAACAAATGTACACGTACGCAATTAGTAGAGAAAGCAGGAATTGATCAGAAAATCCTTGATAAGATTGCGCCTTGCAAAACCGACAATACAAAAGAAAGTAAACAGGCAAAAGACCTTTCTCAATATCCAGTTCAAGACTGTGAAGGGAATGTCTACAAAAATCCTTATGAAGCAGGAAAACAAGGAGTCCTACGTTGGTCTATCCTAAAAGATGACACTTGGAGCATTGACCAATAAAACATATTTAAACTACTTTAAAACCCCATCGAGTACTGAAACCTTGATGGGGTTTTATTTTTAGTATACATTTCCAACAAAATCAATTGCTGTATATTTAGTTTTAATTTCTTCTAATTCACTTTTTCCAATTGGCGTTTGCCATAAATAAACTCGCTCCAATTTAGGCAGGCTTGCCAATTGCTCTAACCCACTTTTTGAGATTGAAGTTGCAAACAAATTAATACTTTTCAGTTCTGACAATCCAAGTAGATAAGCTATTCCATTATCAGATATTTTTGTATTCTGATTCAGCTTCAACTTCTGAAGATTTTCAAATGAACCTATCAGCTTTAATTCTGAGTTTTCTAAATCATTCTCTGAGATTGATAACCAAACAATATTTTTCTTCAATTGAGAAAGTAATTTTAGTGTACTCAATTTATTCTCACGATTCAAACTTTGGGGAGGAATACTTACTTCATATGCATTGCTTTCAGTTACCAATTCACGATAATGAATTCCTAAATTTGCCAAAGAATCAAATATTCCCGAAGTAGCTATCTGAGGTAAGTTAATCGATTCAGAGTCTCCACTTAAACCTAATTGTGCTAAAGCTATCGTTTTTAATTCTTCGTTGGGAGAAACTTCCATAAACAAGGTATCAAAACTTGCTTCAGAGTGTTCTATCCAAAAAGTCAATAACTGTACTTCTTCATCAGTCAGTGGTGTTTTCCCTACTGGAGGCATTACTTTTTTATCATCGGCATCCAAATGAATTCTTTTCAGAAATTCACTAGAACTACCTTCCAAGCCCAATAATCCTCCATGTTTCCCTCCGTTTAGATAACCTTGAATAGTCCCTAAAGATAATTTCCCTTTTTTCTTCGTTTCATTATGGCAACTCAAACATTTCCCCTCTACAATTGGCTGCACAAGGTCAGCGAAAAGTACAGCTTCATCTATAGAAGTTATAGTTCTTTTCGCTGCTTTATTTTCATTCTCTAAATTGAACGGTGAATAGTAGGTTAGATAATCACTTCCATGTGTTAAATTCCCTCCTAAATGCCCAGTAAAGCTCAAACCTCCAATCATTGAAAAAACTACCAATCCATAAATAAGTGGTGTATTCTCTCTAAATACATTCGGTTTTACTTTGAGAGCAAAAGCAAAAATGGCAATACTTGAAGTCAAAATTCCTGCCCACTGATGTAAATCGAGCATTTGCTGTTCATAATCTCCACTCGTTGAAAGCATTAAACCCAATACAGATGCTCCGATAGCACTGATAGCCCCAAGTGCCAAAGTGAATTTGATTACTTCATCTAAATTGCTCAGCCATTTTCGCCAAACCGCAACTTCAAATAAAGCCGCCAACAATAAAAAACCGATAGGAAAATGAACTAACAAAGGATGAAAGCGTCCGAGAAAAAGTACGAAATTCGAAAAATCCATAATCAACAATACTAGCTTAGTTTACACTCGTTCTAATTTTAAAGGGGCACTCTGATTGGCATTCCACTGACAGATATAAAGATTTTTATCTTCATCAATACATACATCATGTCCGTGGAGTATCGGTTTACTTTCCATTTGATAAGTTGGCTGTAAAGCTCCCTCTACATAATGAGGTTCAGTACCACCAGGATTAGAAACGACTTGATCTCCCTCTAAAATCGTGACAAAACCTGTATGTTCTTTCCAGTTAAAAACTCCATCCCTCCTACCGGACCAACAAACTCCCGCGTACAAGTTATTGTCATCAAAAACCGCTCTACAAACGTACATATTCGGTAGGTGGATTTTCTTCACAAACTTTCCTTCTAGGGTAAAAAACTTAAAACAGTTTTCACTTCTTGAAGTACAAACCACAAGCGGTTGTTTTGGATCTCTATAATCAATACTTACCCCATGTGCATTTTTGAGGTTATAATCTGGGTTTTCATTTTTATGTCCACCCCAATGTCGAATATACTGCCCTCTTTCATTGTACTGAATGATAAAATCTTTCCCATACCCATCAGCAACATAAATGTCTCCATTGGGAGCTATTGCTACTTCAGTAGGTTTGAAAGGGTCATCTTTTTCATACAAACCAATAGTCATAGGATGTCCTATATCAAAAATGACTTTCCCATCTAATGTTGTTTTGGTTACTCGACCATTATAATTCATGTATTTCCCGTACTTATCCAGCGACCAACCTGAGTCTGTCATATACAAAAAATCTTCTTCCCCCTCTTGCGAAAGTGAAAGTCCATGACCTCCAGGATAGGCAGTCCCCCAATAGTCAAGCAGTTTTCCCGATTTATCGAAAATGAGAATATTATTCTTGACATGATCTCCCATCATGATTAGGCGACCTTTTGAATCCATGACCATTTCATGACAATTCAATAAAGGAGTACGTACACTATTTATTTTAGCCCAATCACGATGCAAACGATATTTATAATCCCCATGCCCTATGATAATTTCTTTCTCAGTAGATTTTTTCAAAGAATTGAAACCAAAAGTAGGTTGAAGCATTCCAATTCCTAATGCCGTAGCCGACTTACGGATAAATGATCTTCTATTTGTCATGATTTGTGATTTTAAGCTAAAATATCTTTTACAACATGTCCATGAACATCTGTCAATCGGAATCGCCTCCCTTGATGCTTATAAGTCAATCGTTCATGGTCAATCCCTGTCAGATGCATCAGTGTAGCATGAAAATCATGTACATGAACAGGGTCTTTGACTATGTTATAACTGAAATCATCGGTTTCACCAAAAGTAAAACCAGACTTCACTCCTGCTCCAGCCATCCACATTGTGAAACATCTCGGGTGATGATCTCTACCATAATTTTTAGTCGTCAATTGCCCTTGAGAATATGCCGTTCGCCCAAACTCTCCACCCCAAATCACAAGGGTATCTTCGAGCAATCCCCTTTGCTTCAAATCCTTGATCAGTGCAGCAGTAGCTTGATCTGTGTTTTTACACTGATTTTTAATGCCCCAAGGAAGACCGACGTGCTGATCCCAACCTCTATGATATAATTGCACAAATTTCACATCTTTCTCTAATAGCCTTCTTGCCATCAGACAATTTGCAGCATAAGTACCTGGGTCACGACTATCTTCGCCATACATATCAAAAATATAGTCTGGTTCATCAGACATATCCGTAACTTCAGGCACAGAGGTCTGCATTCGGAATGCCATTTCATATTGAGAAATACGTGCAGTGATTTCTGGATCTCCGTATGTTGTGTATTGCATTTCATTCAATTCTTTCAAATACTTCAACATTTCTTGCCTGTCATGCCCATGATAGTTATCAGGGTTATTGAGAAATAAAACAGGATCTTTCCCCGATCTAAATTGAACTCCTTGATGCTCTGTAGGCAGGAAACCATTACCCCACAAACGGGAATACAAAGGCTGACCTCCTGCATTTTTAGAAACCAAAACGATAAATGAAGGTAAATTTTTATTATCAGAACCAAGTCCATAACTCATCCATGAACCTATAGATGGCCTTCCTGGAAGTTGATGTCCCGTTTGCAAGAATGTAATCGCAGGATCGTGATTTATCTGTTCAGTGTACATCGACTTGATAAAACACAAATCATCCACAACTTCTGCTGTGTGAGGCATTAATTCGGAAACCCAAGCTCTACTTTCACCATATTGATCAAAAGAATATTTTGATGGAGCAATTGGAAAAGAGGACTGTTGGGCACTCATTCCCGTAAGTCTTTGCTGACCTCTTACCGAAGCTGGTAATTCTTGCCCAAACATATTGGTTAGTTTGGGTTTATAATCAAAAGTCTCAAATTGAGAAGGCCCACCACTTTGAAAAAGATAAACCACTCGTTTTGCCTTGGGCATAAAGTGTGGTAAACCTAAAGGATTTGTGTTCGTTCTTTCACCTGCGAAAAGCTTTTCTGCCCCCATCAATGAACCTAAAGCCATAGCTCCAAGACCTAATGAAGTTTTGGTTAAAAATTTTCTCCTACTCAGTTTTTTTTCTTCCTGCTGAAGGTCTTGATCTGAGGTATATATTTTTTTATGATGTTTCTCGCACATAGTTAAAAAGTCGTTTATCGTTTTGTAATTGTAGCATCTGAATTCATGATAAGGTGTGCAACCATTGTATTAGCTGCCAACGTCGCACTATCCAGCTCATTTTGAGTCTGGTATTCTCCGAGTGAAAACCAGCCTTCAGATCGGGTTAAGTTGTCTGTAAATTTTTGTTTTTCTGAGTTTTGAAAAGCTAGTAGCAATTCTATTTCTTGTGCCTCTGCTTTACGACCAGTTAGTGACATGAATGCTTTCTGAATTCCTTCTTCCAGTGTGTCAGATTGCGAAATCAATTCTCCAATTTTCCTTGAAGCTTCTACAAATGCAGGGTCATTCATCAGAACCAGCGCCTGTAAAGGTGTATTTGTTTTCTGACGTCTTACAGTACACTCACTTCGTTCAGGTTGATCAAAAGTTGCTTGGGTTGGTAATGGAACCGTTCTTTTCCAAATAGAATAGAGGCTTCTACGGTACAAATCACTTCCATGATCTTGCTCATAGGCGTTCGAATTCATTTTCCACAAGCCTTTTGGCTGATAAGGGTGAACACTTTCTCCCCCAATACTATCGTTCAATAGTTGACTTGCAAACAAAATATTATCACGAAGCATCTCACTAGTTAATCGTTCTGCTGGACCTCTAGCTAAAAGTCTGTTTTCAGGATCAATTTCTCTAAGCTCTTCTGAACAAAATGAATTTTGACGGTAAGTAGCAGACATTACCATAAGCTTATGCAATGCCTTCACATCCCATTCATTTTCTATGAAATAGTGAGAAAGCCAATCCAATAATTCTTTATGACTTGGCAATTCTCCTTGGTTTCCGAAATCTTCAGAAGTCTTTACGATGCCTGTTCCAAACAAATTTTGCCAATAGCGATTAACGGCTACTCGGGCGGTAAGTGGGTGATTTGGGTCAAAAAGCCATTGAGCCAAACCAAGACGGTTTTTAGGGTACTTTTCAGAATAAGGAAAAATACGCTCGGGCACTTCTGGAAATACCTTTTCACCATAATTGTCATAGACGCCACGCTCCAAAACATAAGCCTGTCTCGCTTCATCCATCTCCTTCATTACCATCACATCTTTGACCTTCTGCATCTCATCACTAAGTTTCTTTTGCGTTTGATGCCAAGATTTTCTTTCCGCTAAAACATTCGCATTATTATGATTGAAATATTGCTCCCGAAGTGTACTTAATTCTGTTACTGAAAGATGAGAAGACTCCTTTTTCACTAAATTTCTATACAAAGCTTGATTACCTAGTTGTAGTACTTCAAAAGAAGAAAGACATCGATTATAAACCCGAATATCATCAACCAAACCACCTTTCAACCCTACTCCTCTCCATCTAGCCCCAATTTTCAAACCTGGCTCAATCGGTTTTTTATAGATGATATCTTCATAACTATTAAAAACAATTTCTTTATAAAGGTTATCTACAATGGTTTCTGTCTTTATTTCTTCACCATTCATGAATAACTTTAATCCATTTGCTTTGCTCGAACCATCATAAGTTAACCCTAATTGTACCCACTGATTTTTAGGAATTGTATCTAAACTATGTTTGACAATTGCATTATCGGGATAGGTATGTGCCATCACCAATTCTAGTTTGTCATCATTCAGGTAAAGTGAATAACCTTTCATACAATGAAGCATCACAGCCTTATTTTTATGAAAAATCACACCTTCATGTAGTGAATCTGGAATATTCACCCAAACAGAAATACTAAAAGCTTCCGTTCGTCCAAAAGTACCGACAGGTTTCAAATCGAGCCAATCATCGCCATTGAAACGCAATGCTTTACCAAATTTCCCTTCCACAAAAGGTAATTCTTCCCCTTTACTAAAGTTTCTCCCTGTTTTCCCTACTTCTTTTCCTTTGCTATTTCTTAGGTGTTCATCTAAAGAAAATGAAGCTACCAAACCATTTTGAAGCGTTTTTTCATACTTATACCTCTCACTCTTAACCCATTGTTTAAAGTCAGATTCGCTTTCTTGAATTTCTGAGTCAATCTTTTCCTCTGATTCTTTGGCTACCTTATTTAGAAAAGAGATAATTTCTTCCTGTTCTTCCGTGGGTAAAGACAGATTAGGGACTGGTACATCATCTGTTCCCCACGAAACCTGCCCTGTTTCATTCTGATTATTGAAAAAGCTGTACAACTCATAAAAATCCTTCTGCGAAATTGGGTCATACTTATGGTCGTGGCACCTCGCGCAGCTTACGGTCATTCCTAAAAAAGCTGTTCCAAGTACAGACGTCCGATCTGCCACATACTCCACTCTAAACTCCTCATCTACAATTCCACCTTCAGCATTTTGCGGATGTAAACGATTGAATGCAGTTGCTAACTTTTGCTCCTTTGTAGCATTTGGCAATAAGTCTCCAGCTAATTGCCAAGTCACGAACTCGTCATAAGGTTGATTCTGGTTAAAAGCTTCGATCACCCAATCGCGCCACGGACTCATATCTCGGTAACGATCAACTTGATAGCCATGTGTATCCGCAAACCGTGACAGGTCCATCCAATCTGTCGCCATTTTTTCTCCATAGTGCGAAGAATTCAGCAGACGATCTACTTGTTTTTCATATGCATCCGCACTCTCGTCTTTCTCAAAACGCTCTATTTCTTTTTGAGTAGGTGGTAAACCTGTCAAATCCAATGAAAGTCTTCGAAGCAATAAGCTTTTAGAAGATTCCGCAGAAGGTGTTAACTCTTCATTTTCCAATTTCTCTAGTATAAAATGGTCAATCGGGTTTCTCACCCAACCTTCATTTACTACATTTGGAATATCTTGCTTTTTGGGTTTAACAAATGCCCAATGTGGCTCATAATTCGCCCCGTCTTCAATCCACTTGACAAGTGTTGCCTTTTCTTCTGCACTCAACGTAAGTTTAAATGAAGGTACAGGCATGATCAAATTTGGATCGTCAGTAATTATTCGATGAAAAACTTCACTTTTTTTCAAGTTTCCAGGCGTGATTGCAACCTTCCCTGGAGTTTCTGGCAATTCCGCAAATGCTGTTTCTTCTCCGTGTAGTTGCAAACCAGCTTCTATTTTTCCGTTATCTGGACCATGACAAGCATAACACTTGTCTGAAAGAATTGGCTTCACATCTTTATTAAAATCCAATTGGTCCGGCAAGTCAGCATAAACCAAGGCTACATCTTCCGGTAGTTGTGGTTGACAACTAATTATTAATAAAGAAAAAAGTAAGTAATAGTAATAGCTAAACAATTTCATAGTCTCATTTTTGACCAATAGTTTTTGGCTGTTGTGATACCCAAAAATGAGAAATCGAGAACCCCAAGCATAAAAAACGACATAGACTCTATATAGACTACTGTACTTTTTACACTAAAAATATATGAACAAATCATTCTATTTCACCATTTTTGAGGGACTTAGATATAGACATCACGAACTTTTTAAAAATGACATATAGATTTTCACTCTTCATTTTTTTCAACACTTTATTCACCCCTGTCTATGGGAATCTAGACAATTTACCCCCTGCATTGGAGTGGATTGAACTCACAAAGACAGACTCTATCAAATCTTCATACTCTCAAATAACCATTTTGGAACTTGAAAAACTGATTGAGGATAGCTTCACAAATAAGGATAGTTTGGGTGCGATTAAGTATCTAAATAAGTTAGGTTCGGTCTACACCAATAGAATAGATTATCAAAATTCTTATGAAAGTTATTGGAAGGCACTTTTACTCGCTCAAAAGTTAGGTCACCTCAAATCTCAAACTCAAAGTCTTATCGGACTTGGCATTTTATATAGTCTGTATGACAGGCGAGACGAAGCACTCTCTTATTACCAAAAGAGCTTAAACCTTAGCAAAGAATTATTGAGTCATGGACAAATTGATAGTCTGTACCTTGTTAAGAACTTCTACATTCTTGCCGTTCATCATAGATATGATCATCAAATCGAAAAAGCAGAATCTTACCTAGATAGTTGTACACTTTTCAGAAATACAGCTATAGAAACTGATATGGTAAAAGCTGAAAGAGGTTATCTGACCTCTTTGAAGGGCGAATTTCAAGATGCTGAAAACATATTATTATCACTTGAAAAAAAGATCACAGAGAGCACTCCCACTTACCTTGTATTTTTCTATTCATTATTAGGAGAAATGTATTTAGACTGGGAAAACGACATTTTGGCTGAAAAGTATTTCATTAAGTCTATCCAACAAGCTCAAATTCACTTAAGTCACCTTAACTTTCTTCCGACAAATTATAATCATCTTGCTAATATTTATACCCGAAAAAAAGATTACAAAAAAGCAAATCAACTACTAAAAACAGCTCACGAACTTGATACTTGGCTTTATAGTAGCCTTAGCCCCAATAACAAGTACATGCTTGAGATTAAAGATCAAATAAGAATTGCCGAAGCCAAACGTCAAGCGTTACTCAAAGAACAAAAAATTCAACATCTTGAATATGAAGATCAGCTATGGTTTATGCGTTTAATTATACTGCTTATCATTCTCATTTCTGCTATTGCAGGAACTATCCATTGGGGCTTTAACCTGAAAAAGATTCATGGAGTAAGACAAAATGAGTTAGAAGAAAAACGTAAACTTGAAGTAGCTAAAAATCAAGAAATATTAGCGGTTAAAAACAAAGAACTAACCAATACTACTTTACAAATTATTGCGAAAGACGAGCTTCTTCACCAAGTAAAAACTCAGCTCAAAACGGTTCAGAAGAAAGATGCAAAACCCGAAATAAGACAAATCATCAACTCCATAAAGGTCAATAAAGATATGAGTTGGCTTGAATTTGAAAATAGATTTACGGCAGTGAACAGCGACTTTTATACCAAACTACAAGAACGTTATCCGAATTTAAACCCTTATGATTTGAAAATTTGTGCTCTTATAAAGCTGAACTTCACAGCCAAAGAAATGGCTAAACTCCTAGGGATTTCGCCCGAAAGTGCAAATACAGCCCGATACCGATTACGTAAAAGATTAGGTATTTCAAAAGAAATTAACCTAACTACTTTCATAAATTCTATCTAAAAAAGTTGAACTGCTATCACAACTATTAACAGCTTAACTGTCTCTTTTCAAGCTCCATGACGTTGTATTTATGTAGTGCTGTGAGAATAATTATATTCTAGGAAGTAGTCTAACACAAAAGAACTTAGTCCTTACAACGGATTTGGGTCTAGGAAAATATTGTCTATTCACTGTTGGATAAGGAATACAATCGTTGATTAGAAAACATTGAATAATAAAAAAATCTATGTTTTTTTTTCTATTTCCTACCTTATTCGTTCTTTTGCTAAAATTTGGACCATTTTTACAGCAATTTTTTCAGACTTTTTAAAAGTCAATACACAACCACGTTTAATTAAGGAGTAAGTCTACAACTGAATCAGTTGGAGAGTTAGGTCTGATTAACACAGTTTCATTTAGTTTGCAATCTGCACCTAGGTGGAATCGATTAGTCATTTTTAACTTATAAACATTGAAAAAAAGTATGCTAGAAGGAACAGTTACAACAACACAGGAAGCAATCGATCTAGAACACCGTTATGGCGCTCATAACTACCACCCTCTACCAGTAGTACTTAACAGAGGTGAAGGAGTATTTCTTTGGGATGTAGAAGGAAAAAAATACTATGATTTCCTTTCTGCATACAGTGCCGTAAACCAAGGTCATTGTCATCCTCGTATTGTAAACAAACTTATCGAGCAGTCACAAAAACTAACGCTTACTTCAAGAGCGTTTCACAGTGACCAACTTGGAGTTGCAGAGAAATTCTTATGTGAAGTATTCGGATACGATAAAGTATTGATGATGAATACTGGAGCTGAGGCAAACGAAACTGCTATTAAATTGGCTCGTAAGTGGGGATACTTGAAAAAAGGAATTCCAGCAAATGAAGCTGTGATTGTAGCTGTAGAGAAAAACTTCCACGGAAGAACAACTACAATTATTTCGGCTTCAACTGACCCAGTTGCTACTACTGATTTTGGACCATTTATGCCTGGTTTCCAAATTGTACCTTACAATGATGTAGAGGCATTGGAAAAAGCATTGGAAAATCCTAACGTATGTGGTCTTTGGATGGAGCCTATTCAAGGTGAAGCTGGAGTATATGTACCAGAGGAAGGATATTTGAAAAAAGCAGAAGCAATCTGTAAGAAAAACAATGTTCTTTTCATGATTGATGAAGTACAAACAGGTATCGGTCGTACTGGTAAAATGTTGGCTTCTGATCACGAAGGAATTCGTCCTGACATGGTTATTTTAGGTAAAGCTATCTCTGGTGGTGCTTATCCTGTATCTGCAGTATTGGCAGATGATGAAGTGATGCTTACTTTAAAACCAGGAGAACACGGTTCTACTTACGGTGGTAACCCTGTAGCTTGTGCAGTAGCTGTTGAAGCTATCAAAGTATTGCAAGAAGAAAAACTTACTGAGAATGCAGAATACTTAGGTCAAATTTTCCGTGCTCGCATGGCTGAATTGGCTACAAAATCTGAATTGGTAAGCTCTGTAAGAGGTAGAGGTTTGTTGAACGCCGTTGTTATCAATGACTCAGAAGAAAGCTCGACAGCTTGGGATATCTGCGTGAAATTGAAAGAAAATGGACTTTTAGCTAAGCCAACTCACGGTAACATCATTCGTTTTGCTCCTCCTCTAACAATGACAGAAGAGCAATTGGAAGAGTGTTGTCAAATCATTGAGAGAACAATCGAAGAATTCCAGAAGTAATTCTCTAAATCTTCAGATTTAAGAAATATAGACCGTTTCTCTAGAAGAAACGGTCTTTTTTTGTACTTTAGAAAGTACGTTAAACTATAAACATCATTATTTTTTCAAACTAATATTTTTTCTAATGTCAATTGATGTAAAACAAATTCAAAAAAACTATGAGTTGTTCTCTGATCAAGAAATCGTAAAAATCGCAACTCATGATGTTATTAATTTGGCCCCAGAAGCTGTTGAAATACTAATTCAACAAATTGAAAAGAGAAATCTTGATGCTTCTTTATTAGAGTCTGTAAAGCTTCAAGCAGAACCTTTAAGTGAGAAAGAATTTAATGTTTACTTCCAAGCCATTACCCATATGAAATGTCCTGAGTGTGGCGAAAAAAATGGTACACTACAAGGTCATCTCATTCGTAAAGTAATGAGTTTTATAGTGCTCACTTATTCTTCTAAACGACCAATAATTTGCTGTTCAGATTGTGGTGAAAGTGAAAAACAAAGTTCGTTAATTAAAACGTTTTTATTAGGTTGGTGGGGACTGCCTTTTGGTATATTAAAAACACCTTATTACCTCATATCACATTTTCTTGATAGAGGAAAACTAGATCAAATTAGTGATCAAATTATCGCTGACTTTATTCATCTGAACTACCCTATAATTCGAAAAAACTTCTCCAATGAAGACGCTATACAAGAATTAGTTTATCACTATAATCACAAATCTTAGCCAAAATAATTGACACCAACGCTACTCTATGTTCATAATATCTTAAGCTAGAGAAGCTTAAAAATAAATCTATATTAATATTTTTAAATATTATTAATTAGATTTTGTACTGTAACTACTTGCAACTATATTTGAGTACCTAAATTTTTAAAAGACAATTTTTTATAGTCTAGTTTGAAACATTTTATCTATTTAAGTATTCTCATACTTTGCTGTACTTATTGTAAATCCTCTAACCCTAAAAATTCTATAGAGTTTGAGGTAAATAAGAAGCTACTTGGCGCATCTATTTCAGATACTACTCTAGGCTTTCAGCTAGAAGCTCCTGTTGGTTGGGTATCATATCCAAATGTAAATTCCACAGAAGATATTGTTAAACATATCTACAAGGATTCACTTTCGGAAGCAGCATTATCTATTACAGATCTTAATGTATTAGGTACACATGACCCTGCACAAGAGATCAGTGATAATACAGGGCACCTTATTGAGAGTATGAAATTAAATGTATTGGACACCACTAACTTCTATTATGAGGGACTAGATATTGTTCAATATACCTTTGGTAACGACAAATTGATGCTTTTTAGACTTAAGATGAAATCATCTAATTCAGTTTTGGTTGATTACATCGTTCCAACAGAGAATATCAAAACGCATTTACGTAAAGTTGAATCTTCAATTGGCTCAATACGAGTGAATTGATATTTGACATCTATTTTTATAAATTTTTACATTCATTTTTTTTAATTAAGTTAATCATGAAACAATTTTTCGTAAAATTGTCAGCTGTACTTTTGGCTGTTACTCTTTTTGCTTCTTGTTCAATCAACGAGCACATGGTAGGTAAAGGTGCTCAAAATGGTGTATCTGTTTCTAAAAAACAATGGTACTTCCTAAGCACAGGTCTTGCTAGATTGAACGATGTTGATACTCGTGATATGGCTGGTGATGCTACTGACTACACTATCGAAACTAAAGCTGGTTTCGTTGATTTGTTAATCGGTGCAGTTACTTTCAACCTTGTTGGAGCTAGAACTGTAACAGTTACTAAATAATTGAAATTCATTTAGTAATTATATTAAGGCTACTAACTCATTGTTAGTAGCCTTTTTCCATTCAAATACATAACATTGATCACACAACACATTTCTACTTAAAAGATAATTACCTTGGTTTCTTAACAAATCCTTATAAGCGACAATAGATTCAAAGCTTTTGACTGATCAGCTTATCTTTATGGTTCTTTTTATGTAATCAAAAGATTAATCAAAAATTTAAACGGTACTGTGGAGAATCAGAGACGAGCAATTGCATTATTTTCAGGAGGATTAGATTCATTGTTAGCTATGAAAGTAGTTAAAGACCAAGGTGTAGATGTTGTACCTATCAATTTTGTATCTCACTTTTTTGGAGGTAAAAATGAATTGGCAGAAAAGATGGCTTCACAAATTGGTCTGGAAGTAGAATATGTAGACATCAAACCTATCCACACCGAAATAGTCAAAAACCCACAGTTTGGACGTGGTAAAAACATGAATCCATGTATTGACTGTCATGGACTCATGATGCAATACTCTGCCGAAGAACTACTTGAAAAATTTGATGCTGATTTCATCATCAGTGGAGAAGTAGTCGGGCAACGTCCGATGTCACAAAACAAAGAAGCATTAAACACTGTAAAAAATATCTCTGGGGTGAAAGACCTAATTTTGCGACCAATGTGTGCAAAACACCTAGAACCTACCCTTCCGGAAAGAGAAGGTTGGGTAGACAGAGAAAAACTTCTTGACATTCAAGGAAGAAGCAGAAGACCACAACAAGCATTAGCTAAGAAATTTGGTATTACCGAATATCCTAGTCCGGCAGGTGGTTGTCTTCTTACCGATGTCAATTACTCTAAAAGACTCAAGTTAATTGAACAAGATGGCTATCTCGATGAAGAATTCAACGACCTATTCTACCTCATCCGCCACGGACGTTTTTATCGTTTTGACAACGGAAAATATCTATTTGTGGGACGCTCAGAAGCAGATAATGAGAAAATATACGAGTATAGAGAAGGAGCTTCCATCCAAATTGATACTGACAAAGTTGCTGGACCGTACATACTCGGATTTGGCGAACTAAATGAGGAGGAAATCAAATTTGCAAAAGAACTTTTCAGCAGGTACTCTAAAGTAAAAGGAAAAGAAAAAATCGATATTTTGGTAAATGGAAAAGCAGAACCATGTGAAGCTGTTGATTTGGAACAGCTGAACATACTAATCAAAAAGTATCAGGTTCAATAATTTTTTCCTTTCAGGCGAGAAAAAGCGACACCTTTTCTCGCCTTTTTTATTTACAAAAGACGGGTTCTTTTTGCTACAATTTATTCTTGATCTCTAATTTTCGAAGAAGAGCCTGTTTGGCAATATTTATCATCAAAATAGATAGATTTATTTGCTAAAACATTCTCTATTTATAGAAAATCTAAATAAATTTGCAGATCAAAAAACAATCCCATCTTTATTCTGTTATATGGAATTGTTAATCAAAAGATATTAAGAACACTTCTTGAATATAAATTTTAATACGAATGTTAAAGATCAATAATCTACAGGCTTCGGTTGAAGAGAAAGAAATCCTAAGAGGAATTAATCTTGAAGTAAAACCAGGTGAAGTTCACGCTATCATGGGACCAAACGGTTCTGGTAAAAGTACTTTGGCGTCTGTTCTTGCAGGTAAAGAGGATTTTGAAGTAGAAGGTGGAGACGTAGAATTTTTGGGTGAAGATCTTCTTGAATTAGCTCCAGAAGAAAGAGCACAGAAAGGTCTATTCTTAGCTTTCCAATACCCTGTAGAAATTCCTGGAGTGAGCAATGTAAACTTCCTAAAAACTGCTGTTAACGAAGTAAGAAAAGCGAGAGGATTAGAACCTTTTGATGCTGTTTCTTTCTTGAAAGAAGTAAAAGAGAAATCTAAAGTTGTAAATATTGACCCATCATTGATGAACCGTTCATTGAACGAAGGTTTCTCAGGTGGTGAGAAGAAAAGAAACGAGATCTTCCATATGTCAATGCTTGACCCTAAGTTGGCTATTCTTGATGAGACTGACTCAGGTTTGGATATCGACGCATTGAAAATCGTTGCTAACGGTGTGAATTCATTACGTGATGGAAATCGTTCATTTATTGTAGTGACACACTACCAAAGACTTCTAGATTACATCGTTCCTGATTTTGTACACGTACTTTACAAAGGTAAAATCGTGAAATCAGGTACTAAAGAATTGGCACTTAGACTTGAGGAAGAAGGTTACGATTGGGTAATCAAAGAGGCTGAAGAAGCAGAAAAGCAATAAGCTTTTCTTTCTTGCTCCAATTACATTGTGAAACTGTATGAGAATTTGATAGAAAATTCTCAGCAGTTCTTCCGACATTTTCTTTCTCAAATAAAAAATATCAACAATGAGTAAAGTTCTCGAAAATGCTGCTTTGAAAAGCGCTGCATTAGATCAATTCCACAATTGGGAAGCAGAACTCGATAATGAGGTAGAAAGTAGCTTGCATCAAATCAGAAAGCAAGGTGCTGAAGCTCTCTCTAAATTGGATTTTCCTTCGGTTAAAGACGAAGAGTGGAAATATACGAATATCAAGAAACTTGTTTCTTTAGAATATAACTGGAACAGAGGTTCTCAATTGACAAAAGAAGACATCAAGCCATTCATCTTTGATGGTCTTGAGGCTCATGTTTTTGTCTTTGTGAATGGTAAATTCAACGAAGAACTTTCTGACATTCAAGCTGACGAAAAAGCTATTATCTCTACACTTCAAGATGCACACAAATCGCATGCTGATAAAGTAGGTGAATATTTTAGCAAAATCGCTCAGCACGAATCACAGGCTTTCGTAGCAATGAATACTGCTTTCGCGCAAGATGGTGTATTTGTTCACGTACCTCGTTCATACGATCTTCAAAAGCCAGTATTGTTGTTGTACATCAATGATACTGCACAAGGTCCTGTAATTTCTCAGCCTCGTAACTTGATCGTTGCTGAAGAGAATGCTCACCTTACGCTAATTGAGCACACAGTAACTTTAGGTGAAGAAAACAGTTTGTTGAACACAGTATCTGAATTCTCTGTGGCAAAACATGCTCGTATCGATCACTACAAAATTCAGGCTGACAACGATAAAGCTGCTCAAGTTTGTACTACACACGTTGACCAGAAGGACGAAAGTAACTTCTCGAACACTGTAGTTACAATGAGCGGTCAATTGATCCGTAACAACCTTAACATCAACTTGGACGGTGAGCACTGCGAAGCTTACATGAACGGTTTGTATATGGTAGATGGCAAAACTCATGTAGATAACCACACTGCGGTAGATCACATGAAGCCTAATTCATACTCAAACGAGTTGTACAAAGGTATTTTAGATGGAAAAGCTAGTGGTGTCTTCAATGGTAAAATCTATGTAAGACCTCACGCACAGAAAACAAACGCGTTCCAATCAAATAAAAACGTGATGCTTTCTGAAGATGCTAGCATCGATACAAAACCTCAATTGGAAATTTGGGCTGATGACGTTAAATGTTCTCACGGTTGTACTGTAGGAGCAATGGACGAAGAGCCTTTATTCTACTTGAAAGCACGTGGTATCAACGAAGATAATGCAAAAGCATTGTTGATGTTTGCTTACTGTGCAGATGTATTGGATAGAGTAAAATCAGAGCCTGTGAAAAACTATATCGAAAAGTTGATTGCAGACCGTTTGAACTACGAATTCTTGTAAGAGATAAAAAATACTCTTCTTTAATAGATCTAAAGTCATCCTGAGCAATTAGGATGACTTTTTTTGACTTAACAATAAATTATTTTCTAAACTTTTAGCTAATAAACTCAATTTCCATAGAAAGGATTGCAATTTCTAATGGAGAAATAGTAATTTCGCTTTGTCATTTTATATCATAGAATGATATCCGTTCGTTCTATATTACAACGGATCATAATTTTAGGCGGCAGCAGGCGAAATTCGCACTGCGTAAATTCGAATTATAGCAATGCTAAAAAATCTGCTAATCAAGAATTACGCACTTATTAGGCATTTGGAGATCAATCCTGCTTCGGGGTTGAATATCATTACTGGTGAAACTGGAGCTGGTAAATCGATCATGCTTGGTGCATTAGGCTTACTTTTGGGAGAAAGAGCCGAATCGAAAGCACTTTTTGATCAAACTACTAAATGCGTAATTGAGGGCACTTTTGCAATTGAATCATACGATCTTCTAGCACTTTTTGAAGAACTCGAACTTGATTTTGAAGAAAACACAATTCTCCGCAGAGAAATTACTCCTTCAGGAAAATCAAGAGCATTTGTCAACGACACTCCTGTCCGATTGGAAGTGATCAAGCAAATTGGTATTAAGTTGATGGATATCCACTCTCAACACGACACCCTTCAGCTTGGGACAAACACCTATCAGCTCAACCTTTTAGATGTTTATGCAGGCAATCAAAACTTGTTAGCACAAACAGGAGAAGCCTACAGAGCTTATCAAAAAGTACAGAAAGCCTACAAAGACCTTCTTGATGAACACCAACGTGTTAAAGATGAGTTTGATTATAACCAATTTTTACTGAAAGAATTGACCGATGCTGAATTGGACGATCTTGATCAAGAAGAATTGGAAAAAGAGCTTGAAAAGCTAGAAAATGCAGAAAATATTAAAGTTAAACTAAACGAAAGTTTAGACACTTTAAGCCGTTCTGAATATGCAGTAGAATCTGCGCTAAAAGATGTTTCTCTCATTTTAAATCAACTCACCTCACTTTCTCCACAGTTTGAAGCGATTGCTCAACGTACGGAAAGTGCAATGATTGAAATTAGAGACATCGCCTACGAAATTGAAAGTGAAGAATCTGATCTTTTCTTTGACCAAGAAAGAATAGAGCAGATTAATGATATTTTGGGAAGCCTTTATTCCTTACAGCAAAAACATAAAGTTAAGTCTGTAGAAGAACTGATCACTGTTCGTGAAGACTTGCAACAAAAAGTGGATAAGGTGATTGGCTTTGACGATGACTTAGCCGAAATGGAGCAACAGAAAAATGAATGTTTTGAGCAATTAATGATTATCGCTCGTCAACTTTCTGAAGCTCGTAAAGTTCACCTTCCTCAAATGCAAGATGAGCTTAACGGTCATCTTCATGACTTGGGTATGCCAAATGGTCGAGTAGTCATGGAGCAATCTGAGCAAGAACCAGACGTTACAGGTATTGACAAGATTGAAATCCTGTTCTCTGCCAATAAAGGACGTGAACCACAACCTATGCGTTCAGTAGCATCGGGTGGTGAATTCTCTCGTTTGATGCTTGCTGTCAAATACGTAATGGCTCACAAAACAGCTATGCCTACTATCATTTTTGATGAAATTGACACAGGTATTTCGGGCGAAATTGCGATTAAAGTAGGACAAATGATGCGTGAAATGGGTAAACGTCACCAAGTGATTTCAATTTCTCATTTACCTCAAATTGCTGCAATCGGAGAAAAACATTACTTCGTTTATAAAGATCATTCTTCGGATAAAACGATCTCGAAGATCAGACCTTTGAATGAAGAAGAAAGACTCCAAGAAATTGCTCAAATGATTGGAGGAGCCAACCCGAGTGAGATGGCATTTAACAGTGCTAAAGAATTGATGGAGAGCTAATTCATCCGAATAAAATAAATTTCAAATCCCTTTCATTTATGTTAAAATGAAAGGGATTTTTTTATCAACTCGTTTAAATTTATTTAAACTTCACAGATTTTTACTCAAGAGAATATAAAAGAATGTAAATGCTCTAAAATGTTTTTTAACTAGCTGTCTAACAGATTAATATTGAATATAAATCAATATTAACATGCTAAAAAGAATCAGTTTTTTTTCGACTCTACTATGTACGCTTTCTTTTTCGAGTTTTGCTCAAGAACAAGAAAAAGAAGAACCTCCCACTCAAAAAGTTACATTACATGTCATTGATATGGAGTCTCAGAGTTTTCTACCTTATGCTCACATTCAATACGGTAAAAAAGTGGGCATTACCGATAAAGAAGGGAATATCACATTTGACCTAATGACCAAAGATTCTATTCAGGTTAGCTATGTAGGCTATAAGCGCAAAACAATCTACATAGATCATCAACTAACAAACGAAGATCATGTCTATGCTTTAGTCAGGCTTGAACCCGATACAAAAGTCCTTGAAGAAATTTCGGTATCACCTTTCCCCACAGACAAGGATCAATTCAAGCAAGCATTTTTATCGGATAAATTTAAAGAGACAAAAGAATATAAGGAGCAAATGAGACTGGTTCAGAACGCAAAGCAAAATCTAAAACAAGTTCAAAACATGCAGAGAAGTTTCTTGAAATCTTATGAAAAAGTTGGTCGAGATAGCTTCGAAACATTTAGAGACCAACAAAGACGGATGAATAAACCTCCGAATCTAGGTTTAACTTTTGGATTTGTATTTTAAGGGGAAAACATGGCTCGGATTGTATTCGAGCCTCTGTTTTTAAAATTCCTCATCCGGGAAAATTTTCTTCACCCTTCCAACTTCACCTGTATCCAACATCACTTTTATGCCGTGTGGATGAATTCCTGACTTTGTTAGAATTCTTTTCACAATTCCTTCAGTCAAATCACCCGTTCGCTGATCGGCTTTTAGTACGATAGCTACATACTGCCCAATCTTTACATCTTTCCTATTCTTGCCGTCCATTTCTTTATCGTTCTTTTTTGACAAAGGTCTGTATAATTTTTCGAATTAAACATTTCAAATAGTAGAAAAGTCAAACTTTAGTATAGTTTGAGTTATTTCATAAATTTACACTCAATTTAAACTTAGCTAAATTTTTAATCTACCTTAAAATATGAAAATACAGGCCTTATTCGTAGCGTCACTTCTTTTTACTGCTAGCGCATGCAATCTTCCAAATCCTTCTAAAGAAGAAGTAAAACAAGCAACTTCATCAACCCCTAAAAAAGCAAAAAAACGAGAAGGTACCATTATCACATATTACAAGGACACCAAAATCAAGAAAATAGAAACGACTTATAAAAATGGGATAAAAGAAGGTCCTGCAAAGAATTTCTACAAAAATGGTAAACTAAAAATCCTGATTACTTACAAAAATGGGATCAAACATGGTGTCGCTCAAAAGTACTACGAATCTGGTCAGTTGTACAGAGAAACAATGTACAAAGAAGGGGAAATTATAGGGGAAAGAAAGTTCTACCACAAGAATGGTGAGCTTAAAGCCATTGAGCCTTACAATCAGAAAGGAGACTTGTTATTTGGCACAAAAGAATTCAACTCAAAAGGGAAGCAACTCACAAAATATCCTACTATTAAGATTAATGAAATTGATAATCTTGTTTTAGGTGATGAAGTCATCCTTGAGTTTAGCCTTTCAATGAAACGTAAAAATGTCACATTTTATATTCCGCAAACTGATGACAAGATAACCAGCAACAATATTTTTGATAATAATATGGTTCCTTTAAAACCTCAAGCTGGGATTGCGAAATTTAGGATTCCTATTCCAAAAGGGATGAGTATTATGAAAAAACTTGAAGTAGCAGCAGAGTATACAACCTATGGAGGGGCTAAAAAATTAACTAAGACAAGCTACAATCTTGCCTTATCAAACTACTAAAAAATACGTCCTGTCTATTAACTACAGACAGGACGTATTTTTTTATAAAAGTATATCTAGCTTTTGCCTTAAGACATATGCAGAAGGCACATATTCTAGTCCTTTTTGGAAGACCCGTTTCGCTTTAGTTGTCTGCCTAGACTTAAAGTAATACATCCCTAGTTGGTCATACATTAAAACCAAGTTTTGTACAGGAATTTCATAATGAGTAGCAGGATCATACTTGTCTTCAAATAAGCTAAGATATTTTACTGCTTCACTTATTCTTCGTTTATGAACATTTGTTGAGACAAAATCGATATAGCAACTCAGTATAATAGATTCTATTTTAGGCTCTTTTTCCAATTTCGGATAACTTCCCAAGTACTTATTTACATACGCTAAGCGTCCTTCTGTTGTAAGTTGAGGTTTAGAGGCTTGTTGTAAGATACAAAATGAAAGTAACTCATAACCAATTACACTAGCCGAGTCATAAGACAATGCTTCTTCAACAAGAGGTAATGCTAAATCTCCTCTTCGCCTATTGAATTGCATTCTAGCTTGCTCATAATAGAAGTTGAAGTTGATTTCATTCAATGCTTCTTCATCCTCAACCTTTGAGAAAATCTGATGTATTTCATCATACTTTTGTTTGTCATTTTTATTCAAAAGATAATACTGAAGAAAACGATTAAACTCTCCTACAATCTCACTTCTATTAACCCCTGCCCTATCCATAAACTTCGAAAGCTTAACAACAGTCTTTGCATAATCTAATGATAAATCATCTAATGCGTTTAATTCCATAAAAATAGAAGCCATTAAGCTTTGCTCAATTTTCTTACTATTCACCAATCTATAAGCCTTTTCCATAGCGATACGACCTTTTTTGTATTCTTCCATTTGAATAGCAAAATAGGCTTCATTTGTATACATCATAGAAATTAGATCACTCATACTTACAGTTGAGTTACCGTAAAAATACTTGTGAAATGCACCTTCAATCCCTAATTGAGCAACATCATTTTTAGTAATAATCTTTTGCTCTATTAATTGCTGAACCATCACTTGCTTGGTGTGTAAAGGAATCATCTGATATCCATTTGCTGGAGAAGTAGACTCCATAATGATATTTTCTTTTCCAGGATATGCCATCAAATATACATGATTCGGCTCCTCCTTTAGAGAATAAGGAATACCTAATTTCTCAAGAACAATTGCATAAATAGCCGTAGCTGAAACACAATTGTAATGCCCCGATACAAATATGTCTGAAAAAGTGATTTGATCTTTATATTGTGTAAAGAACACATCATGAACACTATTGTAAATAAGCTTTACTTGCTTCTTTGGTTTCTTACTCTGAACTCCTTGTTCTTGGAGCTTTGCAATAATTTCATCTATATGTTTTTGATAACGCTCAGGTTCATACTTTCCATCATTACCAATAATTCCCATCAATGGAACAATTTGACTAGAATCCTTTAAATAATTAGTAAAAGCTAACTTCTCATTTTCAGAATAAAAACTAAGGTGAGATACATCAGTATTTAATACTTGAGCTTTTAAACCATACCCAAAAGAAAAAAGTATACACAGAAAAAATAATCTAAAATTCATTCTTACCACTTTAAAAAAGACGATTCTTCAAAGTTCTAAAGTTAGAGTATTTGAAATATAATATTGTATTTCAATACCAAAAAACAGAATATGATCGAAAAAACCAGAGGAACAAAACTATTACAAACATTTAATTGTCAATTAATTAAATTCATATTTCTTTAAACATAATTTTAAATTTCGGTAGCGTATTTTTTACAACCCTAACATAAATATGTATGCAGGTAAAAAAAGGTATAATCCATCTTTTATTATTTCTAGTAAGCATCCTACTGATCAACTGTAATAAGTTGAATAAAAAAGACGATCAAAGTGTTCAAGAACCTAAAAATATGACTTCGAAAATCGGTTATGATTTAAGTAAAGAAAATGCTTTATACCATATGCCTGTAGACCTTATGGAGCTTTCGGGTATGACTTATTGGAAAGAAGAAACCATACTCTGTGTGAATGATGAAAAAGGTAAAATTTATGGTTTTAATCTTGAACAAGATGGTCTAGTCTTTTTACACAGTTTTGATAAAGATGGGGACTATGAAGGCATAGCTCACAAAGAAGAAAATATATATGTCATTCGTAGTGATGGAAAGCTCTACTCTTTTGACATGCAATTCAATAAAGTTAAAAAGTATGATCTGCCTTTTACCGATGAAAATGACATAGAAGGTTTATGTTTTCATCCTGATTCTAACTCACTTTTTATAGCGCTAAAAGGTGACTCAAACGTGAAGGGTGAAAAGAAAAAGAAATACCATGCAATTTATGAGTGGAGCTTAAAGAGTAAAAATCTTCAAGAACATAAACCCGTTATAAAAATTAAGGATAAAGAGTTAAAACAGTTTGTAGATTATAAAGGGAATTTCATGCCTTCTGGTATTGCCATGCACCCTTACACACACGATATCTATATTATTTCGCATAGAGCAAAGTTACTAATTGTTTATGACCCAAAATTCAATCTTAAAGAGGTTATCAGGCTTGATAAAAAACTTTTAAAACAACCTGAATCCATCACTTTTATGCCTAATGCAGATCTGCTTATTGGTAGTGAGGGAGACCATAAACAACCCGCTGTAATTTTAAGATTTAAGTATTTAAAAGATCAGCTTTAATAGCTTATAATTCAAAAACAATTTTTCGATTATCACGTGAACATGCAACTATTCAAAGTAAGTACACCCTTTATTTTTCTATACCTTATTGGTTCATCCTCTTGTATACAAGGTGAATCAAAAACTGCTGAAGTAACTTCAGTACCGAAACAAGAAATTACAAGTTTAAAGTTTGAAAACCTTCTTAAAGACTCACTTGAATTCAGAGAAAACGTTGATGTGGTCATGAGTTATTTGGAAGTACCCAAATACACGACATTGCCAAGACACTATCATCCTGGTGAAGAGTATGTGTACATGCTTGAAGGAAAAGGTGAATTTTTATTGGAAGGACACAAACCACAAGTATTAAAAGCTGGTCAAGTCGTAAAAGTGCCATTTAAGAAAACACATAGTTTTTCTACCAAAGGTGAGTCAGTAAAAGCCGTTATTTTTAGAGTTCATGAAAAAGGAGAACCTGAAAGAATAATGGTTAAGTAAAATAGTTCTATAAAGAAATATTAGTATCTGAATGCCTTTTCAAACTTCACATTTACAGAAACTTCCTTTTATTTTGTTTTCTACCATATTGCAAACCTATATACCCCCACATTCTTATGCTAAATGAAATTCTGAAAACATTCATCGCCTTTTTTACAGTCATCGATCCAATCGGAACGATTCCTGTATTCATAGCTGTCACAGCGAGTAGTACTGCAGAACAAAAAAATAGAATGGCACTTAAGGCTGCTACTACTGCAGCAGGAGTGTTACTTTTCTTTATTGTGATTGGTGAATTAGTCTTGAATGCTATCGGGGTTTCACTTGAAGTTTTCCAAATAGGTGGTGGTATTGTACTCTTCCTCTTTGCACTTTCCATGATTTTTGGTGAAAGTAAACCTGAAGAAGAATGCTCGCATATTGATGTTCAAGATGACAAAGCCATATTTCCGCTTGCTATGCCTTCTTTGGCCAGTCCTGGAGCCATTTTAGCAGCTATTCTACTTACGGAAAATGAAAAACATACAATTACTGATCAGGCTGTCATTACAATTGTAATGCTATCCGTAATTCTGATTGCTTGGATATTTATGAGACTATCTTCAAAACTTTTTAAATACATTGGAAATAGTGGTGCCAGTATCATCAGCAGAATCATGGGCTTAATACTCACTGCTGTAGCTATTGACAATATTCTTTCAGGAATTACGATCTATTTTGGGTTGAATCTTTAAAGTCAGTTCAAATAAAAAACCACTGTAACTTATGATACAGTGGTTATTTACATTTTATACACTTCTATTTCTCTTCAGAGATAGATTCTTCTTTCACGACCAACTCATCCCCTTCTACTTGCCCATCTCTCATTCGCACTATACGTTTAGAATATTGAGCAATATCTTCTTCGTGAGTTACCATAATGATTGTATTCCCTTTTGCATGTAATTCATCGAAAAGATTCATTATCTCATATGAAGTCTTGGTATCCAAAGCTCCTGTCGGTTCATCGGCTAATATAATACTCGGCTTATTGACCAATGCCCTTGCTATGGCTACACGTTGTCTTTGCCCTCCCGAAAGTTCATTCGGTTTATGATGATAACGACTCCCTAAACCTACGTTCTCCAAAGCTTCCATTGCTCTTTCCTTACGCTCCTTCTCTCCTATACCAGCATAAACTAACGGTAATGCCACATTTTCAAGTGCGTTGTAACGAGGTAAGAGATTAAAAGTCTGAAAGACAAAACCAATTTCTTTATTTCTGACTAATGCTAAATCATCATTTGTCATTTCACTTACCAACTGCTCATTCAGCCAAAACTCCCCTGAAGAGGGGACGTCCAAACAACCAATAATATTCATAAGCGTCGTTTTCCCAGAACCCGAAGGCCCCATAAAAGCAACATACTCGCCTACCTCTATCTGAATTGAAACCTTATTTAACGCATGTACAGTTGTATCTCCCATCTGGTAACTACGACACAATTCACTTGTTTTGATTAATGTACTCATAAGCTCGGGAGATTAATATTGAATAATTTGTTGCTCTACAAAATCATACATCGTGAGCATTCTTAATTGGAAATATGCTTGCCAAAAATCTCGTAACGCATTTAAATAAACACGCTTAGAGTTATCTTTTTCCTGTAAAGCTAAATTCAAATCAGTAACACTGATATTTGCAACCAAATAACGTTCCTGTGAAATCTTGTAACGTTTTGTGGCTATTTCATCTCCTTTTTTTGTTGAAATAACTCTAGCCCTAAGTATTGGTAATTGCTTTGCTAAAGAATAGATTTCTTCTTCAAATATTTGCTCTTCTTGTTGAATTGTATTCTCTACTAATCGCTGATTTGCCATTGCAGATTTCACACTAGAATTTCTACGGTTCCAATCCAAAATTGGTATTCTAACGCCTACATTTACTCTCTGCTGATTCTGCGTATTCTGATAAATGCTACCTACCTGATCAGCTTGATTTGTAAAACCTATACTACCAGTTAATGTTACATTAAATGAATTTTCACGTTTAGCTCTAGTTACATCTCGCTCAGCCTCAAGTGAACGACGTTTAAAGCTCAAATACTGCTTTCTGTTCTTTCTCGCTTGATTTAAAGCGATATCAACATCAATATTTATAGTCGGAAGTTCTTCAGGTAGAATCAATTCGTATTGTTCTCCCTTAGGCAAACCGATAAAACTATTCATGTTCAACCTTCTCGTTTCTACTGACAATTGGGCATTAGAAACATCTCTTTCAGCACTCAATACATTAAGTTCTAATTGTAGAAGCTCATTTTCAGCAATTTTACCTAGGTTATAACGCCCTTTACCAATCTGATAAACTTGTTCATTATTTATCTGATTCTGAGTCGCGATCTTCAAATTGATTTGAGCTAAAAGCAATGAAAAATAACGTTGGGTAGTTTGAAAAGACAATTGTTCAAACTTCTCGGCATATTCCTTTTTAGACTCTTCCAATTTAAACGGCTCGATTTTATTTCTCCATTTAAAGGAATTAAAACCAAACAATGGCTGAGTAAAACCTAAAATCAGAGGCGTACCCGCATAAAAAACACCATCACTTTCAGTTAAAATATTTGTTTGCTGAAGGCTTGATCTTAAAAAAACACTACCTCCTGTCCACAGGATATTCTGACTTAACGAAAGCCCTAAATCACTATACACATTACTTATTTCTCTAAACTGTTGTGTACCATCGGGCTGTGTGATAGGTTCAATTGCTCGGTTATAATTCGGTATCGTTCCTGAAAGACTCAAACTAGGTTTCAAGTCAGCTCTAAACCTTTGATAAGACCAATAGCTATTTTCTTTTTTATTTTCAGCCTTTTTTGCTTCCAAAGAATTTTCTTTAGAAAAGGAAATCGCTTGATCTAAAGTTAGGGTATTCTGAGCTACTGATTCAAAGCCAAAAATTGTAAGAATCAGAGTAAAAAATAAATATATCTTTTTCATAATTAGCTTTGTTTATCATTCGTATCTCAACGACTCAATTGGATTCTGTTCTGCTGCTTTTCGAGCGGGCATAATACCAAAAAGTACACCTACAGAAGCGGCCACTCCAAAAGAAAGAAGAACAGATGAAGGTGAAACAATGGTAGGTATATCTGCAAATTGGCTAATTACCAAAGACATACTTACCCCAAGGATAACTCCAATCAAACCGCCCGAAAGACTGATCAAAACTGCTTCGGCTAAAAATTGAATAATAATGTCTTTTTTCTGTGCCCCTAAAGAAATTCGAAGTCCTATTTCTTTAATTCTTTCCATTACTGAGGCAAGCATAATATTCATAATCCCGATACCTCCAACAACTAAAGATATACCTGCAATGGCTCCTAAAACGATATTGAAAATATCTTTAGTACGTTGTTGTTGCTTAAGTAAAAGTTCTGGAATCATGATCTCAAAGTCGATCACATCATAATGCCTACGACTGAGCATGCGTTGTAGAATTTCAGCTGAGGATGATAATTGAGATGTTTCCGATACTTGAATTACCAACTTGTCTAACTGATGATAGTTAGAAGGAACTGCTTTTGATTCTTTTTCATCATCATCACCTTCCATACTCGCTTTTTCGATGGCAGCTTTCGTTACTCTTGTTCGATCTTTATAGCGGATAAGCATCGTTGATATTGGGATGTAAACATCTAGATTGGCATTTCGGATACCTAATCCCTCAAGATTAACATCTGCAAAATGACGTTCACCAAGAACGCCTATTACCGTAACCCACTGCCCCCCACACTTTATAAGCTTACCGATTGGATCTTGCTGACTAAAAAAACGCGTTGCAATAGATTTACCAATGATACAAACAGCATCACCATGTTTCAGATTATGATTAGAAAACATTTTCCCTCGTTCCAAATCAAAATCATAAACCTCAAAATAAGCAGGTTCTACGCCAATTAATTTAGCTGACCTTCTGATTCCATTTTTCACAATATTAGTTTCAAGTTCTATCTCAGGACTCAGCAATGAAATATTTGGTAGAACTTCTCTAATATTTTCAACATCTGACATCTTAAGTCCTGGTGAAAACTTTTTCTTTTCCGCAGGCTTATCATCATCTAGGTTTTCCTCTTTTTGCTCTACAATTGGAGTAATCACGATATTATTTACCCCAATTAGTTTCATTTGATTAAGGATTTCTTGTTGAGCGCCATTACCAACAGCAAGCATTGCAATCACGGCTCCAACCCCAAAAATAATTCCGAGTGCAGTCAATACCGACCTCACCTTATTCGCTAGAATAGCTTCAAGGGCGATTTTTAGATTAAATAAATATCTTTCCACAGTAAAAAGATCTAGGTCAAAAAATTAGAGTGTACTTAATGCTGTTTCTTCAATACCATTAATCTTACTTAAGGCTACATTACTTCCCTCTTCAACTCCAGCTTCAATAATAATATATTGATCATTGGCATCACCAACCACAACTTCTTGCTTCGTGTAAGAGAATCCATCTTTAAGAATTACATAAGTGATCGAGTCTCCTTGAGAATGAAGAGATTCTAATGGGATATACAAACAGTCTTTAACCTCTTTAGTAAGAATCACATTTGAAGTAGTCATTGCTGGACGTAAAATTTCATCCACTTCATTAATCAGTACCAATACTTCATAGACTTTGCTATCTGTATTTGGTTTTTGTTCTCCAATATTTGCGACAGACTGCACTTCTCCAGTTAAAGCTTTATCTGGAAATGCATCTAGCCCTATAGAAACTGTTTGCCCGATTTCAATCTTACGAATATCAACTTCGTTTACATAAGTACGAGAAACCATTTGTGACATATCGGGTAGAGTAGCTACTCTAGGATTCCAAGTTCCGATCTGATCCCCTGATTTAATCTTCTTACCATTCCAGTTTTTAATATATATCACCATTCCATCTTCTGGAGCTGTAATCGTAAGCTGATTTTTCACCTCATCATAAATCTGAACTTTCCTTTTAGCCATTTCAAGTTTGGCCGTTGCTGCCTGCATTTTTGCAATCATCTGTTCCTTTTTCACATCATAATTCGCCTTCGCTTGCTTGAGATCTCTTTCAGCTTTAATCACATCCATTTTGGCTTGCTTGATTGTTGCAGGTGGCTCAAAAGCAGATTGCTCTAACTTAATTCTTTTCTCTTCTACAGAAAATCCTAGATTGATCAGTTTATCTCTAGCTTCTCTGAGTTGCAAAGTCGTATCCAGTTTAACCTGTGTATACTGAGATTCTTCCTTTGTGAGATTATCTTCGCTGTTTTTAATCTTATCCTCCAAAGAAGATGCATCCAATTGGGCTACATAGTCACCCTTCTTAACTTGAGTTCCTTCAGGAATCAGATCATTGATATTAATCTGCCAAATCCCAGCCTTTCTTAAGCCTGTACTAGGCCCTAAGATATCCACTGAACTTTTAGCTTCAAGCTCCCCAGTTGTACTTACTTCAATTTTAATATCCCCTTTTAGGACTTCGGCATATAAGATTTCATTTTCTTCAGTTGAAGGGACAAACAACCAAATTAATAATCCGGCAATAACTAATCCTGTACCAAGCAGGCTGTACTTTTTCATAATTAAAAATATTGGGCTCTAACAAAAAATTTGACAACTAAATGTATAGAAGGTTAAGTTTAAATATTAATTAATTTACACTTTTAACAGATGGAAACATTTACAAAATGTATATAAAAAATTCCTCCCCTCTATTTACTTATTTTATTGGTAAATACTCCCTTTCTCTTTTTAAAAAAGTTAAAAAGGATTATTCTAAAATACTGAAAATATAGACTTTGTAAATTATCGATGCAAATACGTCATCTTTGGTTGCATGAGAAACTCCCAATGTTTTACAATTTTTTGAAGTAAAAAGTACAATTGCTTTTAAATTCTAGATTTCTTTATATTTTTAAATAAATACTAATAACCAAATAGCATTTTTATAAACATGGTCACAACAACAGAATCAGCACAAGACTGGACTGCTCAGAGCATAAATTCAGTACTCGAAAAACAAAAAGCTTTTTTTAAGTCAAATAAAACCATCGATATCCAATGGCGTGTACAGCAGCTCAAAAAATTAGCGCATGTCATTAAGAGGTATGAGAAAGATATATTAGATGCCCTTTATAAGGATTTTAAGAAGTCTGAGTTCGAAGGTTATGCCACCGAAGTTGGACTTATGCATAAAGAACTTCAGCATATTATTAAAAAAACAAAGTCATGGGCTAAAACGAAAAAGTCATTTAGCTCATTAATTAATTTTCCTTCTACCAATTATATCTATCAGCAACCATATGGAAATGTTCTGATTATTGGCCCTTGGAATTATCCATTTCACCTCACTTTATTTCCTTTATTTGGAGCTATATCTGCAGGTAATACAGCCATTCTGAAACCTTCAGAACTTACGCCTCATACTTCAGCTATCATTGAAAAAATAATTACTGAATGTTTTGAACCAGAATTTGTTGCTGTAGTTCAAGGAGGTGTACAGACCTCTCAAGACTTATTAAACCAAAGATTTGATTACATTTTCTTCACAGGAAGCGTTAACGTAGGAAAAATAGTAGCTGAAAAAGCGGCTAAATACTTAACTCCTGTAACACTTGAATTAGGAGGAAAAAGTCCATGTATTGTAAGTCATGATGCCGATATTAAAGTTGCAGCAAGAAGAATTGTATGGGGTAAATTTGTAAATGGAGGACAAACTTGTATTGCCCCTGACTACATACTAGTACAATCGTCTGTAAAAGAAGAATTAATTAAAGAGATAGGAAAAACGATAGAGTCATTCTACGGTAAAAATCCTCAAGATAGTACGGATTTCCCTAGAATAATTAATGAGCGTAACTTTGATCGTCTTGCTAAAATGTTTGAAGGTGCAAACATTGTCATCGGAGGACAAACAGATAGAAACGA
The DNA here is from genome assembly GCF_003149185.1 of Sediminitomix flava. Classification (NCBI taxonomy): domain Bacteria; kingdom Pseudomonadati; phylum Bacteroidota; class Cytophagia; order Cytophagales; family Flammeovirgaceae; genus Sediminitomix; species Sediminitomix flava. The sequence goes on along the minus strand of NZ_QGDO01000003.1, from coordinate 112,809 downwards.
TCTTTATATTGCCCCAAGTGTTTTAGATGATGTAAAATGGGAAGACCCTGTAATGGCTGAAGAAATTTTTGGTCCAATCCTACCTGTTATCAGCTATGAAGAGATTGATAAAGTACCAGAAATTGTCAATGGTTTTGAAAGACCTTTAGCTCTTTACTTATTTACGAAAGATAAAGAGACAGAAAATCTCATCATGGAATCAATTCCTTTTGGAAGTGGTTGTGTGAATGATACTCTCGGTCATATGGCAGAAGGAGACTTGCCATTTGGTGGAATTGGAGAAAGTGGAATCGGTCGTTATCATGGAAATGAGACCTTCCATACATTTAGTCATAAAAAGAGCGTCATGAAGAAAGGGTTCTGGTTTGATTTACCACTCCGTTACCCTCCATATAAAGGTAAGCTAGGCTTAGTAAGGCAAGCCTTACGCTTTTTTTAAACTAACATATCAAGACGTTGAAGATAGAGACACAGCCCCGCTTAACTTTGTTGAGTGGGGTTTTTCAATAAAAAAGTCAGCACATTTTCATATGCTGACTTTCTATATCTGATAATTGAAAAGGCTTAGTGAATACCTTTCATCATTTTGTTAATCTTAGGAGATAGTGCTAATAATAGCAAACCTGCAACTAGAGCTTCAACTCCAATAAAGCTAAACAGCTCCAATCCGTACTCATCACGTAAAGGCTTAACCACATCGCTATTGAAGATTCCCATCATACTTGCAGCCATATAGTTACCAATCGCAATTGATCCCATCCAAAGTCCCATCATTACTGAAACGATCTTTTGAGGAGAAAGCTTAGTAATCATTGAAAGACCAATTGGAGACAAGCATAATTCACCCCAAGTATGAAGTAAATAAACCATTACCAACCAAAGTGGTGAAACTAGTACCGTACCACCTTTAGTAGCATTTGCTCCAATCTGCATTACGAAGAAACCTACAGCTAGCATCAATAGACCTATTGCAAATTTCACTGGTGTACGTGGGTTCTTTCCTGCTTTATCTAATTTACCCCATATTACAGTAAATAGTGGTGCGAAAATAAAGATTGCAATTGCATTTACTGATTGGAAAATAGATGCTGGAATTTCAGAACCAAAAAGCATTCTATCTGTATTTTCTTTGGCAAAGAAGTTGAAAGTACCTCCTGCTTGCTCAAAACCTGACCAGAAAATCACGTTGAATACCGCCAAAAGAAGAATTACACCAACACGGCTCCATTCTGTACTTCCTTTTGTATTCACGACAATTGTCCATAACAAGTAACCAACACCACCGATAGCTACAGCATAAACGATATATGACTGAACATCTGAAGGAATAAGCCCCCAAATTTTCAAGAAACCTAATACAAGAACAATACTTCCAATAGCATAAGCGACTACATTCATCCAATCACTACGCTCAATCTTATTTGCTGATTCAGATGCTTTTGGTGCAAGACCTACATTGTTCATTGTAGTTTCTCTAAAGAAGAACCAAGCTGTACCCAATAGCATACCAATACCTGCTGACATAAAACCATATTGCCAAGCTACTTTTTCTGCCAAACTACCTGCTATAACTGGTGCAAAGAAAGCTCCTGCATTGATACCCATATAGAATAATGTAAAACCACCATCTCTATTCGGATCATTGGCTTCATAAAGTCCACCAACCATAGTCGAAATATTTGGCTTAAAGAAACCATTACCCACAATCAGCAAACCTAAACCTGCATGTAACAAGAATTCTCTAGTTGCTGAAGCTGCTTCAGGATCCATCATCGCAGAATAAGCCATCGTAAACTGACCTGCAGCCATTACGAGCGCACCAATGTACACTGTCACTCTTTGCCCAAGAACTTTATCGGCTAAAATACCTCCAATAATAGGAGTTACATATACCAAACTTGTAAAGATTCCGTAAATCGCAAGACTTTCCTCTTGAGACATACCAAAACCTCCATTTATATATGTTGCAGTAAGGAAGAGTGTTAAAAACGATCTCATTCCATAATAACTGAAGCGCTCCCAGAACTCAGTTGCAAATAGGGTTGACAATCCGATAGGATGCCCAAAAAACGTTTTAGCCATAATCTCTTTGGTAACTTTATTTTATCAAATGCGTATATTTTCTCTTATACTTGTGATTGTGCAAATATATACAAAAATAATCCAACCATAAATATTTTCTATTGCCCACAGACAACACTCCATATAGAATCTAAGGTCAGAACAATAAAATAAAAAATACATTATGAACTGTGTTAGAAACCTAATGAAAGTAGGTTGAGACAATAAAAGAGTCAAAATTTACCAAGATAATGCTAATTACTGCAGAAATAATTCTTAATAAGTATTATCGTTTATAAAAAATATAGTTGGTTTCTGGAGGTGAAACCCCATTATCTCGTAAAATATTTGCGGTTTGAGCTCTATGATAATTAGAATGATGAAAAATATGAAAAAGTATATCAGATAGACTATTGGTAAATGGCTCCCCTTTAGAGTTTTCATATCTAATACTCATATTTAGAGGTAACTCCTCGATGATCTGCCGAGTAAGCGTAAAATTATCCTCCCCTATTTCTCGGAAGTTATCTCGTTCATGAATTTCCCAAATCCCATATAAACTCGCCTTTTTCAGAATTCGACTATTCCAAGCGGAATGTGCATTCAAAAGATGACTAACTTGTCGGATAGCAGCCCTTGGAATTCGCTCTTCCTTGATAGCACCTAGGATGTCAAAAAATTTCTCATTTGCATAAAGATCAAAATCCAATAGTTCTTGAAAATGGAATTGCATAGATCAAAGGCTAAGTAATCGTTTTATTTCTTTATCAAATTAGAAAAAAAATCAAGGAATAAAAACACTATAAATCAGAGCTTTGAACTAGGAAAGTAAAGAAAAAACAAAAGCTTCCTTTAAATGAAGGAAGCTTTTGTTTTTAGGTAGCTAAAATGATTTTATTAGATCATATAAATTAGTGCTTTTCGTATGTTTTTTCTTTATGTTTTTTAGCTTGTCTTCTTAATGATTCTGTTGCTTCATCTGTAGCAGCCTCAAATGAATTGTTATGCTTTTTAGCAACTAAAGTTTCACCAGGAAGGTTAAGAATAATTTCAACTACTTTGTTATCTCTGCTATTATCTCCGTTTTTTTCTACCTTCAAGAATACCTCACCATCAATAAATCGGTCGTAGAAATGTTCCAATTTATCTACTTTTTTTTGAATGAAGTCCAACAATTTTTGGTCTGCTTTGAAATGAACTGAATGGAAGTCTAATTTCATATCGAAAACTGTTTTAAAGTTAGAAAAAAAGAAAACTGATGGTCATCTGCTACCTAAACATTTTAAGATGACTCTTTAATATTTTAGTATCAAAATACTTATGCTATACAATACGTGAACGTGAGACTGTAGTTACATAATTTTTACTATTTTAATGAACTTTTGTACTTGTTTATGTTCATAATAGCTATAGCACACTGTAAACCAACAGTTAATAAGATGAGAAAATTTTCATTGGCTTAACATTTTTTTAATCTTACCTAATATAACGAAAAAAATACTCAGAAAGCTCATAATTAAAAAGTAGTCTTGAAAAACTCAGGTAAGAAAAAAGCCCATCTTTTAATAAGATGAGCTTCGGATAAACAAAACCTAGTAAATCCTAGAAGTTTTGCTCAGCATACAATTTTTGCTTGTACGCAGCTTTCAATTTTGATGTTCTAGTAACAACAGATGGTTTAGTATAATATGCTCTACCTCTAATTTGTCTTAGAACTTTAGTTCTTTCAAACTTTTTCTTGAAACGTTTTAGAGCTCTATCGATAGACTCGTTTTCTTTTACGTTTACAACAATCATTATTTTTCCTCCTTTAATATTTACGGTTAGCAAAGGTACAAAACTATATTACAAAAAAGAACTACTCTCCGTTTCTTTTCTCAAATTTATTCTAAAATCTGAAATAGAGCACTTAAGGCAGAAATACGCCACTAAAAGCATAAGATTCTGTAATCAAGTACTTTTCGTGGTAATATTTAGAGAGACTCTTTAAATTATACAGGAAAAGGCAACTGTGCTCATGGATTTAATGTTCAGCTTTGTAATTATGTGCAAGTTGTTTGTACAAGTACCTAATAAAGAATACCCAATATACTAACAACCCAATTAGATAAAACCTTGGTTTAACTCTAATACCCATGAACCAAATTATCAATCACCTAATTATGAACACCTTAGTGTTCGTATCTACCCTATCTGTGCTCGTAGCTTCTTCTAGAAACCATGAGTCAGACTCCCTATTATCAAAAAGTAGTGCTCAATTAAGTGACATTATTGCAGTACAACAACTCAATGCTGAAAAGCAATATATGTCGTCAGAACTTTCTAGAGCTTGTAATTCATTTCTTGAAAAAATTCAAATTTCCTTCGATTCATTAAGTGAACATCAAAAACAGTTGATGTTCGACCACGCTACCTTTACAGGAAAAGTTCTTTCTCCGAATCATAACTATAGGAAATACATCCTTGTCCGTAAGAAATTCAGTAAACAACTAAATTATCTTAGAAATACTGAAAATATTAAAAATGGTTTTGCGCTCTTAGTCAATGCTATTGGAGATAACAGAGGAGGACAAAGAGCCTATCTTGTGAATATGCGAGATGCTAGTATTCTTGAAATCAAAATATCAACTGCTTGGAAAGGTATAGGATATAGCCCAGATTCAGGAAGAACCCCCTTAGGATTATTCAATGTCTATAGTCTCTTCGATGAAAAAAGTTGGGAAGCCCAAACTATGATGGGAGGAGCACTGGATATCTATAGAAAAATTGAAAAAAGAGAATGGTTAGATGTTTCTAAATCCTTAAAATATAATCCAGATGAAAAGGAGAAAGCATATATCGTTTCTAATCAATTTGGATTGATAGGTCAGAATGATGGAAAAAAACACATTCCTATTGAAGCACCGAAATACTTATATAATAAAGATACGTCCGTATATTATATCAATAACTCAAACTCAGGGCTTAGACAATTATATATTCATGGCACAAACAGAGTTGAGCAATTAGGCTTTGCACTTTCGGGTGGCTGTGTAAGAGTTTCTAGTATTTTTAGTTATCTACTTTCTGAAATTATCTCTGTTCAAAATACTCTGCCTGTATTTATTGATGCCGTAGCATTTCATAGCCCGAGATCAAGGCACAGAACTCCGACTTTTGTCGCCAATGATTTAGAAGATACATATTCCTTCTCATTTTCTTTTTCATTTATGTATGACAGTATGTTTTGTGAAGAGGGAACTCCAAACTTTAAAAAGAACTTGGAACACCAATTGATTCAGCCATTAACAAAAGGTTTTATCAATGACAGAAACATAAATGCAAAACTTAAAATAGCTTCTGCTCTTCCTCTCCCTGAAACCGCAATGAAAGATTGGTACTTTCAGAAGGATGAAATTGAAAATCTTGAACACAAAACCTTCAGATATAATTTTGATCTTGACGGCAAATACATTGGCAATAAATTCAATGTAAAAAGTAAAAACTCGTCACAGTTCATAAGTCAAAATGAAAGTATTGATATTATCAGTAAAAGAGTTGAAACTACTAAAAAATATATCCTTCACAGATTAGAAGAAGAATTATCTAAATTTGAAATCAATGTAGAAGACCTTACCTCTCAAATTGAAATTGATTTCATTCCGTTAAAAGAAAATCAAAATCAAAGTGAATCTGATTCTGTAGGTTTAGGGTTTTGCTTATCTACAGAAAGAGAACGTGTATTATACTACTTAGAATATTTAGATGGACTCCATCAAAGTAAGCCCTTCAAGATTCTAAATCGGAAAGACTTGAAATGGTTAACACCATATCTCACTCAAGAAGGGAATTTAGAAAGTATAAATTCAGAAGAAGGTAAAAAGAGTGAACCTATGAATATTGAAGATGGCTTTCTTGCTCAGGCTTACATTTATGCAATCGGTGAAATGGAATTAAGAAAAAGAGGTGTAGCGGATGGTTTCTTGAAAAATAAGAATGATGAGACAGGCTATCAAAACTATAAATCTACTTTTGATGATGATGAGCTAATGATCAAATTAGATCAATTAGGACAAGCTGAATTACTAAGGTTTTCCACAAGTTACGAATCTAATATTTATGGTAATCTAACTCCTCATATGAAGCAATATGGGACATGGACTTTAGGTATTATACTGACCTCAGAAGAGTACTTCAGCCAATACAAAAAAGATAGTAACAAACTCCATATCATTTCTGAAATCTCACTAAATAACAAGTTACTTGAAGAATAAAATCTACTGTTAAACGAATAAAAATAAGCTCTATTTTACCGTGGTAAAATAGAGCTTATTTTTATATCAACTTATGAATGTAAAATTCGAAAACCCCAACTCAAAATATTAAAAACAAAAGAGTTACAATCAATATGATTGTAACTCTAACAACTTAGCTAAAAACTAAAACCAATTAAAAAATGAGAATATCTTTTGAAAAAGGCACATAAATGCCTTCTGATTAATTTCTTTATTACTAAAACCAAAGATTAAGACTTTGGGTTCATTACTTCTTTACTGAAAAATCCTTAGCTTGATTGAAGCTATTTCACTTTCTAACTTCTACTCTTAAGAAACAAATATGTCTTTACTGTGGAAGCATTATGATGAACGCAAATTTGAGAAAAGTGATACAGTAATTTTGGCTTTTTGCACTTTGTTAACAAAAGATTACACTCGTTTAATCACTACTGTTAAATCAAGATAAATCATCTTCAAAATTTTATATAATATGTCGAATAGTCTAGATAAAAATGAAATCAAACTATATCACTTTGAGAGCTTTCAAAGCTTCAAAAATATCGAACATTATATTTCTACTCGACAAGGAGGACATAGTATCGGCGCTTATGATTCTTTAAATCTTGGCAAAAACACAAAGGATAATCCTGAAAATTTCTTAAAAAACAGGCTTGCCCTTGCAGAAAAATTAGTATCAGAAGTTGATAAAATGACATTCCCTCAACAGACACATAGTGGTAATGTTAAGGTCTTAAATGAGCATTTTTTCAATTCCACTACTCAAGAACAGGATGATTTCTTACGTGAGACAGATGCAATCATTACTAATGTGAAAAAACAATGGATTAATGTTCTTGCAGCGGACTGTGTACCCATTCTTCTTTATGACTCTGAGAAAGAAGTTGTAGCTGCTATTCATGCTGGCTGGCGTAGTTGTGTTCAAGGCATTTTACAAAATACCATCGATTTGATGATTCGTACATTTCAGTCTAAACCTAAAAGTATAAAAATGGGTATTGGTCCATCCATTTCTCAAAAAAACTATGAAGTTGGAGAAGAAGTGGTCAGTAGTTTTAAAGATGCATTCCCTCAATTTCATGAACAGATTTTTTCAAATTTCAAAACTGACAGAAAAGCTCATTTAGACTTATGGACAGCCAATAAGCTTCAAGCAATAGAAAAAGGTATTCCAGATTCAAACATTGAGGTTTTAGGAATATGTACTTATGAAAATCATGACACTTTTTTCTCCTCACGATTTGATAAAGGAATTACAGGTCGATTTGCTACAGGTATCAAACTGAATTGAGAAGTCCTTTCTCTTGCACTCTAATTTGATATCTTTGCTAAAAAAATTAAGACATGATAGTAGCAAATATCACTTCACATCTCGAAAAAATAGCTCCATTAGCCTATCAAGAAAGTTATGATAATAGTGGACTAATCACAGGTTCGCATAACCAAGAAATTACAGGTATTTTGGTTTCGTTGGATTGTACCGAAGAAATTATAGATGAAGCCATTCAGAAAGGTTGTAATATGATTGTGGCACACCACCCAATTATATTTAAAGGATTGAAAAAATTGAATGGTAAAGATTATGTGGAAAGAACAATCATAAAAGCGATTAAAAACGATATCGCAATTTATGCCATTCATACCAATCTAGATAATGTAGTTGGAGGAGTTAGTGATCATATCTGTGAAAGATTAGGTTTACAAAAGCGTTCTATTTTAGCTCCTAAAGGACAATTATTAGCCAAACTCACCACTTTTGTCCCTCAAGCTGACAAAGATAAAGTCTTAACAGCCCTTTCAGACGCTGGAGCTGGTCACATCGGAAATTATCAAGAATGTAGTTTTCAAACGAATGGTGTTGGTACATTCAAACCAAACGATAAAGCAAATCCTCATATTGGAGAAAACGGTAAACTTGAGCAAGTCGAAGAAACTAGAATTGAAGTGATCTTCCCTTCACATATTCAATCTAAAGTTTTGAGAGCATTACAAACAGCTCACCCTTATGAGGAAGTTGCCTACTATTTACATCAACTCGAAAATGTCAATCAAGAGGTTGGTTCTGGAATGGTTGGTTCTCTAGAAAATGAAATGGAGCCGATTGAATTCCTTAAATACCTTAAAGATAAAATGGAGCTTTCTTGCATTCGTCACACAAAATTGACGGATGGAAAAATCAAAAAAGTAGCCGTTTGTGGTGGAGCTGGTAGCTTTTTACTTCATAGAGCTAAAGCTGCGGGAGCAGATATTTATATTACAGGAGACTTCAAATATCACGAATTCTTTGATGCTGAAGAGCAAATCATAATTGCAGATATCGGGCACTATGAAAGTGAGATTTTCACCAAAGATATTTTGGTTTCTTATGTAAAAGAACAAGCTAAAGACGTATTCCCTGTTATCAGTTGCGATACAAATACAAATCCAATTCAATATTTTGTCTAACGGCGTATAGCCCTTGGCTTAGGTTGAAGATTAAAAACAGGATAAATTAGTGATCTAGAAATGCTATCAAGCGTGATGGGTTCAACTGTTTTAGAACCACTTCTTGTTTGCATTTCTAGGTTCATTCTTTGAGAACCTGCCTTAATCGGTACTCTTGTATAATAAATAGAGTGAGGTAGAGTTTGCCAATTTCGAGTATCTGCACTTTCACTGACATTACCGATCACTTGCATAAGCGTTCCCAAGTTTTCATTATTTCTCTTAACTTGATAAGCCGCTACTTGCTTTAATGCCACCCTTGCCACAGCTTCCCCCAACTCAATAAGCGCTCGCTCTTTCTGTATTTTAAAAGCAATTGCATTCAAGTTTTCTGCTTTATCCAATTCATATGCGCCACTCTGATCTTTTACAATAGCCTTGTCAAATAGTAGAGGTCGCTCAACATATGTTGGAACCACAATTTTTATCCAATTCAAGCCCGATAAATCATTACTGCCTATATAATAAGGAAAGCTCATTCCGTATTTCTCATTAACAAAAGTTACCCATCCCCCTCCATTATGGATAATGGCAAAGTTGAGTCCTGTTTCTACTTTTACAGGACCTAAACCATCATTCCAAAGTACAAACATTGACAATTCATCTTTGGGAGGACGAGTGTATTCTATATTGAATTTTTTAATGTACCGATCTCTTTCATCCCATATTCCTGTAAGATCAGCAGTACGGATCACGTCTTTCTTCAACTGTTCTGGTACACCCAGGTTAAAAAGCGTTGAATAGTCTTCTTCATAGATTTTTACTGCATTTCTGTAAGCAATAAAAGCGTTGTTATAGTCTTCAGAAATATCATAAAGAATGCCCATTAGAGTATGAATAAAAGCATCTCTCTTATACTTTTTATCTGATTTATATTTATCACTTAATTGCTGCAATCTTAGGTTTAGCCTACGGCACTCGACTAAGGCTGCTTCATAATCTCCTAATTGTGTATAATTAAGCGCCTTGAAATAATTAACCATCAACACCTCATGATCTTCCCCGAAATAAGTCGAGAGATTAGGGTTGAGCAATAATGCACCTCCTTCTTGTAAGAATTTTTTACGCTCGTCTTCTGTAAACAGATAAGCTTTTTCATAATACTCATTGCTACTCGTGTAATCTCCTTGTAGTGTTTTGAGCATCCCTCCATTTACAAAATGAAGGAAACGGTTTTTCCCACTTGCTTTCTTATCCGCTTTTTCATCAAAAATCTTTTCCGCAGTTACATAATCATTCCTGTAAATTGCTTCATTGAACGTAAAATTCTTTTCATAATAGGTAGGAAGACTACAAGTTTGTAGCATGACAGCAAGCGTGGCTATCAGAATGACACCAAGTAGTCTAAAATAAATCATGAGTTTGTTGTTAGTTAATTATTGGGTTAGAATGTAATCTTAATTTTTTACATACTTTTTAATCTCTTTATCTCCAATCCAAACCGTCTCTGTCGTCTCAAGATTAGATAGCTCTAAGTTTACTTTATAATTGATCACTTTTTCCTTTTTGTATTCATCAACAATAGAGTTGATCGTTCCGAATAACATAAAGTCCGCACCTAGCTCTACCCCAATTTTCTTCCTAGTTTCTGGGGTAACGTTTGTTTGCTGTTGTTTTTTCTCATCTCGAAGCGCTTCTCTGAACATTGCATTTTGTACAATTCTCACTTGCCCAGAATTAATTAGCTCACGCTCGACATCTTTGATAAAGGTATCAGAAGAAATATGCTCAAATGATTTATTAACTACATCTCCGACAATCACGACTGGGGTCTTACCATCGTTTTCACTTTGAAATCTTCTGTACCATGGTTTACTCAATACATCTCTAATCATTTCTTCAGCTACCAATTTGGAATCTGTATCATTCCATCTACCACTAATATCGATTTGCTGATCGGGAGAAACCCTAGTTACTTTTCGAGAACATGCACCTAGTGCAAACAGTACGATCAAAGAGCTAATGAGAAGTTTATTCATTTTCATATCTAGTTTCGAGCTTATTTTAATACTATTTTTCCTTTAGGAGAAGTTAGTCTTTTGAGTAAAAGTTGTCCTTTTTTTGCTTTTACAATCTTGTAAGTAGTTGACTCTATTCTACTTTCAGTAGTCAAGGCATCATGAACCAATACCAATTCTTTATTATTGACTACCCATTTCCCTGCCTGATACTTATAATCGTTATTTTTAAAACCAAACTTACCATCAATATTAAAGGACAAGACATTTCCTACTTCAATTCGGAAGCCATCCATTTTATTTTCTTTCGTAAGCTTATTTCTTTTCACTTCTACTACCGTCCACTTTTGAGAAGTCAGAATTCCTTTGACTTTTTCTACCCGATTGTTTTCAACATGATCAATCGAAATAAAGCTCAATGTAAGCAGTGCCAAACATACAATAAGTAAGACTTTGGGAAATTTTGTCATGAGATTGTGCTATTGAATACAAAAAAGAGGAAAGCTATACTTTACCCTAAATACATGAACTTACTATAAAATGTTCCTAAATGAGGGATAATGAGATTTCTCGAAACTTTGAGGAATTTCACCAATTTCTGTGATTTTATAGATTCACATCCAACTCTAACCTTCATATAATTTGTTTTCAATCATTAATCCTCTAATATCGTAGGAGTTTCAAAACACACTTTTTATGATCTGTTTGAAGAGGATTTCGTCAGTCATTGTACTGAGTTTTATACATTTCTTTGCCAATGCACAAAGTGAACCTGATTTTTTAAAATATTACGATCATCCTTGGGTCGATTCTGTTTTTCATAGCCTTAGCCTAGATGAACAGATTGCCCAACTGATTTTTATTCCTGCTCCCTCAATAAATCATCAGCCACAAGTAGAAAAGCTAATAAAAAAGTACAATGTAGGTGGAGTTGTATTTTTTAAATCTGAAGCCAATGAAGTCGCAAAACAGATTAATGCTTACAATGAAGTGGCAAAAGTACCTGTTGCCTATGCTATTGATGGAGAATGGGGAATTGGGATGCGGATCAAAGATGGTATTAGCTTTCCGTATGCAATGACAATTGGAGCTATTCAAGATGAAGGACTCATTTTTCAAATGGGTGAAACGATTGGGAGACATTGTAAAAGATTAGGTATTCATGTCAATTTTGCGCCAGTAGTCGATGTAAATAATAACCCAAAAAATCCAGTCATTAGTTACAGATCATTTGGAGATACCCCAAGTTTAGTTGCTAACCGAGCTACCTCATATTTTAAAGGCATGGAATCTGAGAATGTACTTTCTGTTGCAAAACACTTTCCTGGCCATGGAAATACACAGACGGATTCACATCATACACTCCCCATTCTTAAACAGTCTAAAGAAGAAATGTTGCAGACAGAGGTTTATCCGTTCATAAAAATGATTGATAATGGAATTGGGGGAGTCATGTCTGGACATTTGGAAGTTCCAAGCCTAGATCCTACAGCTAACACTCCTGCCTCTTTATCGAAACCTATCTTAGAAGACTTTCTACAAAATGAGCTTACATTTGAAGGATTGATCTTCACCGACGGTATTCGAATGAAAGGAATTACTGCTCACCATTCAGAAGAAAGAGCTCATGCCTTAGCATTGGCTGCTGGAAATGATGTGGTAGAATTTAGTTTTAAAGTACCTCAATCTATCAGAGAAATTAGAAAAGCAATTGACAAAGGAGAACTCTCAAAAGAAGACATTGAATATAAATGTAGAAAGGTCTTAGCTTTCAAATTTTGGTCTGATGCCTATTTGAAGGAAAATGTTGAATTAAAGAACCTTGAAAAAGAACTGAATAAGGAGGAAGATCTTTTACTAAAAGAAAAACTTGCAGAAGCAGCGATTACTGTATTAAAAGATGATAAACAACAACTCCCTCTTTTAAACCTAGACCAACGTAAAGTAGCAGTACTTTCAATTGGGCGAAGATCAAGAACAAGTTTTCAAAGAGCAATGAATGAAAATACCAACGTTGATCTTTATAATATTGATCTAAATTGTTCTGAAAAAGAAAGAAGCTATATCCTCAAAAAACTTCAAAATTACGACCTTGTTCTAGCAAGTATTCATCGGCTGAATATGAGTCCTACCCGAAAAAGTATAGTAGTAGATGTAGTCGATAATATTCCTCAAAAAGTATATACACGGGCATTTGGCGTTACGAGTGGAATGGAGGCTCTTGTCAATTCTTTAGCGAAAAAGAAAAATACTATTCTCTGCTTTTTTGGTAATCCATACGCACTAAACGAATTCCAAAATCTCAAAGATTTGCCAACTTTAGTTATGGGCTATCAAGACTCTAGACAAATGCACGAAGCTGCTGTGAGAGTTTTATTAGGAAAAATTGACGCTAAGGGTGAGTTACCTGTAAGTATCAATGAAGATTTTAAAACGGGAGGTGGATTGAAACTAAAAGCCTTATAAACATCAAAACCTCTACTAATTTAGAGGTTTTTCATATTTACTTATCATCGATAAAAACTGCTTTTACATGAATAGTATCAAAGTATTCTTTCACTAAGGAGACTTTCCCATTTTTCACTTTGAAGAGGTAATGATAAAGATTATTATAGACTGTACCATTTGCCTTTTCTCCATAAGAGACAACTTCTGCTGCTACTCTATCTTCTTCTGCAGTCAATGTTTTAAAAGTCAACTTCAATCCCTCTGGAAAAGTCTGATCAACTAACTGAATCAAGTTACCAATACCATCTTTATCCATTTCTCCAGAAATAGGCAAATCACCCTTAACTCCCATAGCCAACCATTGTACATCATCTGTCAAACAATCCAAAGCTGCTCCCACATCTGCATTTTCAAATTGTCTAAAGAATTCCTGTACAATCTGCTTATTGCTTTCTAAACTCATAATAGCTTTTTTATCATACTAAATGATCTCAATAGCAAAAGAGGACGCCTTCTATCTAAAAGACATCCCCCTTCTCTATTTTTGTCTTATAAGATTTTTTGAACTTCAATTAGGAGTTTTTCCCAATTCCTTTGATTATCCATATCAAACTGCATTCCTTGCTCATCTGCAGCAGTAAATCGTTTCACCGCAGGAGTTTTACTTGTCGCTTGGAACAATTGATAAGCTTCTTCTTTTAGAGCTTCTGCAATTGGTAAATCTATAGATGCATACACAGCTCTTTTACAAGCTTCAATAGACTCTGCAGGGAATAATGCAATACGTTCAGCCAAAGCATCTACATACGGACCAATTTCATCTGGGTCAAGCGCTTTATTGATAGTTCCGAATTTTTCAGCTTCATCAGCATCCCAATCTTTTGAACCTAATATAATTTCAAGGGCTTTTCCTAAACCGACCTGTCTTGCCATTCGAGATGCTCCACCTCCACAAGGCAAAATCCCCATACCACACTCCATTTGCATGAACTTCGCTTTGCCTCGTGCTGCAAATCGCATATCGAGTGCTAGTGCAAATTCATGTCCACCCCCTCTCGCAAATCCTTCAATTTTTGCAATGGTTGCTTGTGGGAGCTTACTAATTCTTTCCAATACAGCTTGTAAGTCAAGAAGCTGAACTTCATTTCTAGGTACAGCCTCAGTTGACATATCTCTTAATAGGTTTGTATCATAGTGACAGACCCAAATATCGGGGTGAGCCGACTGGAAAATGACAACCTTCACACTTCTATCTCGCTCTAGTCTCAGCGCAAGACTGCTTAAGTCTGCCAACATCTCTTGCCCTTGAACATTCACAGGACCAAAATTGATGGTAACCGTCAAGATTGCTCCCTTTTGCTCCGCTGTAAATGTTTGAAAATTCTTGTACTCCATGACTTATAATTTGTTTGGGTTCTATAATTATTCTGAAAATATTGAGAAAACTTGTACAACTCTCAGCCCTGTTTTCCCTATGCGATATGGGTCATTTCGTGTAAGATGAATTCATCTACAGCACCCTCTGTTGCTTTCAGATATTGTGCTAAATATTTATTCCCCATATGAATTTGCCAGAGTTCACGATTTTCCCAATTCTCATAAAATAAGAAGAGGTTTTCGTTCTCGTTATCTTGATGTAAATCATAATTGACACATCCTTTTTCAGCTCTTGTCACATCAATCAGTTTTAGCAGCTCCTCCTTCACAAACTCTCTTTTTTCGGGTTTTGCCAAAATTCTAGCGACAATAGTTAATTTCTGATTACTCATAATAATTGGATGAATAGTGATAGATATTAGAGTAAAAGTTTCTAGGACTTCAAATGTGAAACATAGCTCTCAATTCCTCCAAACTTTTCTTCAATCCACTTAAGGGATGCTTTTTCTGCATCCAATCCTTCAATGTTGATATAAAAATCAATCTCAGAAATCACATCATTCCCAAGATCAATTTTCTGTAAGACTGAGATAAGCTCTTTGTTTTCGTTTAATACAGAATCTTTTCTCAAAATTGTTGTAGCTTCATCTTCCCCTCTGAGAAAATTCTCTGGGTCTTCCAACGCTCTAATACGATAATCATGATGAATATACTGAGGGTGCCAAAGTGGAATAACTACATATTCTTGTTTCTCCACTGCATTTTTAAAAGCTTGAATACAATCATCTAAGCTTCCATTCGCAAAGTGAAAACCTAGTTGATCGAGTTGGAAATGAGCTACTATTTCTAATGAAAATCTACTTATCCCTGCTCCAGGATTAATACCCTGAATCAGTTTATTGAACTTATTTCCTATTTCAGCTTGGGAAAGGTCTTCGATTTTACGGATGAAAGACGTTGGAACATATTCTGGCACTCCCCAGATACAATAAGGCCTATAAATCACAGATAACTTATCATAATCATCAAAGCCTTCTAGATACTTACTATGACTTCCAGGCAGCCATGCTGAAAGTAAAATTTCTACTTCCCCTGACTTGAATTTGTTAAACATGGCTTCATGAGGTGCACTAGAAACATTGACTTTATAGCCAAAGTATTTTAGAAGGTTGACATAAACACCTGCCGATGCCCAATGGAAGGAAAGGTCAATTTGTCCGAGATTAATTGTATTCATAGTAGTTGCAGTTCACGAGATTCATATACCTAGCAAAATATTTTACCATTTCATCTATGAATGCTCAAGTTTCAACACAAGACTTTACACTCAATACTCTGAGGTAAGAGTAGAAAATCTGTAAGCTTTGGGAAATCATAACTCACCGAACATTCTACAAATACCTACTGTTACAAATTTAGCCTACAAGAAGAAATATCTTGGGGTAAGCAGAAGGGGTATTTCAGTATTTATAAAGGTTTACAAATACAGGAAGTTTACCTAGAGGACTTAGGAACAAATAGAACACTTATGCAGACAGAAATAGCTAAAAAACTTTTTGAGGTACAGGTGGAAGAGTTGACTTCTTGGGAAAAAAGACCACACAAGCATAATTTCTTTGAAATCGTCTATATCGAAAAAGGGGCTGGACTTCAATGCATCAATGACCATGAATTTGAATACCATGAAAAAAATATCTTTCTGCTACCTCCTCTAGACTGTCATTCTTTCAAAATACACCAACCTACTACCTTCTACTTTATCAGATTTACAGATTACTTCTTCCTAAAAGATGATAATCTCACCGATTACAAAACATGGTTTGATAAAATCACCTATATCATAGCAAACTACAATAAGATTCCTGGAGATATCATTCCTACGGAAAAAGAACGAGAATTTATCATCAATAACATCAAGTCAATTCATAACGAATATTTGTATTCTGATGGTTATTCCAATTCAATCATAACAGGTGGTGTTGCTTCTATTCTGAATATTTTGGCAAGAAGTATTGAGAAAAAATATGTTGAACAAGCTAATGAAATTGAATGTAAGTTTGGTGAAATCTTGAGGTACATCAATACCAATATTTTGGATAAAGAGAAATTAAGAGTACCCACATTGGCAGAAAAATTCAACATTTCTAAATCTTATTTTTCTGAATATTTCAAAAAACAATCAGGGATCAGTTTGGCAGATTATATACTGAAAGCAAAACTCAGAATAGCACAGACGAAGGTTGAACATACTGATTTATCTTTAAAGGAAATTGCTTATCAACTCAACTTTACGGACAGTAGTCACCTTGCAAAATCATTTAAAAAAGTATATGGTATTACCATCAAAGAATTTAAGAATGGAATACATATAAGTTGCAAAGATAGACTGCTCTACCCTGCCTTATTGAAAAAAAGCTCGTAAAAAAGATTAGAAATGCACGACCTATTGCAGTGCATTTCTTGCTTTCAAAATATATTTTGAGCGGTCTAAAGGACTAATTCCTTTAAATTCACGGATAACTCCAAGATCATCTTCACAGGCTTGATAAGAATGAAACTTTGTCGACAATTTCGCTTTACCTCCCGATTTAGAACTCAAGGTCACAGGATAATCCAAAGAAGTAGCAACAGGATACGTTCCTTCTAAAATAAATTTACCATCAATAATTTCTGGACTTCCAAAACTTCCTCGCATCTGAATGATATCAGAACTTATGGTTCCCAATAGTTCTTCGGGAGCAACTATTTTAAATGAAAGAATGGGTTCTAGAAGTGTCGTACCTATTTCATCTAACCCTTTCATGATTCCCATTGGAGTACAGGTTACAAAATCACCTGCTCTGGAGTGCATCACATGGTCTTCGCCTTCTATCAAAGTGATTTTAACATCAGTCACTTCCCAACCTTTAATCCCTTGAGATAGGGCTAAAGGGATTGTTCGTTCTACCTCTTGTTGGTATCTGATGAGAATATCATTTACTCCAACCTTACTTTCATACTGAACACCACTTCCACGTTCCAATGGTTCAATCAAGAAGCGACACACAGCCCAACAAGGTTTAGGCATTGTATATCTTTCATACCCCTCACCTACTCCACTTGGCGTTTCTTTATAAATCACGATTGGGTCTTCAAAACTCACCTCCAAATTGAAACGATCGAGTAACATCTGCTCCAAAATTTCAATTTGAATTTTACCCATAATCTTGATGTGTACTTCTCTTTCTTCTGCCAACCAATCAAACTCAAGGTTTGGGTCTTCAGCCGCAAGAACATTCATGGCTTGTACTAAACTTGCCAAATCTTTTTCAGCCTTAGGTTTCACTTGGATGGTTAAAAGTGGGGCTTGCAGTTTTACCTCTTTAGGAATTTCAGCATTCGACTCACCCAAAATATCACCTACTTTTACCTCACTCAAACCATAAACTGCGGCAATATCACCAGCACCTAGCTCTTGAATATCGGAAGTCTTTCCAGCAACATTCTTTTTCATCTGATGGACTTTTTCTTCTAAACCTTGAGTAGCATTGTACACTACATCCCGATTTTTAAGCTGACCATCAAAGATTTTTACATTTGCTACCTTCCCTCTATCATCATGATGAACAGCATAAACTAATGCAGAAAAACCTTTATTTTCAATTTGGGGAGATGGAAGGTAATTGATTACAGCATCCAACAATTCTTCAATTCCAAGAGATAGTTTGGCTGAACCCAACATAACAGGCAAAATAGCAGTCTCCGAAATTCCTTTTTTCAGTGCATTTTCCAATTCATTTTCTGATATAGCTTCGCCTTCCAAATACTTTTCCATGATCAGATCATCGATATTAGCTAAACTCTCGATGTAAGTATCATCTTTCGGACAAAGTTTAAGAACTACATCCTTATCTCCTTCTCCATCACAATCATGAAGTGAGATAAATGGAACTTTTAGCTCTTTTTCAATATCTGCCAGTACTTTATCAATGTCTGCTCCAGCTCTGTCTATTTTGTTTATCCAAATCAGTGTCGGAATTTTTTGTGCTTTCAAAGCCTCCCAAATCGTTTCGGTATGAGCTTGAATTCCTTCTACCGCAGAAACTAATAAAATGGCACCATCTAATGCTCTTATTGTTCTTTCTACTTCAGAAGAAAAGTCGATATGACCAGGAGTATCTATCAAGTTAATTTGGGTATTTTTCCATTCAAAAGAAGTAAATGCCGCTTTTACAGAAATACCTCTTTCTTTCTCAATGGCTAACGAGTCCGTTTTAGCAGTACCCTGATCTACACTTCCGAGTTGTTTCACTGCGCCAGAATGATATAAAAAGTTTTCTGTTAGTGTTGTTTTGCCTGCATCTACATGGGCTAAAATCCCAATATTTCTGATATTCTTGCTCATTCCCTTTTTGCTTTGCTCACTTCTAATTGAAATGCAATTTAAACATTCAAAAGATATTCATGCTGCTCAATACAAGGATTACTTAATAAGTCAGACATTCTTACATCTCTTTCAATAAATAAACCGAAGTCTATTTTTTAGCAGTTATATAGTTTGCAATGTGCGTTAAGGCAAAACCCAATGAGATTATTATTATACATATATTTCTTATTTAACTTCATTTTCTTGACTTCCTGTGAACCCGAAAAAAAACAAAAAAAGGAAGAAGAAGAAATTAAAGACCCCGAATACAGCGTCATCGGTTACCCCACTAAAGAAACCGTTGAGGATATGTTCGAGGAAATGGCATATCATGGTGCTACGCAAGCCTACTTATGGGGAACAGTTGTATTGGTAAATGACACTTGGCGACAAGTGAACTTGAGTGTAGCTGGTCCATTGGACTTTGTGACCTACAATACGTTGGAAGAAAAATACAATACCATCACTTCCAACTTGAATACACCGTATATGTTGGCATTCCCTAACCTCAGCGAAACAGGGCCTCTAATTTTGGAAGTTCCTGCAGGACCAACAGGTGGATTACTCAATGATATCGAATCTCGGAATATTGGTGATATAGGACTAACAGGCCCAGATCAAGGAGAAGGAGGCAAATACCTAATTCTTCATGAAAGTTGGGAGGTTCCAGAAAACCATAATGCAGATTTCATTTACAGAGCAAAAACCAACTTGATTTGGGTAGGAACTCGTATTCTCACCTCCGATGATGAGGAAGTTCAGAAGCTTCAGAAAGCGCACAAAATTTATCCATTAGGTCAGAAACCTGAAACGAATGTAGTTTCTATAGGTAATAAAGTTTTCCAAGGTTGGCAACCCGAAGGACTTGCTTTTTGGGAAGCGATTCATCGAGTGGTACAAGAAGAAGACTTCCCTCCAGAAGATCGATACATTCTACAATTTTTAGAACGTGTAGGAATTGAAAAAGGAAAAGAATTTAAACCCAGTATTCAGCAAAAAAAGATATTAAGAAAAGCCGCCAGTCATGGTAAAGCTATGGCTGAGAGTTTATCAAACGGAAGAAGGTTCTTAATCACCCCTTATTACAATGATGGTACAAAATGGACTGTACACTATGGTGGCTTAACCAATGCCAATCACGTCAACGTAAACGGGATGAAAGAATTTGATGGATTGGTTTCCTATTGTTGGGAGGCTTTTTCGGTTTCTGAAGGAATGATGCAAGACTTGATTGGAGCAGGCTCAAAGTACCTTGCGACTTATGAAGACCAACATGGAGATTGGCTTAATGGCTCTTTTACCTATGAACTTGACATTCCTGCCAATGTCCCTGCCGAGAAATTTTGGTCATTTATTGTGTACTCACAAGCTACGAGAACATTTATAGAAAATAAGGATAGAAAACCAGGGTTAAGCTCAAAAGGAAATCTCTATCAAAATATTGATGGTTCTTTTACAATCACAATGGGTCCCAAACGTCCAAAGGGTGTTCCTAAGACGAATTTCTTGTATACCAATCCAAATGAGGGATGGTTTGCCTATTTCAGATGTTATGACCCCAAAAAGGCTTATTATGATAAAACTTGGAGATTACCAGATATTAAGCGTATCAAATAAAAACATCATAAAAGTCTTTAAAGTCCTCATCTATAGTATTCTTATTTTAAGCTTTTTGAATTGTGAAGAAAAAGCACTAGAAACAAATTTAGAAGAAGAGGATAAAGAATTAGACTACAGTCAAAGTGGGTATCCAACTAAAAGAACCATAGCAAAAATGTATAGTGAAATGGCTTTTCATGGAGCTACGCAAGCATTTTTATGGGGCGTAGCCATATTGGTAAATGATGCATGGAGACAAGCAAACCTTAGTGTAGCTGGTCCACTTGACTTTGTAAGCTATAACACTTTAGAGGAAAAATATAATATCATCACTTCAAATCTGAACACACCATATATGGTTGCTTTTCCGAATTTAAAGGAAACAGGACCTCTTATCATTGAAGTGCCAGCAGGACCTACAGCAGGTATTCTGAACGATATAGAATCTAGACATATCGCAGACCTTGGGCTTGTTGGTAAAGACAAGGGATTTGGTGGTAAATATTTGGTTTTACATGAGTCTTGGGACGAACCCAATAATCACGGAGCTGACTTTGTTTTACGGTCAAAAACGAATTTGTTTTGGGTAGGAACACGTATTCTTAGTACAGATTCCCTCAAAATGAAAGAACTTGAAGAAGCGCACAAACTTTACCCTTTAGGTGAAGAAAGTAACACTAAAGTCATTTCAATAGGAGAACAAAACTACAAAGGTTGGCACCCTGAAGGAATGGCATTCTGGAAAGCATTAAATGAAATCATTCAGATTGAAGATTTTCCAGAGGAAGACCGATACATGTTACAATTTTTACAAAGGGTTGGTATCGAAAAAGGGACTTACTTCAATCCAACGATACAGCAAAAACAAATTTTAGCAAAAGCTGCGAGACATGGTAAGGCGATGGCTGAAAGCCTTTCCAATGGCAGACGCTTTTTCATTCAGCCATTTTATGGCGACAAATCAAAGTGGACCGTACCGCTCAAAGGTTTATCCAATTCCGATCATATCAATAAAAATGGAATGAAAGAGCTTGATGGATTGGTTTCTTATTGTTGGGAAGCATTTTCAATGTCCGATGGAATGATGAAGGAATTAGTTGGAGTCGGTTCCAAATATCTTTCAGCTTATGAAGATGCTGAAGGAAATTGGTTAGATGGCTCAAATACCTATCAGCTTACTATACCTCCAAACGTACCCGCAGAACAATTTTGGTCATTCATTGTCTATGCCCAAGAAACGAGATCATTTATAGATAATAAAGATCGAAATCCTGGAGTCAGTTCAAGAGATGAACTTGTGAAAAATGATGACGGTTCTATAACGATCACAATTGGTCCTGAAAAGCCCAAAGAAGTTTCTGAATCAAATTTCATTTACTCCAATCAAAATGAAGGATGGTTTGCGTATTTTAGATGTTACGCCCCAACACAAGCCTTTTTCGACAAAACTTGGCGATTACCCGATATTGATAGAAAAAAATAATTCAAATACCCATAAAAAAGATTATGTCTTCAAAAACTAAATTACCTGAGCTTCCCTTAGAAGAATGGGAAGATAGCAAAATGATGCTTCATCTAATTCTTCAAATTATTGGCAAAGTAAGAATGGGACTTAGTCCAAGAAAAAACCACTGGTGGTATATCACAGAATATATTACTCCAAGAGGTTTTTCAACAGGTCCTATACCTTATGGCGATGGATTCAAATCATTAGACATAACTTTAAATGTACACAAGGGACAACTTGAACTATACAATAGTCTCAATCATAAAAATGCCATTACACTCACCAATGGAGTAAGTATCGATATCATTTATCAAAGGTTTATGCATGCCCTTGAAGAATTCGGCATTCATCCGCCTATTTATGAATACCCTTTTGATTTACCGATAGATAAGAAATTTTCAGAATTACATACTTACAGACAGTTTGATTTAGAATATGTCAAACGATTTTGGAAAATACTCATGTGGGTAACAGCCGTAATGAGAGAATTTGGAGGACGTTTTTATGGTAAAACTTGTCCTGTACAACTCTATTGGCACCATATGGATTTAGCCATCACTAGATTTAATGGGAAAAAAGCCCCTCCGCTAGACTCTTCTGCTAGAGCTTCAGATAAAGATGCATATAGTCATGAAGTCATTAGTTTTGGTTTTTGGGCAGGGGATGATACCGTAAGAGAACCGGCATTTTATTCATACACCTATCCTTCACCTGAAGGTTTAGAAAAAATGCCATTGGAACCCAAATCTGCTAAATGGGTAGAAAATAATGGTACTCAGATGGCTCTTTACACCTATGCAGATTTATTACAAGAAGAAAACCCACACCAAGCACTTTTAGACTTTTTTGAAAGTAGCTACCAAGCAGGTGCCCAAAAAGCCAATTGGGATATTGAAGGTTTTAGAGTACCTCCTATTGATGAATTATAAATCGTATCAACTGGTCTCTTCTTAATCCTTCACAGAATTACAACTATATTTGTATTTCAATTAAAGGATTAAGAAGAACTGTGATGAATAGCTTACCACTAATTACCATTTTAGGACCTACTGCCTCTGGAAAAACAAATTTAGGCGTTCAACTTGCAAAGCTGATACAAGGGGAAATTATTAGCGCAGATTCAAGACAAGTTTACAGAGGAATGGACATAGGTAGTGGAAAAGACCTAAATGAATATACGCTTAACGATGGGACTCAGATTCCTTATCACCTCATAGACATCAAAGATCCAGGCTATGAATACAATGTCTTCGAGTTTCAGAAAGACTTTTTAACCACTTTTGAAGATATCCATCAGAAAGGAAAAATCCCCATTCTTTGCGGAGGAACAGGAATGTATATCGACTCTGTAGTAAAAGGCTATAGACTTCTTGATGTCCCAAGAAATATTGAATTAAGAGCTGATTTGGCGGATAAAGAAAATGACGAATTAATCGAGATTCTCAAAGAATATAGACCCCTCCACAATACTACAGATATTACAGATCGAAAACGGTTAGTCAATGCCATAGAGATTTCTCTATTCGAAAAAGAAAATGAAGCACTAAAAAATGACTTCCCTCCCATCAACCATCTTATTTTCGGTATCAACCTAGACCGTACAATTGTCAAAGAAAAAATCACCAAAAGGCTTAAACAGAGACTAGAAGAAGGAATGATAGAAGAAGTTCAAGGCTTACTAGATCAAGGCTTTACTGCTGAACAATTGAAGTTTTATGGTCTAGAATATCGTTTTGTCACTCAATACATTCAAGGTGAGCTAAACTACAATGATATGTACCAAAAGCTAAATACTGCCATCCATCAGTTTGCAAAAAAGCAGATGACTTGGTTCCGAAGAATGGAAAAAAAGGGAACTGAAATCATTTGGATAGATGGAAATAAGACGACTGAAGAAAGGATGAACTTCGTGATGCAAACCATACTTCAAAAATCTTTCCTCTAAGATTTCATCAAAATATAATATGTAGCAATAACCTCCTCGTTACGAAAACTGATTAGAATAGTTGTAGAAATATTTAATTATTAAGGAAAAATATAGAACGTAAGTTGTACGCTTAATTGGATTGTCCCTTAAATGTCATTAGGTTTGCCTCCGTTTTTCACAGAATTTAAGAGAATATTTCAATAATTATGATTGAACTAATCAAGAAAAAGACCGCTAACGCAAAAGATGATATCTTATCGGGTCTTACCGTTGCTTTGGCCTTAGTACCGGAAGCGGTTGCTTTTGCCTTTGTTGCTGGTGTTGATCCTTTGGTAGGATTGTATGCGGCTTTTATGATCGGATTAATTACAGCTGCATTTGGTGGACGTCCGGGTATGATTTCTGGAGCAACAGGTGCATTGGCTGTAGTATTGGTCAACCTTGTAAAAGAAGGAAATGAAATGGGAATGGCTATGGCTATCCCTGTTGAAAATATGGGACTTAACTACCTTTTCGCTACGGTAATCCTTATGGGTATTATCCAAATCAGTGCTGGGGTATTTAAGTTGGGTAAATTTGTTCGTTTGATCCCTCACCCAGTTATGATGGGATTTGTAAACGGTCTTGCAATCGTAATTTTCCTTTCTCAATTGGGAATGTTTAAAGAGACAATTGGAGGAGAAAAAGTATGGCTTCAAGGAAGTGAATTATATATCATGGTTGCTTTGGTAGCACTTACAATGGCTATCATGTATTTCTTACCTAAGCTAACTAAGAAAGTTCCTGCGGCACTTACAGGTATCTTGGTTGTTTCTGCAATTGTGATTGCGGGAGGACTAGATGTACAAACTGTAGGTTCATTTATCCGAAACGGTGGTGGAGAAGGTCTAAAAGGTGGACTTCCTCAACTACAATGGCAATTGTTTGAACCAGGTAACGGACTTTATACTTGGGAATCTTTTACTTTCATGCTTCCTTACGCCTTGATTTTGGCTGCCATTGGTCTTATTGAGTCATTGATGACACTAAACTTGATTGACGATATCACTGAAACAAGAGGTAGCAGTAACAGAGAATGTATCGCTCAAGGTTCTGCAAACATCATCACTGGCTTGTTTGGTGGTATGGGTGGATGTGCTATGATTGGTCAGTCACTTATCAATATCAACTCAGGAGGTAGAGGTAGACTTTCAGGAATTGTAGCAGCAGTTACTCTACTATGTTTCATCTTGTTTGCATCTGCTTATATCGAGATGGTTCCTATCGCTGCTCTTGTTGGTGTAATGTTTATGGTTGTTATCGGAACATTCGCATGGTCAAGCTTTAGAGTAATCCCTAAAGTACCTAAATCAGATGCATTTGTATTGATTCTTGTATCAGGACTTACAGTAGTTTTTGATCTTGCTATTGCAGTACTTGCTGGTGTTGTCGTTTCAGCATTGGTATTCTCTTGGGAAAATGCAAAAAGAATCCGTGCTCGTAAACGTCTAAAAAATGACGGAACAAAAGTATATGAAATCTGGGGTCCATTATTCTTTGGTTCTATCTCAGACTTCAACTCAAAATTTGATGTAAAAGGCGATCCACAAAATGTAGAGATTGACTTTATCGAATCTAGAGTTTCTGACCACTCTGGTATTGAAGCAATCATTAGTATTGTTGAAAAATATGAAAAAGTAGGAAAAACAGTAAAACTAAAACACTTGAGTGAAGAGTGTAAAGTGTTACTGAAGAAGGCAAATTATAGTTATCACTTGCATGCAATTATTGAAGATGATATTGATGATCCAAGATATCATGTAGTTGCTCATCAAAAAGATTTCGATAATACAGCCATCGAGCCTGCACAATAATTTAATCTTTAAGATTGAACTAAGAGCCTCCTTTAATTTTTAAGGGAGGCTTTTTTTATTCTTATATATCCTAGTATATTGCCGCCCATTAACCAATAAATACAATTATTAACACTATAAAATAAGTTTTAGATATTCACCACCACTACCACATATCTAAAGGCTTATTCATACAATTAACATACACTTTTATTTATTTTTTATGAATTGTAGAAACGTAACTTTTACAAGCTTACTTGTATACTTTTTATTTTCATTTTCTCTGCTATCAGCCCAACACAATATTATAGATAGCCTTGAAAACGAGGTAAAAACCTATACTCAGGTGGACTCTAATAGGGTTTATTTATTGAATGAGTTAGGATATCGATATCATCAAATCAACCCTGTAAGAGGGCTAAAGTTAGGAGAAGAGGCTTTAGAAATTGCCCAAAGTATTGACTATAAGTATGGTATTTATGATGCCTACAACACTATGGGTTCGAACCATTTTACAAACTCAAAATATGCAGAAGCTCTTCAAAGCTTTTTCAATGCATTGAAAGTTGCTAAAAAATTAAATTATGATCAGCAAGAAATTAGTTTACTCCAAAATATTGGAGCTGTTTACTGTGCACAAAACCATTTAAGAGAAGGCTTAAAATATTTCCTCCAAGTAGACTCGATCAGAAACCAAGCAGAAAACCCTGACCCTAGAAGTCAGATGATTACACTTAGAAATATTTCAGAGGTTTACATCAACCTAAATAAGATTGATAGTGCTGATTACTACATCTTGAAAGCCATTGATATTTCTAACAAAACCTTTAATTCAACCGAGCCTAACATTTTACTTTCCTATGCAGATATCCAAAGAGAGAAGGGAAATTTCAATGAAGCCTTAGAGGCACTTAATTTTGCAATCAATAACCTTGAACAAAACGGTTATACTTCAAGTATGATCAGTGGACTTTATAAGAAAGCGACCACTTTTCAGAAAATGAATGTTAACACAAAGGCTTTCAAAGAAGTAAATAAAGGAATTAAGATTGCTCAAGAGAATGAGTTTGATGACTTGGAACGTCAAGGATATCTGATTCTTCATGATATCTACATCAATAAAAAAGATTATAAAAATGCGCTAGAAGCTTATCATGAATACAAAAGAATAAATGATAAGATCTACAACCAAGCGCAGTTGAATCAATTGGCTCAAGTACAGGCACAGTATGAAATTGAGCAAAAGCAAAAGGATTATCTACTGAACGAGCAGAAATTAGAACTTCAGGAAGCTCAACTTGAAAGACAAAATTGGATAATGATGTCGCTAGGTGTAGGGATGTTTACCACTATTTTCTTCCTTGTTTTCTTATTTAAAAGCAATCGAGACAGAAAGCGTAAGAATACCATTCTCACTGAGCAGAAGAGTCAACTCTATGAGCAACAGCAAGAGCTTATGGTTCAAACCGAAGAGCTCACACAGCTTAATGAAGAAGTGCTATCTCAGAGAGACCACCTTGAAAAGGTCAACATCAATCTTAATGATTATAATAACAGATTAACTGACAGTATTTCTGCAGCTCAAATTATTCAAGAGGCACTATTACCTTTTGAAAATAGAATGAAAGATTCGTTTCAGAATAATTTTGTCATTTATAAACCAAAAGACATTGTCTCTGGTGATTTCTATTGGCTAGTGAAAAGACAAAACTTTCATTTCTTGGCGGTCATAGATTGTACAGGTCACGGTGTTCCTGGTGCTTTTATGTCACTACTTGCCTACTCCTTACTCAATGAAATTGTAGAAGCAGAATACGAATCTGACCCAAGTAAAATTCTGAACCTTTTACATGCCAAACTTATCAAAGCAATCAGCTACACAAGGCATGGGAAAAAGCATGATGCTGGAATGGACATCGCACTTTGTCGCATGGAATATTTGGAAAATGATGATTGTAAAATTACTTATGCAGGAGCAAAAAGACCTCTGTACTATGTAAAAGACAATCAGCTCCAAAAAATTAGTGGTACTAGACTGAGCATTGGTGGTAACAAAAGGAATAGAAATAATATGGAGTTTTCGAATTCTGAATTGAGTTTATCTGCTGGTGATTCAATCTACCTAACTACCGATGGATACATTGATAACCCGAACAAGAATAGAAAGAAATTTGGCACTCCAATGCTAGAAAAACTCATAGAAGCCGTCCACGGACTCTCTATGACAGAACAAAAAGAAGCCTTCGAGTTGGCTCTTGAAAAACATCAAGGCAATGAAGCGCAAAGAGATGATATCACACTTGTAGGTGTTAGAATCTAGGCAAAACGAAATCTAAAAATACGAACAAGGCATTCTTTAAATTTAAAGAATGCCTTGTTTTATTTATGCTAATCCTCAATGTCACAAGCTACCTATCTTGAGTAGTCGACTACTCTTTTACAAACTTCAATTTAGAACAGCCCATATCATTAGATACATTTAAAATGTACACACCAACAGGAAATTCTGAAACTGAAATAGTCACCTCAGCTAAACCTTGAACTTGCTCTGAGTAAAAAATATCACCTTGAACATCATAGATTTCTAAAAGGCTATTTTTTTTTGAAAGACCATTAACTTTAAGCTGATTGGAAACAGGGTTTGGGCTTAGTTTAAGCGCTGAACCTACCTCACTTTCAAGAAAGGTAGACTTTCGTGAAGCGGCATTTACCTCTTCCAAAATCCATTGTGTAGAATAATTCGTAACTGTATTAGGTCTTTCGATCACATCTGTAGAAACTGAATGAGGTCTGAAGTAATTACCATTGGATTGATTTTCAAAATAAGAGTATCCACCACTAGCTGCGACCATCTTCCACTCCGTTGATGGATTAAGCGAGCTCGACTGCGTTAAAACAGAAGCACTTGAACTACTTGCAGCAGAAAGGTACTTTCCACTAGCTACATTTTTAAGTCTAAAGTTCACTCCATTCGTAGCTATTTTTTCCCATTTCATTTTATCCGTAACTTGAGTATTTGAAGTACTATAACTGATTTTTGCACCTTCAGAATTATCAACTGGATGTACAATTTGTCCCTGATGCTTATTTTTAAGAAGGAAAATATCACCTCCTACTTCATTTCCTGTAGACACAGAAACTGTTGATGAAGCTTTAAAATTACCATCATTTGTCGTCACAGTAATTGTTGCATTTCCTACGCCTACACCAGATACAACTCCTGCTTGACTTACCGTTGCAACACTTGTGTTACTCGAACTCCAACTCACACTTTTATTACTTGCGTTTGAAGGCATTACAGAAGCTGAAAATGTTGTACTTGCTCCAACACTAATTGATGAAGATGCAGGAGATAAACTTACTCCTGTAACTCCTATTGGAGTATTACTTTCTTCTTTTTCCCAAACTCTCACATAATCAATTTCCATAGTCGTTGGGAAACCTTGTGTAGTAGTATTGGCTGCATTAGGATAAAACTGATTACACCTAAATTCTGTAAACTGACGACGTAGTCCTACTGAGAATGTGACATTCATTGGTCGGTGCCAATACAAATTCTCCTTTTCTCCAACCTTAACACCATCTACATACCATGTGATTTTCTCTTTTGTTACTTCACAACCATAAATATGGAAGTCATTACGAGGGTCAAATGGAGCTTCATAAAGGTTCATGTTTTCCTCTGGATACGCTTTAGGTCGATGCCAAGTAGGTGTACCATTCTCATTGACCACAATCGTATGAAGATTATGTTCCATCCCTTTCGGATTGTTCCCAAAACCGTGATCCGTATCTCCTTGTTGCATTTCTACAATATCAATTTCACTATACTGTACATCTCCTGGGCTTGTAAGACTTCGGTCTATCGAACTGTACAACCAAAATGCAGGACATACTCCGGGGAACAGATCAGCACCTTTAATTTTCGCTTCATAATAACCATAAGTACCTGTGGCAAAAGATTTTAAAATCCCAGACTTATAATATAGTTCAAAATTCTGAACCTGTTTTCCGTTACAGCCATCCCAAAATGTTCTTGTATGATTTTCTTGTGTTACTTTGATTTTAGCTGTACCATTTGATACCGTTACGTTGTCGTTATCCCACGACCAAACACCTACATGTGAAACATTGGGATTCCACATACTTCGGTTGACTGATGTACCATTGAAATCATCGGATCTGTTCCATTTAATGACCCAATTTTCTCCTTCTTTAGCTGTGAGTGGTTGATTCTGAGCAAATGCATTTAATGCAATACACAACAGAGCCAGTACTGAAATGAAATTCTGTTTCATGGTTTTAATTTTTGGAAATAAAAAATTAGTCGTATTTGAGCCTCTCTTTAAGAAAAAGAGTCCAAATACATTGGGTTTAAAAGTCTATATAGGGTTTTATATTTGTAACTAACGATTGAGCACACTTCTACAATCTCCCTTCTATATTTAGAAGTTGAAAGAAAATCAATGAAGTCTGTTTTTTATTGATCATTCATTTGAATACTGAATGAAGTAATTGAAAAAAGAGCCTTTACATTAGTTCATTTGCAAAGGCTCTTTTAAAAAAGTTTATGGTCTAGGATTCCACCTCGTCACTCTGATATTATCGATATAGATCGTCACATTTTCCAGCCCTGTCTGAGCTATTTTCACAGCCATTCCATAGCTAGGCTGAATATTTGAAACGGTCACAACATCTACATATTCCTTCCATACACCTTCTTCAGTACCACCAATTGTATGTGGTTTTTCAGCGCCACCAGCACCCCAATTCAAGTACATTCTCATATTTGTATTGAACTGATTTGGTATTGTTGGATCAATACCTCCTCCATTTTCTTCTAAATAGCCATCGAAAGCAATTTTTATTTTGTTACTGCCTTCAGCTACATAAGGGAAGTTATGGGCTACACCATTTTCAAAAGGTTGGATGATCGTACCATTTCCCCAAGCACCTACTCCATTGTAAGGATTAACTGAAATTTTAAGGCTGTACATACCAACTGTTGCTCTTTCTGTTGTTTTTACGAGTGTATTCGTAAAATCTCCACCCAACCAACTTGGCTGTCCCGCATTCCAATTTACAGAAGACGACTCAAAACTATAGTCGTAACCTGCTGTTTCCAATAAATTCTCTTCTACAATCTTTAGAGCTGTATCTTCAAATTCAGCAACGATAGCCTTATCAGCTGTTTCTACTTCGCCACCAAAGTAACTCACAGTCACCTGATCATCACTATAAATTTGCTCTCCATCTAACTTTAGCACGATGATACTTTCATCACTTGGGTTTACAGATGCTTCTAAAGCAGGTGTCAATACTACTCCATCTGCTGTAGTTATTTTTACAGCAAAGTTCTCTGAAGCAACAGAAGCAGGATTTAGACCTCTAGAAAAAATTAGATGAACATTAGCTTCATTAGCCATATCATATATGACTTCATCCAATGTAACAGGCTCTTCAGAACGTACACATTTCACAAAGTTTTCAATGTATAAAGTATCACTACTCTGTGGCATTGGTCTTATCAGAACAGGACTTGCACTGTACACTTTATCAAGTGTCACATACTTCACATCAAAAGTACTGTTCTCAGCATCATTTCCAAGTAATTGTGCTCCATCGAAATTACCATCAACAACAGATGGCGAACCAATTGCTTGATAAGTAAACCTTACTACACTACCAAAAGGTATTTCTGTAGGAGTTGATGGATTGAGTGGCAACTCTTCACCTACCTGTCCATCAGACGATAAGAGATTTGCCTTCATTGATGAGATTTCCAAAGCAGGCATCACTGTCACATTTATAGTCGTGTCATAAGATGTTCCATCAATTGGAGTTGTTCCATCTCCTACATAAGGCTGATTCTTAAATTCTTGATGAAGTCCTACTTCCCAAGTTCCTACTTTATGAAAAATACCTCTCACTTGAGCCGTAGTTGGGTCACCTTCTACGGTAACGGTTCCTTCCTCAGTAGGAAATGTCCAAGTTCTTGATTTCACCCCTTGCGAAACATCGGCAAAATCAATCACTTGATCTATATTAATCAAATTATCATTCCCAGATTGAGACACTTTAATCACACTATGGCTTGGTGTGATGACCTCAGGAATATTCATTTCTTCACCACAGCCCGCAAAAAAAGGAAGTGCAGTAGCAAGAAGAAATTGGCTATATTTTTTGATATTCAGTTTCATATTGCAAACAATTTTAAGACTTAAAGAGCATCATTAGCTTGAACTTCTGCTGCAGGAATCGGGAAATAATCATCATCTTCAGCACTGTAATTCGAGTGATTGCTGACAAAGTCAGGTCTGATACGTTGCTCGATGAATAAAGGTGCTCTTGAAGGATCTGCTCCAATTGCTGTTCTAGCAACTTCGTCATTGTGATGCGACGTAAGAACTTCGCCAACTACACCCCATCTCACTAAATCTCTCCATCTCACATTTTCAAAAGCCAACTCAGTTGGTCTTTCTACCATTCTTAAGTGAGTTCTAATATTATCTACATTAGCCACAACTTCTGGTCTTGTTCCATATAAATCTTGGCTAACATGCAACTGAGGAATCGTACCATTTGTATCCATGTATTCTTGAAGCGTGATGACACCAGCTCTTTCTCTGACCATATCAATATAGTCAATGGCTGTTTCTACATTTTGCTCGCCTTCAAGCACTGCTTCTGCATACATCAAGTACACATCTGCCAGTCTCATATGCTTGTAATTGATTGAAGACCTCCACTCATTATTTTCCTCACCTAAGTGATACCAATTCGTGTATTTCTTCACATAAGAACTCTCACCAAAATTCCAACGTCTCGGAACATCAGACTTTAATTCCGATCCTGATTCTCCATAGTATAAACCTTCTAAATCTCTGCCCGCAAGAGTTGCCAAATACCTAGATGATTGTCCGCCTCCAGCTACTTCATCTGCAGTCATCAATTCATGAATCCAATAGGTAGGCATCACGACTTGCCAACCGCCCAAAGAATAAGGGCCATACCATCTTGCCAAAGAAGTTGACTCTCCTCCTGCTGCATTCGGGTCATCATCTATATAATGAGGATTACCACTTCCAGGGTTAATACTTCCATCGTAAGGGACTTCCATAATTGCCTCAGAATTGTAAGGCATATCATGTCTAAAGTTATCGCCAAAGTTTGAAGTGAGGCTATAAAGTCCAGAGTCTATGACCTTCTTAAAGTTCTCAGCAGCACTAGCCCATTCTTTGTCGTACAAATAAGTTTTCCCTAACAAAGTAGTTGCTGCCCCCCATGTTACTCGTCCTAATTCAGCATCTGGTCTTGTTTGTGGCAAATGTGCCATGGCATATTCAAGATCAGGGATAATTACTTGCTCATTTATTTCAGCAATTGAAGACAATCCTTTATGCGTCTCATCATCTGATGTGGTTCTGATAATCGCTTGACCAAATGAATGCGCTAAGTCAAAGTAGAAAAATGCTCTCAAAAACCTCGCTTCTGCAAGGATTTCCGTTTTTGTCTCCTCTGATAAAGCATCCATTGTTGGTACATTATCAATTACCTGGTTGGCTCTAAAAATACCTACATAGTTTTCAGACCACTTATTAAATACAGGGGTCTGGTTATCAGCCACAGTCAAGGCTACATAAGCGAAATGACGTGTCCATGAATTTGTTCCACCCAAATCACTTTTGGCGATCTCATAGGTAAGTCCACCTCCACTTACATATTGGAATTGCAATGCTCCATACACTGTGGTAAGTGCCGAAAATGCATCTGCTTCAGTCTTCCAAAAAGTAGATTCCGTAATCGCATTTGGGTTGACCTCTGTCAAAAATTCATTATGATCACAGCTTCCTAAGAAAAGTGTTCCCGATGCAAAAATTGAAAGAGCTATATGTTTAAAATTCTTCATTATTAATCCATTTTAAAGGTTAAAAACTGAGCTGAGCACCAATTAGGAATTGTCTAGAAACAGGATAGTTACCTCTGTCTACACCTCTCAATGAAAGTCCATCTCCACCTACTTCAGGATCGTAACCTGTATATTTTGTGAATGTGAATGGATTTACTGCCGATAAATACAAACGTGCTTTGCTGATTCCCATGCCACTTACATATTTTTGGAAATTGTAACCTAGCGTAAGTGTTCTAATTCTGAAGTAAGTACCATCTTCTAACCATAAATCTGAATATGCTCTTACGTTTTCAGATTGTCTATCTACAGCTACAGGGATATCTGAGTTCGGGTTTTGAGGACTCCACATTCCCAATAACTCTTTGTGTCTACCTTCTGCATAAGCGTATAATCTTGCTCCATTGAAGATTTCAGCTCCGTACGAATAGTACCCTTGAATAAAGAAGTCAAATCCTTTATAGTCTAATGAAAGTTGCATACCTGATTCAAAATCTGCTTGTCCTGAACCCATGTACACTCTATCATTATCATCAATTTTACCATCACCCGAATCTGGAATTCCATCACCGTTTGTATCAACTGTCAACTGATCTACATACTTCACATCACCAAGAATTGCATTTGGATTTATCTGTCTGTATTCAGCTAGCTCCTCTTCCGTTTTGATAATCCCATCCGTTTTTACGAGGAAGAATGATCCTGCTTCATGACCAACTGCAAAGAACGTTGTCTGATCCATCCAACTATGTGTCAATGACGGACGACCTCCTCCAAAGCCTCTTTCTGTTCCGTTTAGGTCAGTAACCTCATTTCTATTTTTAGTGAAGGTAGCACCCAAGCTATACTTCAAGCCATAAGGCGTTTCGTTTCTGTAGGTTAAAGATAATTCCAAACCTTTGTTGGTCATATTACCTGCATTCACAGTTACGGCTCTATAGCTAGCAATTTCATAATCTGGTCTTGTGATCGATGCTCCTAAAGATGGAGGTAATTGATATCCCAAGATCATGTTGTCTTTATCACTTTGATAGACATCAGCAGTAAACTGTAACTTATTGTCAAAGAATGCCATGTCCAATCCAATATTTGTAGAAATACTAGTTTCCCATAACAAATTTTGATTAGCAAACTGTCTTGAAATCAGCCCTGAAGTTAATTCTCCTTCTTTACCATATATATAATTTACACCTTGCTCAATCACTGGAATAGCTTGGTAAGGGTTAGCACCTATCCTGTTATTACCTAACTGTGCATAACTTGCTCTGAATTTTAAACCATTCATGAATGGAACATTCCAGAAATCTTCTTGATCAATATTCCAACCTACAGAAACCCCAGGGAATGTTTTGAATCTGTTTGCTTCGCTAAACTGTGATGTACCATCTCTTCTCAGAGAAGCTGATACCATATACTTTCTTTTGTAATTGTATTGGAATCTTCCCATCATCCCGACAAGGCTTCTTACATATTTAAAACCTGTTGCATTACCTGTAGAAGTCAATGCACCCAATTCTTGAATATCATTATTACCATTTGGTGAATGAACTCCTTCTATTCCTGCATTCTCGCTCACATACTTTTCAAGAGAATAAGCTGCTGTTACATTGAAATTATGATCACCGAAAGATTTATCATACGACAAGATATTTTCTAATGTATTTCGCTCATTCCATACATAGTTCTCTTCTTGTCTAGCTTGAGGTCTTGAAGCTGTAGGGTTGTAATTCCCTTTGAAATCATAAATCAGATATTTTGGCTGAAACTGAACACGTTTTGAATTCTGAATATTGCTACCTGCTCTCACTCTAAACGTCAAACCTTTCACCAACTCATAAGAAGCATTTACAGCTACATTGAATCTTCTTACATTTTCGATATCTGTATTTGATAAAATACCTGATAAGTAACTATAAGTGATTTCATTTTGGTCTGGAATCTGAATTATATCTCCATTTGTTGGTAAATCTTCAATAGCTGTATTCCAAGGCGGTTGTCTCAATGCTTGCTCATACAAAGCCCAAGGCTCTCTATGTCTTTCTTCATTTTGGAAACCAATACTCGCAAACATTTTAAACTTTTCTTTATTGATCTGCCCTGTAAGTCGAGTAGCTAGACGGTCAAAGTTTGAATTGATAAGAATACCTTCTTGTGAGAAGTAATTCATGTTTGCATTCAAAGTCATATCTCCTTTACCAGAAGATACATTTACTTCATAATTCTGAATGGCTGCATTATCATTCTGAATGGCTGCAATAAAATCTGTATCATTCTCTAAAGCTCTAGGGTTTACATCTAAAACTGTAGACTCGATACCTAAAGCTCGTGATCTGACTTGATCATAATAGAACTGCTCATGAGTATTCATTAACTCTGTGCCAGAAGTAATATTCTGAATACCTCCCCATGAAGTAAAGTCTACTTTTACTTTGCCTTGCTCACCTGATTTTGTTGTAATCAAAATCACACCATTGGAAGCTCTCACACCATAAACTGCTGCTGATGCTCCATCTTTAAGAATATCAATAGATTTGATTTGGCTAGGAGCAATATTTGGGTTGCTTTCATACGGAATTCCGTCTACCACATACAATGGATCTCTAGAACCTGTGAGTGAACCCACTCCCCTAATTTGAATATTTGCTTGTTGACCAGGAGCACCACTAGAGGCTTGTACGTTTACCCCTGCTACTGCTCCTTGAATAGAAGCTCCCAAGTCTGACGTAGGAACATTGTTAAGTGCTTCAGCCGATACATTGTTTACAGCACCAGTCACTTCCTTTTTGGTTTGAGTACCATAACCAATGACTACAACTTGGTCTAATATTTCTACGTCTTGTTCTAAGGACACATCAATCACTGTAGAATTCCCAACTTCAACTTCCTTAGACAAATAACCCACGTAACTAAATACAAGGACATCTCCTTTGGCTACATTTAGCTTGTAGCGTCCTTCCATATCGGTAATAGTACCACTTGAAGTACCTTTCACACTTACATTTACACCAGGCAACGAAAATTCATTATCGCTGACTGTACCGCTTATGATAACTTCTTGGCCATAAACTGCTCCTAGACATGTCATTAGCAATGACACTAGAACTAATTTTTGGAGCTTAGTTCGCCAGTTAACATGTTGTTTGATTTTCATGTGTCGCATTTTTGTGATATAAAAAATCAATGAACGGCTCTCCAAAATCAGAGGCGGTCATTTATTATACTTTGAGATAATCAACTTTATGAGCGATTATCTATTAACAATATTAAGGAGGTCTGCTTGGAGATTATGTGTTAGATTTACCCTTCACTTCTTCAAATTTACCACATCTTATTATTTGTTAATTTTTAAGTATTAGGACAAAAATTCCGAGTTTAAAAACTTATCGTTTATTGGTTTTATTTTCCCAGCTTACAAGCTACTTATCAAGCTTTTAACACTTAATAAGTAGTTTGTAAAGCATATAAATTATACAAATATAATAACTATTGGCTCTTTAATGTTTTCAAAAGAGAGATACTTATCTTATGGCTGTATTTACCCGCTGATATTCGATATTGAGGTAAAGTTTGAGATAAAGTCCCTCCCAAACCTGTTTGCATTAAATCGAGATTAAGCGTATAAAAACCTTGTGCTTTTAGGTCATAAGGATGATCTGCTTGTTCTATATTTTCTGCTGAGTATGGCCAAATTGAAAAATTAAACTCAGGTAAACCTTCTACTCGAATCCCTTTCCCTTCTTTATTTTTCATCTCTAGCCAACGAACCTCTGTTCGATTTCCATTTTCTTGAGGTTTCACATAATTATAGAAATAGTCATCGGCAAGCATTTCATACACTCCTATTTCAACTGATCTCTTACGATCACGATAAGACTCCCAAGGTCCATTTCCATAATACTTTGTCAACGAAAACTCATCTGATACTCCCATCGTAAAGCCAAAACGAACCATATCCTCAGTGATCAAACTATCTGCATCAACAGTCATCTCCATTTCTATTTCCCCTTCACTTGAGATCAGATATTGTGTAGAAAGTTTTATTCCTTTCGTAGATTGTAAAACTTTCAATTCTACCATTCCATTCTGCTGACTGACACTGAATTGATCAACTTCAAATCGATCTTCCAATGCTTTCCATACTTTTTCAGACTTTCGCATTCCTTTATTGCTAGCCCCTCTGACATCATTATCAATAGATGGTCTCCAAAAATTTGGTTTGATAGCAGAAACTAAATATTCACTCCCTTCAATATTTAAAGAACTTAAGCGTGCAGTTTCTTTTGAGAACGTCAATTTAAAATCAGAGCCAGAGACTTCAATGATCTGATCAGTCTCTTCAACTCGTGACTTCTCTTTTTTTACCTTAGTTGTTTGACCTACTTCCTTTCTTGCTTTGAGCAGTAATTGTTCTTTGGCAATTTCATAACCCGCCTTACACCAAGCTCGATCTTGCTTTTCATGTACACTTAGTCTTAACCAATAATCCGATGAAGATTTATACTTAATCCGCTCAACAGGAATCTTTATTTGAGCTATTTCTCCTGCTGCCAACTCAAAGTTGGCTAATTCACCCGACTGTATTTCATCTCCATCTTCAGAAACTGTCCATTTTATAGTGTACTCCTCAAGATCACTGAAAGTAAATCGATTGGTGATCGACATTAAACCCTTCTTTATTTCTACTGCTTTTAACTCAATAGGCTGGAACACATACTTACATTCATAAGCCTGTGGGTGTGGTGCTAAATCAGAAGCAAAAACACCATTTATACAGAAGTTTTCATCATTCGGAACATCACCGAAATCGCCACCATAAGCATAATAAGGTTTTCCATCAGGTCCTATTTTTTCTAGCCCCTGATCTCTCATATCCCAAATAAAACCACCTATCACATTTGGTGTCACACGGATAAAATCCCAAAACTCACCTAAACCACCTACAGAATTTCCCATAGCATGCATGTACTCACACATCATTATTGGTCGATTGATGTAAGGACTCTGAGACATGTTTACCACCTGATGTAAATTTGGATACATTCTACTCACTACATCTACAAACTCAGGATCATCAGGATTCGCCATTGCATCCCAATTTTGAGAAGTATAACCAACATTGTCTCCTTCTTGATAAAGCGGATGAGTTGGATCTCCCTGCGCTCCTTCGTAATGCACAAAACGAGAAGGGTCAAAATCTTTTACCCAACCAGCTGCTGCAGCAAAAGCAGGACCTGTTCCAGACTCATTTCCTAATGACCAAGATATGATACTTGGGTGGTTTTTATCCCGTTCCACCATTCGATAGACTCTACTCAAAATTGGAGCAGACCACGAAGGTTCATAAGGAATAAAACTACCTAGGTGATGGCATTCTACATTTGCTTCTTCCATCACATAAAGTCCGTATTGGTCACATAACTCTAAGAAATAAGGATCATTCGGATAATGCGATGTTCGAACAGCATTGAAATTAAATCTTTTGAGCTGTAAAACTTCGGCTAACATATCCGCTCGACTCACCGCCTTTCCTTTTACAGGGTGATGATCATGTCGATTTACCCCCATAATTTTAGTTTCTTCCCCATTGATCAAGAGGGTATTTTCAGGGCTGAAGGTTATCTTTCTAAAACCAATTTTATGATTTCTTGCCTCCACTACTTTCTGATCAGCATCATGTACCGAAAGTACCAAAGTGTATAAATTGGGCTTTTCAGCAGACCATTTTTTGGGTGATTTCACTTCTGCTTCAAGGAGTGCAAATTTTGGCAAATCTCTCGGTGGCCACCTTTGTAAAAAGACTTTCTCTGCCGATACACTCAAATGCTTATCCAACACTTCATGTCCATTCTCATCATAAAGCATTGCCTTTATGCTAAAATCGTTTAGCTCACTTGGATTCATCTTCATCCACAATTCTGGACGAATTTCCATTTTCACATTTTGCATCAATGAATCAAATGTCGTTCGCACATGAAAATCATTGATGGCTAATTTAGGTTGAGCGAGTAGTAAAACTTCTCGATGAATACCACTCAATCGCCACATGTCTTGATCTTCCAAATAACTTCCGTCACTCCAACGGAAAACCTGTACAGCTACTCTATTTTTTCCTTCTTTCAGATAGTTTGTAACATCAAATTCAGCTGCTAATCTACTTCCTTGACTATAGCCTACTTTTTCTCCATTTACCCAGACATAAAAAGCCGATGAAACTCCTCCAAAATGAAGAATAACAGACTGATCTTCCCAATTTGAAGGAACTTCAAAATCACGGAAATAACTTCCAACAGGGTTTTCTCTATAAATTTTGGGTGGTAAAGGAGGCTGTGGCCCTTTCCAATCGTAACTTAATGTTGCATTTTGAATATTTGGAGTAAAAGGATAGGTTATATTCGTATAGATTGGCTGCCCGTAGCCTTTCATTTCCCAATTTGAAGGCACTTCGATTTCATCCCAATTTTTTCGCTCAAATTCCGTTTCCCAAAAATTCATTGGGCGGCTTTCTGTATTTGAAACAAATTTGAACTTCCAATTCCCATTTAAATTTAGCATTCGAGCATGCTCTCTATTCCCCTCTAAAGCCTCTTTTTCTGTTTTATAAGAATAGCTTGCTACCCTAGCAGGTAATTTATTTCGTTCAAAAACGACTTCATTTTCCCAATCATTTTGCGCTTGTACAATATGGTTTATACACAGCAAAAAGCATCCGATAAGCCAATACCTTTTCATCTTCATTATCTTATAGGTTTGTCAGATCAAGTGTATCTAGTAAAAAATCTTCTTGGTTGACTGATTGAATTCGTATTTCAACTTTCGAGACTTGACCAATCAACTCTTGTTGAATTTCATGATTCAACTCAAAACCATGTAAAGGATCAACTTCTGAAAGTTCAATGGTTTTCAAAACTTCTGATGAATCACCCCACAGTTTTAAAATTGCTTTCCCTTTAAAAAACACTCCATACTTTCCTTTTAAAGCAGATTGCTTTTCGTCAAATGTGAGGTATTCGGTTACTATACCTGCATTCTTAACCGCCAAGACAGGCGTAGATAAGATTTTAGCGGCTGCATGAATTTCCTCAAAGTCGAAATGCTCACCCGATTTGAGTTTGTAGATCGGTGTTTTCACCTCTGTTTCCAGATAGCCAGTTTCCATTCCACTATTGTATATCGCGATATTTACTCCTTCTTCGTAGGTTAAAGTGGGGTCATAAGGCGCAAACATCTTTACAAAAGCAGTCAAGTTGGTTTTATTGACATAACATAACCAAGATTCAGATGAAACCATGTGGAAACCGCCCATTATGTTATAATCAAAGTGGATTTCAAAAATGCCTGGGGCTACTTCTCCTGTCCAATTCGTACCTACATTGAAATATTTTTCTACATGTTCAGGGTTATTTTTATCTAATGGCATTCGGTTTCTATGCACATATCGCCAATGCATTTCGGGGGTAACATTGATATGAAATTGTTCTCCATCAGGCATTTTATATTTTGTACTAAAAGGAATATAAGCCACAAAGTTTTCTCCATCTTGTAATAAAGAATCTGTCCAAGACATATGTTGACTCGTCGTCATTATTCCTCTATCAATTTCTTTTTCACCTACATTTTTAAGCGTATGTGTATAAAAAACTCTGCTCGAATTTTCCTCTGTAGACAGTGTTCTGCTATACTGGATTTCTTCATCAACTGAATTAGGTTGGCTGAATGCTTTTTCTCTTCCATTCCATAAAGGCACTGGCATTTGTTGTACTTTAGAATGTACTTCAAGTACTTCTTTCCCTTGCTTATCTTCTGAAATTGCGACTTGATAGGGCGCATCGCCAATCGCCACAGGAGGTGGCCAACGCTCTACTTTACTCCCTGCGGTATTTATTGCCCAATTATTCATAGGAATAGGAACAAGTCGATAACCACCAAAATTTCGCCACTCATGAAGCTTAACTTCATCCCCATTATCATAAGACTTTCCTAATTCTTTTGGGTTGATCCACAAAGAAGCGGTTTCTCCAAGGTTGTATTCCAACACTCTTCCTGCTGCATCTGGAACGACGGCCAAGCTGATATAAGGGTTTTTGTAAACATAAATACTATCCCATTTCCAACCTTTATAGTTTGAAACTACTTCAAAATGTTGAGCCGATAGTGTAGTGATGTTTACAAGAAAAAAAATACTCAAAAGTGAGTTTTTAATGTAGTTCATTGGTTTAAATTTTAAGGATATTCATTAAAGAACATGTCTTCTGGTATTAAAAAGGGAAAGCAATGCTTTCCCTTTACTGTATCTTAGTTTTTTAAAAATCGCAGTGTCCTTTCACCCTGAGCGGATTCAAGCTTCAAGCAATAGACTCCGATTGGTAGTTGAGAAATTCCAATACTTTCATCTTTTGTCAGTTGTTTCCTTAAATGTACCTTACCATGTACATCGAAAATGATCATCTGACACTTCTCTTCTATCCCTAAAATCTTAATTTCATCTTTTGCAGGATTCGGAAAAAGCTCAATTTTACCCAATGATGAATGATCAGTTGAAGTAATTGCCAGTTCTTCCACCTCAATACCTACAATCTGGTTGGATAGATTTACTGTTATTCCTCCGTCTTTTGATGAAATAAAACTCGCAACAATCTGATAATAATTTCCATTGGGAAGACTGGATGTAAATGGAACTTCAGAGATATCCATATTCACCACTAGCTTTCCCGCAGCTCTTCCGATTATACTATTATCAGTTTGTGTATATTCCTTTACCAACTGTCCATTTTCATTCATTTCTTGTAATCTGACATTCAGGCCAGAAGACGCTATAAAACCACTACCCGCATCAAAGTAACAATCAAAATTTAACGCTCCGCTTAACGTCTCGTACTGAGAAGGATTGGAGATTATTTGAGGTGCAGCTTCCCACACTCTCACATAGTCACAATGCATGTGTGTCGGGAAACCCTCTGTGGTTGTCGCTTCGGGAACAGGCTGTCTTTGTCCGTTTTCATCATATCTTTCAAACGGACTTCTCAAACCCATTGACACTGTAATATGCATGGGCAAATGCCAATATAGATTTTCTTTTCGCCCCCTTTCTATCCCATCTATGTACCAAAAAATAGAATCGGCTCTGCTCAACACACCGTAAGTATGATAGTCATCTCTTGGGTCAAAATCTGCATACCATTTTGTCTTCGCAATTTCGGGTGATGACCTCGGTCTTATTTGAGCTAATTCCCCATTTTTTAAGACTACTGCATGAAGGTTCATATCAATGGCTTCTGGCCCTTCCCAATCATTGGTATCAAAATTCCATTCGCGCTGTGTCAACTCCACCACA
Organism: Sediminitomix flava; assembly: GCF_003149185.1. Lineage (NCBI taxonomy): Bacteria > Pseudomonadati > Bacteroidota > Cytophagia > Cytophagales > Flammeovirgaceae > Sediminitomix > Sediminitomix flava. The sequence continues at coordinate 69,697 of NZ_QGDO01000003.1, read as the reverse complement.
TCTATTTCACAATACTTAGATTGTCCTTCTTCTGTCGGATTTGGTTGATTGATACTGTACAACCAAAACGCAGGACAGGCTCCTGGAAATCTTTCACTCCCCTTCATTCGAGTTTCAAAATAACCATAAGTGATTGTCTCATGATTTCTGATAATCCCCGATTTATAATAAAATTCACTATTATTTCTAGTATGGGTATCTTGAATCATCTTGATTTTCAAGTCTCCACCTTCTACATAAGCCAACTCAGGCTCCCAAGACCAAATCCCCCAATCATTCGGATCGTTCGTCCATTTTTGTAAATCCAAGGCATCGAATTCATCCGACAATTCCTCTACTTTTTCCCACTTAAAATCTGGATGAGAGACCGGAGTTTGAGCAAAAGTTTCTTGGACAAGAACGAGTAGAAAAATTAGTCCAACTGATATTATTTTCATCTTTCTCTATAGTTTGTAATTGTCCATACGATCATTGTCGTATTTTTCAAAACTTCTTTTCAATTGCCATAAAGGACGTTCTAAGGTTAACTCCCACTCATAAAGTTTTTTGAATAGCACCTTTACTTTTTCAGGATAATCCAAAGCCAAATTGTTTTTCTCAGAGATATCATCCGCAAGGTTATACAACTCTGCAGGTCTGTCCGAATAACGAATCAACTTCCAATCGCCATCTCTTACAGCAGCTCTTGTCTCTTTTTTCCAGAATAAAGTTTGATGTGGTCGTTCAGTATTCTCCCCTTTCACGAAAGGTAAAAGGTCTACGCCATCTACATTTTCAAGATCATTCAAATCCCCTCCTGCAGCAGCATAAAAAGTAGGAAGCAAATCAAAAGTACTTACGGGGTAATCATAGCTAGCATTTTTCTTCAATTGCTCAGGCCATTTTATAAGATAAGGTACTCGAATTCCGCCTTCTAAATGATTCGATTTTGTACCACTCAATGGCGTATTGATTGATGCATTTTTATCTGAAGGTCCTCCATTGTCATTGGTGAACACTACAATCGTGTTTTCATCTAAGCCTAAGTCTTCTAACTTATCCAATAGCTTCCCACAAGCTCTATCCAAAGCCCAAGTCATTGCTGCCAACTCTTGTCTTTTCCCTTCTAATTTCGGGAATCGTTTAAGGTCTTCTTCAGTAGCCTCCATTGGCGTATGCACTGCGTTATATGATAGAAAAATAAAGAATGGCTCTTCTTGATTTCTTTCCATAAAATCAATTGCTTTTTCAGCAAATAGGTCTGTGGCATATGTTGCAGGTTCTTCAAAATTGCCTAGACCATTTTCCATTTTTTTATCAGGATGATTTTTAGGCAGTTGTTGGTAAGCAAAATAACTACGGTCTCCACCTCTAAATCCATAAAACTCATCGAAACCTCTGTTCATCGGGTGATGCTCATCCGTACCTCCTAAGTGCCACTTTCCATAAAAAGCTGTTTTGTAGCCCAAAGACTTAAGGTAATCTCCCATCGTTTTTTGATCTAAAGGCAAGCCCATATCTTCTCCCAACAGCTTAGAAGAAGGACTCATATAGCCAGGCACATTATTCTCTTCGTAACCAAATTTTTGTTGATATTGCCCTGTGATAAGCCCAGCTCTTGAAGGTCCACAAACTGAAGCTGTTACATAACCTTGCGTGAACTTCACCCCTTGTTTTGCAAGTTTATCAATCTCAGGAGTTTTGATTTCTTTACTTCCTTGAAAACCAAAATCGGCATATCCGCCATCATCAGTAAAAATAAGTACGATGTTAGGCTTTTTTTTACTTTGCCCTAAAGTGGCTGTACAAGAAAAAATGCTCAGAATAAATAAAACAGTCTTTATACTCAATATCTTCATCATCATATCGATTTAAAAATGGATTGACTCGCTTTTATGACTTGTGGCAAATAACTTTTTTGTCAAAAAATCAATGCAAACTTCGGGAGTTTCCTAAGGAATTATCTCCTTTAATTTACCTTGTTCTAAATCTAACTTAGCCCTCTAAATAGCTAAACGGTACTCTTTAGGCGTTTTGCCTACTATTTGTTTGAAGTGTTTATTAAAGTTGGTCACTGAATTGAAACCTACCTCATAACAGATATCTGCTATTGGAAAATCTTCTTGAATCAGCAATCGGCTTGCATTTTTTATGCGAACTTCATTTAAGTATTTCTTAAAAGATTTATTGGTTGTCTTCTTAAAAAATCTACAAAATGAGTTTGTAGTCATACATGCAATATCCGCTATTTCTTGTAAATCTAAATCTCTATCGTAATTATTGGCGATGTACTTCAGCACCTTTTCTATTCTTTCCGAACTATCATCAACTTCTTGTCGCATGTCTGAAGTTGATAATACTTTGGTTTCTCCACTACTTGCCAATCCATTTAATATCTTCAGAAGCTTTATTGACTGCTCTGCATACGAACAGTTTAAAAGATCATCTAGGTCAGCTTTATAATAATCACTACGCTCTTCACAAAACTGTAGACCAAACCTTGCCATTTCTAATAACTGATTAATATGCGTAAACTCTGGTCGATCAAAAGTTCCTTCTCCGATAAAGTCTCGCTCAAACTTTATAACAAGAATATCTACCTTTTCTCCGATATGACGATGTCTCCATAAATGAGGAAGATTAGGGCCTACTAATACCAACTCTCCTTCTTTAAAGTTTGCGACACTATCTCCAACAAATCGTATTCCCGAACTTCTTCTTATATAAATTAATTCATATTGGCTATGATAATGCCATGCAGTTTCTAAGCATGGTACTTTATCCAACGCAATAGATAATCTCTTATTTAACTGAGCCTCCGAATTTTTTAAAACTAACTTCATGACCTAAAAATTTCGTTAATCAATTATTAAAAAATCTCCTTCAAAATCGCTCTAGAATTACGCCTTTCATATTGCTATAATTAGTCTAAAATGAAGCTCTATTCTAAAGTTCTCTCTTGGTTATAATCAGTAATAATCATTTGGAATTCCTTTCAATGTAAAATTCACACTTATCATGATTATTGGCGAAGTAATGCGTCTCAAATATGTCTCTACAAGTGTCATTTTAAATACAAAAACCCTCCATAAACCTTAATTATGGAGGGTTTCATCAAATACGGATACATACATCACTAAATGGACTTGTTATTTTTGCTTTGCAAATTGACTTGGTGTTTGTCCAAAATGTTCCTTAAAAAGTTTACTAAAATGCGTTCGACTTTTAAAACCTGTCTTCACCACAACATCCGCTACTGTGTACTTTCCATCACTTAAATATTCTGATGCTTTTTTCAACTTAAATGACCTAATAATTTCTTGAGGAGTACTGTTGGTAATGGACTTTACTTTTCTGAAAAATTGACTCCTACTCATAAATAATTCCTTCGCAAATTCTTCCAAATCGATATCTTCATTGCTAAGGTTTTCTTCCAAGAGCTTATAAAGTCGTTCTAAGAAAATGTGATCTGTTTCGCTTTGTTGTTTTTTATCTAAGGGAATAGGATAAGCTACTTGAAAACGCTCCCTTAGTTTCTGACGATTGTTCAGTACATTTTGAATACTTGCAATCAAATGCTTCATCTCAAATGGTTTTGAGATATAAGTATCTGCCCCAACTTCCAGTCCTTCTATTCGTTCGTCTGTAGAAGTTCTAGAGGTCAGCAATACAACTGGAATGTGACTGGTTTTGATATCGGATTTCACAAGCTTACAAAGCTCCAAACCGTTCATTTTAGGCATAAGGATATCACTTAAGATTAAATCTGGCCACTCCTTCTCCAATGCCTCCATACATTCTTTTCCATTTGTAAAAGGCACGATTTTAAAGTAACCTTCAAGGATATTACCCACAAAGTTTCGTAAATCGATATTATCTTCTACATAATAGATTGTGAGGTTTTTATGCGCTTCATTTTTGATCAAATTTGTCAGATCAATCGCATCTTTCTTCACAATTCGCTGACGCTCTTCATGATTTTCAGCTTTTAAAATTTCTTCAAGCTTTTGCGCACTCAAAGTATCTGTTTTATTGACACTGATCGGTAAGAATATTTCAAACTTGGTTCCTTTTCCCAATTCACTATCCACATGAATTTGCCCATAGTGCATTTCCACAAGCATTTTTGTAAGTTCTAAACCAATACCCGTACCGCCATAGCTTTCTTCTGAGTTTGATTGGTAGAATCGCTCAAATAAATGTTCGAGATCTTCTTCTGGAATACCCGCACCTGTGTCTTCTACACTGAAATACAAGCCATCTGTTTTAGCTGTATATCTGATGGTAATGCTATCTTCTGCATGGGTAAACTTAAAAGCATTATTGAGCAGATTATTGAATACCACTTCCAACTTCTGCTCGTCAGCCATCACAAAAAGTTGATTCCCATCGCCTATTAGTCGTAATTCCTTTCCAGTATCTTGTGCTAGTTTTTCAAAATCTCTTTTGATATCAAAGATAAAATCAGTGAAATCAAATGAGGCTATATGAAGCTTCAGTATATTTTCATCCGCCTTCCTAATGTCATGGACTTGCTCTACCAGCTGGAACATTTTTTTGGCTTGCCTTTGTATCAGATCAATATGTTGAAAAGCATCTTTATTGGTTTCAAACATCTTCCTTAGCACAGAGATAGGCCCTGTAATAAGCGTAAGCGGTGTTCTGAATTCATGAGATATATTCATGAATAGCTTCAAGCGAGCAGCATCTAATTCCGCTAAACGTGTTTTCTCTAAATGCTCTAATTGTAATTTATGTTGTAGCCCTTTCGTATGAAGAATCACTCGCATAATGACCATCAAGACGATAACCGCTAAAAGGAAATAGATCACTTTAGCAGTCGGGCTAAGCCAATAAGCAGGTTTTACCACAATATCCAATGCCCTTACCTCAGACCACTCATTTCTTGAATTGGAATTAGCTACTTGAAGGGTATATTCTCCGGGGGGTAATAAGCTAAAGTTTATAATTTTATTTTTTGAAGAAGTCACAAACCAATTTTCATCTTCAGGTAAAAGTCTATATCTGATCTGATGATTCTCAGTATTCGAGTAATGAAGCGAAATAACTTCAACTGAAATACTGCTTTCATTGTAGGCTAACTCAATTTTAGGACTTTGATTTAGGGGCTTTTGAAGGATAACATGCTCATGGGCCTTCGCTCCCACTTTCACGATCTTATTATGAATTTTCAGATCTCCAAAAAGTAAAGATGGAATTGGACTTTCTGTCGGAATTGAATTGGGATGGAAATAGCAAATGCCATTATTTCCTCCAAATACCATCATTCCGTTTGCTAACTTCGTAGATGTCACTTCAAAACTTGCAGGGATTAAACCATCATCTGTCGTATAATTTCTAAAGACTTCAGTTTCAGGATTAAATTCATTGATTCCTTTATTCGTAGCGATCCAAAGATGTCCTTTTTCATCAAATTGAAAACTCATCACATCGTTATCATCCAATCCATTTGATTCCGTGTAAGTCTTGCAAAAAACCTTTCCATGCTCTTGCTCCAACTTACTGATTCCCCCTTCCAAACTTCCAAACCAAAGAATGCCATTTTCAGCTCTTTGAATGCTTGTGATTGATAATCCTTGTTTCGTTTCCCCATCCCCTAGATCAAGCCTAATACTTTGATTTTCATCAGCTAGCGAAGAATGATAGTTTAATTTGTAAAGACCTTTCGACTTTGTACCAATCCAAAGACAATCCTCTAATGGATCGGGGTAAATCACTTGAACGACTAAACTATTCGTATAAGGTTCTTCACCTAATTTATCTATAATTTCAACAGATGAAATATTTCGATTTTGGTCTAACTGAAAACGATACAAGGCATTTAAACCTGCCACCCAGATATTTCCAGCACGATCTTCAGCAAAATAGCGAACGGCCTCTCTTTCCAAAAAAGGATACTTTTCAGACCTAATTTGCACCCACTCTTTACCGATAGACTTCTTTCTAAAAATCCCTAATCGTCTACTTCCGCCCCAAATATCTCCATTGGAATCTTTTAGTACTTTTGAAATATTCTGATTATTGATAGCAGGAGATTTAATCTCTTGAATCTGCTTTGTGACCGTATTAAAAACCTTGAGGTCATTGGCATTGAGTGTCACCAATATACTTTCCTTATCGAGCGTCAGTAAACTTAGTACCTGACTCGATTCATTGATTCCTTTAGATTTTAAATCTGAGTTGAGAAAAGGTCTTTTTTTAGATCTAAATTTAAATAACCCTTGGTTGTAGCTACCTACCCAACCACCTTCTTTATCCAAGACGATATCACTGAGTCGTGTAAACTCATTCGAAAAAGTGTATTTTATGAACTCCTCATCAATGTTTATGAGCGAATCAGTACATTGAACTTCAGCAAGTACATTGTTATTCTTCAGTAGCCATAAATTACCCTCTTCAGAAATTTGGAGTTTTGAGAAAAATTCTCCCATCAATGCTTCTTGTACAAAAGAAAAAGTAAGTCCGTCCTCGTTTGTATGAACACGGAAAACCTTCAAAGATTCAAAGCCTAAGGCATAAATAAATTGTTGGCCATCATAGGCAACATCTAAACAATAATCTAACGCTGTGGGTAAAACCCTTTCAAATTTCTCTGTATCAAGTTGGAGTGAAAACAAACCTAAATTGCTCGCGAGCAAGACATGATTTTCATCGAGTTTTGAAGCTCGAAATGACTGAAAACTAGTACTTGAATTGAAAGGAGGCAAAATCTTTTTATAAAAAGTATAGTCCTCTTTCTTAAAAAGAAAAAGCCCATTCAAGTTGGTATTACAAATAATAAACTTCTCTGTTTCTAGAATCTCATTTACAAATGGACCTTGATGAGCATTTGATTGATCATGGGGAGAATAAATAACTTTAAAAGACTGCTTTTCATAATTGTACAAAGACACACCCTGTTCTGTACCAATAATGATATTCTGATTTTCATCTTGATACAAGGATTGAATACGATTGCTCACTAATCCACTATCGGTAGAAGTATAGAATGTCTTAAATTCATAGCCATCATAGAGATTCAGCCCCTTAAAAGTCCCTGCCCAAACAAGCCCCAAATGATCCTCTAACAAAGACGTGATGCCAAAATGAGACAAGCCATGTTCTGATGTCAAATGCTTTGAAATATCAATTTCTGTCTCTTGTTTTTGAGCTTCAACATTCAGTATCAAGCCAAAAAATAATACGATAGAAAAAGTGATGTGTCTGATCATTCGCTCTAGTGATGTCATTGTATGATGAAAAATATGCTGTTAGTCGATATCGTAGTTTCTTTGGGTAAATATATCACTTTTCAAATACATCATACCAAATTCTAGCGACTAGATACCTTTTTCAGTACCCACATTTACCAAATAAAAAAACTACCCTAAACCTAAGGTAGCTTTTCATACATCTGTATTTCTAATCCTGTTAACCAACTAATAAACCTCTCTTCAACTGTTTCTTTATACTTATAAAATGCTCTTCTAATCCCTCTAAATCATCTAATAAATCCTTTTTAAAGAGAGAACCTCCCATACCAACTCCCAAAGCTCCTACTTCCAAAAACTCCGAGATATTTTCTTTTGTCACACCGCCTGTAGGCAAAAGTTTAATCTGATCTAAAGGCGCCAATACATCTTTGATATAACCTACTCCAAGTGCTGTCGATGGAAAAACTTTCACTGCAGAAGCGCCCAATTGCCATGCTTTATAAATTTCGGTTGGACTAAATGCTCCTGGAAAAATCGGGATATTCAATTCTTTACAAGGAGTAAACAATTCTTCTGCAATAATCGGAGTCACTATAAACTGCGCACCAGCAGCCAAAGCAAGCTGTAAATCATCAAGCGTGCAAACTGTACCCGCTCCTATATTTAAGCTCGGAAATTCTTGTCTCAAAGTAGCTATAAGTTCAGCTGCCCCTTCCGTATTCATCGTGATTTCTACGGTAAAAAAACCTGATTCTTGATAAAGGGGTAGTATTTTTCTGATCTGTGCTAAACTCAACCCTCTGATAATTCCAACCACAGGTGTTTGCTCAAACAATTCCCATGAAAATCCTTGATTAGACATATGTTGATAAGATTTTTTTCTGTCCTGCTAATAATGCTTTCTCCAAAACCTCTTCATCATAAAAGTATAACTTCTGAGTAGGTTTTAGTGATGCTAATGCTTTCTGATAAAGTTGTGAGAGTACACCCGATGCGGCTATATGCACATCCAACTCACTTCTTTTCAAATACCCTAATTCACTCCCTATCAGTAAGCCACTTAGAAAGTAGAAATTCGATTCCTTACTTCTATTCCCAAATAAACTTGAAGCCCTTATGCTAAATAGAGCTTCTGTTAGTTCTCCTTCTGCACCTCGTTGTACTCCATCCAAAAAACACTGAGCATAAGTTTCTGAAAATGCTGATTTCTGAATTGAGCCATTAAGAATACTTTGATTTGAAATAATCTCGAACAACTCTCCTGTCATGAACGTCTTGAAGTCTTTGAATACCCCACCTGCATAATGAATATGCTTACTATGTGTTCCGGGTAAAAGAAGTACTCCTTCAGAAGACTTTAGTCGTTCTGCTAAACCCAAAGCCTGAATTTCTTCCCCTCTCATCACACTTTCTTCCGTTTTTGTACCCGAAATCAAGAGCAATTCATACTTTTCATCTAGTTGCTCAAAGCTGCTATTCAAGCTTCTTCCTTCAGCAGACATCGGCATTTTGGCATATTCCAGTTCTTGCATACCGATAGATGAACTGAGCATTCCAGATGCAATGACCGTATTTACCTCTGCGTGTTCTACAAACTTCAATTGCTCAGCTAAATACTTACCGAAATAGGCTTTCTGACTTAAATTTGTCTCACTTTCTACAAAATCTTGATAGACCTTTTTTACTCCTTTATCGGTACTGTGTTCTTGAAGGACTTCCAACGACTCCGTATCTACTAGGCGTAATCTAAAATTGGAAGTTCCCCAATCACAACTGATAAATTGTTTAGGAAGACTTTTCATAAGACTAAAGTTGTTGAGTTACTCTTTTCTTAATCAAGTAATCATCCAAGGCATACACCGAACAGTCAACACTGATACCACTATTTTTCACACCTCCATGCGGTAAATAGATATCGAATTTGAAACCATTCAAATGTACTTCACCAAACTCGAAGGCTTCCATCAAACGTTGAAGCTTTTCTTCATCTTGAGCATAAACATAAGAAGCCAAACCTGCATCGGTACTGTTGGCATACGCAATCACTTCTTCTTCAGATTTGAACGGAACAATAATCGCAATTGGCCCAAAAACCTCTCTCTGAAGTACCGCAGCAGCTGGATTTTTAAGTACAATGACAGTCGGTTCAAAATAATAACCTGCACCTTCTATTGGAGAACCTCCGTACAACAATTCTCCACCTTCAGCAATTGCCTGATCTACAATAGATTTTACTTTCTCCACTGACTGACGATTGGTCATTGGCCCCATTGTCGGAGCATTTTCTTTTCCAAAGCCAATCTTAACCGCTTTTGCCTTTGCAACAAACTGACTTGTAAAATCTTCAATGACTTCTTCGTGAATAAAATATCGATTAGGTGAAACACAGATTTGACCAGTATTTCCAAACTTTAAGGCACTTCCATCTGCTACTGCTTTCGGAATATCGGCATCATCAAAGACTACAAAAGGAGCATTGCCTCCACACTCCATGCTGTATCGTTTGATCGATGTTTTGCTACTTTGTGCAATTAGTTTTTGAGCTGTTTCCGTAGAACCAATCATCGTGACTAGCTTCGTGATTTTACTCTCACAAAGAGGAATCCCTACATTTTCAACATCTCCACAAATGATATTGATGACGCCTTTCGGAAAATTAATTTGCTCACAAATCTCACCAATGATATAAGCGGATAAGGGAGAAAATTCTGAAGGTTTCAAAATGATACTACAACCTGCAGCTAAAGCAGGGCCTAGTTTAAAACCTAAGTTCAACAAGGGAAAATTATAGGCTAAAAATGCCACAACAACTCCTACTGGCTGTTGAACAATCGTATGCTTATGACTTCCTTCTTTGTCTGGAATATCAATCGGGTGAATATCTTGTATGGCTTCCGCATAAAACTGAAGTGAGTTGGTAATACTGGTCAAGTCTTCTTCTGTTCCTTCCCAAGTTTTACCCATCTCATACATGATACTCTCTCGAAGTAAAGTTGCATTTTCGAGCAGTTTGATTCTTAATTTTGAAATCCACTCCAATCGTTCTGAAAGAGAAAGTGAAGACCAATATTGAAAACCAACTTCTGCGGCATCCAATGCATTGAGTGTATCGGCTTTTGTAGCCCAACTGATACTCCCTACTACGGTTTCATCGGCAGGACAGATCACATCAAAACTTCCGTTGTCTGATGCTGGAACTAAGTCACCACCTATATATAAATTCTTATGACCAAACTTCAAGCTTTGATCCTGATTTGTTGTTTGTGCTGTTGTCTGCATATTCTTCTAGGATTTCAAGGTTTACATCTACTCCAAGCCCAGGAGCGGTAGGTACTTTAATTTCGCCTTCTATGAGTTCAATCTTACTGCTCGTTAACTTATCACGTAGCGGATTTTCAGTTCGGTCAAGTTCTATCATTGGCACTTCTCCGTACATTCGTCCAGGATTGCTATCAAGATTTCCTACAAAATGAACTGCCGCACTGATTGCTATCCATGTACCCCATGAGTGCGGTACAATATCTTTATGATAGGCCTGTGCCAATACAGCCACTCTTTTCGCTTCCGTAAGTCCGCCCATTGCACAAATATCTGGCTGAGCGATATCTACACATTCGTTTTCAAAAAGACGTTTGAAGCCATGTTTTAAATACTCACACTCTCCCCCTGCCACAGGAATACTTGACTGTTTTCTCAAACGGCTATAACCTTCATAATCTTCTGGAGAAACAGGCTCTTCAAACCATCCGATGTTGTAGGCTTCACATCTTCTACTCAACTCCAAAGCTTCTCTATAAGAATAAGCATGATTGGAATCGATCATCAATTTCATATCTGGACCTATTGCATCTCTGATCAATCGGATATATTCCAAATCTTGCTCAATCCCTAAGCCGACCTTCATTTTTGTAGCTCTGAAACCCTGTTCTTTGTACATCAGCGCTTCTTTCTGTAATTCTTCCCCAAGGTTTTCTGTCCTTGTAAAGTAGAGTCCTGTCGCATAAGGATGAATTACAGGGTTTTTCACACCTCCAAGAAGTACAGATACAGGTAAGTTCAACAGCTTTCCTTTCACATCCCAAAGAGCCACATCAATGGCACTTATCGCCGCTGTAAACGAGCCACTTCGCGCATAATCCAGAGACCTTCTGTACATTTCTTGCCAAATGGTCTCTGTTTCTAAAGCTGATTTCCCAAGTACAAAGGGTTTAAAGAAGTTCACTCCAGCACGAATCACATCGGCAGGACCATAGCCTTCTCCCCATCCGTATGTACCATCTTCCAAGATTACCTTCACCAAGCAGATTTTACGCGTACTATATTCCCATTGAGAAAAATAGAAAGGCGTATCAAGCTCTTGTGTGACTACATAAGGTATTATATCTACAACTTTCATTTTCCTTAATAATTTGAATAACCCAACACGCAAGTAGCCACAATAAGGATCACTAGCCCTTGAAGTAAAATTTGGAAAGGTCTTTTGGCATTGCTCCATTCGCCTGATCGGTATGCCCAAATATTACTAATGATTAAGGCTAGTCCTAAAAGCATTGGCCACCCAACTACAGGACCTAAATCACCCATCAGTGCTGCTCCACGACCATAAACACCTAGTGCTGCAAACCAAAACAGTCCTGAAACAATCGCCCAAACAAAGGACTTTTGAGCTCCGACCGTTTTAAATGCACTCCAAGAATTATTAACGCTAAGCTTGTACAGTGCAAAACCTCCATTCATGATAAATGCACCAAAAAGTACCACGACCCAAGCTACTAAACTTGCATCTTTCGGATCAATATTAAATTGGCTTGTTGCCATTTGTGCTACGGGTGCCGCATTCGAAAAGCCTACATTAAGAAAAGCTGATAATACTCCCGAAGTAATCGCAATCATTACGCCTACTTTTATAGATTTAGAAGCCGAATCTTCTTTTGAATCAGTTTGTAAACGATCTCTTTTTACACCTGCCACTGCCGTAATCACCACTCCTACAAGGAGTAAAACGATACCTAATGCAATGTATTTGAAAGAAGGATCACTGAAAGCACCTTCAATTTGGAATAATGGAATAATAGAACCCATTGATGCGGCCAAGCCCATTACAATTCCATAAGTAATCGAGATTCCTGTGTATTCTACACTGACCCCAAAAAGAATTCCTCCGATACCCCACAAAAACCCGAAGAGCATTGCAAGCATAAGTGCTGAAAGGTCAGTTGCAAAAATAATGGTAAGAAAATCAGGTACCGCAAACATAGCCCAACCAACAGGAAAAACAACCATGGCAATAAAAGCATGAATAAGCCACCAAGCCTCCCATTTTACTGGAGATATATGCTTCATTCCAAGTCCAAATGAACCTTGGAAAAAACTGGCAAATAAGATAAGTGTTAATGCTAAAAACATAACGCTAAAAATTTAGAATGTGAAAGAATACGAGCCGAAAAAGACTGACTCAAAAAGAAGCATAACCACCCGATAAAAGAAGTCAAATTCTATCCACTATTCTCTCTTTTACGGGTGGTAGTTGCCAACAACCTATCGTTAGATAATTTCAACTAACGATGTACACACAACACTAATTTTCTTTCTTATAATTTCTTCTCTCCTAACTGTCCCCAAACAATTGGCATAAAAACAGTCATTTCACTATCTCCTCTATTACTCCATGAGAAGTAAGGAACAAAAGTTGTCGTATAACTTTCAAAATCTGGCTTAGAAACTGTACTATACATTTTAGTGTCTTTAGAATCCTTACGCAAAAGGATATCACCAGAAATCGTAGTTACTCCACCCAAGAAGTCTGCTTTATATTCAGCATTCAACTCAGACTCTCCTGACAAATAAAGATTTACAATACTTGTATTTTCAGGTAGGTCTGGAGATTCAACACAATAAACTACAGGACCTCTTTTGATGGCTACTTGATTACGAACCTCTTCAATTCTTGAATGCCCTTCTACCAATGTGATATCCATTGGGAAATCAATGGTCACAACATCACCCTTTTTCCATTTACGCTCAATACGTGCAAAAGAACCACTTTCAATTGCTACTTCTGCATCTACACCATTCACTTTGATACTTGCCGTTTCTGCCCACTCTGGAATACGAAGAAGCAATTCGAATGGTGCTTTTTTACAGGCTTCCATCGTAATATTGATTGCACCATCCCAAGGATAAGCTGTTTCTTGTTTTAGTTTAATCTTTGAGCCATCCAATAATTTTGTTTCCAATTGGTTACCTCCGTACAAGTTTACAGATAGCCCATTTTCTGACAAGCTATACGCCCAAGCAGATACTTTTGCAATTGTTCTTACAAGGTTCGGAGGACAACAGAAACACTCTAAATATGGTGCTCTGTGCGGCAATTCTGTATTATGTTTTGAGTAATCTCTAGAACCATCAATCATTCTTAAAGGATTGGAATAGAAATAATCTTTCCCCTCCAAACTAATTCCTGAAAGTGCTGAATTATAAAGTACCAACTCCATCACATCTGCATATTTCGATTTTCCATGTAGCCCTAACATTCGGTAGTTGAACATAGAATTACAGATATTCGCACAAGTTTCATTATATGCCGTCATATTCGGCATCATATAAGCATCTATAAATCCTTCTTGTATCGCATCTTTATTGGTAGATGCCCCATAATGTGCTTGCCCTACCGCTCCTGTCACGTACATTTTCTTTTCTGCTACATCAGACCATAGTCTATCTAGCGCATCAATCAATGCTTTCTCTCCTGTTTCGGCATAAACATCGGCAGCACCTGCATAATAGTATAATGCTAAAACGGCATGACCTACTGCTTCTTCAGATTCTCTAAATGGCGTACGCTCTTGAACCATATCCCCAATAGGATAACCTTCAGTTGTAGAATTATGCTCTACTTTTGATTTTCCTCTATTATTGATAAAAATTTCCGCCAATTCTAGGTATCGCTTATCGCCTACTGTTCTGTAAAGTTCTACCAATCCCATAATTTGAGTTTGGTTAAAACCAAAACGAGAATAATACTTGGTTTGAGGGCTAAAAACAGAATAAAGGTAATCTGCGTGTTTTACTGCAACATCTAAGAAATTACGTTTTCCTGTTACTCGATAATGGATACAAGCCGAAGTCAGTAAATGCCCCGAATTGTACATCTCATGGAATTTACGATTCTCATAGCGATCTACATTCGATCTTAGTTGCGTTTGCGTCTGTAAATACCCATCTTTTTCTTGTGCTTGAGCGATAATAGAAATATACTCATCTACCTGCTCAACCAACTTCTCATCTCCGTTTTGTGCATAGACATACATACAAGCTTCCAACCATTTATAAAAATCGCCATCATGCCAGTGCATTCCTTTATGCGTCCCTTCTTTTAGGCCTGCTGCAATTTTGAAGTTATTTAAAGCATGACCTACATCTCCACAAAGCAATTCGCCCATATATGGAACCATCGACTTCTCAGCGACTTTAAATTTGTCTGCCCAAAAACCTTCTGTCCATTTACAATCTCCTATATTGATACTTTTCAGTTTTACATATTCACTATTGCTGTGATTGAGAATCCCCTTTTCTTGTCCCCAGGATAAGTGGGCAAGAAAAGATGCTAAAATTACCAGTATTACTTTTTTCATTGCCATCGATTTATCTATTAACTCTCTATCTGAACCAGCGCATAAGCTCACTTTTTCAGATCTATTGAACTCTAGAATTACATTGGCAAATTCAGAAAATAAGTATGAAAGGAATTCTTCATTATATTCTAATACATGCACTAGATTATCTTATGCATTATTTACGTACCAAAATTACCTTGATGAATCTCTTTACTTACAGATAAAAAAAGTCTTCAGCCTCGAAAACCTATTTGAATTCTCGAAGCTGAAGACTCTTGTATCTTATAATGAACCTTTAGCTATTCCATTTATTAACTATATCTAAAGACTTTTATCCGTAAATTTTAAATACCACTGAAAGCTCTCTTGAATGATATCGTACTTTTTGTTGTGGATAAAATTAAGGAAAGCCTCTGCCACAGGAGACAGTTTCTTATTTTTAAGCCAAATCAATCGCCAATTTGTAACCATCGGTAAGCCTTCTGTTGGGATAATCTCTAACTCTTTATTTGATAGTTCATTCTTAATCCCTATCAGAGGTAGAATAGACTGTCCTAAACCTGCAATAATTGCTTGTTTCACCGCTTCATTGGAGGTCAACATCATTTTTCTGCGTTTAGACTCTCCCTTAAAGTACTCGTCCATCGCTTTACGAGTCGCAGAACCATCTTCACGATAAATTAAACGTTGCCCTTGTTCATGATGTAAAGGACTTCCGACCAGATATAATTTATTTTCTAGTAAAATCTCTTCATTGATATCCATTTTGTTTGGCACAACAGATACAAGCGCAAAATCGATCTCATTTTTTTGAAGGCTCTGCACTACGGTTGACTTATTAGAAACATCCAAGACCAAATCTACGCCAGGGTAATCTTCTAAGAAACCACTCATGAAATAAGGAATCACATATTTTCCTGTTGACGCACAAGAAATACGTAACTTCCCCGCCAGAAGATCACTATATTCCTTACTTTTATATCTGATATCATCTGCCTGTTCAATAATTTTTTCGGCAATTTCAGCTATCGAGTTTCCAAAGTCTGTCACATAGAGCTTTTTCCCCATTACTTCAGTAAGAGGAATGTCAAACTGCATCTGAAAATTCTTCAGTTGGATAGATAAAGCAGGCTGAGTCATGTGCATTTTCTCTGCTGCTTTTGTAATACTTCGCTCTTTTACGACTTCTAAAAAGATTTGAAGCTGATGAAAGGTAAAATTCATAAAAACATTTTATGTACCATATTTAAATCATAAATGTAAATAAATAGTCCAATCATCGGAAATTTTTTCACTTGTTAAAACAAACGTGAATTTTACACACTTCTAGCATTGTACATTCCACAAATCACCTATTAAGAATATCCAATCTTAAAATAATTATTGTTACTCCTTGATTAAAGGTAATTTACAAACATTTACAATCGAGGATACTCTCACAAAATCCTCTAATTTTTATACACTTCTATCTCCTTTTTATTCCTTTAATAATTTGTATTTCGGTATACTATTTAGTTAAGATTTTGTTTAAACTTTTTTCTGTAAGCGTAATCAAGCGCCAAAATTCATTTAAATATTATTATACAATACATCAAAAACATAAATATTTATAAATGAAATAATTCAACCATATTTGCAGTGTCATCAACAGAATGATAATTAACTAAAATCAAACTATGTTGATCTCATTTACTCAGACTCAATTAAAAAGAATGAAAGGCATTATTCACATCCTTTCAAAACTAAAACAGCTCATCTTCGGATGGTTTTTATTGGGGATTTTCTGCTTCATAAGTCTGTATTATGATTCGCCATATTACAGAGAGGTTTTAACTGCAAATGGGATTTTTTTGATGCTTCTTTTTATGAAAAGTATCAAAGACATTGATCATAAATCATCTCATAAAATATGAGGTATCAGAATTATTCAACTTTTAATCTTTAATCAAACTATGAAAATGCAAATTGAAATTGCTGACAAACAACTTATTCAAGATAACCTACAAGCAGAAGATGCAAAAGAAGTCATACTTTCAATGATTGATGGTCCTATTAAGTATTACAACAGTCAATTTTTAAAACATTGGGAAAAAGACCACTCTATTAGCCGTGAAACTTATGACCAAAAGGTTGCTGTACTTAAAGAAAAGAAAAAAGAAATCTATGAAATGCTAGAACAAGCTTCAAAAGAGGGTTTTGAAGTTAGTGTTTCAGTTAATCTGGTTCAAAAAGAAGAGGTATATTAATAAACTATCGGACAATTTAAAGAAGGTGAAAATCAACAATCGTCGTTATCTGGGATACTTAAACATAATCTAACTCACGATACGTATTGTTGATTTTAGGTAGTCTAGTTATTGGATACTTAGAAGTGGTCATAAGAATGCCACTTTACTTCGCTATCATAAAACTTTTTTAATTGAATAATGATATTAAATGTCAGGCGACTGCAATATATTTGCTATAATTCCAAAATCTAACTATTCATGCATTAAACTTTAGGTGCTCAATATACTATGGATACCAGTCAATTTACACCAATTTGTGGTCGCTTGGCCTCATCAATATCCTTTGATTTTAATCGAAATAAACTCAAAGGATATTATATAAACGAAAGATTATATCATAATGAGGTAGGTACTTTCGTTGCCAACCTCACCGAACATGCCCAAAAAATCGGTTTAACACTCATCCGTCAGCATATCCCAAAACCTGCTTTCAATGAGTTTGTAAGAAATGCAAAATACCCTGTACTGAGTTTTTGTCAGTACAATGAAGATACTACACCCGTCATTTTCCATAAAGATAAGGGTGGACAGCTACAGGCATATATCTACAAAAACAATGAAGAAATTGAAGTAGATTATCCTGAAGAATTACTTTCGATGGTACAAACTAACGAGCAGAATGAAGTACAATATATCGTACCAGTTCCGCTTAATTCTTTGGTAAGTGATGAAGAAGGAGCTTCAGAGAAAAAGAATGGCCCAGTTCAAAGACTAATCAGTCTTCTAGTTTCTGAGAAGAAAACGATCGTTTACATTTACTTCTATGCCATTATTATTTCAATTATCAGTCTGATCCTTCCCGTAGGTGTTCAAGCCGTAATTGAGATGGTAGCTGGTGGAGTTGTTTTTGACTCTATTGCCCTACTTATTGCTATTATCATTATAGCCACACTGGTCACAGGTGGGCTTCAGATCATGCAGATTTCATTGGTGGAGATTATCCAACGGAGGTTATTTGTAAAAGCAGCTTTGGAATACACCTATCGTCTTCCAAAAATGCGATTGGAAGCCATTCTTGGAGAACACGCACCAGAACTCATGAACCGTTTCTTCGATATTCTCAATATTCAAAAGAGTTTACCGAAGATTTTAATTGATCTCTCTGCGGCTATCCTTCAAATATTATTCGGATTGGTACTCCTTTCTTTCTACCATCCGTTCTTTATCGTATTTGGTACAGTGCTTATTTCAGTTTTGGTTATGTTATTCTATTTGACAGGACCAAAAGGACTGAAAGCCAGTTTGATTGAATCGAAATACAAATACAAGGTAGTTCACTGGTTGGAAGAAATCGCAAGAACGCTTTATTCATTCAAAATGGCAGGTAGCTCAAATTTATCGATTGATAAAACGGACTACTACACCAACAACTACCTCAAATACAGAAAGAAACTTTTCAATGTATTGATTAACCAATACTCATACATTGTCATCTTTAAAACAGTGGTCACAGGTGGTTTGCTCACTATGGGTACTTGGTTGGTGATCAACAGAGAAATCAACTTAGGACAGTTTGTAGCCTCTGAAATTGTAATCGTATTGGTAATTGGAGCAGTAGAAAAATTGATTTTGAATATCGATGTAGTATTCCAATCACTTACTGCTGTTGAAAAAATTGGTTACGTAACTGACATTCCGCTAGAAAGAAAAGATGGAATTCAAATTCATAACAACCAAAAAGGACTTAACATTAAGCTTAAAGCACTTTCTTATGTATACCCAAATACAGGAAAGAAAGTCTTACATGATATCAACCTCGAATTGAAAGAAAAAGAAAGCATCTGTATTACAGGTTTTAATAATTCGGGTAAATCAACGCTTATCAATATCATCTCTGGTTTACTGGATGATTTTGAGGGAATGGTAGCTTTCAATGACATTTCTATCCGAGATATTAACCTCAATAGTCTAAGAGATAATATTGCTAGAAATGTATCTGAAAATGAGCTTTTCGATGGAAGTATTCTTGAAAATGTTACGATGGGACGTCCGCAAGTAAAATTGGAAGATGTACTCTGGGCATTGAAAAGTGTAGGTTTGATGGACTTCGTAAACATGCAAAAAGATGGACTTCAAACACAAATCACTTCGGGAGGAAAAAGCTATTCTAAAAGTACAGCTACAAAGCTAATTTTAGCTAGGTGTATCGCTGAAAGACCAGGTCTTTTGATTCTGAATAAATCGCTTACGCAAATCAATCGATCTGAGCGACTTAAACTCATTAGTTTCTTAACGGATAAAAATAATCCTTGGACACTGCTTTGTATGTCCAACGATCCGCTCATGCTCTCTGTCTGTGATCGTATCCTTTTGATGGATGACGGTCAAGTAATTAAAGATGATACTTACGAGAACTTGATTAATGATGTACAGTTCAAAGAGAGTATTCTATCATCTGAAATCAATAATGATAACTAAGAGCTGAAACACTAAGAAAATGCTAAAAATATCTTCACCCAAACATAAAACTGATTACTCTATCTATGAAGAACGTCTCAACACCGTTGAGGCGCTTCATAGTCCTGATAAAGCAAGAGCCCTTGCAAGATGGCTCTTAGGAATTTTCATTTGTTTCTTTGCATTATTGTTTTTCCCATGGCAACAAAACATCCGTGCTAAGGGAGAACTTACGGCTTTAAACCCTTCTGACCGCCCTCAAAAGATTCCATCGCCTATTGATGGTCAAATCAAAGAATGGTTAGTCGCTGAAGGACAATTGGTAGATTCTGGAGAAGTTTTGATTCGTATTTCTGAAATCAAAGAAAAGTATGTTGACCCTGACTTATTGGTCAGACTTCAAGAGCAAATAGATGCGAAAGAAGAAGTAATCAAAGCAAA
This sequence comes from Sediminitomix flava, assembly GCF_003149185.1. Classification (NCBI taxonomy): domain Bacteria; kingdom Pseudomonadati; phylum Bacteroidota; class Cytophagia; order Cytophagales; family Flammeovirgaceae; genus Sediminitomix; species Sediminitomix flava. The sequence continues at coordinate 49,762 of NZ_QGDO01000003.1, read as the reverse complement.
ACGTCTAAAGGTAAAAGCATACGAGAAACAACTCAAAGCATTGAGAAACGGCCTTGAGTTTAAAACTTCTCAAAACAATAATAAGATAGCCCAATATCAACTAAAAGTTAGCAGTGACAGTATCGAATGGCGTGCAGCACAAGTAGACCTTAAAAACTACGAACGCCAATACTTAGCGAATCAGGCGCTATATGATAGTGGTCTAATTCCTTTGGTCAAACTAGAGTCGGCACGTAGTAAATTCCAAGGTGGAAAAGCCAAAGAATTATCAAAGCTGAATAAGTACGAAATGACAAAGGCTGAACTTCAGAATACCTTGATTAGTACAAACAGTATTCAAGCCGATGCTTTTAGTAAATTGGCAAAGACCGAATCTGAACTAAATGCTACTTTAGGAGAAATTGCGGAATCAGTAGGAGAATTGGCAAGCTACCGCAACAAGTATTCGAATATTGAGATTCGTACAGGTATGCGTACCATCAGAGCACCACAAGAAGGCTATGTGGTCAAAGCACTTTCGAGTGGTATTGGTGAAAACGTCAAAACAGGACAAGGCCTACTCACCCTAATGCCTAAGAATCCTCAACTTGCCGTAGCGATCGATGTAAAAGCAATGGATGTTCCTTTACTTTCAAAAGGGAGACATGCCAGACTTCAATTTGACGGTTGGCCTGCTATTCAATTTTCGGGTTGGCCTAGCGTAGCAGTAGGTACTTTTGGCGGTAAAGTTGAAGTCATTGATTATGTCAGTAACAAGAAAGGAAAATACCGAGTATTGATTACTCCTGACTTTCAAATGCCTAAAGACGATCCATGGCCAGAACAACTTCGTATGGGCTCTGGAGTTTATGGCTGGGTACTTCTAGATCAAGTACCAATTTGGTACGAGCTTTGGCGTCAGATCAATGGTTTCCCTCCAAGTCTGAAAGACAAAGACGGAGGAGAAGAAGTAAAGGCTAAAATGAAGTCCTAAAAACTGAATTACTAAAAGTAAATGAGACGATATCCACTACTTTTTCTCGTGATTTGGCTCCTTATCGGGAGTCCTCATCCATCGGAGGCACAGGCTACTCAGGAGACAGTTTTCACATTGGAAAATATGTACCAGCTCGTTTTGCAAAATCATCCTATTGCAAAACAGGCTAATTTACTATCGGAAAATGCACAGATGAATATACGTATGGCTAGGGGTTATTTTGACCCCAAAGCCATTTCTAATTTCAATGGTAAAGAATTCAAAGACAAAAATTACTACCAACTTTGGGATAGTCATTTGAAAGTCCCTCTTTGGATTGGGCAATTGAAGGTAGGTTATGAAAGAAATACAGGAATTAACCTCAACCCACAGTCTGATACCAATTCAGGTAAAGGACTTGCCTATGTTGGCGTTGAAATCCCGATTTTGAAAGGCCTGCTGTTCGATGAAAGAAGAGCGGCTCTTCGTAAGGCACAAGCCATGCAATCTGAGGCTGAAGCTAAACAGGTAAGTTTGATCAACAAACTTATTCTTCAGATTGCGAAAGACTACTGGAATTGGTTCTTTACGTATCACCAATTTCAATTGGCTGATGAAGGTTATAAACTTGCTAACTTTAGGTATAAAGCTGTTGTAGACCAAATGCGATTGGGTGCTTTGGCTGCATTAGATACTGTAGAAGCAAAAATCACGATTCAGCAAAGAGAGATTAATCTCAAAAATGCAAAACTAGCTTTTGAGAATGCGGGACTTATACTATCTAACCATCTTTGGGATGAAAGTGGAAACGCAGTTGTATTGGGAGAAACTCTAATTCCAATTTCAGACATTAATCAAAACCTCCAAATCGAGCCATTTGAAGATATCATAAAGCTCGCCAATCAGCATCCTGATTTGAGGGTATTGAATGCCAAATACCAACAGCTAGATATTGAGCGAAAACTGAATGCTGAAATGCTCAAACCAGAGCTAACCTTCAATTATAACTTTCTCGACCAATCTGCCTTTTCAGATAATAGTTTGAGCGATCTGATGATTGACAACAGCTTTACACAGAACTACAAAGCAGGAGTTTCCTTCTCTGTACCTTTATTCTTGAGAAAAGAAAGAGGAAAACTAGGGATGACGAAAGTCAAACTAGAAAAGGTACGTTTGGAACAACAAAACCTCCAACAGCAAATTGTAACCAAAGTAGGTGCGATGTACAATACCATGAACAACTTCAAAGAAGTCTTAGTCATGCAAGAGTCTATGGTAAACAACTATGAGCAACTACTATCTGGAGAACTCCAAAAGTTTAATGCAGGGGAATCTTCGGTATTCTATGTCAATGTGCGTGAAGGTAAACTTCTTGAAGCCCAAAGCAAACTGTTTAAAATAAGAGCTGAACTCGCTAAGTCAGTAGCAGAACTTAAATGGGCAGCAGGACTTGGCATCACTTTATAATGAAAAGGAACTTCTAAGTTATTTGTTTATATAGTCAACGTACCAAACGGCAATTGTTTGAGTCCACCTAACTAACGCCTTCAATGAGATTTTTCTCTTGAAGGCTTTTTTTATTTCTAAAGCAAAAACCTAAATCAATCAGCGCTTCAGCAAAAGCTTTCTTTTTTATACCGAAATGACTCCTTTTTATACAAATCAGCCTCCTCCAAAGCCCGTACTTTTGTAAGCGAATCATAACGAAATAAACTTACAATTATGAACTTCAAAAAAGTATACATCACTTTACTTCTTACATTATTTTCAATCTCACTGATTCATGCACAACAAAACGAACAGGATGAATTAGCTCAAAAATTACAAAATCCGCTTGCTAGCATTATTGCTTTGCCAATCCAACAAAACATTGGACTTAATAAACCCGGACATGAAGGTGCTTCATATACAATGTCCTTTCAGCCTATCATTGGTACCGAATTCGAGAAGTTTAATCTCGTACACAGAGCAGTTTGGGGAATGTCACATTTACCTTCTTCTACAGAAGGAAGAGGGTCACAATTCGGTGTCACAGACTTAAACTATTCCTTTTTCTTCTCGCCAAAGAAAAAACTAGGAAATTTAGCATGGGGTATAGGTCCATCTATTGATATTCCTACGGCTTCTCATTCAGCAATGGGGACAGAAAAATGGAGTGCAGGTGCTTCAGCTGTTTTCGTTTATCAGACAAAACGATGGACATTTGATATGATTTTTCGTCAGACAGCCTCTTTTGCTGGAAATAGCGATAGACATGACGTAAATGCTTTTGTGGGGCAAACACTTATTGCTTATGGTCTTGGAAAAGGATGGGTTGTGAACACATTCCCGACAATTACGGCAAACTGGAATGCTGAAAGTGGAGAAAAATGGACTGTACCAGTTGGTGGAGGAATCAATAAACTCGTGTTTTTAGGAGGAAAGTTACCCCTAAATTTAGGACTACAATACTACCATAATGTTGTAAAACCTAATCATGCTGCAAATGGAGAATTGAGATTCCAGACTACTTTTGTTTTTGCTAAATAAGCAGATTTTACACATTGTTACGTCCATTAATTAATCCAAACTTTTAGAATGTTCTCCTGATTTAGTAAGAATTCCCCAATTCTAAGATTACTAAATCTTGGAGAACTTTTTTCAACTGTCCTTTAAAATAGCTTCTTGCGTTTTCTCTCTTTCAGTGGAGCAATTCCATATTCTTTTCTGTACTGTTTTGCAAAATGAGAAGAGTCCGTAAACCCCAACATATCTGATATTTCAGTCATATTTAGATTAGTCAGGTTCACCATTCTTCTGGCTTCCTGTAAACGCTCTTTCATCACAAATTGATGAGGAGAACTCCCAAAGATACTGATAAATGAAGCTCGTAATTTCACATCATTGATACCGTATTTTCTACTTAAATCCTTGATTGTTGGAGGTACAGTAAGGTCGCGTAACAAATCATTTTTAATGGAAAACATAATCTCCTTATCTTCTTCAGAAATATTTGATACACTTAAACCTGTCTTCCGATTGTAGAATTTTACAAAAAAATGGCTTATCAATTCTATAATTTTAGCGAGTGTAAAACCATTTTTACCAGAAGCTGAAAGGTTTTGTAAAGCAAAAATATCTTTTAAGCATTGTTCCATTTCCAGATTCAATGATTCAAAAACAACCCAATGCCCTGAATCTGAAATGACAGACTGAAATAAATCCCAATTGCCTTTTGCTGTTTTTTTCATAAAATCACCTGAAATATAACAGGTCACTCCTTTTAAATTTTCTCCAGCATTAGCCCTTGTTTTTATAATCTGTCCCGAGTTAAATAAAGCAGCACCCATTGTATGCCCTGCGCCAACTATATTATCTCCATAATCGATTTCAGAATCTATAAAAAACTCAAGTATATAAAGGTTTTGCTCTTTCTGATGATCTTCAAATATATATTCTTGTTCTAATTTTATATCAAAAATCAATGTTTGTAGTAACTCCCCTAACTCTGAGTACAACCATAAATTGAATTCACCCAAATCCCCTTTTGCACAATAGTGATTCCAATCAACCTTTACATCTCCTATCTGATTGAGTAACCTCATTATCTGAAAATCAGAAATACGATCATCAAAACCATACCTTTTCATTCTATACTTTTTTACCGAAATCTTTCTTTTTTATACCGATACTTGTCGCCAAAACAGGCGTACTTTGTAGTCATATAATAAGAACAAAAAATACACAGAAGACCTTAATCACAGTACCTTAAAAGTAACTTAAGAACCTATTATTCCTTGCTATCAATCTTCAACATAGAGAAAATATATGTTTAACCTAAATGATATATATGATCAGAAAATAAAGATTTACTTGAAAACAAAATAGGGCTAGATTATAGTGAAGTGTGTAAAATATATCCTTAGCCCACTTTGTTTTCTTTTGTGATATTGTCTTGAATCAAGTATTCAAGCTTTAGTAAAAAGAGCTCAAATTACCTTTGAGCTCTTTTTAGTTTTATTCTTTGACAACTATTTTTTGTAAAAATTTCTTGATCGGAATTTTCACACAACTTTTACTGACTCATTCTTCGAATCTAAAACACTGCATCCATTACTTAATTTTATTTCTTAGCCCTTAAATCACTTCGCAAGTTCTAGGGTAGCTTAGTAAAAAAGGCAGTAAGCCTTAGATTGTCTTACTACCTTTTTACATGCTTTAATGGTTTAAATCTGTTTCGACTTCTTCACCACTTTATCAATGCTAAAAGCTTTGACATTTCCGGGAGGGATAATTTTAATGGATTGATGTTCTACATTTCCTTTTAAAGTTTTGATTCTAAAACGAACAGCTTTATCATATTCTGGTGGAATCGGAATCTTGATTGGAATGGTTAAGTTTTGAGGCACTTCATAAGAATTGATTTTTGCCCCTGCCATTGAAGTTTCAATAACAGAACCTTTCGCTGCGGATTTAAAACTCAATTCGGCATCCCAAGTATTTACATAGAAACCTGGATCAGAAAATACGATTTCATACTCAACCCATTCAGAATTATCTTCTTCTTTGATTGAGCTTACAATTATGCCATTATTATCATCGTATAAATGATCCCACTTTTTAATTCGATTCTCATCTTTGGCATCAAAGTAAGCACTCTTCTTCTCCCCTAATCTACTTACAGGAATATCCCCACCTGTTACAAATACTTTTTTAGATGCAGTAATATTTGTACTTGAATTACCTACTAAGATCTCAAATTTTCCTTCTTCTACTCTGTACTTGTTTTGTAGGGTATCGTAGAAAGCAAACGCTTCATAAGGCACCCTTATTTGTACCGACTTACTTTCTCCTGCCGGTATATGAACACGCTCAAAACCTTTAAGTACTTTTAGAGGTACTCTTTCAGTTGCCTTTGTGTCTCTGATGTAGACTTGTACTACTTCATCTCCATCTTTACTTCCAATATTACTTACTTTAGTTGTTACTTGGAGGTCATCCATAACATCTAGCTTCTTTTTAGTCAGTTCTAATTCATCAAACTGAAAGTCAGTATAGCTTAAGCCATAACCAAAAGGATATAATGGTTCTCCTTCAAAATACATATACGTGCGTCCACTTTGAATGGAATAATTATGAAAATCTGGAAGATCATCATCCGACTGATACCAAGTTGCATTGAGTTTTCCACCTGGATTCACATCTCCAAATAATACATTTGCCAATGCTGTTCCTTGCTCTTGTCCGTTTGGCCAAGCACATACAATTCCAGAAACATGTTCTTGTTCCCAAGAAATAGCCGTAGGGCCGCTTGGTACCAAAACCAAAATCACATTGTCATTTACAGCTTGTACTTCTTTGATCAATTGATGCTGATTACCCGGCAATTTCAATGATTTCCTATCGACATTTTCTGTAGATGTAGTTTCATCATTTCCGACTAAAAGCACTACATAATCCGATTTTTTAGCTAAAGCTACCGCTTCTGCAATTTTTGTTTTATCGTTCTCATCGGCATTTACAGCACAGCCTTCGGCATAACTCACCTTTGCATTTACATGATTCTTGATTCCGTCTAAAGGCGTGATTTTACTTTTAGGAAAGCCCGAATAAATTCCCATCCAACAACGGTCAGCAAAAGGACCAATTACGGCCAAGTTTTCGACATCCTTCGATAAAGGTAAAATATCATCATTTTTCAGTAATACAATACTCTGCTCTGCGGCCTTAAGAGCCAGTTTTTTATGCGCATCACATTCGAGTACTGAATTAGGAATTTGTGAATAAGGATTTAGGGAAGGATCATCAAAATCACCTGTCATAAAACGTAGTCTTAGCAATCTTTTTACAGATACATCTAATTCCTCTTCAGTCAGATGATTTTCTTCAATAGCCGTTTTCAAAGCAACGACCATAGGTGCAAACCTTTTTTTATTTCTAAAACATTCTTGATCGACACCTGCCTGAATAGCTAAAGCAGCAGCTTTGGCCTGTGTATCGGTATATTTCATATTTTTCTCTATACCTCCCACAGCAGCCCAGTCGGCTATCACATAACCCTCAAAGCCCCACTCCTCTCTCAACACACCATTCACCAACCAATCATGTGCCGAACAAGGTATACCATTCAAACCATTTAAGGCTGTCATAATTCCTGTCGCTTCCTCATCTACGATACATGTCTTGTAAGCTGGAAAATAATATTCGTACAGGTCTTTCTTATTGATATTAGAATGAATGAATTCACGTCCTTTATCGACATTATTAGCAATGTAATGTTTTACCGTCGTAACTGTCTTCATATACTTCGGGTCATTCCCTTGCATTCCTCTGATATACATTCTAGCCATTTCAGACATCAAGAATGGGTCTTCACTGTAGCATTCGCCATTTCGTCCCCAACGAGGGTCACGTGCCATATTTACCGTAGGTGAAAACATCATCACTTCTTTTTTCCCTTGATTTTTTAATGCTCTCGCTTCATTTGAAATTGCAGTAGCTACATCAAACATCAGATCAGGATTCCAAGTGCTACCCATGGCTATATTCTGAGGAAACTGTGTACAATTCCATCCTATGATACCGTGCAAGGCCTCTCCATACCACTCAAACCTAGGGATGCCTAAACGTTCGATAGCAGGAATAACCGACCCACAATAACTAATTTTCTCTTCTAAAGTCATCTCTGACAAGAGGTCATCTACTCTTTTCTCAAGAGGCATTTCCGGATTTCTCCAATCTTGAGCATATACCGTTGAACTACTCAAGAGTAGTATTAAAAAGTATATCAAATTTTTCTGTACCATGTTTCAAAAAATTATGTGTTGATTAAAACTTTTTGGAATGTACAGTTCAAGAAAAAGAATCAGAAAAATAAGCCATGGACAAAATAAGGACAACCCCACAACCCACTGAAAACAAATATGATAAACCACAAGTATGTAACTTCACTTGACCAGTGTCTTTAAATTGACAGAAAAAACGCCCCTCCTATTCCTTCAAAAAATTTCTTATCAAGAATCTAACATACTGACTTTCGAACAGCATTTTTTTACCGAAATCGCACTCTTTTTTCCCAAAGTCTTAGAGCAAAACCCACTTACTTTGTAATCAAATAAGGAGTACAATGTATGAGTCGTTTCAGCTACACTGTACCGAAGTCGTTTTATTAATTTAGTTTGTTAAGCCTAACCATAATACAACACTATTAAACACTAAACTTGATAGGTGGTAAGAAAGGGTACTTCTTTGGTCTTTCATTAGACTAAAGAAGCCCTTTATGCTCTTCAAGTACTAAGACTCGATAAGATTGAATTTAAAATATTTGTTTGTTGAAAATCCAGAGTAGATGTTGAGACTTTAGTTGATTTCCTTCTCAGGATGCTTATGACAGCTGAATGTGAAGCGCGATTAGAATTAAACTTGCTTTGATTTGATGTTTTGAGTTGGGTAAATGAGACCTGATCAGTTTCATTTTACCCTCTCAATATTTTAAACCAACAGATGTGAAAAAACTTTGGATTTATATTCTATTCTTAAAAATGACTATTGGCACTGCTACTTTAAATGCACAAGACAAACTCAAACTAGAACTAGGTGTAGAGTTTGTGAGTCGGTATGTATGGAGAGGCATTGATTATGGAAACAGCCCTGCAATACAACCTGACCTCTTAATTTCATATCATGGATTCTTTATCGGAGGATGGGGAAGTTATGCTTTATTTAAAAAGAATAACACAACTGAATTTGAATATAGACTAGGTTATACTTTTGAGCGATTAGGAATGACTATTCTACTAACAGACTATTATTATTCGACTGCTCTTATTGATACGGTAAAAAAAGGTTTTTCAAGAGAAGAAAATATATCCTTTTATGGGCACTCTATTGAGTTAGGCCTTATTCAAAACTTTAAAAATTTCTACTTCGGATGCTTTATGAACCTCAATGAAGACCATCATCTATATTTGGAAAGTGGATATAATTACAAAGGTTTTGAATTCGTTATTGGAGCTGGAAATAGAGATTATACTTCTGAAGGTGAGTTTTATATTGTCAACCTAAGTTTAGTGAAAAACATAGAGATAAAATACACTGAGTCCAGATCATTGTCACTGTTTTGGGGCGGACTTTACAATCCTGATACAAATGTGTTTCACTTCGTATTCGGAGCTACATTTTAAAGTTTACAAAGACTAAAACAATAGTCTATCTACCTTCATCAAGGTACTATGAACTGTTCTTCAAATTCGACCTTTACAGAAAATTATATCATAGTATGAATACAAGGAAAGAGAAATCAAAAGCAACAGAGATCATTATAATCAGCTGTTTTATTTCTATAGCATACGCCATTATTAGATATCATATACTAGGAGAAATATTATGGAAAGATCTACCTATCTATATACTGAATAAAGGAATTGCACTCAGTGCATTTATACTTCTTTGTATCAATTTTTCAATTGGGCCAATACAAAACTTAGGTATAAATGTTCCTCAGAAATTCATGAATGCAAGAAAAGGCATTGGTACTATAGTCTTTCTACTTACACTAGTCCATGTATGCATGAGCGTTCTATTATTCACCCCCACAGTGTATAAACAGTTCTTCTTAGAAAATGGTACTTTAACTCTTAGTGGCGGAATTAGTCTACTTGGAGGTATTATTGGTTTTATCCTGCTATGGGTATATGATTCTGTTTTCAAGACATCATTAAAAGAAGAACGCCAATTCATAGCATTCTTCCGTTCCCGAAAGTTTATCCTTACAGCCACGATCACAGGAGGAATACACCTTTTCTTTATGGGCCTAAACGGATGGATGACACCAGAAAAATGGTATGGAGGTCTACCACCTATTAGCCTTATCGGCATTATTTGTTTCAGCTTCAGCTACTTCATAAATATTGTAGGAAGAAAAACTTGAGTATTCACCTCTATAAACAGATGAAATAATAGCAACTATATCCTATTTCTTAAACTTTAAAATAAATGAACTTACGAACTCTAATTTTATCATTGTTCTGCTTCACGATGTGGACAACATCTATGGCACAAGAAAAACAATCACCTTTTACATTTGGCCTTAAAGGAGGTATGAATACATCTGCTATTTTAGTCGCTAACCCTGACGATGGAGGCTTTCTATTTGGCGGATTCGGAGGTCTTTATAGCAATTATAAGATCAATGATAGATGGGCAATTCAAGCCGAAATACAATATGGGCAACACGGCGTATTTGGTTTATTAGATATGTACGAATCGATGTATGCTTCTGACCTAGATCCAGACCTAGACGATGATAAGTTTTCTGTTGAATTGGATGGTCGTTTAAATATTAGAACTGAATACTTATCTATTCCATTAGTCGTACAGTATGCTATGGGTAAAAATAAAAACTGGGCACTAGAAGGTGGTGTGATCGTTGGCTTTCTAAGCCGTACAAAAATAAATTATAACGGCTCTGCTATTTATCGAGAATATTTAGATAATGGATCTATAGATACAGAAATAGATATCACAGATGACATCAACGCTTTAGTAAATCAGACAAAATTCAAAACCATAGACATGAGTTTTGCATTGGGTTTACAATACGCTATTCCTAATTCTAATTTCCATATTGGTGGACGCACTATTTTTGGGCTAAACAACATAAATACTTCTACAGTTGAGAATAGCTGGATGAGAAACCTAAATCTTCAACTGGGGGTAGGTTATTCTTTCTAAAAACCTATATATCCAAATGTCTATTCCACTCCGAAGAAAAGCAGAATCTATCTTTTCTTCGGTTTTTTTCATGTCTTTTTGGGATATCGCTTAGACTGATAGGGAGAGCATTCAAATAGGTTACATGCTACTTTTATAGTGTAATAAAAACTATCAATCTTATGCTTCTTGAGTATTTACTAACCATATGTTTAACCATTCTAGTATCCGTTTTACCCAAAACAATACTTCAATTAGAGGTGTGATCAAAAATACAGAAGGGAATCCACTTCCTTTTAGTCACATCGTAATTAAGGGGACGAACAATGGCGTCTATACAAAAGATGATGGAAGTTTCACAATACAAAATGTTCAATCTGGAGTAATTGAGTTGATTGTAAATCATGTAGGTCATAAAACAGTGCATAAAACTTTAAAGCTATCTCCCAATAGCGTTTCAAACCTTCTGATCAAACTTGAAGAGGAAGATCAAAAACTAGATGTTGTAACCATTTATGGCGAAGCTGAATCTACAAAGATGGAAAAAGAAGGCTTCTCATCTACCTCAATTAATACCGAAAAATTGAAGATACAGTCTGTAGAATTAAATGATATCCTAGACCAAACTTCAGGTATAAATGTGAGAAACGAGGGTGGTTTAGGCTCAAGAAGTAGGTATAGTATAAATGGTTTAGGAGGAAATTCTGTGCGCTTTTTCATTGATGGAATCCCAATGGAATATTATGGAGCTTCTTATTCATTAAACTCTATACCAGTATCGTTGATAGAAGAAATGCAAGTATACAAAGGTGTCGTACCCGTAAATTTAGGCGCGGACGCTTTAGGTGGAGCGGTAAATATTAAGACGAAAAAAGTGGGATTTAATTCATTAGACGTCTCTTATTCTATCGGTTCCTTTAATACACATCAAATCGCATTGAATGGGAATTACAGAAATCAAAAAAATGGATTAACATTCAGGGGGGCTGTATTTTACAATTACTCAGACAATAATTATACAGTTTGGGGAGATGATGTTTATGTAGTAGATCCTAATACGGGAAGAATTGATAGATCAATAAAAGCTAAACGTTTTAATGACGCCTTTGAGTCCTTGGGAACAAAATTAGATTTTGGGTTCACAGATGTAAAATGGGCTGATCAATTGATGATCAGTTTTCTATACTCCGATATGTACAAAGAGGTTCAACATGGGGCTACAATGAGTGTCCCTTTCGGAGAAAGATACTATACACAAGGTAATATTGTTCCTAGTGTACATTATAAGAAAAGTGATTTCTTAACAGAAGGCTTTGAGCTTGATTTATTTACTTCTTATGCCATCAATTCAAGAACCTTAGTTGACTCAACAACGAATAAATACAATTGGCATGGGGATATTTGGGCTCAAAACCCGAATGGTGGTGAAGCAGGAACTCCTTTACATTCTACAACGGATGAAGGAAGCCTGATTAATCGTTTCAATGCTTCTTATAACATCAACGAACAGAATAAAATCAACTTCAACCTTATCCACACTGATTATAAGAGAACAGCATTCAATCGAAAGGCTCCTATCGGACAAGACACAAGTAATAATTACACCAAGATGTCGAAAAACTTAATGGGGCTCTCCTATTCTAATTCATCTTTTGACGATCGATTAAGAACCAATGTCTTTGGTAAATTTTACAAATATAGCGTCAATATGTTGGATCATGAGTTTATAAACGGAGAATATTATCCAGTATATCACTCCACTACGGATAACAATTATGGTTATGGTTTAGCTATTGGTTATGACATATCTAAAAACATAACTGTACAGCTATCATCAGAACAAGCAGTAAGATTACCAGAACCCGATGAGTTATTTGGTAACTTCTCTGAAAATATCCATTCTGCCATAGACTTAAAACCAGAACTAAGTAAAAATATCAACTTAGGACTTCGTTTCGGGAATTATCTTTGGAATGAACATTCGATGATGTTTTCAACGACTTTATTCTACCGATCTGTGTCAAATATGATTCAACAAAGTACGCAGGTAGTGGATGGAATCGATGTTTTTGTCAATGAGAACTTTGGAGAAATCATTTCAAAAGGTATTGATTTCCAAATTGAATATGACTATAAACGGCAACTTGAAGCCACATTAGCTGGTGCTTACAATGATACGAGATATATGTCTCTTTATGATATCTATGGAAGGAAAAATATGTACTACGGTTCAAGATTGAAAAACGAGCCTTTTTTACAGTTTAACTCCAGCATCCGATACAAATTTAGTAGAAAATGGATCAAAAAAGGAGAACTGTCCATGTCCTGGAATATGCGTTACGTCTATGATTACTTCAGACATTGGGAAAATATAGGTAGTGATAACAAAGATATTATTCCAAGTCAATGGGTAAATGATTTAGGCGTTTCTTACCGATTACCTAATAACAAATTTGCATTGAGTCTTGATCTAAAAAACATATTTAATGTACAGGTCTTTGACAACTTTGCGATTCAACAGCCAGGTATAGGCCTCTATTTTAAAGTGAATTACGCCATCTTTTAATAGACTAAACAAATAAATACAATCAAAAAAAACTTTCATGTTAGTTACAAATACAACAAAAAAGATTGCCTTAGGCATTCTAGCAATCGCAACATGCTTAACTTCTTGCTCAGAAGATAATAAAGGTTTTGAAGGAGATCGACCTATGGTAAAAGATGTCTTTCATGTGGCTACAGATGTAACAGATCCAGATGAAAATGTTTCTGTGTTTATGCAACCCACTACTAATGTTACAGACACTACCCTAACGTTTATCAATAATGGTTATGAGATGGATGGTGAGCGTTCTGCAAGAGTCTTAACAGCAGGAGGAAGAATTTATAATTTGAATTATGGAACAGGTCAAATTTATGAATTAGAACATAATGGAACCTCAAGTTATAATAAAGTAAGTGAGATCGATATCAGTCATTTAGTGGGTACTCACCCAAGGTATGCTGAAATAAGTGATAATATGCTTTTAGCACATAATGTGGTCGAAACTTTTAATGAAGAAAACACGGAAGTTACTGTTACACTACAAATTGTAAAAATCAGTATTCCAGGTTTGTATTTTAATGCCACTACGGATTTTGTAGAACATGATTTGGGGACTTATAAAATTGGTGAAGCTTATGTCAATAGAGTTGATGCTCCAGTGATTATGGGCAATAAACTTTTCTATGGCACACAATACCGATTATTAGGTCAGCCTAACAATGGTGAACCAAATACCGAACGTCCAGATGAAATGGCAACGCTAGTAGTAGATTACCCAAGTTTAGAGAATTATAAAATCGTAACATCCGATGCTTCAATCGGTGATACCTATGGCTACAGAGGTAAATCGATGTATGTGTATAACAATCATATTTATCAAGTTAACATGACGACTGAAGGCTCTGATGCAGTGATTTTAAGATTAAATAGAGAAGGTGAATATGATCAAAACTATGTCTTCAATATTGCAAATCAGTTAGGCCAATCAGTAGGAACGATCAACTGGCACCACGTAGGCAATGGTAGAGGATATATCGCTATAGATGATATCAGTATTGATCATAATAATTCCTATGATATGGCATATATCGATGTAGAAAAACAGGAGATAGAAATACTTCATGATGTACCCAAATCAGATATGTGGTTCTACCAATCGGGTGCAGTTCATGAAGGTAAATTTCACATAGCAATAAGCCCTATCGGAGCTGAAGCTTACATTTGGGAATTTGATGGATACAAAACTAGGAAAGGCGCAAAACTAGACGGCGGAAATATTTACGTCCAAGGAATTTATAAATAAAATATCAGTTTCAAATTAACTTTTCAAAATCAATCAGAATGAAAAAAATACTTCTTACAATCGCTACTATCACTGTTTTATTTTCTTGTACGGAACAAAAAAAGAAATCAAGAATGGATTTCGATTTATTAAAACAGCAATTAAATCTAACAGAAGATCAGAAAATACCATATGATGAAATTATCCTCGCTTTTGAAGGTGATAGAGATCTCATGTTAGCTGATTTAGAATTATATGGAAATAATTCTAAAGAAGAAATAAACAAGATGTTACAAGACTCCTACAAATACCAAGAACATGTTTTAGAAGGTATTTTAGATGATCAACAAAAAGTGATTGCTCATGAATTTATCAAAAGATATATGCCAGGTGTTGTAGATTATTCTGATGAATTAAAAGCAGAAGTAATTGAAAAACTAGCCCTAGATACGGATCAGACAGAGCAATATACTGCCATTAATTATGCCTTTCTGAATGCATTCCATGATGCTCATGATAGATTTCATGGCAACAGAGAAACTGCATCTATGTATTGGAATCAATTCAACGAATCAAGAAATTCTGCTCTTAAGAAGTTATTTTCTGAGGAACAATATAAGCAATACATTGAACTAACGAAGAAAGAGGGATATAGAGGTCAATTTAGTTCCAAGTAATGAAAGTCTCAAAATCTCTATTTCGCAAGAAGAGAAACAACGAAACAAGGTTAAAGTACATAATGTCCATGTCACATTTGTGGCTTGGACTACTTTCCAGTATTGTTTTGATCGTTGTCTGTTTTTCAGGTGCAATGTTTGCGTTCAAAAAACAAATCACTGAACTATTAAATTATAGTGTAGTCTTTAATAAAGACAGGGAGCTAAAAGAATGGGTAAAACCAGATGCTATTATTAATGATTTCACAAGGAACGGACTTGAAGTTATTTCAATTGACTACCCTGCTGATTTTAATCGAAATATATTCGTTTCCTATCAAAATAAGGGGTCAAACAAAAAAGAAAGCATTTACATTCATCCATCAAACGGAGAGGTAATTGGGAAAAAATATGTCTCTACCACTCACTTTTTTCAAACGGTAAAAACTTTACATAAAAACCTGTTCTTAGGTGAAGTAGGGAAACAGATTGTTGGTATTTCGGTATTCATTTTTGTATTTCTTTTGTTTTCTGGAATTGTACTTTGGTTTCCCAAGAATAAGAGGCAACTAAAAACAAATTTGAAAGTGAAATGGTCTGCAAAACTACCTAGAGTTATTTATGACCTCCACAAAGTCATTGGGTTTTATTTCTTATTTCCTTTAGTTTTTATTTCCATCACGGGCTTATACATTGCTTACCCTTGGGTAAAAAGTACTATTTTAGTTTCACTGGGTGGTCAGCCTGTTTTAAATATATCCAATAAGGAAGATGTACAACATAAACTTTCAGACACCTTTGCTTCTTTTTTAGAGGAATCAATGAATATTCAGCATAAAGAAAAAGGCTCACAATCTATTTCTATTGATCCTCTTCTGAAAGATGTCAATCAACGTTTAGCATACAATGGGAGTACATCTATAGCATTAGCTGTAAATGATAAAACAGAAATTGAGATTACAAAAATCAAGCAAGAGGGGTTGATGAATCTTATAGTTCCTGATCAAATCATCTACAATCAAAAAGGAGAATTTAAAAAGGCTATATTGTTCTCTGACCTTACAATTGCTGATCAATTTAAGACTGTTTCACTACCCTTACATACAGGTGAAATATTTGGGCTTTCAGGAGTCATTTTCTATTTCATTGTTACTATGGTTGGATGTTCATTGCCTATCACAGGGCTACTAATATGGCTAAGGAAACTATAAGTCAATGCGCATGAATGACAACTGATCGAGATTAAAAAGAGGTCCTAGAGAATTCAATACAGTCATTTAGTTTGATTGCTTTACCATAAAATTCAGATCATAATTAGTTATAACTTAATTCTACGACTAATAATGATCAATTATTTCTTAGGCAAAATCTCTTTCGGGTTCACCCCTTTGATTTTCTTAAACATCTGTGAAAATTTAGAAGGGGTTTCATATCCCAAATCCAAGCTGATCTCTAAAATTGAATACGCACCACTTTTTAATCTCCGCATTGCTTCATCCATTTTCACTTGGAGGTGATATTGATAGACAGAAGTATTGAATAGTGTTTTAAAATCTCTTTTAAGTTTTGATACGCTTACACCAAACTCTTTAGCCAAATCGCTCAGTACAATTTTCTGATCTAAACTCGAAACTAGTTTTTTTCTAATCTCTAAAAGCCTCTGATAATCATGAATATGTAAACCATTAAAATCGTCTTCTTTTCTTAGGTTAATTACTGAATCAAAAAGTTTGGCTAAAATTTCAATCCCCTTTGCTAAAATAAGTGGAGTAGGTTTTAAAGATTCATTTTTTAGATAAAACATTTCATCCAATAAATTTATCAGTTCTGCTGGTAAAGCTGTGTGATAGGCTATTCCCTCATTCTCAGGAAAAAGATCATTTAATTCCTTGATATATTCAGGCATTATTTCTTTAAACACCTTCTTTGAGAAACGAAACCCGACGGTTTGTACGTTTGTATTTGCGGGAACAAAATTATTGATTTCAAACAATCCATTATGAAGCAATACTCTCTTCCGGCTATCAGCTTTTAAGAACTCTTTTTTATCCTCAAAAAAATGATTGATCTCTCCATTTTTAATCAAGTTGACATGAATTAATTCAGGATCATCATCAGAAGTTCTGGACGTTGTGAAATTAATGTCAGAAATAAATTCAATCAATAATATCTCAAACTGCCCCAAGAAGGTATAAATATCAAATTCAATTTTCGATTTCCCTTTCTTATATCTGTATTGATAATTATCTATAAATTCCCCACCAAACTCTCGAAGTAGACCCTCTACTAAATTTATAGTCATACCTTCCTTAAAGTTAAGATTAAATGTATCCATGTACCTGTTTAGTTGAGCTCTGATTTTTAATAATACATCAAGCTAATTTTGTTGAAGAACAGATTTTTTATTGAAAGACAATCAAACTAGTATTTCTTCCTATACAACTGTCAAATAACATGAGCTTTTGGGGATTAGTTGTGGTCTTTTTGGAAGCGAATATGGTTTATCAGACCGCGACATTTGTACTATCAATAATAACTAAAGGAGATAATTATTCAAATATCTACCTAATGAACTATTGATCATCAATTCATAAAATCTCTAAATACAAATGAAAAACTTATTAACTCTAATACTAGCAGCAGGAACTTTCTTGTCTTGTACGGCACAAGACGCAAAGCAAGAGGAAGTAAGAGAATACTCTCCATATATCGGAGATTTTGATCCGGGGCCACTTCCAGAAAATTATGACAAGCCGCTATTTGGTGATACTCACTTCCATACTTCTTGGTCAACTGACGCAGGAATGTTAGGAATTAATGTAGGGCCTGATGTTGCTTACAGAGCAGCTAGAGGAGAAGAAGTTACTTCTCAATCAGGTTATAAATTTAAATTAATTCGTCCACTTGATTTCGTTTTACTTTCAGATCATTCAGAGAACCTAGGTCTTGCAGATTTTATCCGTAACGAAGATCCACTTCTTAAAAAGAGTGAGACTGGTAGACGTTGGATTGAAATGGTGAAAAACGGCCAAGGTTACGATGTTTATTTAGAGTGGGCACGTAATATCAATACAGACCAAATTAACGTTCCAGAAATGGTAGAAAATATTTGGGGTAAAGTAATTGATAATGCTGAAAAATACTATGAGCCAGGTAAATTTACTACATTCATTGGTTATGAATTTACGTCAGCACCAAACTCAAATAACTTACACAGAAACTTAATTTTTAGAGACGGTGCAGAGGAAGCTCTTCAATATTTCCCTTATTCTGCCTTTGATTCTGGAAATCCTGAAGATATGTGGAAATTCTTAGAGGAGTATGAGGAAACAACTGGAGGTCGTGTATTGGCTATTCCTCACAACCCGAACTTCTCAAACGGATTAATGTTTGATGACAAAACTTACGAAGGTCATGAGTTAACAAGAGAGTGGGTAGAAACAAGAAGCCGTTTTGAAACAATTGTTGAAGTTTCTCAAATGAAAGGTGACTCAGAAGCTCACCCAATGATTTCGCCAGACGATCAGTTTGCTGATTTCGTGACAATGTCGCGTGGTAACATGATGGGTTCTGTAGAAAAAACAGAAGAAATGCTATACAAGGAATACGCACGTTATGCTTACTTGGAAGGTCTTAAGATTGAGCATAAGTTAGGCATTAACCCTTACAAATTTGGTATGATAGGCTCGACTGATGCACACGGTGGTATCTCATCTCAAAGAAATGAAAACTATTTCGGTAAGGGAGCTTTCATGGAGCCAAGTCCAGGACGTGCTGACGGTATCATGGTAAAAGGAATCAAAGAAGAACTTTCTATTTTCCGTGGTGAAAACGGTGCAGGTGGTCTTTGTGCTGTTTGGGCTAAGGAGAACACTCGTGAGTCAATCTTTGACGCAATGGAGCGTAAAGAAGTGTATGCTACTTCAGGTACTCGTATGTCAGTTCGTGTATTTGGTGGATATGATTTCTCAGAAAGCGATCTCGATAATTTGGTAGATAACGGTTACGCTAAAGGTGTACCAATGGGTGGTGATTTGGAAGCTAATAATGGCCAAAAGCCAGGTTTCATGATCAGAGCTCAAAAAGACCCTGACGGTGCAAACTTAGACCGTGTTCAAGTGATTAAAGGTTGGATTGATGCTGATGGTAACACTTTTGAAAAAGTATTTGACGCAGCAGTTTCAGACAACCGTGTGATCAACAATACAGGTGTTTGTGAGACGAATGTTGGATCGACTATCGATTATGATAATGCAACTTACACAAACGATATTGGTGCTGAAGAATTGACAACTTACTGGGAAGATCCAGAGTTTGATGCATCACAAAATGCATTCTACTATGTAAGAGTTTTAGAAATTCCAACTCCACGTTGGACACTTTATGACAAAGTTCAATTTGGTGCTGAAGTAGGTGAAGGTATTAAGTTGGAAACACAAGAAAGAGCATATGCATCACCAATTTGGTACAACGCAAAGTAATTAACTTACACCTTTACACTCCAATATACAGTATTGAGAGACTGCTCCTGCTCAGAGTAGTCTCTTTATCTTAGGACTTCAAAAGCCCACGATTCTTTTAAAATTATAATACAAGTACATGTAAGACCTTACTTTATCTATTAAAATACTTTTTTCTCCTACTCAACCACTTCTTCCTATGAGGTGTGGAATTTCTTAAATTTCATTTCCTTTTCCGATGTACTAATGGTGCTACTCCAAACTCTCGTCTATATAATTTTCCCAAATGAGAGGTATCTGTAAACCCTGTAATATCAGCAATCTCAGTAATTGATTTATTTGTCATAATGATTTGACGCTTAGCTTCAAATAATCTTTCTTTCATCACAAACTGGAGCGGTGTACTTCCAAATACTTGAAAAAATAAATTTCTAAGTTTAGCGATATTAATTCCATAATCTCTGCTTAACTCCTGTAGCGAAAGTGACTTTGTTAGGTCGAACAATAATCGATCTTTTATCTCAAAAAGAATTTCTTTGTCCCTAGGAGAGATATAGGCGAAAGCTTTCAAGGATCTATTCGAGAAAAACTGTAAGAAAAAAAGAGTAACTAATTCAAATATTTTTCCAGTTGTAAATCCGTATCTCCCATTGACGTTTTGTTGAAGTTGAAGCATATCTAGTATACATTGCTCCATCTCTGGAGTAATTGATTCATAATAAATCCAAGGTTTATTCAAGCTAAGGAATCCTTCAATGTTCTTCCAATTTTCTTTAGACATACGTTTTAAAAATGCCTTTTCTACTCGGCATGTTACCCCTCTCAATCTCTGATTGGGTTGAATGTAATTCTTAATAGTCTGCCCCGAATTGTAAATTACAGCTCCAACAGGTGAGCCATGGCCAACCTGAGTATCGCTATAATCTACTTTTGCACCCAAGGCAAAACGAATTGTATAAATATCTTCATTGGTCTGAATATCTTCAAATTCAAATAGCTCATTCAAACTGATGTCAAAGACGAAGACCTGTAATAGCGTTTCTAATTCATCATAAAGCCAGATATCAAAAGACCCTATTTCCCCCTCTGCCCTATAGTGATTATTTGTTATTGTATGTTTCCCGACCTTCTTAAGGTTTTCGACTAACTCTTCTGCTTGTGCTCCATTTATAAATCTTAAAGACTTTTCCATTGTCTTTTCTTTTTATACCTAAATCCATCCTTTTTATAACGTATTCACACTATTAGAGTGCCTTACTTTGCAAAGAATTCATCATACGGTATAAAGTAATTTGATCCAAAAATAGAAAAATACAACAATGAGTAAATTTTTAACCACACTATTTATAGCCCTCTGTTTTGGAAGTATCGCTCAAACTTCAGATCACAGACTCAGTAATAATGAAATAAAGGAGCTAGCTAAAGATGCTTACTTATTCGGACTTCCTGCAGTATGGATAGAGCATCAATATTATGTAAACAGCTATGCTACAGAAGCGCAAAATGCCAAAGCACCTGTCAATCAATTTGCGCATGGTAGAGCATTTGCCAATGCTGAAAGTAGGGAGTTTGTCGGAGCGAACACAGACGTATTGATTTCATCTGCAAGTATCAATACAACAGACGAGCCTCTAGTAATTACGCTACCTGAAATGGGCGACCGCTTTTGGCTGATGCAGTTTATCAACACTTGGAACGGTGTTCCTGCAGTACCGACTTCAAGAACACATGGAGGACAAGCACGTACTTTCTTTGTCGTAAGCCCTGAGTGGTCTGGTGAGGTGCCATTTGGAATGGATCTAGTTCGTACAGATACTGAAATTACGCTGATCGTATTGAGAACCTATTGTAGTGGTGTTGAGGAATATGCAGAGGTTAATGCACTTCAGGATGAAGTTAAAATTATCCCTTATTCTCAATGGAATAAAGATTATCAAGTGCCAGCTCATGTTGCATTGAATGAAACGGTTGACGGTACAAAAGATGTGAATGCGCTTGTTTTTGGAAAGAGTAATGAAACATTCTTCAAAGACCTTTCTCGCCTATTGATCAAAAACCCTGCTTATACGGTAGATACACCCATGATGGAGCGCATTGCAAAATTGGGCATTACTCCCAGAGAAGACTTTTCATTTGAAGGTTTTAGCAAAGCACAAATCAAGGCGATTGATGAAGGTGTAGCAGAAGCTAAGCAAGCCATCTTTGCCAGAGCACGTGATTTGGGAGAGTTGAAAAACAACTGGATTTTAACTTATGACATGGGACGTTTTGGGACAGACTATACCTACCGTTCCGCATGGACAATGATTGGTGTAGGTGGAAACTTGCTCGAAGATGCCTTCTATCCAACAACCATCCTTGATGCGGATGGAGAAATCCTTGATGGAAGTAAACACAATTATACATTGACTTTCACGAAAGAAAATATGCCACCTGCACATACTTTCTGGTCATTGACCATGTATGACGACGAAAGTTATCTAGTGGCGAATGAAATTGATAGATATAGAAGGGGTGATCGTAGTGATATGACTTATAATGCAGACGGATCTGTAACCATTTATATGCAGGCAGAGCGTCCAAGCGAGGATAAAGTTTCAAACTGGTTGCCGGCCCCAAAAAGAGGCTTCCGTGTAGCGCTTAGAATTTATACGCCAATGGAATCTGTATTTAACAAATCATGGTTGCCTCCAGCAATTCAAAAAAACAACTAAACTAATAAAACACATATAGATATGAAAAAGAGAAATTCTATTCCATTTTTAATGGCAATGATGCTTTTGCTTTCTCAATTGAGTTTTGCATCTAAGCCGATTGCACAGATCAGTAAAGAAGAAGCAACAACGATTGCAGAAGACGCTTATATTTTTAGTTTACCACTATTGTTGTGGGAGAAGCAATTCCAACGCATCACTTATACTACGGAACCAAAAGGGCTGATGGCTCCTATGGGACAGTTCGGGCATGCTCGCCGATTTGTAGATGCTTCTAATAAAATGGTGGTAGGTTTCAATGTAGATGTCCTTTACTCTTTTGCGGGATTGGACTTGAGGGAAGAGCCTTTCGTGCTTTCCGTGCCTGCTATTGAAGACCGCTATTGGATCATGCAAATTATTAATGCATGGAATGATGTTCCGGAAGCTCCAGGCTCAAGAACACATGGAGAAAAAGCTTGTAACTTCTTGATCGCAGGTCCAAACTGGGAAGGTCAAGTTCCTGAAGGGATGGAGCTAATTCGTTCCAATACCAATATCACTTGTATTGGAGGGCGTATCTACTGTTCGGGTGAAGAAGCTGATTACGCAATTGTAAATGCACTACAAGATCAAGTGACACTGACACCGCTTTCAGCTTGGGGTACGGACTTCACACCTCCTGCAAATGTGCCCTTAGCCGATATTGAGTTTCCAGTGGATGTAAATCAAGCGGTACTTTCAATGGACGTTGAAACTTATTTCAACAATACCAACCGTATTTTGGCAGGAAGCGAAACTTACAAAGCAGATGCTCCGATTTTAGCTCAAATGAAAAAGATTGGTCTTGAAGCTGGAAAAGAATTCTCTCTTGACAATTTCGATGCTGAAGTAGCCGTAGGCATTAAAGCAGGTTTTGCACAAGGTCATAAACGACTAATGGAAATTGCAGAAAATCTTGGTGTGATTAAAAATGGCTGGACGGTGACTTACGAAATGGGTCGCTACGGTGCGGACTACGACTTGAGAGCAGGATGGAGTTATCTCGGTCTTGGCGGAAACTTGATTGAAGATGCCTTCTATCCATTAACACGTGTTGATCAAAATGATGATGAGCTTCATGGTGATCACAAATACGTATTAACTTTTGAGAACGGAAACATGCCTCCTGAAAATGCATTCTGGTCATTAACGATGTATGATGCGGATGCCTACTTGGTAGAGAACCCATTGGACAGATATGCATTGAGCAACAAAACGGATTTGAAGTATGAGGCTGATGGTTCATTGAAGATCTACTTCCAGCACGAGCGTCCGTCTGAAGATAAAGTGGCTAACTGGTTGCCAGCACCAGAAGGCACTTTCATGATGACACTAAGAGTGTATGCTCCTAAAGAAAATGCACAAAATGGGGAGTGGATTCCTCCGGTGGTAGAAAAGCAATAATTAAGTCCTCTCAGGATATATCCATTTGATTAAATCAATTAGTTTTAATCAAATGGATATAACTATTAACTACATAAAATAAGTCGTTTTGAAAAAATATCTTTTAGGCTGAAATCTTATAAATTCAAAAACTTAAGTACCCACAAACTAATGTAACCTAAAGAGACTGTAATTATTCTATACCCATTTCACATTAGTAAACTAATTAATTCCAATGCAAATCAAACCGAACTAAATACTTCGCCTCTAGGATAATTTTCTGAAATGATTTTTCTGGAGTATGATCTATACCATTTGGATATTGAGCCGAAATGAAAACATTTTTGGAAGACTCTGAGGATGAAGCTGATTCGATTTCTCTGATTTGAACAACTCTAAGTTTATGTGATCAATACCCTCCAATTCAAATACGATATCTTTATTTTTCTTCAAAGAATTGATCAATTTACCTACTCCAATGATCATTAGGACTTTAAAAGTTCACTATTCTTACAAAGAAGAAAAAAGAATATAATACCTCTATAGTCTTTATTTCATAAATCATTTCTCAATGAATTGGGACTATAGCCAAATTGTCCCTTAAATTTTCGACTTAGATGGGATGCACTATGAAAACCCAACTCATCACTTATTTCAATGATTGATTTGTTGGAGTATTTCAGCAACCGATTAGCCTCTTCAAGACGGTGCCTATTATAAAATTTGATAATAGGCAATTCAAATACGGCTTTAAAAGAACGTTGAAGCTTTGAACTACTCATATTGAATTGTGTACTTAATACATCAATATTCGGCAATTGAGATAAGTCACTCAACAATTGTTCTTTTATCTGATACATGAGGTCAAAGTCATCAGGATGTATTTTTTTACTTATTACTACTTTACTCGAATCTTCTTCTACTAATAACATAATTCGAGCGATAATTTCAAAAGCTCTCGCATAGAGCAAAGGACGTACTAACTTTGAATTATTTAAATACATAGACGCATCTCTCACCAAAGCTTCAATTTCGGGTGTCAAACGATAATAGAAAAACCAATTATCTTCTTCATGAAGACTATTTAAAAACTTAACATCTTGATTTTCTTTAGGCATCCAACTTTCTATAACAGATAACGGAAATTGGATAGACATCCATCGAATTAATTTATTGGCTGGAAACAGCACTTTAAAAGGTCTATTGGCATCGTAGACTAAAATACCTTCTGAATAGCCCATCTTTTGTGATTGCCCTATCATACTGCCATGAAAACCTATTCGAATAGAAACCATTCTTTCACCTTCTTGTGGTTGATTGACGACTTCTACAACTTGCTGAAGAGTATAATCAGCTAATGAAACCAGCATTTGATTTGGATATTCTAATAACACAGCATTCACTTCTCCAAAGTTTGTTTTACCTGAAAAGCGTGTACCATCCCATTTCCCTCCATATTTTTCACTTAAACCCTCATAAAACCGTTTTGGAGCATGTTCTATTGTTTCTATTCTTAAGCGATCACTTTCGTCCATAAAAATTGAAGCTTTTTAAAGTTGCCTTTTTTGTGAATGTAGATGGTATAAACATGAAACAAAGAATTGTCGACTCTTACCGAAATTTGCAATAAATATTTTCACATACAACTGATCAAACACTATAAATCAATAACCTAAAAAGCAGAGTACACTCCAAAGCATTCACATTTACCACTAATTTATCAATCATGAAATTTATAGAGCATATCACATTCAAGACGATTTTGGCTGTCCTACTTTTAATTTATGGTGCAAATAGTAGTGCATTGAGTCAAAATATGAGCTCAGAGGAATCTTCAGAAATCAATATAGAAAAGAAGCGTTTTGAGCGAAGAGCGTTCGAATCTGCCATTTGGGGCCAACCATTGGTAGCAGGTAATCAAATGATTGAAGGAGCGATTGAAGCAAGACAAAAACTCAATCAAGTAGCTTACTTCTCTCAGCCTCCTAACTGGAAATTCCAACAACCGACACCTAATAACTCCACGCTCTATCTACAGCTTATTTATGATGTAAAAGATTCGCCTGTAGTAATTGAAATCCCTGCCGAAACAGAGCAATTCAAAGTATTTGGTTCCTTACTTGATGTTTGGCAAAGACCTGTTGTCGATGTTGGTGGAGCCGGAGATGATAAAGGAAAAGGTGGAAAATATTTCTTATACCAAGCCGATGACGAGAGCATTACAGTACCTGAGGGATACTATCCGGTGCCATTGAGAACCTACCGAGGTTATGGAACAATTCGTATTATTCTCCCGAACAATGCCCCTGAGACATTAGCTGATGCAGAAGAATATATCAAGACCAAGTCAGCACAGTATTATTACAACGATAGTGAGAGATTGCCT
Organism: Sediminitomix flava; assembly: GCF_003149185.1. Classification (NCBI taxonomy): domain Bacteria; kingdom Pseudomonadati; phylum Bacteroidota; class Cytophagia; order Cytophagales; family Flammeovirgaceae; genus Sediminitomix; species Sediminitomix flava. Next base: position 23,670 of record NZ_QGDO01000003.1, on the reverse strand, counting down.
CATATGGACATCTACGATATGGAATATGCATCCGTATTTCCTTTCGACCATACATTCTTCGAGAAGCTTCAAAAGGTTGTCAACTATGAAGAAATCAGAGTAGAAGATAAATACGCGATGGGCATGCTGAGCTCTATCGGAATTGAGAAAGGAGGGAATTTTTCTCCTTCTGAAGAACAAAAAGTAATTCTTGATAACATAATGAGCGAAGTGCATCTTGAACTTCAAGATCATATTTTAAATCTTCCGCCGATGCGTTGGGGAGATCATTCTCATTGGGCACTTCCTGTAGCACCTTCTATGATTGCGACTCAAATGACCTATGAGGATGAAAACAAGATCTATGTAGATGATAAGGCATTTACTTTCTATATGTACATCTCACCTCCAGTGAAATTAGGAAAAGCAACAGCTTACCTAAAATTGACACATGACAAAGAAGGTAATGTATTAGACGGAAAGAAAAACTATAAGCTGACAGTACCTCCCAATGTACCTGTATCTCAGTTCTGGTCTGTGCTTGCTTATGACCTTGCTACGGCTTCATATATCCGAAACTCAGATCGAATCGGACTTGCTTCCACAGAAGAACCACAAATGAATGCGGATGGTACTTGTGATATTTACTTCGGTCCAAATGAACTTAACAATGGTGTAAACTACATTCCTACAGAAGCCATTGAGCATTTCTTTTTGCTGTTCAGATTCTATGGTCCAGAGAAGGCTTACCAAGATAACTCATGGATGTTGAATGATATTGTTGAAATCAAGTAAAATGATTAGCATGAAAATAAAATATATTTCCCTGATGATAGCTTTAGCATTTGCTAGCTGTCAGGTACAATCCGATTCAAATAGTGAAGCCTCAACAGCGATCGAATATGAAAAATCGGGCTATCTAACCGATGCTTCTGTCTCGAAAATGTATGATGAGATGGCCTTTCATGGTGCTACCCAATCTTATCTTTGGGGAACATCAGTAATGGTAAATCAAATGTGGCGTCTTGCCAATCTAAAAGTTGGTGGCCCCCTTGATTTTGTTACTTACAACACCCCTGAGCAGAAGTATAATATTATTACCTCAAACTTGAATACACCCTACATGGTAGCTTTTCCAAACTTGGAGGAGTCCGGTCCATTAATCCTGGAGATTCCCGAAGGGAAAACAGGGGGTATAATCAATGATATTGAGAGTCGTTGGGTAGCTGATCTTGGTTTGGCTGGCAAAGATCTAGGAAAAGGAGCAAAATACTTAATCTTACATGAGAAGATGGAAGAGCCAGCTAATCATGACGCTGACTTTGTGATCAGAGTAAGAACCAATCTGTTCTGGATCGGGACGAGAATTCTTGTTGCTGGCGAGGAAGAAACAAAACGTCTTCAAGAAGGACATAAGCTTTACCCATTGGGTGCAGAACCAGATACCAAAGTATTGAATATTGGGAATACCTACTACGAAGGGTGGTGGCCAGAAGGTTATGCATTCTGGGAAGGACTGCATGAAGTTGTACAGATCGAAGATTTCCCTGAGGAAACAAGATATATTCTACAGTTCTTGAAGCGTGTAGGTATTGAAAAAGGAAAACCATTTAACCCTACTGCAAAGCAGAAAGAAATTTTAATCAAAGCGGCTGAATATGGCAAGGCGATGGCTGAAGCACTTTCTAACGGTCGTGATCATTTGATTGAGCCATTCTATGGTGAGGGCTCTAAATATACAGTCCACCTAGGCGGACTCACTAACCCAATCCATTACAATGAAGAGGGTAACTATAAGGAGTTGGATGGTCTAGCATCATACACCTATGAGGCTTTCTCAATGTCGGAAGGAATGATGAAAAACCTAATTGGCGTAGGATCTAAATACCTAGCTTCATACAAAGATGCTGATGGTGCATGGCTTGATGGTTCGAACACTTATCAGATCACGATTCCTGCCGATGTGCCCATGAAGCAATTCTGGTCATTTATTGTCTATTCGCAAGCTACACGTTGTTTTGTGCAGAATAAGGATCGTAGACCTGGAGTTACTTCTCGTGAAGAACTTGAAGTGAATAGCGATGGTTCGGTGACCATTACTATTGGTCCATCAAAACCAGAAGGTGTGTTGGATAATAACTTTATCTACTCCAACCCAGATGAAGGATGGTTTACCTATTTCAGAATCTATGCTCCAACAGAAAAGTATTTTGATAAGACTTGGGTACTACCTGCCATTGAGAGGGTAAAGTAGTTTTAAAAACTAATACAACTATACCGCCATCTTCATAGAAAAGGAGGTGGCGGTAATTAACTTCACTTTCATACAACTAACGATACGTCTTAAGACCATAAAAAGGAACATAAGTCTAATTCCAGTGCAAATCAAACCGAACTAAGTACTTCGCCTCTAGGATAATTTTCTGAAATGATTTTTCTGGAGTATGGTCTATACCATTTGGATATTGAGCCGAAATGAAAACATTTTTGGAAGGCTCTGAAGATGTAGCTGATTCGATTTCTCTGATTAGACTTGCCTTTCGAATACTTTGACCAATCGCCGATGTAAGTTCTTCTGCTTTCGCCTTAGCCTCCTTAATCGCCTCTTGCTGCACTTTCGATTTGAACGACTCCAAGTTTGTGTGGTCGATACGTTCCAATTCAAATACGATATCTTTATTTTTCTTCAAAGAATTGATCAATTGTTCTGCTTCTACGGCACTCCCCAACTGAACGATATAATTCTTTCTTAATTGCGTAAGCTCAACTTTAGCTGTGTTTTCACTACTCATCAACTTTGAATTTGCATTCAAATGATTTGGGTCATAACGTATTTCCAATTGTTTAGTGAGGTCTATCTTCAATTCATTCAATTGCTCAAAAAGTGCTTTTTCCAAAGACACATCTTTATTGACTTTTGCCATATAATTTTTGAATCGGATATTAATAAATATCTGATTAGGCTCTAACTCAATTTTAGACTCCCCCATCACTTCGATATAGTTTTGACTAGCCAACTGTAGCGTTGTTTCCTGAGCACTTAACTGTAATGAAATTAGAAAAAAAGAAATACAAGAGATTAAAAAGGAGAACTTCATACTTCAATGTTAATAATTGGTTTACGAATAACTTATTATCCAATAACATAAACAGTTGATAATCAAAATACTTTATTTTATTAGTAATATATGTTAAACACAAATCTATTTCTTTTCCTAATTTGCTATTCTACCTCCATTTACTTGGATATTAATACTTCATTCGGGTTCATGCCTTTTATCTTTTTAAACATGGCTGAGAACTTGGATGGGTTTTCATAGCCCATATCCATACTTACTTCAGTGATCGATTGGGTTCCACTTTTCAATCTTCTATAGGCTTCCTCCATTTTTTCATTAAGATGATATTGATAAATAGTTGAATTGAAGAGTATTTTAAAGTCTCTCTGCAACTTTGAAACACTTACACCAAATTCTTTTGCAAGGTCATCTATCACTATTTTCTGATCAAAATTACCACTCAATACAGTTCTTATTTTTAAGAGCCTTTGATAATCATCATAATGCAATCCATTCAGGTCATCCTTATCCAACATCCCAATAATAGATTGAAATAATAAAGCAAAGATCTCTAATGCTCGAGCTAGAATAAGAGGATTGGAACCTATCACTTTTTCCCTTAAATGAAATACATCGTCCAGTAAGGGGTTTAATTCGATAGGGAGGAAAGTATAGTAAGCCAAACCTTCAGTACCAGGGAATAACTTACGGAAAACCGATTGATGATCAGGCATCAATTCAAAGAAAGCTTCTTTAGAAACATAATAACCTAATGATTGGAAATGTGTATTCGCTTTAAAATACGTTTCTATTGGGTACATGCCGTTGTAAATCAATATTCTTTTCTGACTATCGGCGTCTAAATGTTTTTGACCTTCTTCATTTACTAATTCATGAGAAACATCTCCGATTCTAACAATATTAATAAAAATAAGATCGGGGTCATTATCAGGTAACCTCTGTGTGTGAATGTCCTCCTTGTATTTACAGTTTGATAAGAAGACATCAAACCCCTGAATAAGTTTATAAAAATAGAAGTGGATAAAGGAATCATCTTGAGTGTAAAGAAAGTGATTGCCATCTCTAGCATCTCTTTTCAATTCTTTTGTCAATACCTCAAATAATTGTTCAATATTCGCTTCCTGATAAATTAATTCAAGCATAAATGGAATTGTAGGTTAGATCTACAATATAAACAATCCATGAAGTTCAAATTGTTTATAAAGAAGGATCGATACTTTTTCTACAATAATTTACACCAATAAGTACTCTTGAACTTTTTGGATTATCACCTGAACCTATAAGAGTGGCTGACCGATCTCCCTTGCTGTACTTTTGTATTATCAAATTACAAATAGAACGAGAATATGAAATCAACAAGAAGAAATGTATTAGCAGCTACAGTGCTTTCAGCATTTGTGTTTATGAATAATGTAAACGCCCAAGATAAGGAAGGTAAATTTAAAGATCCTTCTTTAAATTATGCGATGGGAATAGATGTAGAATATGGTGTGGGAGCCAATGGCGGTAAAGCCCATAAGCAAGTATTCAGTGAATTAGATGAAGTTTTTTATCAAAAGAAAGAGACTATAGAAATTGCAAAAGACTTTTACGTTATTACTGGTGTAGGTCTTAATGCTTCATTTATCGTAGCTCCTGAGGGTGTTATTGTATACGATGCAGGAGAAAATAGCGAAGACGGTATCAGATATAAAGAGGAAATTCGTAAGGTTACTGACAAACCTATTAAAGCCGTAATTTATAGTCACTCTCACTATGTACACGGTGCAAAATATATTACTGAAGGTGAGGAAGATGTGATGATCATCGGTCACCCGAAAGTAAATTACAATATGGCGAATAGTGGAGGAACAGGTGGTAACTTCCCAGAACTTCAGCCATTACAATGGGGTAGATTAATCCAGCAAGTGCAAATGTATCTTCCAAAAGAAGGTGAAGATAGTGCAGTTGGATTCTCTCTGAACTACGAACCGGGTGGATTCCAACCTGTAACAAAAGAGGTGGAAAACGGTGAGATGATGAACATCGCAGGACTGGATCTTCAGTTCTTTACTAAAGGTGGAAGTGATACAGATGATTGTTTGACACTTTGGGTGCCATCGAGAAATATTGCGTTTACGAACAATTTTGCTCCAATGATGCCTAACCTTTATACGCCAAGAGGTGCGGACTACAGAGATCCAGCTTTCTGGGTAGAATCAATTGATGTTTTAGAGGAGTTATCTCCGGAAATCTTGATCAACGTAAATGCGAGAGCAGTTGTTGGTAAAGAAGAGATTGCAAAACGTTTGAGTGCATATGGTGACTTCTTGCGATTGGTGATGGACCAAACATTAAGAGGTATGCTTCAAGGTAAGGGTCCTGAGGAATTACGTGACTTCGTGAAATTACCTGAGCACATGTTGAATACTCCAGAATTGTCTCAAAACTACGGAACACTAACTTGGTATCCTCCTTATATCGCAAATATTGCAATGGGATGGTGGAACGGAGATGCTTCAACAATGTTGACACTTCCTCCAAAAGCAAGAGCTGAGCGTTTAATACCTGCGTTAGGAGGTTATGATAAAGTAGTAGAATTAGCGAAAGAAGCTCAAGAAAATAAAGAGTTGCTTTGGAGTATGGAATTGATCAACCACTTGTTAGTATTGGACGAAAACAACCAAGATCTTTTGAAGTGGAAAGGAGAATTAATGATCGAAACTGGTTATTCTCAAACTTCATCAATTGCTAGAGGTTTCTTATTATCTCAAGGTAGAGGCTTGACAGGTGTTGGTCCAATGCCTAAGAATATTGCTCCTCAACCATTTGAGATTGATAAAGATGCAAATAAGTTTATTGATGCTTTAAGAGTAAGAATCAATCCTGAAGCTACAGAGAACTGTGATCATGTTATTGCCATCGAAATTACAGATAGTAATCAGCAATTAGCAGGTTTCCACGTTAGAAAAGGGGTTTGTCAATATATAGATAATATCAATGAGTATAAGAATGCTGTTCAAACTACTCTAAAGATGGATAAGGAAACATTCCTAGCTTTCTTCACTAATCCTCAGTCAATTGAAGGTTTAATTGAAGGAAATAAAATCCAGATAGTAGGAGAGCAAACAGCAGTATCGTTATTCAATAACTTTGATGCGATCTAATAAATGATCTTCTCAAGTATGCGATGGTCGATCCAATGACTATCGCATACATCTACTCAAAAAATGTAAAGAGCAATCAAAGCTTTCTACATACAATATTCCTACAAAATCAAATTAAAGATATAACCAACAATAAAGTGAAATCTATTATAAAACCAATTAGCAAGTCTCTGTTGATATTAATATGTATCACGGGAGCTTTTATCAATCAATCTTATGCTCAAAACAAACAAAAGGATATAAGATACGATGCAGATACGCTACCACATTATCCTAATCTTGAGGGCTTAACACCAGAACAGCCTAGAGATATTAAAACAGATTTGAATCATAGCTTTCCAGAACCAGGAGCTATCGTCAATATGAATATTGGGCCTTATTTTAAATGGAAAGAAGGGTTGTATGAAAGAACGGGTATCCAAATTGGAGCCAGTTATCACAATGTTTTTTCTATTGTTCCTCAATCACATTTAAAATTCCCTCAGATGGGAAATACTGCTGGCGCTGGTGTATTTGCCATGGATTTTAAATGGACACCAATTAATAAAGGAAAAGATTGGGAAGGTAGTCTTAATGTCGTAATGGATGTTAGACATGGATATGGTGATATCTCGCCAATGTTTATTTTGGTATCCACAGGTATAGGTGGTGGTGTTGATATGACCAACGTTTGGAGTGGAGCTACTTTACCATTCGTATTCTGGGAGCAAAAGTTTAAAAAAGACCGTGCTTGGATTAGAGCAGGTTATATTTCTCCACTAGGCGTTTTAGACTTTAACCGATTCAAAGATAACCGAGTAGCCTTTTCGAATAGTGCTAACACAGTGCCTTGGCATGTTTTACCAATGGGTGCATCTTCAGTAGGTGTTGCCTTTAACTGGAAACCAATCGCAGATTCAGAACTTTATGTTTCAGGTATTGTACAAGATAACAACCAGATTGGTGGTATCATTGACTGGGGTGGATTAAGACACGGAACAGTGGTTGCTGGTTTAGAAGTAGGTAAGCACTGGGTGCGTGGAGCAAACGATTTTGACCACTTACATGCTACAGTAATGTGGACGGATAGAGCTGCAGAAACATTGTATTCAGATTTTTCTGAGCCAGGTTGGTCAGTGAAAGTACACGGTAGTAAGCAATGGGGAAATGTAGTAGGTTTTGCCAATGGTGCTTGGAGTAATATTACTGGTGGTGCAGCAGGTGCCGCAACTTTATCAGATATCGTAGCATCCGCAGGTGTTGCTCTATTACAACCTTTTAATATTCAAGGTGAATTAAACTTTGCAATAAACTATTCAAGAATCAACCCTGTAAATGCAGATAAACTGAATAACCCGACTACAGAGGATGAGAAATTCCTAAGTACTTTGTTGGGGCCACTACGTACAGAAGGTCAATGGCAAGCAGAAGTATATTGGAAAATGCTACTGTTCCCAGATATGTGGTTAACACCAGGTGCTCAGTTTGTAATGAACCCATCGTTCAACCCAGCAAACAACTTCGTATTTGCACCAACAATCAAAGCGAGATACTTCTTTTAACAGAAAACTTTTTTCAAACCAAAAATATATAATGATGAAATATCAAAAAAAATCAGAAATTATTAATGGCATTAATCTTAAGTATGTTTATGAAGGCGAAGGTCCAGCGGTATTATTATTACATGGATTTCCAGACTCAGCAGATTTATGGGAAAATCAAATAGGTCCATTAGTAGAAGCAGGTTTTTCAGTAATTGCTCCTGATCAACGTGGATTTGGTGATAGTGAGTTATTAGAAGGTGTTGAGCATTATACAATAGATAAAATTGCCGCTGATGCATTAGCATTGATGGATCATTTAGGGGTTCAAAAAGCAAGATTAGTGGGGCATGATTTCGGAGCATTTGTTGGTTGGTATTTGGCCACTGTTCATGCAGATCGTTTTGAGTGTTATATGCCATTATCTGTAGGTCATCCAAACTCTTACGCAAAGGCGGGAATCCGTCAAAAACAATTAGGTTGGTATGCATTATTCTATCAGTTTGAAGGAATTGCTGAAACCATGTTAGCGAAAGATGATTGGGCTTTATTCAGAGCATTTGTAGAAAATCACCCTGAAGTAGAAACGTGGATTACAGCGCTTTCTCGCCCAAGAAGAATGACAGCAGGTCTAAACTGGTATAGAGCTAATTTTATGGCGGCATTTTCGGGAGAATTACCATTACCAAATGCAACAATCCCTGTACAAGCTGTGTGGAGTACAGGAGATATGGCATTAGCTGAAGAACAAATGGCTGGAACAGCTGAATTTGTTGACGGCGACTTTAAGTATCATACATTTGAAGGAGTGAGCCACTGGATTACCATGGACGCTTCAGATAAGTTAAATCCAATTATTTTGGATTTTATCAAAGAGTATAAAGGGTAATAAGAGCCAATGTTTATTGAGATAGATTTGACCGTATTGGATCATTGAATGAACCAATAAGAAGTAAAGAAAGGGGTATAGGTATGTAAATTTGTAGTATCAATACAACGAAAAAATTACAAATAGAACATGAGAAAAATATTCAAATCACTAGAACAAATTAAAAGATCAGTTTTAACCTTATTTGCTATGGCCTCTGTTGCTACAATATCTTATGCACAAGAATCTATACCATCTGATGTTGATATAAGAAATTATGCTGCTTCAACCGTTTCTGAAAGTTGGGAAAATATCTTTAAAAATACACCTAACCCAGCTGCGGGACCAACTGCACCTGCTGCTGATAATATTGAAGGTTGGAAGCAATTGAATGCCATAATGTCTAAAGTAGCATTTGGAAGAGAAGCAGATGTGAAAGAAAAATATCAAATCACTGTTGAGGAACAAAAAATTGGAGGCATTCGAGTTTTAGAAATTACACCGAAAGGATGGAAGGAAGACGGAAAACGTTTGATTTATACTCATGGTGGTGGCTACACAATGTTTAGTGCTGATAACACAATCACAAGTGCGGCCCTTGCTGCTAATGCTACAGGAATGAGAGTGATCTCGATTGATTATACAGTTGCTCCAAATGCACAATGGAAAGATATTACAGGTGAAGTAGTGAATGTTTTCAAAGGTTTGAATGCACAAGGATTCACTATGGAAAACATCGGTATTTTCGGTGACTCTGCGGGCGGAGGTCTTGTAGGAGGATCTGTGTTGAGATTAAGAGATGAAGGTCTTGGTATGCCTGCTGTGGTTGTGCTATGGTCTCCTTGGGCAGATATCACTGAAACAGGAGATACATATATGACGCTCAAACATGCCGAATCAAACTACGTTTATAAAAAAGTATTAGGACCTTCGGCTGATGCTTATGCAGATCCAAAAGATCAAAAGCATCCTTATGTTTCTCCAGTCTATGGTGATTTTACAAAAGGTTTCCCACCTACATTAATCCAAGGAGGTACTAGAGAAATCTTCCTAAGTAACTTTATCCGTTTATACCAAGCAATTGATATGGCTGGTCAAAATGTAACTTTGGATATTTATGAAGGAATGCCTCACGTATTCCAAATTAAATCTACTGAATCAACTGAAACTAAAGTTGCTGTAGAAAAAATGGCAAAGTATATTCAGAAGTATATAAATTAATACAGCTCAGTTCTAAGGTCTTAACTTTACTACTTTTAGCTGTAACACATTTTGAGTTCAAAGTAGAGCATTAGTAATTAAAAACACTAGCTAATTTTTTATTCTTGGTATATAATTATACTATACCTAATCCCCCTTTACGTTACTGTTTTGGGGGATATTTATATTAGTTTTTTGAAAATCGATCCCACTAAAAACCATTCTTTATGAGTAGGCTAAATTTATTTGATTTTTTAATCCTCGTGAGCATTAATAACTTTGAAATTTGTCACTTACTTATCAAGCTCACTGAAATCCCTGTGCTTCATATTAAATCTATTTATGAATATAAAGTGAAACCTAATTTAGAAACCTCTTTAAATCTTGATTTAGGTGTTTTATGATTCTATTCACACGAATAGCATGATTTTTGCTATCAAACTATCTCTTCAGAAGAGTGTAAATTCCAATGTCTCAAAACCTCCGACATATCGAAAGAAAACTTCTAGCTCAAGGGCTAGAACTGAAACTAAGCATTAGCTTTATTGCAGAATGTTTGGAGGTGGCTGCGTCTAGCCTATATCGTGAATTGAAACGCAATAGGAAAAAAGATGGTAGCTATGACCCCGATTATGCACACTCGCTCTACCTTGCTCGAAAGAAAAGAGTCGGCAGTTTACCCAAACAAAAGTCGTATAGCCAAAAGAAAAAGCCGTATCAACTTTATGCAAAAAGAAGAGATATCCGATGGTTTTCAGATAGTAGTATTGGAAGGAAGCCAACATTCAGTATCCCATTTAGAGATAAGGTTTACTCATTTTTTACTTGGCGATCTTTCCCAAATGAGCTAAAGAAGTTTGATTACCGCAAAGATGCTTTTCTCTACTTGCTCCTTTTCCGTCACGAAGGCTGGAAATTTTCTACTATGGTTGATGTGCTTTATGGTCAAATCTTAGCTTTAAGCCCTAAAGTCATACTTGAAAAGATTTACAGAGAGCTTCAACAGTCGAAAAAGAAGTTGACTTACCTGGGAGAGGTCCGTCCACACGTGGCTTAAATCCACTTTTTCACGCCCTTTTCACATAAGATTAATCAGAAAACTAAAATTTTGCATTTCATTGTTCAACACACTCCTACTTTTTGAAGCTCAATGCGATCAAAACGATATAGAATTTCTAACCTAATAAGAAAAGTCTAGTGTTTTGCATTTGCTCACGATGAATATAAAAAAATAAAGGCAGCGCTTTGCTGCCTTTATCTCTCATGACTAACTATCGAGTAGATAGTACTATCTACTGATTATTGGATCAGGATTACCATCAGGGTCGTTATTCACAGTACCAGAAACTTTAGCAGCTCCTAATAAGTAAATTCCAGCAGCATGTGGCGCAGCCATTGATGTCCCATTATAAGAAACATAACGTCCACCTGGGAAGGTAGATAGAATATTAACACCTGGTGCACACCAATCTACTGGAGCTCCGTAATTAGAGAAAGAAGCAAAGTTATCATTTATATCTGAAGCAGAGATTGTAAAAACATTTGTACCTTCTGCACGAGCAGGTGAAACATTACTTGCATCTTGTGCTTCATTTCCTGCTGCTAAGATAAATTTCACGCCAGAAGATTGTGCAGCAAGTGTTACGGCATCGTCAAGAGGAGTATAACCACCTCCACCAAGGCTCATATTTGCTACATCGCCAACACTACCATTGGCTGCAACAAAGTCAATACCTGCAATAATACCAGAGTAAGAACCACTACCTCTAGAATTTAGCACTTTTATAGGAACAACTGTAGCACCTGCTGCCACACCTATTACACCAATATCATTATTGATAGCAGCTATCGTACCTGCTACATGAGTTCCATGACCATCTAAGTCATCCAACGAACGTCCGTCTCTACCTCTAGTGAAAGCGTTGAAACCCAAAGTTTCATCAACATTAAGATCAGGATGGTCTAAATCAATACCAGAGTCCATCACATAAGCAACATTACTACCTGTGTAGTTTACACCTCCATTTACTCTTGTAATTCCCCAAGGAATGGTTTGCGTAGAAGAAGCACTTACCTCATCATTGGTTGTTGGTTTATTAAGCGTTATTATTTCATCTTTTATTACTCTTAAAACTCTTGGATCATTCGTAATTTGCTCTAGAGTTGATTTGTCTTGAATTTTAACAGAGAAGCCGTTCAATACCCCTCCATAAACTTTGTTCACATTAAGCTTTGATAGCTTGAACTCTGAGGCAAAATTACCAGCATCCTCAGTCATAACCTCCTGTCTTTCGATATATGAAAGGCGAGATTGTCTTGCATTGGAAGTTGAACTTTCCTTTAAAAACACAACATAATTGTCCTCAACAATACTTGCTAAATCTGGATCAACCGTTTCGTTGAATTTGATTTCTTCAGTGGGCGAACATGAAAAAATAATCAAGCCTATAAGTACCGAGATGCCAAGTTTAATAATTGAATTTTTCATTTAATAGTCGTTTTAGCGTAATGGATAGTTAGTAATTGATTAGTTATAAAAATATGTATAGTTAGTGATGAGATCGATTTTAATGATGCTTAAGGAAAGCTAAACAGTTTTGAGATTTTCAAATGATCAGAACCTGTGTAAAAAGCTGTTCTTAAAACAAAAATGGTCTGTAAACCAGTCCGAATACTTAGAGTAAATTAAGCCCTCTAACAGACTGAAATAATGAACCTTAGACTAATATTTAAGATTTCCGTAATCAAATTATTTAAAATATTCTTAAGATCTCTTTACATGATTATATAACTACACACTTTAATTATATCTTTTAACAAAGCACATCTTTCGAAAGACATAAAACCATTTTAGTCATTAGTAAAACCACGCTAAACGATGACTCTAGCTGCAACAGACTTTCTTGAGTCAGTCTTTTATACTCAGCTAACATGGTCTTTATACTTCAATGAATTAACACCTGTAAGTTTGAAGCTAGAATCGTAAAATAATCTATGCTGAAGAGTACTACATTAGAACACGAATAACTCAGTTGTTTGTTATTTCACCTAATTAAATCTACATCAATTGATTAATTAGTTAATTTTAGGTGTATCCCTCCTCAGTTCCTGAAGGGGGATTTTTTTGTATCTCATAGCTTTAATTTAAACTCCTACTTACAATTCAACTTTTTAAATATTTAATGAATAAGTTGTTTTAAAGAAATTAGTCCGAACCTTTAAAGATGATATTCCCTTAATCTAGTTGAATTAAATATTCTGATCAGTTAAAAATATCACGCCCGTGAGTTTTTCAAGGAAATCAGAAGAAAAACCTAATCATTATCAAAACCTATAACTAAAAACAAACCATGTTTACTTCTACTCAAAGGCTACTAACCCTTAGCCTCTGTATGCTAAGTGTAATGTTCTTTACACAACAAACTTCCTACGCTCAAAATGTTCCAACTGACGACCTTCTTTCAGTCTGTGAAAAAATTGAAACAGATGGCATAGATGGAAACAACTTAAACTCAAATGCATGTTCTTTCTCCCAGAATGTAGGAGGAAATACCATCACAACAGATATTGATGTAGATTTAGAATTACCTAATGACTTTAGTTGTGAACTCGAAGTATGCTATACGATCAGTGCTGAAAATGCTCCTTCATTATCAAATATGAGTTTCAATTTCTTAGATGAACTTGGTAGCTCAATTCTTGGAAGTAACATTCAGATTTCTCAGATACAATTCTCCTATGATGGAGATGTTTATACATCTGTAACTGGTCAAGCAAGTGAAACCGCTTTGAGTTGTGATGGCGGTGGAGGAATCAAATTAGGAACAGAAAATAATGGTATTGTAAACCTTGGTATATGTGTCGATGACCTAACAGATGGATTTAAAATTGAAGGGAATGACTTTGCTGACGACGGTATTTGTGCTGAAGATTCTGACTATGATGAAGAGGAAGAATGTGATTTTGTAGACCTTGAAATCTGTGTAACACTAAGAAGAAGTTTAACTGCCACTACTCCAACAGACATCCAATTAGAAATTATTCCTAAAGCTGGCCCCAGTTCATCTTCTGCAATCTGTAAAATTATAGATGCATTTCCTTCTGAATCTTGTGACCGTATCACTCCTGTAAGCCTAACAAGTTTCAGTGTAAAAGATCTTGGTACTACTACTCTACTTGAGTGGGAAACGGCTTCTGAAATTGATAGTAAAGTATTTGAAATACAACACTCTATTGATGGTATCAACTTCGAAAAAATTGGAGAAGAATTGGCCTTTGGTACCACTGAAGTACTCCAACAGTATAAGTTTACACATCAAGAACCTCTACAAGGTTACAACTACTACAGGCTTCGTCAAGTTGACCTAGATGGTAGCTATGAGTACTCGAAAACCATTACATTAAATAAAGAGGCGGGTGCATATGAATTGATGCTCTATCCTGTCCCTGCAGCAGACATTGTACAGTTCAAAAACTTAAGACTCCAGACTTTAGAAAGAGTAAAAGTGACTGTCTACGATTTACTAGGAATGCCAGTACTTGAAACATATATCTTAGAAAAAAGTAATCAACTCGATGTTTCAAAATTACCACAAGGAGCCTACTCCGTTCATTTGAACTATGGCAATCAAACAGAAAGCTTCCGTCTGATAAAAAGAAATTAATAATAGGTTATAAGTTTGTAGAATAGAACCGCTTCTAGTTTAGAAGCGGTTCTTGTATTTCTTATTATAATTCTGACAAGTCAATAACACCTAAGTCATTTACCTCACCAATCGTCACTTCAACATTTTCTTCTTCAACAGTAGCATAACCACTATCTGTTGCAGGAACTACAGCTACTTTATAATTTGCTGCTTCAAGACCTCTCAAAAAGAAAATTCCTTCTTCACTAGTCGCAGCACTAGCAATCGTATCTGCATCTACAATTGCATATGCCATTGACTGAACCACAGGGTTCACTTGACCTAGCACAGCACCAGTTTGAGCCTCAGCCATTGCTCTGATCACAGGCTTTAAGCTATACCCTCCATTGCCTTTCTCAACGATTGATTTTGCGACATCAAAGTCTAGCAAGATTTTATATGTGATGCCATCAAGCAATTCTTGCTGTAAATTGATTTTCAGACCTGAAGATTGGGCTGAAGGAGTACTAAGAGCATACTCTGTACCGTCAACTACTAAATTGTTACCATCCCCAAGTACTAATCGGATTTGAGAAAGGTATCCAGCAGGTAATTCATTGTTCGCCAAGAGTGCATCTACACCACCTGTCAGCTCCAACAAATTGTACATTCCACTTTCAACACCTTCCATGTCTTTCCAACCTTCTTCACTTTCATCTGAAGATAGATTAAGGCGAACATTCTCCACATTGATGTTTACTTCTTCATAGTCTGCTGGCGCATCTGTTAGCCTAACTTCAACTCTTGCTGTTCCATTTTCATCATCACTACATGAAAAAAGTGAAAACAAGCCTAGTGTGATAATTGAGTACTTAAAAATTGATTTTAACATTGAATAAAAGTTTAATTCGAAAAAATACAATACTAATATATAACCGTAATACTACGTTCTTCTTTAAACTTCTCACCTGGATAGAATTCACTCTCATACTCCAGAATATACACATAAGCCCCTAATGGCACTTTTTCTCCTCGGTATGTTCCATCCCATCCATTTTTAGGATCTTTCAATTCAGTGTGGTCAGCATATTCTTTATAGAAGATATTTTCTCCCCATCGGTTATAGATACCTAGTTTAATATTTTGTAGATACTCCCCTTGTATGTAGAAGTAATCGTTCAAGCCATCATCGTTTGGTGTAAATGCAGTCGGAGGTGTAAAGTTTGGCGGACATACTTCTCGGACTGAAATTTCTTCCAATGTGGTACATTCTGTATCATGCGACATATCCGTAATGAGTACACTATACAAGCCTTCTTCACTAACTGTTATACTACGGCTTGTTTCTTCTGTATCTAACCACAAGTAGGTCAACTGCTCACCATCTACAGCCGAAAGTTCTAGTGTGGCATTATTTTCAAAACAGAACAAGACCTCATCTGTATAATTTTCAGCGGGTAAAGGATTAAGTGTCAAATCAATTTCATTTCTATACGTACACTCCACACCAGATTCTATATGGACTACCTTTGCATCATAGTAGTAAAGTCCAGCTTCTGTTACCTCAATGCTTGTTCCACGCTCTCCTGTACTCCAAGTAACCTCTTGTACCAAACCGTCATACTCAAGGCTTGCATCTAAGGTTACGAGCTCACCTTCACAAGCTTCTTGTGTAGAATATAATGTACCCGTAGGGATTACACTCACAAATACAGTATCTACTCTCGGGCAGTCATTAATATTATAAGTTGTAACCGTATATAAAGTATCTGACTCAGGTGAAACACTGATTTCATTTGTAGTTTCTCCTGTACTCCACTCATATCTAGCGCCACCTGTTACACTAAGTGTTGCAGACTCACCAAAACAGATAAATACATTATCGGATAAACTGATATCTGCAAGGTCTAAAACTTCAATATCTTGTGTTGTAGTCTCCAAACAACCCAATTCATTTTCTACCGTAAGCGATACAGTATAAACTCCTGCTGTAGTAAAGGTATACGATGGAGTTGCTACACTGTCTGTTCCGACCTCTACCCCATCCTCATCCAAATAAGACCACGAATAGCTCAAGCTTCCATTTGGTATTCCACTTGTTGAAGAGTTCGTGAAATTCACCATTTCATCTATACAAACTGAAAGTGGTGCTGTAAAGACCGCTTCAGGTGATGGATGTATTGTAAACGTCTCTTGATATATATCAGATGAAGTACACCCTAATGAAGTCGTTATTCTTAAAGCAACCGTGTATGTCCCTTCTCCACTAAATTCATGTGAGACGATAGAATCTGTTGTTGTTAAATCTGTATTGAAGGTTGTTCCATCGTAGTTGAAATCCCATTCATAGGTATTTGCTCCTAAAGGCACACCAGAAGAAGTGGCATCAAAAACGGTCTCTTGGTTGGCACAACCTACGGTAGATGTCATTGTGAAAGATGGATCTGGTGTTCTGTGGAAATAGACCCAAGTAGAATCTACCCCGATACATCCATCAGAGATCAGCGTGTTTTCAACTTCCAACTTAGCCCAAGCACTCAACTCATAACTCGTCGGATCAAAATAATCGGCTTGAAGATTCAGCGCAAAAGTATTCAAATCTGAACTGGTTAATCCACCACCTTGTACATCATTTAGTGTCCAAGAATACGCTAAGAATGACAATTCTGCATAATTTGATTGCAGTTGAATAGAACCATCTTCACATGATCCTTCTGTTTCCGTAAGCTCCACCAAAGGAGATCGCTTGATAGTAAAGCTATAAACGGCAGAACTACTTGGTGATTGACAGCTTTCTACCACTTTATTCGTTGCCTCTAGTTCTACATCAAAGTTTATTTCCGTTACACTCGCATCTAAGAAATAAGTATCCAGAATAAGGACTTCAAGGTTCTGCGCAGTCGAATTATTAATTAATGATCTGATCTCAGTAGTACCGACTGTACTTGTTCCTGTTAAAGAACTTTCAACCAATGACCAACTAAAATTATAGACATCGGTATAGTCATCCGCACCAAAAGGATAAAGAATATTTGGTGTTTCAGAACAGCCCTCTACACTACTAGACGGTAGTTCTACCTCAGGAATTCTCACAAACTGAATGGTATACGTTTCCGATGTTGTACACGAGGTATTCTGTTTGTTCGTACTTGTAATTGTGGCAACTACTTCTATAATTCCTTCTTCATCGAGGAAATCTTCATTATTCACAAAAAGATCTTGAAGAGTAGCCGTTGTTGTATTTTCAATGCTCGTACGTAAGCTTGTGGTTCTACTTGCATTTGCTCCTGAAATGGAATCAACTGCCCAAGTAAAATTGAATAAGTCTGTATCGTTTGAGACCGCCACTAGACTCCCGTTCTCCCCAGCACAGAAGTCATAGATAAGCGGTTGGTCAAAAGTTGCCGAACGTCGAATTTGAACACTCACAATGGTACTCACATCCTCACAGCTTCCTAGTACTGTAAGTTCGAGCTCAGCATTTATTTCATAACTATTTACATCAAAAGTAATATCATTTGCTTCCAAACCAGAGTTATTTGAACCTTGAGGGCTTAATGTGAAAGAACCACCATCTACTGAGCCCGTCACAAAACTCCAAGAATAACTAAAACCCGTAATCGTTTCTTCAAACACATCATAGAGCACAACATTTGTGCTACTATCTGTTTCACAAACGGATACATCTTCTAGTGTACTTAAGTCTTCTTTTCTCAGAATTTCTACTAAGATTTCCTTAGTTACCGTTTCACAACCTCCACTCACCTCTACGTCAACTTTAGCTGTAATTTGGTTGCTTCCCTCTGCAAAACTGATGGTATTTAAGCTTAAGCTAGAATTACTATTTCCTGAAGTTGATAAGGTAAAACTTCCCCCACTCAGACTTGCTGCATCTATCGTATATTTATAATTCCAAGCTGAGATTGCTTCTGAAATACCTTCCCAAGCAACCACTGATGTGGTGCCATCAACCTCACAAAGCGAAATATCAGGTATCTCATCAAGATTTGGTTTTCTCTGGATTTGAACTGGAATAGTTAAAGGACTAAAATCACAGGCTCCTTCTACCTCTGTCAGCAGTAATTCTCCTGTAATTTCTAGGCTTCCATCTGCAAACTCGATATCTTCAAAGTTCAAACCCGAACTCATATTTCCAAATGGAGTAACTGTCATTACACCCCCTTGTAAATTTTCCGACAGACTCCATTGGAAATTATAAGTTGAGATATTTTCTTCCATTTCATCATAGACCAAGACGGTATCTTCATTTCCGTCAAGACATAATACAACATCTGTATATGATGAAAATTCTAATTCTCTATTAATTGTGATACGAATTGTAGTGCTTACGTCTTCACAGCCTCCTTGAGAAATCACAATGATATCTGCTGTAATCTGACTGCTATCTGCTAAAAACTGAATGTTATTCAAGTTCAAGCCCGTTTGATTTGTTCCCATAGGAAGAAGTTCAAATGTTCCTCCGCTTAAGGTACTATTGTCAATGGCCCAAACATAACTTAAACCAGCTACTGACTCTGCTAATGTATCTATAGCCACTACATTTGTTGCTCCGTTTAATTCACAAAGTTCTAGATCAGCTAAATAACTAAGATCAGCTTTACGATTGATCTCTACAGGAATTATCGCACTGACCACTTCACAACCTCCTTGAACTTCTATTTCTATTTCAGCTAGGATTTGGTTACTGCCATCTGCAAAATTGATATTCTCGAAATTTATCCCCGAATTACTATCACCAAATTGTGCTAAGGAGAATGTTCCTCCATCTAGCGAATTGGCGACTAAAGTACTATTGTAACTGAACAAAGTGACCGCATCTGAGAGTTCATCCATAGCCAACACACTAGCTGCGCCATCGACCTCACATAAGACGATGTCAGCTATATCATCCAATCTTGGTTTTCGATTAATCGTCACTTCAACGTTATGAGGACTTGTATCACAACTTCCATCTACAGCTACTTCTATATTGACTACAATATTCGTTGCATCATCATCAAACTGAATATCTGTCAGTTGTAAACCAGAGTTATTATTACCAAACTCTACAAGACTCAATGTACCTCCACTTATTGAAGTAATCGTCCATCCATAGGTAAACCCTGAGATCAGTTCCGTACGCTCTGAAAACAGTGCTACATCCACTTCCCCATTTCTCACACATAAGTCTTGATCTGTAAAGCTTGAGTAGTCGGCACTACGCTCAATGACAATATCTACAACTTCGCTTACGGTTTCACAACCACCAGTTACCGTCACTTCTACCTCTGCAATAATCTGACTTACACCCTCGTCAAAATTCACATCATTCAAATTGACACCTGAAGAATCTGAACCTGTGGCTAACAGACTAAAACTTCCTCCATTTACCGAGCGTATTTGCCATGCATAAGCAAAACTAGAGACTGTTTCAGTTTGTGGTGCAAATAATTCAACATTACTAGCACCTTCCACTAAACACAATGATTGTGGGGTAAATTGAGTGAGATCAGCTTTTCGTCTTAGGGTAAAAGTTGTATCCTGTTCTGTTACACTACAATCTGTTGTTTGTGTTAGGGTAACTGTACCTGTAATCTCGTCAACACCATCCTCAAAATTGACATTGTTAAAACGCAATCCTGTATCACTTAAACCATAAGCCTCCGTCTCCAAGGTACCTCCTGAAAGATCAGACACCGCCCATGAATAAGTAATCCCGACCAATAATTCTGCCCTTGGCTCAGCAAATACCACTTCACTTTCGCCATCTACCACACAAGGTATGGTGTCGGGTAGCACTACTTCTTCTGCTTTTAAACTGATGGTCACAGGAATATCTTTTGAGGCCGATGCACAAACAGGGTTAAGACCATTGACCACCAAATTTAAGTTGGCTGTGATCACCTCACTTCCAGCATCAAAAAAGATATCTTTAAAATTCACACCTGAGTTATTGACACCAAAGTCTTCCATATTGAAAGTTCCTCCTGAAGGTGTTGATAATGTCCAAGCATAAACATAATCATCGATCTCTACCTCATTTTCTGCAACAGCCTCTACGACTACAGTTCCATCTACTTCACATAGAAAAATAAAGATTTCAGCTAAATCGAACTGATCAGGCAAACGATGCAGGGTTAATGGGATAGATACAGTTGTATTGGTACAACTGCCATCTAAACCTTCAAGCTCCAATTCAATGGTTGCAGTGATTTCATTACTTCCTCCATTGAACGTGACTTCATCTAGTTGGAAACCCGAATTGTTATTCCCAAAAGATGAATAGGATACATTTCCTCCACTTATCCCACTAATATTCCATGTGTAATTATAGCCGACTATGGTTTCTGCCTGTTCCTCATACAAGACCAAGTCTTCCGTTTCATTATACACACAGCTCTCAAATGCGATATAGGCACTAAGGTCGGGTTGTCTGTAGATTTCTACAGGTATACTAACAGTAGACTGTGTACACGAAGCATCTAAACCTGAAATACTAAGATTTAGATCAGCTGTGATTTTAGAACCTCCACCGAAGAAATCTATATCATTAAATTCTACACCCGAGTTATCCGCCCCTAGGGTTTGAATATTGATTGCCCCACCTGAAAGATTATCTAACGACCAAGTATAGGTATAATCAGTTAATGCAACCGTATTAGGATCAACAACTTGAATATTTCCTGCACCATCCATCTCACAGCTTATGATTGATGACAGTGTCAATTGATCAGGAATTCTATTGATTTCTACTGTAATGGTATGTGTTGAATTACAGGTACTACTTATGCCACCCACCTCAAGGCTCACATCTGCTGTAATCTGTGTACGGCCATCTGTAAATGCGATGTTGTCAAAGTTTAATCCAGAATTATTTGCTCCTGTTGGGCTAATATTGAAACTACCACCATCAATATTTGAAATCGACCACGTATAGGTATAACCATCTATCGGGTTAGCTACTTCATCAACTACTGATAAATTTGTAGTCCCATTGAGCACACATTCTTCTATTGAGTTCTGAGCGAACTGTTCAGGAATTCGGTGTATTGTAACTGGAATAGTGATTGTATTTGAAGTACATGAAGCACTGATACCTGCCACAATCAACTGCAAATCTGCTGTAATTTCATTACTAGTACCATTAAATGAAATAGATTCAAAATCAAGCCCTGAATTATTGTTTCCGTAAGCACTATAGGTAAAAGTACCTCCAGTAAAATTCGACAAACTCCATGAATAAGTATAGCCAGAAATATTCTCTGTGTTTGGACTTAACATACTTAAACTTGTCTCTCCATCGGCAGCACACTCTTCTAAAGAAGTGAGTGAAAGTTGATCGGGAATGCGGTAAAGTGTTACTGGAATATCTACGGTATTTGTCCCACAACTCGCATCCATTCCTGTGATTTCCAAACGTACATTGGCTGTAATTTCACTACTTCCTGTACCAAATGTAATCGCATCAAATTCAAGCCCCGAACCATCTGTGCCTGTAGCAGACATATTTACTGTTCCCCCACTGATGCTATTCATCGTCCAGCTATAACTATAACCTGAAAGGCTTGTTCCATTCTCTGCAGCTACCTGTAAATTGTCTGTGCCATTTAAGGTACAGAACTCTTGGGCTGTCAAGCTAAGTTGATCGGGCAAACGGTGAATATTTACAGATACAGTTACTGTATTTGTGCCACAACTCGCATCTATTCCAGAAACCGTCAAGCTCAAATCAGCTGTAATCTCTGTTGAACTGCCTGTAAAGCTGATATTGTCAAAGTATAAACCCGAGTCATCTGTTCCACTTGTTCTCAAGTCAATACTTCCTCCCGAAAGACCTGTGAGACTCCATGAATAAGTATAACTATCAACAGGATTCGTATTCTCTGTCGCAATTAATAAGCCTGTCGAACCATCTTGCAAACATTCTTCTATTGCAGTTAAAGTTAATTGATCGACTTGTCGATAAAGTGTTACAGGGATATCTATTGAACTTGTCGTACAACTCGCATTCAAACCGCCAACACTTAAGTTGATATTTGCCGTAATACTAGCACTGCCTGTCGCAAAGCTGATATTATCCAACTCCAAACCTGAACCGTCTGAACCTTGTGCATCTAAGCTGAATGTACCTCCACTCAAAGCACTCAAGGTATAGGTGTAAGTATAACCTGAAATCACTTCAGTATTTGCCGTGACCACTTCCAAGTCTGTTGTACCATCCAAGATACAATTCTCTATGGATGTCAAACTTAACTGATCGGGAATGCGGTAAAGTGTTACTGGAATATCTACGGTATTTGTGCCACAGCTCGCATCCATTCCTGTGATTTCCAAACGTACATTGGCTGTAATTTCACTACTTCCTGTTCCAAATGTAATCGCATCAAATTCAAGCCCCGAACCATCTGTGCCTGTAGCAGACATGCTGACTGTTCCCCCACTGATGCTATTCATTGTCCAGCTATAGCTATAACCTGAAAGGCTTGTCCCATTCTCTGCAACAACCTGTAAATTGTCTGCACCATTTAAGGTACAGAACTCTTGGGCTGTCAGACTGAGTTGATCGGGTAAGCGGTGAATATTTACAGATACAGTTACTGTATTTGTGCCACAGCTCGCATCCATTCCAGATACCGTCAAGCTCAAATCAGCTGTAATCTCTGTTGAACTGCCTGTAAAACTGATATTGTCAAAGTATAAACCCGAATCATCTGTTCCACTTGTTCTCAAGTCAATGCTTCCTCCCGAAAGACCTGTGAGACTCCATGAATAAGTATAACTATCAACAGGATTCGTATTCTCTGTCGCAATTAATAAACCTGTCGAACCATCTTGCAAACATTCTTCTATTGCAGTTAAAGTTAATTGATCGACTTGTCGATAAAGTGTTACAGGGATATCTATTGAACTTGTCGTACAACTCGCATTCAAACCGCCAACACTTAAGTTGATATTTGCCGTAATACTAGCACTGCCTGTCGCAAAGCTGATATTATCCAACTCCAAACCTGAACCGTCTGAACCTTGTGCATCTAAGCTGAATGTACCTCCACTTAAAGCGCTCAAAGTATAGGTATAAGTATAACCTGAAATCACTTCAGTATTTGCCGTAATCACTTCCAAGTCTGTTGTGCCATCCAAGATACAATTCTCTATAGAGGTCAAACTCAACTGATCTGGAATGCGGTAAAGTGTTACTGGAATATCTACGGTATTTGTCCCACAGCTCGCATCCATTCCTGTGATTTCCAA